>NZ_JAJHUO010000059.1 GCF_020859565.1 Saccharothrix luteola | reverse complement strand
GTAGACTGGTAACGCAACGGCTCCGCTCCTGGTCAGACGTCTTCTGTGAGAGGAAAACGATCTTAACCAGGCGGGGCCGTTGCGCTGTCACCAGCGATCAAGAGTTCTGAATAACGCTCCTACGTTCGCGGGCCGAGAGTTCAACGCTCAAAAGATCAAGAGATCAAGAGAGTCCTCGCCGGACGGGCAGATCAGCAGGATGACGGGGTTTCGCGTTCAGGCTGCGGGTCCGTTGTCGGTCGGGTTTCGTGTCATCCCGCCGACCTCCCCAAGGGCAACCACACGCGTCAAGGGGGCGGGTACCGGTGAACGCCGACAGGCATCGGTGAACGGCCCCCTTGACACGCGCGGTTGGGCGGAGCCAGGTCGGCGGGATGACACGAAGCCCTTCTGTTGAGGGAAGGGAGTGGCGGTGGGAGGGGGTGGGGGTGGCAGTGGTGGGGGTCAGGCGCGAGGTTCGAGGCGGCGGCGGCGGGCGACTTCGGCCAGGACGACGCCGGCGGCGACGGAGGCGTTCAGCGATTCGACGCCGGCGGCCATCGGGATGGACACCGTTTGGTCGCACGTCTCCTTGACCAGGCGCGAGAGGCCGCGGCCCTCGGAGCCCACGACGACCACCAGGGGGCCCGTGGCCAGGTCGAGGCCGTCGACGTCGACGTCCCCGTCCGCGTCCAGGCCCACGATCATCAGGCCGGCGTCGGCCCACTCCTTGAGCTGGCGGGTCAGGTTGGTCGCCACGGCGATCGGGATCCTCGCCGCGGTGCCCGCGCTGGTCCGCCAGGCGACGGCGGTGATGCTTGCCGAACGGCGCTGCGGCAGGACGACGCCGTGGGCGCCGAACGCCGCGGCCGAGCGCACGACCGCGCCCAGGTTGCGGGGATCGGTCACGCCGTCCAGCGCCACCAGCAGCGGGGGCACGCCGGACTGGTTCGCGATCTTGAGCAGTTCGCGCGGCTCGGCGTACTCGTACGGCGGCACCTGGAGGCCGAGGCCCTGGTGCATCGCGCCGCCGGTGATCCGGTCCAGCTCGCCGCGCTGCACCTCCAGCACGGAGATGCCGCGGGTGGCCGCCAGCTGCACGGCCTCGGCGACCCGGTCGTCCGCGTCGATGCCCAGCGCCACGTACAGCGCCGTCGCCGGGATGTCGGCGCGCAGGCACTCGACCACCGGGTTGCGCCCGGCCACGGTCTCGGGCCCGTTCTCGACGGCCTTGCGCCGCTGCGAGCGCACCTGCTCGGCCTTCGCCGCCGCGGTCGCCCGCTTGTAGGCGGGGTGGTTCGGTCGGTCGGTCGCCTTCGGGGTGGGGCCCTTGCCCTGCAGGCCCTTCGACTTCTGCCCGCCGGAACCGACGACCGCGCCCTTCTTGGAGCCGGGGTTGCGCATGGCGCCCCGGCGCTTGGAGTTACCAGCCACGAGCTCAGTCGTCCTTCAACGTCCACAACGGACCGTCGGGGGTGTCCTCGACGGCGATACCGGCCAGCAGCAGGTGATCGCGCAGCGCGTCCGCGCGCGCGAAGTCCCTGTCCTTGCGGGCCTGCGACCGCTCTTCCAGCAGCCGTTCCACCAGCACGCCCAACGCGCGCCCGCCCGCGCCGCCCGCCGCGGCGTCGTGCCACAGCGGCGACAACGGGTCCAACCCGAGCACGCCGGTCATCGCCCGCACCGACCCGGCGGCGGCACGCGCGCCCAGGTCGTCACCGGACTCCAGGGCCGTGTTGCCCTCGCGCACCCGCTTGTGGATGGCGGCCAACGCGCCGGGCGTGCCCATGTCGTCGTCCATCGACGCCACGAACGCGGGCGACAGCTCGCCGTCCGCGCCGACGGCGCCCGTGCGCTCGACCACGCGCCGCAGGAACGACTCGACCCGGCGGTACGCCGACACCGACTCGTCCAACGCCTCGGGCGAGTACTCGATCGTCGACCGGTAGTGCGGGCCGACCAGGTAGTAGCGGAGTTCGGGCGCGCGGACCCGCTCCAGCATCGCCGGGATCGACACCGTGTTGCCCAGCGACTTCGACATCTTCTCGCCGCTGAGCGTCACCCAGGCGTTGTGCATCCAGTAGCGGGAGAAGCCGTCGCCGGCCGCCCGTGACTGCGCCTGCTCGTTCTCGTGGTGCGGGAAGATCAGGTCGATGCCGCCGCCGTGGATGTCGAACGTCCCGCCGAGGTACGCGGTCGCCATCGCCGAGCACTCCAGGTGCCAGCCCGGCCTGCCCGGACCCCACGGCGTCGGCCACGAAGGCTCGCCCGGCTTCGCCGCCTTCCACAGCGTGAAGTCGCGCGCGTCGCGCTTGCCCGTCGCGGCGGACTCGCCCTGGTGCACCTCGTCGAGCTTCTGCCCCGACAACGCCCCGTACTCGGGGAACGACGTCACGGAGAAGTACACGTCGCCGTCGGAGGCGTACGCGTGACCCTTCTCGATCAGCCGCTCCATCAGCTCGACCATCTGCGTGACGTGGCCCGTCGCGCGCGGCGAAGAGGACGCGGGCAGGCAGCCCAGCGCGTCGTAGGCGTTGTCGAACGCCCGTTCGTGCTGGTAGGCCCACTCCCACCACTCGGCGCCGTGCTCGGCGGCCTTGGCGAGGATCTTGTCGTCGATGTCGGTGACGTTGCGCACCAGCCGCACGGTCGAGCCGTCACGGCCCAGCCAGCGCCGCAGCACGTCGAAGTTGAGGCCGCTGCGCACGTGGCCGATGTGCGGAACGCCCTGCACCGTTGCCCCACACACGTAGATCGACGCCGTTCCGCTGACCTGCGGGACGAACTCCCGCATGGACCGGGTCGCGGTGTCGAAGAGGTGGAGGCTCACGTGAAGATGGTACGGGCGGTGACCAGCCGGGGTCGGATCGCCCGGTCAAATGTGCTTGCGGAGCACCTGCAGCAGCGCGTCCGGACGGCTGCCGGTCGGGAGCGGGTCGACGATCTCGACCTGGCACCCGATCGCCGCCGCGCCGCCGTCGGCCTCGGGGCTGTCGCCGATCATGAGCGCCTCGGTGGGGTGCACGCCCAGGCGGTCGCAGGCGATGCGGAACAGCTTCGGGTCCGGCTTGACGAAGCCCTCCTGGTAGGAGAGCACGAACTCGTCCACCCGGTTCTCGACGCCGTGACGGGCGAAGACGGCGGAGATGTCCCACGCGATGTTGCTGACGACCGCGGTCGGCAACTCGGTGCCCAGGGCCTGCGCGGTGTCCGGGTACGGCTGCCAGAACGGCGGGCTGCACAGGTCGGCGTAGAACCGGTCCGGGTCCTTCGCGCCCGCCTTCGCCAGCACGGCGAGGTGCATCTCGCGGTGCGCGTCGGGGTCGAGGTCGCGGCGTTCCCACTGCGCCGGGTCGATGTCCAGCCCGTCCGCCAGGCCGACGGGCGCGGTGAGCGCGCCCATCAGCTCGGCGTGGGCGGCCAGCGAGTCGTGCTCCAAGCGGAACAGGGTGCCGGAGAAGTCGAAGAGCACGGCGCGGATCGTCACATAACGCACGTTACGTGGTCCGGACATCGGAGGTCTCGGGGAGCGCGGAACCGAGACCAGCCTCACTCCGCGAGGGGCGCCCCGACCGCGGATCAGCGGCGGTCCGGCTCAGGCGGCGTTGCCGGTGACCTTCGTCGGGGTCAGGCGCAGCACCACGCGGACCTTGCCGGGCGCGTCGGCCGGGTAGTCCTGGCCCAGGTACTTGTGCGACAAGTCGTTCGCCAGCACGCGGCCGGCGTCCTCGACGATCGTCACGGTGCCGCGCACCTCCGCGTACACCTCGGGGTCGACTTGGCTCCACACGCTCACGCTGGCCCGCGGGTCACGGCGGAGGTTGCGCTCCTTCACCCGGTCGCGCAGCGTCGAGAACAGCAGGTCGTCGCCGTCCCGGGTGACCCACACCACCGATGTCTGCGGGCTACCGTCCGGGTTGAGGGTGGCGAGGACGGAGTAGTTCCGCCCGTCGACCAGGGCACGCGTCGCCGCGCTGAGGGTGACCGGCATGCGGCTCAGGCTAGTGGGACGAGCAGCGCGGTCGCCACGGCGGCGATGCCCTCGCCGCGCCCGGTCAGGCCGAGGCCGTCGGTGGTCGTGCCGCTGACCGACACCGGGCCGCCCACCGCTTCCGACAGCACCTCCTGCGCCTCGGCGCGGCGCTTGCCGATCTTCGGCGCGTTGCCGATGACCTGCACGGCGGCGTTGCCGACCCGGTAGCCTGCCTCCTCCACCAGGCGACGCGCCTCGGCCAGGAACTCCACGCCGTGCCGCCCGGACCAGCGCGGGTCGCTCGTGCCGAACACCGCGCCGAGGTCGCCGAGCCCGGCGGCGGACAGCAACGCGTCGCACAGCGCGTGCGCGGCCACGTCACCGTCCGAGTGGCCGGCGCAGCCGTCCGCGTCGTCCCAGCGCAGGCCAGCCAGCCAGCACTCACGGCCGCGTTCCACTTGGTGGACGTCCGTGCCGATGCCCACTCTGGGGATCACGGTGCTCCTCGGGTGCCGGCCAGCAGCGCCTCGGCCACGGCCAGGTCGAACTTCGTGGTGATCTTCATGGAATCGGGGTGCCCGGGCACGGTGACGACCGGCACACCGAGCCGTTCGACCAGGCCCGCGTCGTCCGTGGCGCCCAAGCCTGCATCGTGCGCGACCTCGTGCGCGCGCAGCAGCACGGCCGCGTCGAAACCCTGCGGGGTCTGCACGACGCGCAGCGCCGCGCGGTCCGGTGTGGCGACCACCACGCCGTCGGCGTCGACCTGCTTGACCGTGTCCGCGACCGGCAGCACGGGGACGACGGCCGGGTGACCGGCGGCGACGGCGTCCACCACGGCCCCGACGACGGCGGGCGGCGTGAACGCGCGGGCCGCGTCGTGGACGAGCACGATTGAAGTGTCGGGGATCTCACGCAACGCGTAAGTTAGGGCCAGGCGCACCGAGTCCGACCTCTCGGCGCCCCCGGCCACGACGTGCACCGCCCCGTCGGCTGGGGCCAACGGGGCGGTGACGGTACTCACAACGTCCACATCGGACGGCGGCGCGGCGATGACCACGTGCCGCACGCGACCGGAGTCGAACAGGCCGCGCACCGCACGCACGAGCAGCGGAACGCCGTCGACCGGTACGAGCGCCTTGGGCATGCCATAGCCCAACCGCTCACCCCGGCCCGCCGCGGGCACGAGCGCGACCACACCCATGTTCGCGGTTTCCGAGATGGTGGGTGGAACGGTCAGGACGCGGTAGCCAGGACCTCGTCGAGGAGGACCTCAGCCTTGTCCTCGTCGGTGCCCTCGGCCAGCGCCAGTTCGCTAACCAGTATCTGTCGAGCCTTCGCCAGCATCCGCTTCTCACCAGCGGACAGTCCGCGATCCTTCTCGCGCCGCCAGAGGTCGCGCACCACTTCGGCCACCTTGTTCACGTCACCGGACGCGAGCTTCTCGAGGTTGGCCTTGTACCGCCGGGACCAGTTGGTCGGCTCCTCCGTGTGGGGAGCACGCAAGACCTCGAAGACCTTGTCAAGACCCTCCTGGCCGACGACGTCACGAACGCCCACGATCTCGGCGTTGTCGGCGGGGACGCGAACCGTGAGGTCGCCTTGGGCAACCTTGAGGACGAGGTACTTCTTCTCCTCGCCCTTGATCACACGGGTCTCGATTGCTTCGATGAGAGCGGCACCGTGGTGCGGGTAGACGACGGTCTCTCCGACCTTGAAAACCATGTGTCCTCTGCCCCTTTCGCTAACCCCATCCTAACACGCCGAGCAATCCCCTCATCGGCCTGTTGAGATCAGTTAGCGCTGGTCAGGGCCGCGTGGGGGGTTGACAAATCACCCGGTCGCATGCAACGCCCGTGGTCGATCTTGCTCCACTGTGGACGTGCCGGCGAGGGCCGCGGCCCGCTGTGGGGCACCACATGCCGCAGGTCCGGGGGCACCCGGTTAGGCTCCTGGACTGGTGGTCGGACCCGCTACTACCGGGTACGACCCGCCTCGTCAGCACACCGGGAAGGGATCCGAGCAGCCGTGGGTCGCGCACTCCAGAAGTCACCAGCGCCGCGCCGCCTGGCCGTCGTGGCCGCCCTGGCGACCGGCCTCGGCTTGGCCGCCGCAGGTTGCAGCGCAGGTCAGGTCACGCAGACGGACACCCAGGTGGCCGTCGTCAACGGGGCCAGCGGGCAGGTGGGAGACATCGCCGTCCGCGACGCGCAGTTCCTGTTCCCGGCGGCGCACGGGGCCTATGAGGAGGGCGACGACGCGCCGATCACGGTCGTGATCGTCAACAACGGCACCGGTGTGGACAAGCTGCTGGGCGTGACCAGCGAGTTCTCCGCGCCGGCCGAGATCACCGGCGACACGCGGCTGGAGGCGGGGTCGGCCGTCCTCGCCGAGGCCGACCAGGACGACGCGGGCAGCCACGCCACGACGACGACCAAGTCGGCGTCCTCGTCCGCGCCCTCTGACTCGCACGAGCCGTCGGGCTCGCACGCGTCGACCACGACGACCACCGCGCCGTCCGGCACGGGCTCGGTGACGACGACCACGACGGGTACGCCGACGTCGGGCAGCGGCACGTCCGTGTCGAGCCCGCCGACGACGGGCACGAAGCTGCCGTCGTCCGCGGACCCGACGGAGCCGGGTGTGGTGAAGATCGTGCTGAAGGGGCTGAAGAAGCCGCTGCGGCCGGGCGAGACGATCCGGGTCACGTTCCTGTTCGTGCAGGCGGGCGAGGTGACCTTGGAGCTGCCGATCGGCGCCACCACCGAACCGCGGGTGGACGCTCCTTCGGAGCACTGAGCCGCACCAACACGCCGCAAAGCGACGCAGGGGTCCCCGCCCAGGGGACCCCTGTTTTTATTCTCCCACTGGGCACCGACAGCAGAAGCGTCAAAGCATGTCCTCGCCGGACGGGCGGATCAGCAGGACGACGGCCGGTGGGTGGGGATGTGCCGGGTCCGTTGTCGGTCCGGGTTTCGTGCCATCCCACCGACCTCCCTCCGGGCTACCACACGTAATCAAGGGGCGGACATCAGTGAACGACCAGGCAAGGGACGCACAGCCCTCTTGACACGCGCGGTGGGGCAAAGCCAGGTCGGCGGGATGACACGAAGCCCTCCTTGAGAGAAGCCTGCCGGTGGCGGTGCGGTGTCGGAGGTGCCGGATAGCCTCCGGGGCGTGGCGAAGACAGCACGGGTGGCCAAGCCGACTTACCGCTGCGCCGAGTGCGGGCACGAGGTGGCCAAGTGGGTCGGGCGGTGTCCGGAGTGCCAGGCCTGGGGCACGGTGGAGGAGCGGGGGGTCTCGGCGGCTCCCCGGTTCCTCGCGGGCGCGCCCAGCAGTGAGGCCCGGCCCATCGGGCAGGTCGACATCGAGTCCGCGCGGGCCGTCTCGACCGGTGTCCTGGAGCTGGACCGGGTCCTCGGCGGTGGCCTCGTGCCGGGGGCCGTGGTGCTGCTGGCGGGTGAGCCGGGTGTCGGCAAGTCGACGCTGCTGCTGGAGGTCGCGCACCAGTGGGCGCTGTCGGTCGGCCGCTGCCTCTACGTCACCGGCGAGGAGTCGGCCGGGCAGGTGCGGTTGCGGGCGGACCGGACCGGCAACCTGCACGACGAGATCTACCTGGCCGCCGAGAGCGACATCTCCGCCGTCCTCGGCCAGGTGGACGCCGTCAAGCCGAGCATGCTCATCGTGGACTCCGTCCAGACCATGTCCTCACCGGCGGTGGACGGCGCGCCCGGCGGGGTCAGCCAGGTCCGCGCCGTCACGGGCGGCCTGATCGCGGTCGCCAAGGAACGCGGGCTGCCCGTCGTGCTCGTCGGCCACGTGACCAAGGACGGCTCGGTGGCCGGGCCGCGCGTGCTGGAGCACCTGGTGGACGTGGTGCTGCAGTTCGAGGGCGACCGGCACTCGACGTTGCGGCTGCTCAGGGGCGTGAAGAACCGGTTCGGGCCGGCCGACGAGGTCGGTTGCTTCGAGCTGCGCGACGACGGCATCGCGGGCGTGCCCGACCCGTCCGGCCTGTTCCTGCACCGCCGCGACCAGGCCGTCTCCGGCACCGCCGTCACGGTGGTCGTGGAGGGCAAGCGGCCCATGCTGGGCGAGGTGCAGGCGCTGGTCACGCCGACCGCGCTGCCCGCGCCGCGGCGCGCGGTGAGCGGCCTCGACTCGGCCCGCCTGGCGATGGTCCTGGCGGTGCTGGAGAAGCGCGGCCGGGTGGGGCTGGGCAACAAGGACGTGTTCACCGCCACCGTGGGCGGCATGCGGCTCGTCGAGCCCGCGGTGGACCTCGCGGTGGCGCTGGCGGTCGCCTCGGCGGCCACCGACCTGCCCCTGCCGCACGACCTCGTCGTGGTCGGCGAGGTCGGCCTGTCGGGTGAGCTGCGCCGCGTCAACGGCGTCGGCCGCCGCCTCACCGAGGCCGCCCGGCTCGGCTTCACCAAGGCCCTCGTGCCACCGGACGCGGGCCCCCTGCCGCAGGGCACGCGCGCGCTCGTCGCCAACGACCTGCACGAAGCCCTGAACCTGCTCAACCTCCGGAAATAGCGAACGGCGCCCCCGGTCAAGGGGGCGCCGTCCGGGAGCACACCTACTTGCCGGCCGCCAGCAGCTGGGCGCAGCGGATCAGGCCCAGGTGGCTGTACGCCTGCGGGTGGTTGCCCAGGGAGCGCTCCGCGATCGGGTCGTACTCCTCGGGCAGCAGGCCGGTGGGTCCGGCCGCGTCGACCATCTGCGCGAACAGCTCCTCGGCCTCCGTGCGCCGCCCGGTGAGCAGGTAGGACTCGATCATCCACGCCGCGCACAGGTGGAAGCCGCCCTCGTCGCCGGGCAGGCCGTCGTCACGCCGGTACCGGTACACCGTGGAACCGGACCGGAGCTCGGCCTCGATCGCGGTCACGGTGGCCTGGAACCGGTCGTCGGTCGGGTCGATCAACCCCGACAGCCCGACGTGCAGCGACGCCGCGTCCAGGTCGTCGCCGTCGTAGGCGGTGGTGAACGACTGCGCTTCCTCGCTCCACCCGTGCTTGAGCACGTCGTTGGAGATGGTGTCGCGCAGCACCGGCCACGACGGGTCGATCTCGCGCCCGTACCGCTCGGCCAGCATCACCGCCCGGTCCAACGTCACCCAGCACATGACCTTGGAGTACACGTGGTGGCGCGGCGCGTGCCGCTCCTCCCAGATGCCGTGGTCGGGCTCGTGCCACCGGCGGGCGACCGCCTCGGCCATCGCCTGCACCATCAGCCAGTCCTGGTCGGTCAACGAGCCGCGCGCGGCGGCCAGCTGCACGACCAGGTCCACCACGGGACCGAACACGTCCAGCTGCACCTGCTGGTTGGCGAGGTTGCCGACGCGCACCGGCCGCGACCCGGCGTACCCGGGCAGCGTGTCGATGACGGCCTCCGCGCCGAGCATGGTGCCCTGCAACGTGTACAGCGGGTGCAGCCGCTCCGGGCCGGGCAGGGTCGACAGCACCCCGTGCACCCACCCCAGGAACGCCTCCGCCTCGCCGAGCGACCCGACCGACACCAGGGCCTGCGCGGTCAGCGCCGCGTCACGCAGCCAGCAGTAGCGGTAGTCCCAGTTGCGGATGCCACCCAGCTCCTCGGGCAGCGAGGTGGTGGCGGCGGCCATGATCGCGCCGGTGTCGTGGTGCACCAGGCCCTTCAACGTCAACGCCGACCGCAGCACCAGGTCCGACTCGACCTGGGGCAGCTTGAGCGTCGCCGCCCAGTCCGACCAGAACGCACCCGCCCGCGCCCGCCGCTCCGGCTCGCCGAGCGTGGCCTCGGACAGGTCGTCCGTGCCGCAGCGCAGCTCGAGCAGGATCGGCGCGCCCTCGCGGGGGCGCACGACGGCCGTCGCGGTCTCCTGGATGCCGTCGGAGGTGATCTGCCAGTCGACGCCCGGCGAGCGCAGCACCATCGGGTCCGAGGTGCCGACGACCCGCAGGCCGTCGCGCTCGCGCAGCAGCCGCACCGGCACCTGGCCGAACTCCGGCCGCGGCGCGAACGTGATCACCGCGTTGGTCGAGCCGGAGACGCGCCGCACCAGGTCCGTGCGGTGCGAGGCCAGGTCGTGGTCGAGGTAGTCGGTCACGAGCAGCCGCGACCAGCGGGTCTCCACGATCATCGTGCCCGGCACGTACCGCTGGCCCAGGGGCAGCGAGCCGTGCTCGGGCTTGATCGAGAAGTGGCCCGCGGCCGGCCCGCCGAGCAGGTCGGCGAACACCGCCGCCGAGTCCGGCTCCGGGTGGCACAGCCAGTTCAGCCGCGCGTCGGGGGTCAGCAGCGCGACGGACCGCTCGTTGGCGAGCATGGTCAGCCGCTCGATCGGCACGGCCTGGTCGCCGTGCAGCCACGCCCGCCGTTCCTCCAGCAGGAACGCCAGCACGGTGGCCACGTCGATGCTGTCGCCGACGTAGTACTCGGCCAGCGACTCGCCGTCGCCGACCTTGATGCCGACGTCAGGCCCGCTCAGCCGGGCAAACGCTTTCTCGTCGGTCACGTCGTCACCGACGAACACGGCCGCGGTCGCCGACGCGCGGTGCCGCAGGACGTCCAGGGCGTGGCCCTTGTCCGTCTGCACCACGGCCAGCTCGATCACGGCCTTGCCCTCGGTGACCTGCACGCCGTCCCAGGTGGCCGGGCCGGTGCGCACGGCGTGGAGAACCCGCTCCCCCACGGCGGGGTCGGCACGGCGGACGTGCACCGCGATGCTCGCGGGCTTCACTTCGAGGCCGACGCCCTCGTGCCCGGCGACGACCCCTTCCAACTCGGTTTCCAGGCGGCGGTGCAGCTGTTTCGCGTCAGCGTCCAGCGCGTGCACGAAACCGACGTCGAACTCGGAACCGTGCGAACCCACCAGGTGCACCTCGGACGGCAGGCGCGACAGCGTCGCCAGGTCGCGCAGGGCGCGCCCGGAGATCACCGCGGCCGTCGTCTCGTGCAGACCGGCCAGCGAGCGCAACGCGCCCACAGACTCGGGCAGCGGGCGGGCGTCCTCTGGGTTGGCCACGATCGGAGCCAATGTCCCGTCGTAGTCGCAGGCGACCAGCAGGCGCGGTGTGCGTGCCAGCTGCACGATCGCACGACGAAGTTCGGCGGGGAGGGCCTCGGCGGTCAACGCCCCTCCTCAATGCTCGGTGGGACAAGGTCGGTGATAGTCGGTCTGAACTGATTCAGATTCAGATCGTGGACTGCGTGCCCAAGGCATCAAGGAACGATCGAGCCCAGCGGTCGACGTCATGCGTGAGGACTTGGCGGCGCAACGCGCGCATCCTACGGCGGCCTTCGGCCGGATCCAGCGTGAGGGCGGCTTCCAACGCGTTCTTCACGCCGTCCAGGTCGTGGGGGTTGACGAGGAACGCGCTCGTGAGTTCGGCCGCCGCGCCCGCGAATTCGGAGAGCACCAGCGCGCCGCCGAGGTCGTAGCGCGTGGCGACGTACTCCTTGCAGACCAGGTTCATCCCGTCGCGCACCGGGGTCACGACCATGACGTCGGCGGCGGTCATGAACGCGGTCAGCTCACGCCGGTTGACCGATTGGTGCAGGTAGTGGACCACCGGGTGGCCCACGGTCGAGAACTCGCCGTTGATCCGGCCGACGGCCTGCTCGATCTCGCCCCGCATCTGCTTGTAGTGCTCGACGCGCTCGCGGCTGGGCGTGGCGAGCTGCACCATGGTCACCTCGCCGGGGTCGACGCGGCCGTCGGCGAGGAGTTCGTGCAACGCGCGCAGCCGCACGTCGATGCCCTTGGTGTAGTCGAGGCGGTCCACGCCGAGCAGGATCTTCTTCGGATTCCCGAGGTCTTCGCGAATTTGTTTCGCGTGTTTTTGGACTTCTTTGTCCCGCGCGAGCGCGTCGAGGCCCGCCGAGTCGATCGAGATCGGAAATGCCCCGACCCGCACGGTGCGGTCCCCGACCTGCACGACACCGGGCCTGGTGCGCACGCCGACCGCGCCGCGGCTGGGTTCCAGGCCGACGAGGCGGCGGGCCAGCCAGAGGAAGTTCTGCGCGCCGCCGGGCCGGTGGAAGCCGACCAGGTCCGCGCCGAGCAGGCCGCGGATGATCTCCGTGCGCCACGGCAGCTGCATGAACAGCTCCACCGGCGGGAACGGGATGTGCAGGAAGAAGCCGATGCGCAGGTCCGGCCGCAGCTCGCGCAGCATCGCCGGCACCAGCTGCAGCTGGTAGTCCTGCACCCAGACCGTCGCGCCCTGGGCGGCGACCTTCGCGGTCACGTCGGCGAACCGCTGGTTGACCCGCACGTAGGCGTTCCACCAGCGGCGGTGGAAGGCGGGCGGCGCGACCACGTCGTGGTAGAGCGGCCACAGCGTGCCGTTGGAGAAGCCCTCGTAGTAGTCGGCGACCTCGGTGGCGCTCAGCGCCACGGGGTGCAGCTGGAGGCCGTCCTCCTCGAACGCGTCCACTTCGGCGTCCGCGATGCCGGGCCAGCCGACCCAGGCCCCGCTGTGCGTGCGCAGGAACGGCTCCAGGGCGGTGACCAGGCCGCCGGGGCTGTGCTTCCAGCGTTGCGTGCCGTCGGGCAGGCGCTCCAGGTCAACCGGTAGGCGGTTGGCCACGACCAGGAAATCCGCGCCGTTCTCGCCAATGCTGCTCACCGGGTAGCGCCTCCTAAGGGATTCGTCTCGCCCACCGTCGAGGTTAGTGGGAACGCGCAGGTTGGATGCCCTGTCGTCACCCCCGTCACACTGTGTTGACTTGACGAAAGCCCGTCAGGTGGGCGATCTCACGTGGAAACGCTGTGTTCAGGCGCTCAACGACGGGAACGGGCGGCCAACCGGCCGAGGCTCGTGCGCACGGGCCGACCCAGATGTTCACCCAGGACGACGCCGCTCGCGAGCGCGAGGGCCGTGCCGGCGGCCAGCACGAGCGTCGACAGGCCGGCCGCGTCACCCTCGGCGGTGAGCTGGTAGAGGCCGCGGTAGGTGGTCCAGCCGGGCAGCAGCGGCACCACTCCCGCCACCGCGACGAGCAGCGGCGGTGTGCCCAGCCGCCGGGAGATGATCTTGCCGATGAAGCCGACCGCGGTGGCCGCGACGACCGCGGACGTGATGGCGTTCGTGCCGGTGAGGACGAGCAGGCCGTAACCGGCCGTGCCCACCGCGCCCGCGACGGCGGCCATCGGCAGCGCCCGGACCGGCGCGTAGCTGGCCAGGGCGAAGAACGCGGAGGTGGCCGCGCCCGCCGCGAACTGCGCCGGCACCTCGGAGATCAACGGCGGCAGCGGGTCGGCGATGCTCGTCCGGACCCCGAACTGCACGCCGGCGCGCAGGGTCAGCGTGATGCCCGCGACGAGGCCCGCGGTGAGCAGCGTGATCTCGACCATGCGGCCGGCGGCGGTGACGTGGTAGCCGGTGATGGCGTCCTGCACGGTGCCGACCAGCGACAACCCGGACAGCAGCACCACGATCCCGGTGGCGATCACCAACGAGGGCCGCACGGCGGGCAGCAGGTCCGTCGCGTACATCGCCACCGCCACCGAGGTGGCCAGGGCGCCGCCGACCACCTGCTGGAAGAAGAACGGCAGCCCGCGCCGGTTGAGGATCCGGCCGACCCGGTCGATCAACGCCGTGACGAGGGCCGCCGTCGCCGCCGGCACCGGCCCGCCGCCGACCAGGAACGCCACCGCGGCGGCCATGCCCGCCCACGCCACCGTGGCCACCCAACGGGGGTACGGGTGATCGGCGCGGCTGATCCGCTCGATCTCGGCGGACGCGTCCGGCGCCGTGATGCCGCCGGAGGTGATCAGCCGGATCAGGTCCTCGACGGCGGCGAGCCGGGTGTAGTCGACGCTGCGGCCGCGCACCACGCGCATGGTCGTCACGGGCGCGGCTTCCGTGCCCCGGTGGCACGAGACGGTGATCGAGGTGTAGATCACGTCGACCTCGGTGTTCGGCAGGCCGTACGCGGTGGTGACCGCGAGGATGGTGGCCGTCACGTCGGCCACGCCCGCCCCGCCGGCCATCTGCGCCTCGCCGACCCGCAGCGCCAGGTCGAGTACCAGGTGGACGGTCGAGTCGTCCGGAAGGGACGGACCTTCGACGGGTCGTGCCTGCTCCGCGTGCTCGAACCGCCGGCGCCACAGCCGCACCCGGCGTCACCTCCCTCACTCGCCCGACCGCCACGCCCGACCGTGTCACATTCGAGGCTGTGTCCTGCACCACCCCTGGACGGGGTACCTGGACCAGGTGAGTCGATCACGGTGCGTTTAATACTGTTGATAGCGCTGGCCAGCGGTTTTGCGGGTCGCCAGGGCCACCCGGACGGTACCCGCGACCTCCGGTCGGACCAACGCGGGACCACCGTGAGCAGACCGTTCGCCGCAGGTGGCACCCCCTGCGGGCGCTTACGATGTTCCAGGCCTCCGGGCCACGCCGGTGTAGCTCAACTGGCAGAGCACTCGCCTTGTAAGCGAAAGGTTGCGGGTTCAAGTCCCGCCACCGGCTCCGCACCGACTGCCCCCCTGACCGGGAAAGACCTGGTCAGGGGGGCAGTTTCATGATCATAGCGGGTCCAGGGTCGTGGTTTGGCCGGCCTGGCGGCGTAGTGGGTGCCGTGCGGCGCGGTCCCAGGTGGTTCCCAATCGACCCGGGATGGTCGACGTGCGGGTGTGGCGGCCATTTCCGAATTGGTGTCCCGCCGGCGGGAACGGAAAGGCGTGCGGCTGTACGGCGGGCCGTTCCGAAGTGGTCAATGGCGGTCAAGTGTGGGCTCTGACCTGCGGCTTTGTATTAATAAACAGGACGTAGTGATCTCGGTCACCCGCTATTTCGTTGACGTCCGATTGAGCGTCAGTACGTTGTGAAGCGCAGGTCGATTCAGCACGTATCAACCCTGAGGGGGATTTTGTGGAAAACAAAGTCCGCGGCAAGTCGTGGGCAGCGCTCGGTCTGCTCGTGGCCGCGCTCTTCTCGTCCCCGTTCACCGCCCAGGCCGCCACCGGCACGGCTTCGGACGGCTTCCAGGCGCTCGCGTGGCGGACCGTCGGCAACCCCTACCCGAACACCGAACAGGGTCGGCGCCAGTGCGAGGTCGCCGGCGCCCTGCTCATCCAGGAAGGCGCCGTCAGGGCCGTCCAGTGCCTGGTCGACGGTGAGACGGGCGACCGGATCTGGCTGTGGGCCGACTTCAAGTGATCCGGCCCACCGCCGGACCGCACGGCTAGTGCGGGGGGGGGGGGGGGGGGGGGGGGGGGGGGGGGGGCGGGCCGGGCCCGCGACCCTGCGCGCGGGTTACCCGCGGTCGGTGATGACGTGGTAGGCCACGCCGCCGTGGTCCTCGCCCTCGACGAACTGGACGAGGTTCGTCAGGTACTCGCCCGGCGCCTCGGGGGTGAAGGTGAGTTCCGCGGTGAACCGCTCACCGGGCTGCAGCGGCACGCCGAACAGCGCCGCCTTCCTCGGGTCGAACTGGAACGCGGTCTCGCCGACCTGCTTCACGCCCTCGGCCTGGCCGCCGCCGGCGCGCCAGCGCTCGAACAGGCGCGGGCCGAGGTCGATCACCACGGTGCCCGCCACCGGCTTCTCACCGGTCAGCACCAGGTCGGTCTTGACCTCCTTCTCGGTCGCGTTGCCCAGGGTGAACCAGGACTTCACCGGCTCGAGCACCTTGCCCCGCACGGTCTGGAAGTTCTTCCACGCGATGTTGTTGTTGTTCTTGGTGTTCAGCGCGGTGTTCGGGCCCTCGGCGAACGTCATCGGGTCCGTCGCCGACACCCAGCGCGCGAGGAGGCAGAAGTGGCCCGGTCCCGGGATGTTCGTCCACGGGATCTTCGCCACGGTCCCGCCCGCGGGCACGGACAGCGACTGCTGGCCGATGGCGATCCAGTCGCCGTTGGTGACGTTGTTCCACGTCGTGCCGCCGCCGGCGGGCGTGCGGTAGACCTTGAGCGTGCCGGTGCTCGTGCCGAGGCCGGAGTTGTTGTTCAACCGCACGTGGACGAAGTTCGTCGCGCCGACGACCGGCTGGATGCCCGAGCAGTCCGCGGTGGTCGGGCAGACCTTGATGTCCGGGCTGTTCCACACCGTGCCGTTCGGGTTCGGCTCGGCGCCCGTGTCGGTCACCTGGTCGCGGATGACCACGTCGGTCTGCCGGCAGTCCGACAGGAGCTTGCGGATCGCGTCCGCCGTGCCCACGCCCGTGGACGTCGTCTGCGTGAACACGCCACCGGTCGTGGAGGCGTAGTTCTGCATGATCGGCGTGATCACGGGGGTGTAGGTGGCCGACGTCGGCACGTACACCGGCGAGATCTTGATGCCCTTGCCGAGGGCGTCGTTCGCCCGCTGCGCGGCGTTGGCGACGTCCGCGGCCGCGTGCACGTTGTCGAACCCGCCGGGGCGGGCGTCGGTCACCAGCACGACGAACTTCATCGCGTTCGACCGCCACGTGCCGCCGAAGTCGACGTTCTGCGGGCGGCCGGCCGCGGGCAGGTTGTTCACGACCGTGTTGAGCGCCTCGTCCGACGCCTCGGGCTCGCTGCCGCCCGCGCTCGCGGCGAGGGTGTTGGTGACGTAGTTGGTCACCGCCGCCGCGTTGCCGGGCGCGAGGGTGTTGTGGACGGTGATGTTGTCCTTGAACGTGACCAGGCCGAGCCGGTAGTCGCCGCCGGACGCCGTGACGACGTCGTTCACGATGGCGTTGATGCCGGTCTTCAGGTTGGCGATGGCCCCGCCCATGCTGCCGGTGTCGTCGAGGACGAACGCGACGTCGAGGGGGCCGCACGGTGCCGCCGCGGCAGGTGCGGCCAAGGCCGGTGAGGTGAACTGGACTGTCGAGGCGATCAAGGCGGCGACGGCCGACAGCGTGCCGCGTCTGAGTGAGCGACGCATGGGATCTCTTTCCGCTCGCGCGTCCGGACGCAGGGGTCCGGGAGCTCGGACACCGATGTCCGGGCACATGAGGCGGATGGTCGGGCGATCCGCGGAATACGAGCCGAGCAGAGCAACTTCGCCGGGGTTTCCGACCGGCAAACGGAAGCCGGGCGCGCCACCGTGGGGACGTGGCCCGCCTTCCAGCCGCCTCGCGGTACGACCGGATGACCTACCGGCGGCGCGGGGTGCCCGCTGTCGACTCTCAGCGGGGCAGGGTCACCGTGAAGACGGTGGCGCCCGGTCGGCTGGTCAGCTCCACCGTGCCGCCGTGCGCGGCGACGAGGGAGTGCACGACCGCCAGCCCCAGGCCGCTGCCGCCGCGATCACGCGTGCGCGAGTCGTCCACGCGGTAGAACCGGTCGAAGATGCGGGACTGGTCGGCCGGCGGGATGCCGGGACCGGTGTCACCGACCCTGAGCACGGCCGACCCGCCCCGCACCTCGACGGAGACCGAGACCGCCGTGCCGGCGGGGGTGTGCACGGCGGCGTTGGTGAGCAGGTTGTCCACCACCTGCCGCAGCCGCAGCGGGTCGAACGCCGACCGCACCGGCTCGTCCGGCACGGTCAGCGCCAGCGGGTGGGTCGGCCGGGCCACGCGGAACGCGTCCGCGGCCTCCCGCGCCACCGCCGCCAGGTCGCCGTCGGCCACCCGCAACGGCGTCTCCACCTCCGCCGAGTCCAGCCGGGCGAGCAGCAGCAGGTCGTCCAGCAGCACGCTCATCCGCGCCGCCTCCGACCGCAGCTTCTCCAGGTGCGCCTCGCGTTCCGCCGGCGCGTTCGCCGCCGCGTACCGGAACAGGTCGGCGTAACCCCGGATCGACGTCAACGGCGTGCGCAGCTCGTGCGAGGCGTCCGCGATGAACCGCCGCAACCGCTGCTCGGCGGCGGTGCGCGCGGCCAGCGACGTGTCGATGTGCTCCAGCATCGTGTTGAACGCCGTGCGCAGCTCCTCGACCTCCGCGCCGCCGTCGCCGCCCTCCGCGCGCACCGGCAGCCGGGCCGAGTCGGTCAGGTCGTGCGACGTGATGTCGTGCGCGGTCCGCGCCATGTCGCTCAACGGCTGCAACCCGCGCCGCAGCACCGCCCGCCCGATCACCACGAACGCGACCAGCGCGAGCAGGAACGTGGCCACCTCCACGATCACCAGCTGCCGCACGGTCGTGGTGATGTCGTTCATCGGCGCCGCGCTGACCAGCACCACGCCGTCCGACACCGCGCACCCGCGCAGCCGGTACGTGCCGTCGCCGTGCAGGTACTCGGTCCGGTACACGGGATCGCGCCCGTCGACCTGCAGCGCGACCTCGGTGAACTCGGCGTTGTCGGCGGGCAGGTCGTCGCGGTTCTTCGGCGTGGCCGTGCCGTCGCGCACGTCGTAGACGACCGAGTACCAGCCGTAGGCCGCGCCCTTGAGCGTGCCGTTCTTGGCGAAGTCCTTCTTCAGCGAGACCTGGGTCGTCTCCATCTGCGCGTCGAGCCGGCGTTCCAGGTACTCCTGCATGCTCTGCGCCATCACCGTGCCGACGACGGCGAACACCGCCAGTGCGAGCGCGCCGAGGCCCAGCGCGAGGCGCGTGCCCAGGCGCAGGCGCCGACGCGTCACTCCGCGGCTCGCCGCAGCACGTAACCCACGCCGCGCACGGTGTGGATCAGCGGCTCGCCGCCGTCGTCCAGCTTGCGCCGCAGGTGCGAGACGACCAGCTCGACCACGTTGGACCGGCCGCCGAAGTCGTACTCCCACACGTGGTCGAGGATCTGCGCCTTGGTCAGCACGGCGGGGGAGCGTCGCATCAGGTAGCGCAGCAGCTCGTACTCGGTGGGCGTGAGCGTGATCAGCTTCCCGCCCCGGCGCACCTCGCGGGTGTCCTCGTCCATCGCCAGGTCGGACACCTTGAGCACGGACCGCTTCCAGGTCGGCCCGGTCGAGCGCCGCAGCACGGCCCGCAGCCGTGCCATCAGCTCTTCCACGGAGAACGGCTTGACCAGGTAGTCGTCCCCGCCGCGGGTCAGGCCCGCGACCCGGTCGGCCGTGCCGTCACGGGCGGTCAGGAACACGACCGGCACCATCGCGCCCGCCGAGCGGAGGCGGTCCAGCACGGTGAAGCCGTCGAGGTCGGGCAGCATCAGGTCGAGCACCACGATGTCGGGGTGGAAGTCGGCGGCGGTCCGCAACGCGGCCTCGCCGCTGCCCGCGGTCACCGCCTGCCACCCCTCGTACCGCGCCACCGTCGCCACGAGGTCCGCGATGTGCGGCTCGTCGTCCACCACGAGCAGTCGAACCGAAGCGCCCTTGTCCACGTGCACATGGTGCGGCACCGGTACCGCGGCGGCCCGGGTGTGGCCGGATCTACAGCGACTCGACAGGTTCGCGACAGGTTGGCGGGGTGATCCACGGGGCTGGTGAGGTGGTTCACAAGGGTAAGGAGGTGGGCCGGCTGTGATGGCTCACACGCTCTCTGCTACGGTTCCGCCACGGGTTTTCCCGCTCCACGGCCAGGTCAGCCGGGTTCCGCGCTCGGGGCGTGTCCCTGCGCAGACCGCGTGGAGAGCCGGCCTCGGTCGCACGCTTTCGGGAACGTGCGTGCCGAGGCCGGCTTCCCCCTTTCCCCGTCAGGTGTACCGGGCGAAGTCGAAGTCCTGGCCGGTGACCGAGCGGCCCAGGTCGGAGCCCAGTTGGGTCAGCAGGTCCACCAGTTCCAGGCCCGCGAGCCAGTCGCGCGGCAACGCCGACGTGCCGTGCAGGGCGCCGAGGATGTTGCCCGTGAGCGCCGCCGTGGCGTCGCTGCCGCCCGAGTGGTTGGCCGCCGCGCGCAGGGCGTCCACGAACTGCGACCGCTTCGGGTACACCAGGACCGTGTGCACGGCGATCGCCAGCGCCTCCGGGCCCGTCCAGCCGCTGCCCAGGCGGTCGACCCGGACCGACTCGAAGCCCTGCGCCCGGTGCTCGTCGGCGAAGACGACGGCCCGGTTGAGGGTGTTCGCCGTGTACGGGTCGTCCCGCAGCACCCGGCCGATGACCTGGTCCACTGCCTCCCGCATCGGTCGCCCGCGCACCGCCAGCAGGTGGATGAGCAGCGAGAACGCCCCACCGGACACCCAGCCGCCGGTGCCACCGTGCGTCAGCGCGGCGAACCGGCAGCCCAGGTCGTAGGCGATCTCGGCGCTGGGGGCGAACCCCGCCGGCGCGGTGCGGGTGACGCCGTTGCAGCCGGACGACTCGTTCTGCGGTTCCTCGGGCGTCGGCGGTGTGTCGGCGGCCAGTGCGCGCAGGCACGTCAGGCCCGGCGACCGGCTCGAGTACAGCCGCTCGTCGCCGACGAGACCGACGGCGCCGGGCTCGGGCGCGGCCACCTGCTGGGTGATCAACCAGCGCCGGTAGCTCTGCCAGACGACCTCGATCGGGTCCCACTCGCCCGTGGTCCGGCCGCGCACCCACGCGCGCAGGTAGCCGTCGGCGGTGAACAGGGTGAGCTGGGTGTCGTCGGTGACCAGCGCGGGGCGCGGCGGCGCCAGCACGCCTTCGGGGCCGTGGTCCCGTTGGATGTCCGCCCACCCGAGGTACTGGATGGGCGCGCCGAGGGCATCGCCCAGCGCGCCACCCACCAGGCACGCCGCGCCACGGTCGACCACGTCCAACGGCTCGCGCGGCACTTGCCCTCCTGCACTCGCCCAGAACTCGGCCGGGACGTCCGGGGCCAAAACCCTAGCCGTCGGCCGTCCGTCCGGTCATGGGAGCACGACTAGTTGAGCAAGCAACATTTACCCACAGGTATCTAACGGCACCTCCGACGCACCTGATCCAGTGACCAAGCCGTAGCGCACGAGGCGGGGGAGGGGCATGGCTGACCGGAGCAAGAGCGGGCTGGAGTTCGGCGTCCTCGGACCGTTGCAGGTGCTCGCGGACGGCCGGCAGCTCGTCATCGGTCGCAAGGGGATGCGCGGCCTGCTCGCGATGCTGGTGCTCGACGCCAACCGGGTCGTCCCGATCGACGAGATCGTGGACAGCCTCTGGGCCGACGAACCGCCCGCGACGGCCAGGACGATCGTGCACGGCTACGTGTCGCGGCTGCGCAGGATGCTGGAGGAGGCCGACCCGGCGGGCTCGGCGCGGATCCTCACCACCCCGCCCGGCTACCAGCTCTCGGTCGACCCGTGGCGGCTGGACTTCCACCGGGCCAGGCAGCTCGTGTCGAGCGCGCGCGGCAAGCCCGCGCCGATCCGGGCGCAGCTGCTGCGCGAGTCGCTCGGCCTGTGGCGCGGCCAGGTGCTGGCGGACGTGCCGGGCGACCCGGTCACCTCCGACCTGGAGGAGCTTCGGCTTGCCGCAGTGGAAGAGCGCATCGAGGCCGAGCTGGAACTGGGCCGCCACCTCGAACTCGTCGGCGAGCTGCGCCAGCTGGTGAACGAGTACCCGTTCCGGGAACGGCTGGTCGGCCACATGATGCGCGCCCTCTACCGGTCTGGTCAGCGCGCCGACGCGTTGGAGGCCTACCAGCGCTTCCACCGGCGCGTCGTGGACGAGCTCGGCATCGACCCCGGCCCCGGCCTGCGCGTGCTGCACGAGCAGGTGCTCCGCGACGACCCGGCGCTCAGCTCGCCCGGCCTGGCGGAGCCCGCCCTCGTGCCACCGCGTCCCGGTGTCGTCGTGCCGGCCCAGTTGCCCGCCGCGGCCAGCGGCTTCATCGGCCGCGACGAGGAACTGGCCTGGTTGGACCGCCTGTGCGACTCGCGCGACCTGGCCGCCACGACCATCGCCGTGGTCAACGGTGCGGCCGGCATCGGCAAGAGCGAGCTCGCCGTCACCTGGGGCCACCGGCGGGCCGAGCAGTTCCCCGACGGCCTCCTCTTCGCCTCCCTGAACGGCTTCGCCCCCGGCCGCGACCCGGTCGAGCCGGCCGAGGTCCTGGCGCGCTTCCTGCTCGCGCTGGGCGTGCCCGCCGACGGCGTCCCCCGCGACCTGGACGACCGCGTCGGCCTGTACCGCTCGGTGCTGGCCAAGCGGCGCGTCCTGGTCGTGCTGGACGACGCCTGGGACCCGGAGCACGTCCGCCTGCTCCTGCCGCCCGGCGCCGGGTCGGTCGTCCTGGTGACCAGCCGCAGGCGCCTGGAGTCCCTGGTCGTCAGCAACGGCGCCCGGATGCTCACGCTGGACACGTTGTCCGACGAGGAGTCCATCCGCCTGGTCGACGAGGTCGTCGGCAAGCCGTTGTCCGACCAGGAGCCGGCGGCCACCCGCAAGCTGGTCGAGCTCTGCGGCAACCTGCCCCTCGCGCTGCGGATCGCCGCCGCCAAGCTCGTCTTCAGTCCGGAGTGGACGGTTGAAGACCTGGTCGAGCAGCTCTCCGACGACGAGGCGCGGCTGCGCACCCTGGACCTGGCCGACACCGGCGTCGGCGTGGAACGGGCCCTGGCGGTGTCGTACCGCAACCTCCCGCCGGAACTGGCGGAGACCTTCCGCGCCGCCGGCCTCGTGCCCGGCCGCTGGGTGAGCCCGCACGCCATCTCCGCCGTCTGCGACATCGACCTGGGCACCGCCGCCGCCCGCTTGGCCGACCTCGCCGACGCGCACCTCCTCGTGGAGCAGTGGCGGGGCGGCTTCGTCCTGCACGACCTGGTCCGCCTCTACGCCCGCGGCGTCGTCGAACACCGGGAACGCGGCCTGCGCCGCCTGATGGACCACTACCTCTGCGCGTGCGACCACGCCCGACGCCTGATCAGACCGGCGTCGGACGGCCTCGACTTCACCGGCGACTCCGCCGCACCGAGACCCGCGACCCCGTCACAGGCCCTGTCCTGGTTCGACAAGGAGTGGTCCAACCTCATCGCCCTCGTGCACGCGGGCTCGGAGGCCGGCCTGCACGTGGAGGTCTGGCAACTCGTGCGCCTGGTCCACACCTACTGCGTGACCAGGCTCGTCAGCCGCGAGTGGCAGGGCATCGCCGAGTTCGGCCTGGCCTCGGCGAGGGTGATCGGCGACCGCCGAGGCGAGATGCTCGTGCTGAACGCCATGCACGACGTCAACAACCGCGCCGGAACGCTGCGCGGCACCCTCGACCAAGCCCGACTGGCCCACCGGATAGCCGTGGACCTGGCCGAGCCCCGCTACCTGGTCATGACCCTCGACCAACTGGCACTGGCCCTGCTCGCCGAGGACCGGGTGGAGGAAGCCCTGGGGCACTACCGCGAAGCCGTCGACCTGGCCCGCCGGGACGGCGACGCGCTCGGCGAAGCCACCGTGCTCAACAACCTGGCCCAAGTGGAGCAACGGCTCGGCCAACGCGAAACGGCGGCCCAACACCAATTCCAGGCAATGGAGATCTACCACCGCAACGGCGACGAGCGGGCGTACGCGGTCGCGATGAACAACCTGGCCGAGCTCTACGCCGAACTGGGCCTGTTACCGGAGGCCGAGGAACACGCCCGGCAAGGGGTGGAACTGACGCGTGGCGGCTCGATGCAGTTCGAGGAGGCGTTCGGCCGGCAAGTGCTCGGATCGGTGCTCGCGAGACGGGGAGAACGCGTCGCGGCACAAGCGGAGTTGGCGGAATCGCTTCGGTTGTTCGTACGCCTGGGCTCCCCGCGCGCGATGTTGGTCCGAACGGCTCTTGAAGCCTTGACCTCCGAGGTTTAGCCGCTGTTTAGCTCGACCTGGCGAAGTCGTGGGAACTTGTAGGCGCGCTGATCACCGAGTCGCGGTCAGCGCCGGGTGGCTCTTGGTAGGGGGAACCAGGGGGGAAGCCACCCAACCCCGACTGGCCGGCGTTCGGGGGAGAGCGCCGGCCAGTCGGCTCTGTTGAATTGCGCCGCCTCCGGCGTCGCGGGCGAGGTCGCCGGGAAGTCGACCGCTCGCGACTCATTTTCCGACGATCGAAAAGCGTGATCGCCGGAAAATGAGCCGCGAACGATCGACGCGACCTCGCGGGTACAACGGCAGCCGCACCACGTCGGATTCGAAACCGCCAAACCCAACGCGCCGCACACGCAGCACCCCACCGAGGCCACTTACCCCAACAGGCCCACAACGGCCCCGGAACCGACGCACCTAGGCCCGATTTGACATGGGTTCGGGTGCTTTAGGCTGGTCGAAGCCGGCAGGCCCGGCGGGACGCTTTTCCCCGCCGGGCCTGCCGGGTTTGGCCAGCCTGGAGTGCCCGTAGGGGCCCCATGTCAAATCGAGCCGGGCCCGACCACCGAACCACCAGCCACCACACACAACCAAGCCACAAACCAAGCCACACCGGGCGTCAGTCGCACACCGGCAGCAGCTCCGGCCGCTTCGGCGCCAACCCGTCACCCATCGACTCACCCCGCAACTGCCGCCCGATCCACGGCACGACGTGCTCCCGCGCCCACTTCAGATCGTGCCGCCGCTGAGTCATCCAGTCCTCGTCGACCAACGGCGGCCAGGGCGTGTTCCACGCCTCGTCCGCCTCGAACCCGAGCACCTCGGCCACCCGCAACGCCACCCGCTGGTGCCCCTCGGGCGACAGGTGCAGCCGGTCGTCGCTCCACGCGCGCCGATCGTGCAGGACGGTCATCGACCACAGGTCCACCACCTTGCAGTGGTAGCGCTCGGCCACCGACCACAGGTGGCTGTTGTAGATCGCGATCTTCCCGCGCAACGACCGCAGGAACGGCGTGTGCTTCGGGTCGAACCCGGTGAAGATGACCACCTCCGCGCCGGCCGCCCGCAGGTCGGCCACCGCGATCTCGTACACCTCGGCCAACGCGTCCGCGTCGCTGCCGGGCACCAGGATGTCGTTGCCGCCACCGCACAGCGTCACCAGCTTCGGCTTCAACGCCGCCGCCAGCGGTACCTGCTCGTCCACGATCTCCTGGAGCATCTTGCCCCGGATCGCGAGGTTGGCGTACCGGAAGCCCTGCTGCCTGGCCGAGATCATCGCGGCCAGCCGGTCGGCCCACCCCACGTACGTCCCGTTCGGCGCCGGGTCGTCCATCCCCTCGGTGAAGCTGTCCCCCACCGCGACGAAACTGTCGAGTCCCTCCATGCGTCCCTCCACTCCGCGCGGCACCCCCACTGACCGCGCAGAACAGCATGCAACGCCAAGTCGGCCCCACGCCACCGCCGGTTGGCAACGCCGTTACCAAGGTGTCACTCGCTGGTGTGAACAAGTGTCGGCAATGGGTGATTCCGCCCGGAATGCGCCCGGAATGCGGCGCAAATCACTGACCCCCTACCCACGCCGCCGCCTACCCGACCGGCACCTCCGACTCGTACGCCGCGCGCAAGCGCGCCTCCGCCCCCGGCGACGCGCCCACCGCGTCCAACCCCAGCAACGCCGCCCCCACCACCGGCGGCACGTCCACCACCCGCACCCGGGCCGCCGGCGCGACCACGCCCAACCGCGCCGCCACCGCGTCGACCACCACACCGCCCGTCCCGGTCAGCACCCCGCCGCCGAGCACCACGTCCACCGGCTCCGCCAGCAGCTCCAGCCGCGACAACGACACCCGCGCCAGCACCACGACCTCCTCCACCAGCCGGTCGACCACCGACCGGGCCACCGCGTCACCACCCGCCGCCACCTCGAACAGCAGCGGGCACAGGGCGTGCGGGTCGAACTCCACCTCCTCGAAGTGCAGCCGCTGCACCGCCTCGGCCACCGTCGCCGTCCCGTAGTGCGCGATCACCGCGTCCAGCAACGCCGTGGGCTCGCCCCGCCCGTCCTCCGCCCGCACCGCGAGCCACAACGCCTCCGACCCGAGGTGGCCGCCGCCACCCCAGTCGCCCGAGATCCGCCCGAGCGCGGGGAACCGGTGCGTCCGCCCGTCCGGCGCGACCGCCACGCAGTTGATGCCCGCCCCGCACACCACGGCCACCCCGATCCCGTCGGCCGTACCCGCCCTGAGCAGCGCGAACGTGTCGTTGCCGACGACCGACGTCGCGGACCACCCCTGCGCCCCGACCGCCGCGCGCAGGTCGTCCTCCTCCTTGGGCAGGTCCGCGCCGGCCAGGTAGGCAGCCGTGTGGGTGGCGACCGGCCCACCGCCCGCCAACCCCGCCCGTCGCGCCGCCTCGCGCACGAGCCCGTCGAACACCTCCAGGCTCCGCGCCAACCCCACGTTCTGCGGCGACGCGCCGGGCCCGCGCACGTCGGCGAGCACCCGCCCGTCCACGTCGACCAGCGCCACGGCCGTCTTGCTGTTCCCGCCGTCGATGGCGAGCACCCGGTCGGTCACGCCGATCCCTTCGCCCACGGCAGGAAGTCCGCGTTGCGCGCCACGAGCTCGTCGGCCAGCCGCTCCGCCACCGCGTGCTGCCCGACCAGCGGGTGCGCGAGCAACGCGTCCGCCACCCGGTCACGCCCACCGCGCACCGCCGCGTCCAACGCCAGGTGCTCGTAGCTCGTCACGTGCGCGATCAACCCGGCCACCGACGGCGGCACGGGCGGCACGGGCAGCGGCGTCGCACCGCTGCCGTCGACCACCGCGGGCACCTCGATCACCGCGTCCGCCGGCAGGAACGGCAGCGTGCCGTCGTTGCGGACGTTCACCACGTGCTGCTCCGCGCCCGTGCCGCCGGTCAACGCGTGCACCAGCTGCACGGCCGCCTCCGAGTAGTACGCGCCCCCGCGCTGCGAGAGCTGCGCCGGCTTGGTCACCACCGCCACGTCCCCGTACAAGTCCAGCAACTCCTTCTCCACCCCCGCCACCACCTCGGCGCGCGGCGGCTCGGTCTGCTGCTTCCGCACCACCTCGTCGTGGTCGTAGAAGTACTTCAGGTAGTACGACGGCACCATCCCCAACCGCCGCATGAGCGACCCCGGCAGCCCGATGTGCTCGGCCAACGCGTCGGCGTGCCGCGCCAGCAGCTCCGGCAGCCGGTCGACGCCGTCGACGAACACCCCCGTCTCCCAGCTCAGGTGGTTGAGCCCGACGTGCTCCAGCCGCACCGACTCCGGCTCGACCCCCAGCAACGCCGCCGTCCACCGCTGGAACGTGATCGCCACGTTGCACAGCCCGACCGCCCGGTGCCCCTCGGCCAGCAACGCCCGCGTCACGATCCCCACCGGGTTGGTGAAGTTCACGATCCACGCGTCACCCGCCACCTCGCGAACCCGCCGCGCGATGTCCAGCACCACCGGCACGGTCCGCAGCGCCTTGGCCAACCCGCCGGCCCCGGTCGTCTCCTGCCCGACGCAGTCGCACACCAGCGGGAACGTCTCGTCCGACGCCCGTGCCGCCTGCCCACCCACCCTGAGCTGCAACAACACGGCCGAGGCCCCGTCAACGCCTCGTTCGAGATCGTCGGTGGCCGTCACCCGCGCCGGGTGGCCGGCGTGCTCCAGCAACCGCCGCGAGAACGCCCCCACCACCTCCAACCGCGCCGTGTCCGGGTCCACGAGCACGATCTCGTCCACTTCGAGGCTGGTCCGCCGCCCCGCGATCCCGTCGACCAGTTCCGGCGTGTAGGTCGACCCGCCACCGACAACGGTGAGCTTCACCCCTTGACCCCCGTGAATGTGATGCCCTTGACGAACGAGCGCTGCGCGAACACGAACAGCACCACCGCCGGGACCATGATCAGCAACGTGACGGCCATCGCCAGGTTCCACTGCACGTGGTGCATGCCCTTGAAGGTCGACAGCGCCAGCGACAGCGTCCACTGGTCCGGCTTCTCGCTCGTGTAGAGCAGCGGTCCGAAGTAGTCGTTCCAGGTGTAGAGGAAGCAGAACAACGCGGTCGCCGCGATGCCCGGCCGCGCCATCGGCACGACGATCCGCACCAGCGCCTGGAACTCCGAGCACCCGTCCACCCTTGCCGCGTCCACATAGGACTGCGGGATCGTCAGGATGAACTGGCGCAGCAGGAAGATGCTGAAGGCGTCGAACAGGAAGTAGGGCGCGATCAACGGCCACAGCGTGCCCGTCAACCCGAGGCTGGACCACGTGTCGTACAGCGGCACGGCCACGACCTGCGGTGGCAGCATCATCGCGCCCACCACCAACAAGAACACCACGTTCCGCCCACGCCACCGCAACTTCGCCAACGCGTACGCCGCCGGGATGGAGGAGACCAGCATCCCGACCGTGGCCAACAGCGAGTACAGCATGCTGTTGCCCAGGTACTTCAGCAACGGCGCCTGCTCGAACACCTCCAGGAAGTTGCCCCAGTGCCACTCGCGGGGCCACAAGTCCTTGGTGAACGCCTGGCTGTCCGACATGACGGCCGTCAGGAAGACGAAAACGATGGGCAGCGTGAACATCAACCCCAGGGCGAGCCCCAGGCTGTGCACCGCCACCCAGTCCAACGCCTTCCGCCACGCGACCGGCCTCCGGACGTCGACGGCCGCCGTCATGACTCCTCCTGGTACGACGCCTTGCGCATCCGCTGCACCAGCAACGCCGTCGCCGCGAACGAGATCACGAACAACACCGTCGCCATCGCCGCCGCGTAGCCCATGTCGAAGTACCTGAACCCCTGCGTGTACAGCCACACCGGGAACGTCAACGTCGAGTTCTCCGGGAACCCGAGCACCTTCGTCGACCCGGTCACGTCCGCCGACCCGCTCGCCGCCGAGCCCGCCACCACCGCCTGCGTGAACAGCTGCAACGCGAGGATGATCGAGTTCACCACGCCGAACAGCAGCACGGGCGAGATCGTCGGCAGCGTGATGTGCCACCACCGCCGCACCGGCCCCGCGCCGTCCAGCTCGGCGGCCTCGTACTGCTCCCGCGGCACGTCCAGGATCGCCGCCAGGATGATGATCATCAGATCGCCGGACACCCACAGCATGACCGCGGCGATCCCGGGCTTGGCCCACGCCGGATCGGCGAACCACAGCGGTCCCTCGATCCCGAACCACCCCAGGAACGAGTCCAGCGGCCCTTCATTCGGTCGCATGACCAGGAAGAAGACCAACGTCGCCGCGACCGGCGGCGCCAACGAGGGCAGGTAGCACAGGGTGCGCACGAGCCCCACGCCGGACTTCAGCCGTGCGATCACCGACGCCACGCCCAGCGCGAACACCACGCGCGCGGCGGTCAGCACCACCACGAACCACGCCGTGTTGTGCACGGCGGTGCGGAACAGCTTGTCGGAGAACATGTAGGCGTAGTTCTCCCAGCCGATCCACTCCGGCGGGTTGATCAGGTCGTACCTGGTGAACGAGAACCCGATCGTGGCGACCAGGGGGTAGCCGAAGAACAGGGCGAACCCGAGGATCGCGGGCGCCATGAACGCCAGCACGGTCAAGCGGTGACGGGCGCGGGCCCGGGACCGCCCCCCGGCCGGGGCGGTCCGCGCCACGTCCACGCGCTCCAGCGTGGCCGTCATCCCTACTTGCCGCTCTTCGCGATCCGGTCGTCGATCTGCTGGTCGACTTCCCTCAGCCCGGCCATCAGGTCGGGCACCGCGCCCGACTGCCACGACGTGGCGAAGTCGCCGATCGCCTTGATGTGCGCGTCGCCTATGGGCGTCACCGGGTTGCCCTGGAGCTTGCCCGAGGTCGCCAAGTCGATGAACGTCTTGAAGTTCTCGTCGACCTCCAGCCGCGGGTCGGCCAGCGCGGCCTTCGTGCTCGGGATGTTCTTGATCCCGTTGGCCAGGTCGACGATCGTGTCGGTGTCGAACGACAGGTGCTTGATCAGCTCCCACGCCGCGCCGGGGTTCTTCGCGCCCTTCGGGATGCCCATGATGGTGCCCGCGGTGAAGCCGGTGCCGTACAACGCGGGATCGCTCGTGGGGAACGGCGCGGTGCCGAACCGCACGTCCGGGGCCTGGTCCTGGAGGAACGCCGTGCGGTACTCGCCGTCCACCATCATGGCGATCTTGCGCTGGTGGAACGCGTGGTCGGTCGAGTACTGCTGGCCGAGCCCGGCGCGGAACCGCTCCAGGGCGTCGTAGCCGTAGAAGTCCACCAACTCCTTCTGGAACTGGAGCATCCGCGCCCACTCCGGCGACGCCAGGCCCGACTTGCCGTCCGCCTTCTCCCACTTCGCGCCGAAGTGCGGCGCCCAGATCTGCGGGTTGTTGGCGTAGTGCGGCATGCTCGGCAGGAAGCCCGCGACCTCGATCGAGCCGTCCGCCGCCCTCTTCGTCGTCCGCTTGGCGAAGTCCAGCAGCTCCGCTGTCGTCTTCGGCGGCTCGGTGATGCCCGCCTCGGCGAGCATGTCCTTGTTGTAGTACAGCCCGTACACGTCGCTGAGCATCGGCATCGCGCAGCGGCTGCCCTTGTACTCGGTGTACGAGCGCACGGCCTCGGTGATCTGGCCGAGGTCGACGCCGTCCCGCGCGATGTAGGGCTTGAGGTCGGCGAACGAGCCGCTGGAGCAGAACTGGCCGATGTTGTCGGTGGTGAAGGACAGGGCGACGTCCGGCGGGTTGCCGCCGCGGATGCCCGCGGTGATCTTGTCGTCGTCCTGGCTGCCCTCGTGCCTGATCTCGGCGTTCGGGAACTTCTCCTTGAAGCTCTCCAGGGCCTTGGTGACCTCGGCCTGCTCGCGGCCGGAGTAGTTGCTCCAGACCGTCAGGGAGAACCTGTCGTCCTCGCCGGGCGCCGCCGCCGGTCCCGACTGGTCGGCCTGCGTGCCGGAGCCCGCCGCACAAGCGGTCAGGGACACCGCCGCGGCCACGCACAGCAACGTTGCGCGGTGGAGCTTGCGCATGTGCTCTCCTTCATGTCGACGGTGCGGTCGCGCCCTGCTGGTTCGGACCGCGGAAGGGTTCGGTCGTGGCGGCGGGCAGACCGAACACCTGTTCCCTGACGACCGACAGCGCGGAGTGCAGTGCGCCGGAACGCACCGGTTTCCCGGTCACCAGGGCGAGTTCGACGGGGGTGCGGGGCACCACCAGGCGGCGCAGCTCGGCGGCGACGAGGTCGGCGAGCGTCGTGCCGCCCGCCTGCGCGATCTCGCCGGAGAGCAGCACCAGTTCGGGGTCGAGCACGGCGATCACGTTCGCCACGCCGGTCGCGACGCGGCGGGCCAGGTCGACCAGGAACTCCCGGCCGGCCGGTCCCTCGCTCAACGCCTTCTCCACGGCCTCCTGGCCGGTGCGCGCGGACACGCCGTGCGCGCGGGCCAGGCGGGCGATGCCGGGGCTGTCGAGCAGGTCGCCGTAACGGCTGCCGGTGCGCTCGGTGCCCGTGTCCGCGTGCGCGTGGTCCGGGACCTGCATCGCGTCGATCTCGCCCGCGCCGCCGGTCGCGCCGCGCAGCAGCACGCCGTTGACGACGACGGCCGCGCCCACCGCGTCGGCGGGCCAGAGCAGGACGAAGTTCCGCACGCCGACGGCGCGGCCGGCGATCATCTCCTCCAGCGCGACGAGGTTGACGTCGTTCTCGACGGTGACGGAGGTGTCGAGGAGGGCTTCGAGCTCCTCGGGGATGTTCTTGTGCTCCCAGCCGGGCATGTGCGGCGCGTAGTTGAGGCGGCCGGTCGCCGGGTCGACCGCGCCGGGGCTGCCCACGACCACGTGGTGCAGGGCGTCGGTGGTGAGGCCGGCCCGGGTGGCGGCCTTCGTGACCGCGCTGTGGAACGCCTCCAGCACGTCGGTCTTCGGCATGGGCGCGCGGTGTTCGGCGAGCGTGGCGCCGGAGATGTCGGCGATGGCGATGTCGACCGCGTCCGGGGTGAGGTCGACGGCGGCGACGTGGGCCAGTGCGCCGTTGACCGTCCAGAGCTGCGCCCGCGGGCCGCGCCCGCCGCCGCGCAGGCCGTCGCGCAGGACCGTGCCCTCGTCTTCGAGGCGCGTGAGGAGCTGCGCGGTGGCCGGTTTGGACAGGCCGATGATCCCTTCCAGCTCCGCCCTGGTCAGCGGGCCGTTGCGGAGCAGCGCCTCGATGGCGGCGCGGTCGTTGATCTCGCGCAGCAGCCTCGGGCTCCCGGCTCGCATCGGGTCTCCTGTCGTTCCGCGCCCTGTCTGGTAACTTTCCAGACGATTTCGCCGTGACGGTAGTGACGGACCACACGGCGGTCAATGCCCCGAGACGGGTCCGTTACCGGGGTTAGGTTGTCCTAAGGCACTCTGGAGGTATGACCGACACGCGTCAGGAGTCGCTGGCCGCACTGCTGGGCGGGCGGGGCGGTGCCCTGGACGCCTCGTTGCCGCCGCTGGCGTTCGTCGTGGGGTGGCTGCTGGGCGGGAGCTCGATCGCGGTCGGCGCTCTGGCGGCGGTCGGGTGTGGCGTGGTCGTCGGCTTGATCCGGGTTGTCCGGGGAGGCCGCCCGCGCGCGCTCCTGGTGTCCGTGGCCTTGGTGGTCCTGGCCGCCTACATCGCCCTGCAAACGGGCCGGGCCGAGGACTTCTTCCTCGTGCAGATCTTCCTCAACGCCGCGTCGGCCCTGGTCTGGTCGGCGTCGATCGTCCTGCGCCGGCCCCTGCTCGGCGTGGTGGTGGGTCTGATCACGGGCCAGAAGTTCCGCTGGCGCCAGGACCCCGACCTGCTCCGCGCGTACCGCTACGCGTCTTGGCCGTGGGTGGGCCAGTACATCCTCCGCGTGCTCGTCTTCGGCGCTCTCTGGCTGGCGGGCGAGGTCGTCCTGCTGGGCGTCATGCGTGCCGCCCTGACCTGGCCGCTGCAAGTGGCGTGCATCGCCGTGAGCTGGTGGATCCTCCGCCGAACCCTCCCCACCGACCACCCGGGCCTCCGCCACCCCCGCACCCCAACCTCTTGACCCCCGCGCGTGTCGAACCTTCAGGTCCCGCGTGTCGAACCTTCAGGTCTCGCGTGTCCTAGAGCGTTATTCAGAAGTTGGTCACCAGCCGAGGCGGTAGTACTCGAGGCTGGTCACGATGCGGATGATCGCTGGGAGTTCGGTCAGGCGTGCGCGGTAGCCGGTGGCGAGGATCTTCCAGT
>NZ_JAJHUO010000058.1 GCF_020859565.1 Saccharothrix luteola | reverse complement strand
TCGACAACGTCCAGTGCTCCTGGGTCAAACTCGGCGACGAGGGCACCGCCGAAGTCCTCCAAGGCGGCGCCAACGACCTCGGCGGCACCCTCATGGAAGAAACCATCAGCCGCATGGCCGGCTCCGAGCACGGCTCCGCCCGAACGGCCGTGGAACTGCACGCCACGGCGGCGTTGGCCGGACGTCCGGCCCGCCAACGCACCACGACCTACGGCCGAGTGGATCACCCGGCCTCGGCGATCGGCGGCGCGCCCGACGGCAACACCGCAAGTCGGAAGATGCCGGTGTGACCGTCACCGAACACGATCGGCGGAGGCCGAAAGCGGAACGGTTCCGGGCGGCCCCCTCGTCGGGGGCGCCGAGGGGAACGCGGGGGAGAACCATGACCAGTACGACCACACCGGAGACCGGTCGGGCGCGCAACGAGGAAGTCAGGGTGCGGGAGGTGCTCGACGGCATCGTGCGCGCGTGGGCGGGCAAGGACGCCGACGCGTTCGCCGACGCCTACACCAAGAACGCCAGGATGATCCTGTCGGACAACCGGTTCCTGCGGGGCCGCGAGGTGATCCGGGACGCGGTGACCGAGCAGTTCGCCACGGCGCAGCGGGGGACCACGCTGGTGCAGGACGTGGTGGACCTGCGGTTCCTGCAACCGGGCGTCGCGCTGGTGATCACCGAGGGCGGCGACCTCTCGCCCGACGACGCCGAGTCGGCGGCGGGGTCCGTCCGCGCCACCTGGGTGCTGGCCAACGGCCTGGACGGCTGGCGGATCGCCGCCTACCAGAACACCCCGATCCCGGACGAGACACGGCCCGGTGGCTGACCGGGGGAGGCGCGGCGCGGTGGACCTCGTGGTCCCGGTGAAGGGCTTGGCGCGGGCGAAGACCAGGTTGGCCGACGTGGCCGCGGACCCCGTCGCGCGCGCGGCCCTGGCGCTCGCGTTCGCCCTGGACACCCTGACCGCGGTCACGGCCGCGGCGGGGGTGCGGCGGGTGCTGGTGGTCACGTCCGATCCCGCCGTGGTGGAGGAAGTGGCCGCGCTGGGCGTCGAGTCCACGCCCGACCCGGGCGAGGGGTTGAACGCGGCGGTCCGCGCAGGGGCCGGGGTGCTGCGGCGCCGCGACCCGGCCGCGGCGGTCGGCGTGCTGCACGCCGACCTCCCGGCGCTGCGACCCGCCGAGCTGTCCTCGGCCATCGCGAGCGCGGACGGGCGCCGTGCCTTCTGCGCCGACCGCCAGGGCACCGGGACGACGCTGCTGATCGCCGCGCCCGGCACCGACCTGAACCCCAGGCTGGGCGTCGGATCGGCCCAGGCGCACGAGGTCGGCGGCGCGGTGTCGCTGACCGGTGACTGGCCCTCGCTGCGGTGCGACGTCGACACGGGGGAGGACCTGAGCATCGCGACCGCACTCGGTTTGGGCCCGCACAGCGCGACCCTGGTCGTGGCCGACCGCTGAGGTGACCGCCTCGCTGCCCCGTGACGGTGACTCGCGACCGGTGGGGCGGCGGGGTACGGTCGTCGTCCCGACCGCGGACGTAGGGGGCTGGGCGATGCTCGCGCAGGTTCGGACCGAGGCGTTCACCGCGATCGACCACCGCGACGGGGCGCACGCCGGCCCGGAGAGCGCCTGATGCTGCCGGTCGACGACCTCGGCGAGCCGGTCCCGCTGCCCGGCCCGCCCACCCGCGTGGTCAGCCTGGTGCCGTCGCTCACGGAGGCCGTCGTCACCGGGGCCGTCGACCCCGCCGTCCTCATCGGGGCCACGGACTACTGCACGCACCCACCCGACCTCGACGTCACCCGGGTGGGCGGCTCGAAGTACCCGGACGTGGACCGGGTGCTCGCGCTGCGGCCGGACCTCGTGCTGGCCAACAGCGAGGAGAACCGGCCCGAGGACGTGGAACGGCTGCGTGCCGACGGCATCCCGGTGTGGGTCACGGCCGCGCCCGCCACCGTCCCCGCCGCGCTGGGCTCGCTGCGCCGCCTGCTCGGCACCGCGTGGGACGTGGAGCCGGACTGGCTGGTCGAGGCGGAGCGGTCGTGGCGCGAGGTGACGCCGCCGTGGACGCGGGCCGTGGTCCCGGTGTGGCGCAAGCCGTGGGTGGTGCTCGGCCGCGACACGTTCGCCGGCGACGTCCTGCTCCGCCTGGGCGTCGTCAACGCCTTCGCCGACCACCCCGAGCGCTACCCGCGCCCCGAGCTGCGCGACCTGCAGGACGCCGAGCTGGTCGTGCTGCCCGACGAGCCGTACCTGTTCACCCCCGACGACGGCCCGCAGTTCTTCCCCGGCCTGCGCCCCGTGCACGTCTCGGGCCGCTACCTGACCTGGTACGGCCCGTCGCTGGTGGCGGCGCGCGCGTCGTTGGAGGCGGCGCTCAGGCCCTGAAGGGCCGAGCGTCCGAGGCTACGGGCACACGGGCCCGTGCCAGGCCGCCTCCGGCAGCGCGCCGGGTTCCACCTCGGCCGGTCCGTTGCGCGCCAACCGGCACAGCTCGGCCACCCACGGCGGCTCCTCCGCCACCACCTCGACCGACGACGCGTCCTGGCCGAACCACGCGGGCACGCCCCAGAACCGGTTGCGCTGCCACCGCTTGGTGAGCAGCCCGGGTCCGGTGAAGTCGGGTGACAGCTCGACCAGCACCTCGTCGGCGTCGGCGCCGAACCGGAGGCCGACGACGTTGAACCGCTGGTCCGGCAAGGGCAGCCGGTCCACCCGCGCCCGCGCGTCCAGGTCCCACACCTCGACGCCCTGCCCCCAGTAGAGCGCCAGGTACCGGCCGCCGGGGTCGATCGCGGGCCGCGCGAAGTTGCCGTCCGCGAAGTCCAGGCTGCCGGGCGCGATGTCGGCGTCGGACAGGTAGGCGCCGTCCGCGAGCCGGTACCGCCGCCAGCGCTCCTCGGAACCGGGCACCTCGGCCATCAGCTCGTCGCGCACGGGGTTGTGCACCAGGCTGAAGTCCGACCCGTCGAACACGTTCCCGTCGAGCCGGTAGGGCCCGGCGACCTGTCGGCGGTCCGGCAGGTCCCACACGCTCACCGTGTCGTTGTGCACGACCAGCGCGCGCCGGTAATCCAGGAACCGCACGGCGGTTGTCGCGGTGGAGGACGAGGCGGACAGGGACGGCGCGGTGAACTCGCCCAGCGGCGCCAGGTCCGGCAGCCGCCACACCCGCACGGTCGGGTCGCCGGCCACCGACGTGGTCAGCACCCGGTGGTCCGGTGAGGCGGCCAGCCAGACCCCCGAGCCCGTCCGGTCCGCCGACCGCGCGGGCACGACGGCAGGCCGTGCCGCGATGAGCTCGCCCGTGCGGGTGTCCCACACCTCGACCTCGTCGGAACTGGACACTTGGACCCGGTGCCCCGGGATCGGCAGCACCGGGCCCGAGAGGTACGGGTACTGGTCGTAGTGCTGCGACCGCTCCCACCCGGTCATCGGCGGCAGCCGCAGCACCAGCGCGGAACCGGAGCCGGTGAGCACCACCCGGTGCCCACCGTCCCGGTCGGACAGCAGCCGGACGGGCCGGAAGCCCGCGGGCACCTCGGCGTGCCGCGTCGGCTCGCCGTCGCGGAGCACCGTGACGCCCTGGTCGCCGGACACCGCGAGCCACCGCCGGTCACCGCCGAACACCACCTCGTGCTCGCAGTCCGGCGTGGTCTGCGCGGCGTGCAGCGCGCCGGTGAGCACGCCACGCGCGCGCCACTGCCCGTCGCACTCCAGGTACACCGGCTCGGACACACCCACGTCGGCCACCCGCGCGCCGGCGGGCACGGCGAGCGGACGTGACCCGGCCGGCGACAACGCCGTGGTCACCGCACCGGTCACGACCACCAGCTCGCCGGTGTCCAGCACGGCGATGGGTCGCGGGTGGTCGCTCAGCCCGGCGAACCCCGGGTCGCCCGGCGAGACGGCGAACCGCCCGTCGACGGACACCGGGTCGGCGCCGGCGAGGTCGACCACCCGGTAGTCGGAGCTCGGCGGGTCGGCCAGGATGAACGCGGCCAGCCACCTCCCGGTCGGGTCGGCCACCAGCCGGTTGCCGAACCCCTCGATCCGCCGGGTGACCTCCCCGGTCCGCGCGTCCCACACGACCGTCTGCGGACCGGCGCGTGCGACCACGAAGTCGTCGCCGAGCCAGGTCGGCTCGTACGCGCCCAGCTCGTCGGACTCGCGCAGCCCGACCGGCACGGCGGGCACCCGGGTGACGTCCCACGAGGTCAGCCGCCGGTCCTCGGTGATCGTGACGATGCGCGTGCCGGCGCGGTTGACGTGCTTGGCGTCGGACACGCCGTCCAGGAGCAGTTCGGCGTGCCGCAACCCGGTGTACGCGGTGTGCAAGGCGTTCCGCGTCGCCATCGAGTCGTGCGTGCGGTAGGCGCGCAAGGCCAGCAGCAACCCGTTCCGGTCGCCGCTGTAGGCGCCGCGCCGCAGCAACGTGTCGGCCGCGCCGACCGCGCGGTCATCGGCGTCGGCGGCACGGGTGCGGACCACGATCACGCCCACCGCCACGAGCATCAGCACCACCAGCTCGACCACCGCGACCCGCCAGAAGACCCGCCGGACCGAGGCCCGCCGCCCGGCGGCGACGAACTCCCGTTGCGCCGGCTGGAAGTCCGGCTCGCGGTCGCGCAGCTCGTGTCGTGCCCGCCGCAGCGCGCTGCCCCTGGGCAGCAACGCCCGTTCCCGCGTCCGCGACCACCTGGTGACGTCGCGGTCCAGCTCGTCCTGCCACGCCCGGAAGTCGCGGTCCTCCTCGGCCCACGTCCGCAGCCGGTCCCACCGCCGGATCAGCGTCTCGTGCGCCAGCTCCACGGTCCGGCCGTCGCTGGTGGCCAACCGGGTGGCCGCGAGCGCCTTGGCCGACGACGTGTCGTCCAGGTCGTCCAGCCGCAGCACGCGCCGCACGAACCGGTCCGGCTCGACCGGGCTCACCAACTGCACCAGCAGCCGCCGCACGTCCTCCTCGGGGCCGATCGTGCGCCAGACGCGTTCGGCGTAGTCCGCGACCGCGCCCGGCACGCCGCCCAGCGCCTGGTACGCGTCGTGGGTGAGCACGCCGCGCTCCTGCTGCTCCCACAACAAGGTGAGGGTGAACTGGAGCAGCGGCAACGGGTTGCGCTCGTGCGCCACGTCGTCCAGCAGCACCCGCACCAGCCCTTCCTGGTACACGGGCATCCCGACGCGGTCCAGCGGCCGTTCGACCATCTCGCGCAGGTCGTCGTCGGAGGTGGTGACCAGGACCAGGTGCTCGGCGAGCACGCCGAGCCGCCGGTCCGACAGCAAGGCGTCCAACGCCCGCGTGCCGACGGTGAGCGCCACGTGCCGCCGAGGCCCGCGCAGGGCGAGCAGCGCGGCGAGCAGGTCCGGGGCCTCGGCCGGGAACCGCGCCAGCGCCTCGTCCACCTGGTCGGCGACCAGCAGCACCCGCTCGTGGCCGTGGCGGCCCGACCACCGGTCGACCGCGTCGGCCAAGCCCTCGGGGGTCAGCTCCTCGACGTCGAGCGCGGCGGCCGCCGCCTGCCAGGGCGTGCTGCCGGAGGCGGGCCGGAACACGACCGAGCCCGGCCGCCGGGGTACCACACCGGCCAGCACCAGCGACGACTTGCCCGCGCCCGACTGGCCGGTGACGACCGCGAGCCCGGCGCCGTCCAGCCGCGCCAGCACGTCGTCCACCAGTCGGTCGCGGCCGAAGAACCACTCCGCGTCGCCCGGCTGGAACGCGTCCAAGCCCCGGAACGGCGACGGTCCCGGTCGGGCCAGTTCCGGCAGGCTCTCGTGCAACGCGGCGGCGCCGAGGGCATAGGCGGTGCGGCGCTCCGGGCGGCTCTCCACCTCGACGGTCATGCCGATCACCGCGCCGGTGTCGACGTCGATGACCGGGCCGCCGCTGAAGCCCCGGCTCATCGGCAGGCCGTGCTCCCGGTCGTCCTCCACCTGGAGCTTGCCCTGGGCGTTGCGGCCGACGACCGTGCCGGTCGACCACACGCCGTCGGGCCTCCGGTGGGGCACGCCGAACGCCCGCACCCGCCGTCCCCGCACGTCGGGCAGGTCGACCAGGCTCACCGGCCGCACGTCCGGCGGCCGCGCGGCCGGCCGGAGCCCCGCCACGTCCCGCTCGACGTCGACGTGCACCACCTCCGCCACCACCCGGTCGGGCCCGACCAGCGGGAAGTCGACCTCCATCCCGGGGCCGACGACGTGCGCGCAGGTGAGCACGAGGTCCGGCGCGACCAGGAACCCGGCGCCGACAGGCGTGCCGTCGCGGAAGACGCGGGCGGTGAAGCGGTCCATCAGCCGCGGAACCGGTCGGTCGCCGCGAGCAGCGCGCGCAGGATGCCCGGCTCGTCGAACGCGTGCCCGGCGTCCGGCACCACCACCAGCTCCGACCCCGGCCACGCCCGGTGCAGGTCCCAGGCCGTCACGGCGGGCGTGGCCAGGTCGTAGCGGCCCTGCACGATCACGCCCGGGATGCCCGCGAGCTTCCCCGCGTCACGCAGCAGCTGCCCCTCCTCCAACCACCCGCCGTGCCGGAAGTAGTGGTTCTCGATCCGCGCGAACGCCAGCGCGTAGCGGGGCTGCGCGAACGTCTCCACCAACTCCGGCCGGGGCAGCAGCGTGACCGTCGACCCCTCCCACACGCTCCACGCCACGGCCGCCGGTTCGCGCACGGCCGGGTCCGGGTCGTCCAGCAGCCGCCCGTAGGTCTCGATCACGTCGGCGCCCTCGGGCACGCGCGACACGACCTGCTCCCACGGCTCCGGGAACAGGAACCCCGCGCCGCCGCCGTAGTACCAGTCGAGTTCCTTGCGCCGCAACGTGAAGATGCCCCGCAGCACCAGCTCGGTCACCCGGTCCGGGTGCGTCTGCGCGTACGCCAGCGCCAGCGTCGACCCCCACGACCCGCCGAACACCTGCCACCGGTCGACGCCGAGGTGCTCGCGGACCTTCTCCAGGTCGGCCACGAGGTGCCACGTGGTGTTGTCCGACAGGTCCGTGCCGTGCTCGGACGCGTGCGGCAGGGACCGGCCGCAGCCGCGCTGGTCGATCAGCACGATCCGGTACGCGGCCGGGTCGAACAGCCGTCGGTGCACGGGCGCGCAGCCGCCGCCGGGCCCGCCGTGCAGGAACACCACGGGCTTGCCGTAGGGGTTGCCGCACACCTCCCAGTAGACGCGGTTGCCGTCGCCGACGTCGAGCAGGCCCTGGTCGTACGGTTCGATCTCGGGGTACATGGGCCCCACTCTGCCCGAGGGCGCCGCGGTGTGGATCACCCGGTGATGTCCACGTCGCCGGTCAGCGACGCGCTCTGCAGCACGTGCCCGGTCAGCGTGCCGCCCTCGGTGATGGTGACCGTGTTGACGGTGTTGTTGACGATCTCCCGCGCCTGCTGGTCGAACGACGCGGTGTGGTAGTCGGCCTCGCGCAGCAGCTCCGACACGGCCAGCGTGACGCGGGTGCGCAGCAGGTGCAGGTAGCGGTCCACGTCGGCCTGCTGGAAGTAGCTGTGCAGCTCGACGTCGGCCGCCATCTCGCGCAACGTCACCAGCGAGCCGTACTTGTCGCCGCCCGCGTGGGAGCCGGGCCGCGGGTGGGTCGCCAGCCGCACGACGCGCGACAGCGTGCTCGCGGGCAGCAGCACGAGGTCCTTGAGGGCACGGCGCACCGGCACCCACGCCGACACCGGTTCTGCGTCCACGGACTTGAGCCCGGCGTGGATCGGCCGCAGCACGCACGGCGTCCACTCCAGGTACAGGGTGGAGTCGTCCATCGCCACGTGCACGAACACGGACAGCACGACGTCGCGGTCCCACGTCTCCAGCGAGAACCGGCGGTAGAAGCGCGACCACTCCAACGGGTTGTCGCGCACCTCGTCGGCGTGCGCCCTGCTCACGTGCGTGTACGGCGGCTCGTCCGGCCGGTGCAGGTAGTGCGCCGAGACCGGGTCGGGCAGGTGGTCGACCAGGCCCTGCGCGGTGACGATCACGTAGTCGTCCACCGCGAGGGCGCCCAGCCTGGCGCTCGGCGCGAGCGGCGCCGCGGCACGCAGGTCGGCGACCTTGCTCGTGATGCCGTCCAGGAGCGTCGCCGTGCTGAGGGCGACGTCGGTGGCCGGCGCGTCGTGCCTGCGTTCCAACGGCACCGCGACCGTCCACGGCCCGTGGATCTCGCCCGCGCCCACGAAGGGCTTGTACCCCCGGTGCACCAGCAGCGGAACCCGTCCGTCCTCTTCGGACGCGCCCGGCGCGAGGCGCACGGCGTCGCGGTGGCGTTCGTCGATGCGCTCGGCGAGCCGCGGCGCCAGGCGCAGCAGGGCCCGGTCGACGGGGGCCGGCGGTCCACCGGGACGCCGGCGGCCGAAGCGCAGCGTCGCGTGGTGGGCGATGACGGCCCGGTTGGCCAGCAGCACGAGCAGCGCCACCGCGACCAGCACGTGGCCGGCCACGCCGTCGAGCGCGGCTTGGAGCGTGGCCTCGAACGCGTCTTGGAGGAGGTCGATCAAGTCCAACGGGCTGAACAGGTTGGCCGCGGCCAGCAACCGCCCCCCGCCGAGCACCTCGATCACCACCAGCACGGAGAGCACGACGGTGAGCGTGGACACGGCGAGCCGGATCGGGCGGATGGGCAGCGCGGTGTGCCGCCGGGCGCGGGCCGCGCCCCACAGCCGGACGAGCTTCGGCCCGCTCAGCACCAACGCCGTCGTGATCCACAGCACGGCCAGCGGCAGGGCGAAGTACAGCGCCGCGCCGAGCAGCGCGAGCACGAGCACGTCGACCACGTTCGTGCGCAACCGGGCGGCGAGCGCCTCGGTGAGCACGGCCGGGGTGTCCACGCCGCGCGCGGGCACGGCCGCGCGGGTCGGCTCCACCAGCAGTTCCCGCAGGGCCGCGTCGGCGAAGTCCCGGCTGAGGTGGGCGGCGGCGCACAGGTGGCGCGTGCTCTCGTCGCGGGGCTCGGCGGGCCACGCTGACCCCGGATCGGCCACGGCCATCGTCGGTGCGCTCCTCACTGGGGCCGGCTGTGCTCGATCATCACGTCCAGCAGTCGGGTGGCCTCGGCCCGGCGGTGCGGCGGTGCCTGCACCAGCACGACGTACTCGATGCCGCCCGCGCGCCAGTAGTGCGCGCGGGACCAGCGGCTGCCGCCCTGCGCCGTCCGGTGCTCGAACTCCCACTCCACGGCCGCGAACGACCCGTGCCGAGCCCGGACCAGGGCCAGTTGCCGGTAGCCCTCCCGGGTGGACGACGTGGTGGCGGCGGCGCGGGTGATCGACTCGAACAGGTCGCCGGCGCCCTCCGGTGGCGCGCCGCCGTACCGCACCTCGACCTCGGGGTCCAGCGGGTCGCGCGAGCTGTACGAACCGACGCGGGTGGTCAGCTCCGTGAACGAGTAGGGCACGACCGTCAGCAGGCCGCCGGGCCCGCTGGTGCCGACGAACTCGACGGGGATCTCGTCGGCCGAGGTGCGCGTCGTCGTGCGCCAGGAGGTCGAGCCGCCCGGCACCGGGAGGTCCGACGCGGTGCCCGGCGGCTCGGCGACCGCGGCGGGAGGGCTCTCCCGGAACAGCGGCGGAACGTGGATCACTCCCAACCCGAGGCCGAGGCTCGCCGCGAGGCACGACCCCGCGATCGCGGCGGCGTAACCGAGCGATCCCGGTTTCCCGGACACCCGCGTCCGTTCCGGTGCCGTCTTTTTCGGCGGCGCCTCGTCATCGCGGTTCTCGGCTATCTTCGCGTCGAGCGGATCGCTCATCGGAATCGTCTCCCCCGAACACCGGAGGCCGACGTGGAGCACCCGATCGCCGCCGCGGTCGCCGAGAAGTGGGTAGCGGTCGCCGAGGCCGACCAGGAGCCCGAGGCCGACCAGGAGCCCGGCGCCGTCGACCGGCTCGCCGCGCGACTGCTCGCGGTCGCGGACGCGTGCCGGTCGGTCCTGCGCGACGGGCAACCGGAGATCACCAGCGCCGCCCAGTTCGAGGAGTGCGCGAAGGTCGCCGACCGCCTGCGCGACCTGGAGCCGGTCGACCCCGCCCTCGCCCGACGGGCTCGCGAGCTGGTCGAGCAGGTGGATGCGGGCGGTGCCGCCCACTGGCAGGACCCGGTGCGCACGGTGGTGGTCAGCGGCGCGGCCATGCTGTTCGCGTTCGGCGGCGCGGCGCTCGGCGGTGAGGCGGGGAACGTGACGACGGTGGTCGTGACGGCCGTCCTGGGCAGCGCGACGCTGTTCGCCGCCATCCTCGCCGCGCGGCGGCCGGTGTGGCGGGCGAACGCCGAGGTGATCATGCCGATGGTGCGCCGGCACGGGTTGTGAGCGCCGGCCGGCGGCCCCGCGTCGCTGGACACCATGGCGGACCGCCCCGTGCCGAACCCGAGTGGTGCATTCCGCCGTGATCGTGGCACAGGCGTTCCGGGCGCGGCCCGCACAAATCGTAGCCCGCGGCGTTCGAGAACAGCGGCTGGGCAATCTTCGCGGCCGGTTATTCCGCCTCGCCGCGCATCTACCGGAACCGGGTGGGAAAACACGTGGTCGCCGCGCCGGCCGGCGCCCCCCCGGCGCCCCCCCTCCCGAGAGCAGTGGCAGGTGTGCGCGGGGCCGGGGCACTGGGCGCCCCACCCCCCCCACCCGGTGGTCAACCCCGGGGGCCCCCCCCCCCCCCCCCCCCCCCCCCCCCCCCACGATCACGAGATCAGTGGAAGGTGTGCTCGGGGCCGGGGAACTGGTGGCCCTTCACCTCGGCCGCGAACTGCTCCGCCGCCGACTTCATCACGCCCGCCACGTCGGCGTACCGCTTCACGAACCGCGGCGCGCGCCCGCGGCGCAGGCCCATCATGTCCTGCCAGACGAGCACCTGCGCGTCGGTGTCCGGTCCCGCGCCGATGCCGACGGTCGGGATCGCCAGGTCGTGCGTGATCTGCTTGGCGACCTCGCTGGTCACCATCTCCAGCACCACCGCGAACGCGCCCGCGGCCTCGACGGCGTGCGCGTCCTCGACCACCGAGTCGAAGGCGTCGTTGCGGCCCTGCACCCGGTAGCCGCCGAGCTGGTGCTCGCTCTGCGGGGTGAACCCGATGTGCGCCATGACCGGGATGCCCGCCCGCACGATGGCCTCGATGTGCGGTGCGAAGTGCTTCCCGCCTTCGAGCTTCACCGCGTGCGCGCGGCCTTCCTTCATGAACCGCACGGCCGTCGCCACGGCCTGCTCGACCGACACCTGGTAGGAGCCGAACGGCAGGTCGGCCACGACCAGCGACCGCTTCACCGACCGCGTCACGCCCCGGACCAGCGGGATCAGCTCGTCCACGGTCACCGGCAGCGACGTGTCGTAGCCGTAGACGTTGTTGGACGCGGAGTCGCCGACCAGCAGCACCGGGATGCCCGCCTCGTCGAAGAGCTCCGCGGTGTACATGTCGTAGGCGGTGAGCATGGGCCACGGCTCGCCGCGTTCCTTCAGCTCCCGCAGGTGGTGGATGCGCACCTTCTTCGTGGTGGGGGCGCTGCCCGCCCCGTTGCCGTAAGGCGCGGTTACCTCTGCTGAGGTCATCGTCGACCGTCCTCCCTCGGGGCCGGCTTCGTCGCTGGTCCCCGGGACCTTGTTGCACGGTTACGCGACCAGCGTGACACCCGCACCGGGGTAATTGCGCGGAGTGCGAGACGCTTCACATGGTCGGTCCACCACATCGCGCACGACGCCGGACGGGAGTACCGTGCCCCCTCCGCCACGCCCTCCCGCTCACCCGCCGCGCAACGCCGTGAGCACCGCCAACGCCACCGCGTCCGGCCGGTCGACCGGCACCATGTGCCGACTGCCCGGCACCCGCACGGCACGCCCGGTCGGGGTCGACGCGGCCAGCGCCACGTGCGCCGCGCACTCCCGCCGACCCGCCGTGAGCACGGTGAACGGCACCGGCGGCAACGGCCGGAACGCCCGCAGGCGCTCCACCGCGGCCACCTGCGCCGGGTAGGACGCCAACTCCTCCAGCACGGCCCGCGTCACCGACGGCCGCCCGTACACCGACCCCAGTGCCGCCGGCGCGGCCGGATCACGCCGCCCGAGCGTGGACCAGCGCATCACCCACCGCCGCAGCCGCACCCCCTGAGCTGCCACGACCGGGTCCAAACCCGCCCGCAGCACCCACCGCGCCACCACCGCCGACAGGTCGAACGGCCGACCGCCGCCCGGCGCCTCCGGATCGGGGTCCACCAGGACCAGCCCGCGCACCCGACCCGGCCGCAGCCGCGCCCACGCCTCCACGTGCAGCGCGGCCATCGAGTGCCCCACCAGCACCGCCGACGGCTCACCGGCCAGCACCGCGTCCAGCACGGCCACCTCGCGGGCCAGCGTCGCGGGCGCCAGCGCGGGCCCGGACAACCCCGTGCCCGGCCGGTCGAACACCAGCACGCGGGCGTCGGCCAGCAACGCCACCACCGCGTCCCAGTCGAACCAGGCGCCGCCCAGGGCAGCGCTCAACACCACCACCGGCCCGTCGACACGCCCGGATGACCGCAGGTGCACGCGACCCGCGAGTGAGGCGACCATGGTGGGCAACCGGATCCCCCCTTGGAGCGTGTCGTGGCGGTGGCCAGGTGGAAGTGGCGGACGGCGGGAGTGGTCGCGACCGTCGTCCAGGTGGCGGCGGCGGCGTCGCTCCTGCTGTTCCTGATCGACGAGGAGTCCGACCTCGCCAGGGGCATTCTCCGGGTCTCGTACCTGCTGGGCCTACCCGTCGAGGCGAACCTCTTCATCGCCCTCGTGCTGGTGGTGCTCGGCGCGGCGCTGCGCAGGCGCAAGAGAGCCGCGCTGTGGGCGTTGCTGCTGTTCCAGGTGCTCAACGCGGGCGTCGTGCTGCTGCTCATCATCCGCTACTGGATCGACCCGGGACCGTTCCTCGGCGCCGACGAGCCGCCGGACCGGTGGGGGGTGACCGTCGACCTCGGCAGCTTCGTCGTCGTCACGGTCGCGCTCATCGTGCTGCTGCTGGCGGTCAAGGACGCGTTCCCGGCCAAGCTGGCCGCCGGCGCCTGGCAGCGGACGCTGGTCGTCCTCGTCGGCGGGATCCTGGTGCTGTCCCTGGTCGGCTGGGGCCTGGCCGAGCTCTTCCCCGGGCACCTGCACGGCACGTGGCACAAGCTGGGCTGGGCGGCCAACCAGATCACCGGCGAGGTGCTGCCGCAACGCCGCGGCGGCGAGGGCCCGGCGTGGCTGAGCGTCCTGCTGGGGTTCGGCGGGATGCTCGTCGCGATCGCCGCGCTGTACGTGTTCTTCCGCGGCGTGCGGTCGAGCCGGTCCCTGGACGACGCCGAGGAGCTGGCCGTGCGCCGGCTGCTGGCCGCGCACGGCGAGCCGGACTCGCTCGGCTACTTCGCCACCCGCCGCGACAAGAGCGCGGTGTTCGCGCCGAACGGCCGCGCCGCGCTCACCTACCGCGTCCTCGCCGGCACCACGCTGGCCAGCGGCGACCCCGTCGGTGACGAGGAGGCGTGGCCGCAGGCGGTGCAGGAGTGGCTGGCCGAGGCGCGGCGGTACGGCTGGCTGCCCGGCGTGCTCGGCGCGAGCGAACGCGGCGCGCACGTCTACGCGGCGGCGGGCCTGAAGGCGTTGGAGATCGGCGACGAGGCCGTGCTGGACGTGCGCGAGTTCACCCTGACCGGTCCGGAGCGCCGGGCCGTGCGGCAGGCCGTGAGCCGGGTGGAGCGCGCCGGGCACACCGCCCGCGTGCGGCGGCACGCCGACATACCGGCCGACGAGCTGGCCGCCGTCCTCGACCTGGCCGAGCGGTGGCGCGGCGCGGCGACCGAACGCGGGTTCTCCATGGCGCTGGGCAGGCTGGGCGACCCGACCGACGGCCGGTGCGTGATGGTCGAGGCCTACGACGCGCACGGCGAGCTGCGCGGCCTGCTGTCGTTCGTGCCGTGGGGCAGGCGAGGGCTGTCGCTGGACCTGATGCGCCGCGACCGCGCCGCCGAGAACGGCCTGAACGAGTTCATGGTGGCCGAGCTGGTGGCCGCCGCCGCCCGGCTCGGCGTCGAGCGGGTGTCGTTGAACTTCGCCATGTTCCGCGCGGTGTTCGAGGAGGGCGGGCGGATCGGCGCGGGACCGGTGCTGCGGACGTGGCGGGCGGTGCTGAGCCTCGCGTCCCGGTTCTTCCAGCTGGAGTCGCTGTACCGGTCCAACGCCAAGTACGACCCGGAGTGGCTGCCCCGCTACCTGTGCTTCGCCCGCGCCCGCCACCTGCCCCGCGTGAGCATCGCGGCCGGCGTCGCCGAGGGGTTCGTGCCGAGCCTCAGGTCGTTGGTCAAACGAGGGTCCTCGCGCGCGCTGCACCACGAGACCGTCGACACCGGTTTCGCCGAGGCCGTCGCCGAGATCGACGCGATCAAGGTCGAGCCGCGTGAGCCGCGCCGCCCCGAGCAGGTCCGCGTCCGGCTCGCCAAGCTGGACCGGCTGCGTGCCGCCGGCATCGACCCGTACCCGGTGAACTACCCGCGCGAGCACTCCCTGGCCCAGGCGCGGGAACTCCTCGGCGAGACCGTCTCGGTGACCGGCCGGGTCGTGGCGCTGCGCGAGTTCGGCGGCCTGTGCTTCGCCCGCGTCCGCGACTTCACCGGCGAGCTCCAGCTGATGCTCGACGCCGGGCGCGTGGACCTGACGGCGTGGAAGGCGGGCGTCGACCTCGGCGACCACGTCGGCGTGCGCGGCGAGGTGACCTACTCCCGGCGCGGCGAGCTGTCCGTGCTGGCCGACGAGTGGACCGTGACCGCGAAGTGCCTGCACCCGTTGCCGGACAAGCGGAAGGGCCTGTCCGACCCGGAGGCGCGGGTCCGCCGGCGGCACGTGGACCTGGCGGTGAACCCCGACTCGGCGCGGATGCTGCGGCTGCGCAGCGACGTCGTGCGCGGCATCCGCGACTTCCTGCACGGCCGCGACTACCTCGAAGTCGAGACGCCGATGCTCCAGACCGTGCACGGCGGCGCGAACGCCCGGCCGTTCGTCACCCACATCAACGCCTACGACCTGCGCATGTACCTGCGCATCGCGCCCGAGCTGTACCTGAAGCGGCTGTGCGTGGCGGGCGTGGACCGGGTGTTCGAGCTGAACCGCAACTTCCGCAACGAGGGCGCGGACGCCTCGCACAACCCCGAGTTCACCATGCTGGAGGCCTATCAGTCCTACGCCGACTACACGACGATGCTGCACCTCGTGCGCGAACTCGTGCAGCACGCCGCCGTGGTCGCGCACGGCCGCCCGATCGCCCTCCGCGACGGCGCGGAGGTGGACATCTCGGGGGAGTGGCCGGTCATCGGGGTCTACGCGGCCGTCTCGACCGCCCTGTCGACGACCGTCACCCCGGACACCCCGTCGCCCGAGCTGCGCTCACTGCTGGCGGCCCACGGCGTCGAACCGGCCGCCGACGCCGACCACGGCGCGCTGGTGCAGGAGGCGTACGACCGGCTGGTGGAGCCGAACACCGTCGAGCCCACCTTCTACACCGACTTCCCGACCTCGGTGTCGCCCCTGACCCGGCCGCACCGCGCCGATCCCCGCCTGGCCGAGCGCTGGGACCTGGTGGCGTTCGGGGCGGAGATCGGCACGGCCTACTCGGAGCTGACCGACCCGGTCGAGCAGCGCCGCAGGTTGCGGGCGCAGTCGTTGCGGGCGGCCAGCGGCGACGTCGAGGCGATGGAGCTGGACGAGGACTTCCTCGACGCCCTGGAGCACGGGATGCCGCCCACCGGCGGGCTCGGGATGGGCGTGGACCGGGTGCTGATGATGCTGACCGGCACGTCGATCCGGCAGACCGTGCTGTTCCCGTTCGTCAGGCCCGTCTCGTGAGCAGGCCCGCCCGCGCCTGGATCTCCGCGGTGGCGGCGTCGAGTTCGGCCGCGTCGGCGATCGTGGTGTTGCCCTCGTAGGTGACGCCGTCCGGCACGGCGTCGCTGCCGACCGGGTCGGCGTCCCAGAAGTTGCCCCGGTAGACGACGTGCTCCAACGGCGGGTAGACGTGCAGGACCGCCGTGTTGTCGGCGCGGGCGACGACGTTCCCCTCGACCGTCACCCACGTGGCCCCGTAGTCGGTGTAGAGGCCGAAGTTGTACGGCGTGCGGGTGTCCTTGATGACGTTCCCGCTGATCACGGCCCCGTTGTCGGACGGGCCCTGCGCGCCGGACAGGTAGATCCCGCCACCGTCGGCCAGCACGCCCATCGCGTCGGTCACCAGGTTGCGAGTGATGCGGGTGCCGCCGCGCGACGGGTTGGCCACGATGCCGTTGTGCGGCACGTCGTGCACGTGGTTGTGCGCGACCGTGCAGTCCACGGTGTCGTGGAACGTGATGCCGGCCGAGCCGGAGTGGTCCAGCCCGACGTGCGCGACGAGGTTGTCCTCGATCAACGCCTCGCCGGTGCCGGTGAGCGAGATGGCGGACGCGGCGAGGGTGTCGAAGTCGCAGCCGCGCACCACGAGGTCCGCCCCGCCGGTCGCGCCCAGCCCGGTCGCGCCGAGCCGGGTGAACCGACAGCCCTCGAACCGCACACCGGACGTGCCGTCGAGCCGCACGCAGGCGGGGATCTCCTCGTGCTCCTCGGGCACGGTCAGCCACGCGCCCTCGGCCGGCTCCACCCGCCCGATCCGGCCGCCGTCGTAGTAGCCGTTCGAGTGGTAGTGCAGGAAACCGCGGTCGCTGCCCGGCCGCAGCCACGTGGTGTCGGCGAACACCACGCCCCGGAACGCCACGTCCCGCACGCCGGTGGCCCGCACCAGCACCTCCAACGCGGGCACGACCACGTGCGGCTCCTCGTCCGGGCGGGGCAGGTAGTGCAGGACGTGCCGGCCGGGCTGCGAGCGGTCCAGCGCGAACGTGCCCTCGGTCAGGAACGCCGGGTCGTTCTCCACCCGGGTCGGCGCCGGGGGACCGGACATCACCTGGCCGAACCACTCCGAGTTGTAGAGGTCCACGGCCCAGCCGAACCCGGGCTGCGCCATGGTGATCTCGCCGTCCTCGGTGACGGACGCGACCGCCGTGCGCGCCTCCGTCCACGGGTAGACGCCCCGGTGCACGAACTCGACGCCCGACGGGTTGCGCCAGGCCGGCGGCTGGTCGGTGACGTAGCCGGTCGCGGTGCGGCGGACCGCGCCGGGCAGCCCGTCCACGCCCGCGCGCTCGACCCGCCGTCCGTCCACCACGAGGTGGCGGGTGACCAGGTCGCCGACCTCGGCGACCCACACCCCGTCCGGCCCCCGTCGCCCGGAGACCTCCCGCCCGCCGCTGACGACGGCCTCCTCCCGCGCGTCGGTGCCGAAGCCGAACGCCTGGTAGACGACCCCGGAGTCCTCCTCGGTCAGCTCGAACGGCTCGGTCAGCACGTGCGTGCCCGCCCTGAGGTGGACGGTGACGTCACCTCCCGCCTCGCGGGCGGCCCGGCGTGCGCGCTCCAGCGTGCGGAAAGGGTCGTCGGCGGTGCCCGCGGCGGAGTCGTCCCCGGCTGGTGAGACGTGGAAATCGGTCATGAACTGCCCCCAAGCTGTTTATGGCGTAAACACCAAGAGGTATACCATGGAGGCGTGATGGGGAAAGCGGGCGATCCCGACCGTTCGGTCGAGCTGCTGTGGGACGGGCGCGGGGGGCTGAGCCTCGACGCGATCGTGGGCGCGGCGGTCGAGGTGGCCGACGCCGAGGGCCTGACCGGGCTGTCCATGCGCAAGGTCGCCGAGCGGCTCGGCTTCACCACCATGTCGCTGTACCGCCACGTGCCCGGCCGCGACCACCTGGTCGACCTGATGCGCGACGCCGTGCTCGGCGACCCGCCGTCGGCGCGGCGGCGCGGCTGGCGGTCGGACCTGGAGGCGTTCGCGTGGCACAGCTGGGAGCTGCGCAAGCTCCACCCCTGGCTGGCCGAGGTCCCCGGCCGGTCCGTGCCCGGGCCCAACGCGCTGGCCCACTACGAGCACGCGTTGAGCATCCTCGTGGACACCGGGCTCACGCCGGCGGAGGTGGTCGCGGCGGTCGGCTTGGTCGGCCGCCTCGTGGACGCCGAGGCGTCCGCCCTGGTCGAGGCCGCGCGGGCGGAGCGCGGCACGGGGGTGAGCGATGAGGAGTGGTGGGGCGCGCGGGACACGCTGTTCGCCCACTTCGACCGCTACCCGACGTTGACCCGGCTGTGGGAGACCGGCGGCTACGACCAGCCGGACCCGTTCGGGTTCGGCTTGGCCCGGGTGCTCGACGGCATCGAGCTGCTGATCCGCCAGCGTGATGAAAAGCGTGATGAAAGCTGCCAGGTCTGCGGTCGGCCGGTGGCACAACCCGCGTCCGGCCGGCCCCGCTCGTACTGCTCGCGGGCGTGCCAGCAACGCGCCTACCGCAGCCGCCGGTCGACGTGAGCCGCCCACCGACTCCCGTCGACGGGCGGCTCAGCCGTCATCGGACCTGCACGGTCGTCAGACCTGCACCGTCGGCAGCACCACGAGCTGCCGGAGGTTCACCTGCTTGGGGCGGCTGGTCGCGAACCCGACCACGTCGCCGATGTCGGCCGGGTTCAGCGGCGGCACCTGCTCACGCCACTGCGCCAGGTGCGCGTCGACGTCCGGGTTGTCCATGTGGTCGGCCAGTTCGCTGGTGACCAGGCCGGGCTCGACGTTGGTCACCCGCACGCCCTTCGGGCCCAGCTCGGTCCGCAGGTTCGCCGACAGGTGCGTGACGGCGGCCTTGGTCGCGGTGTAGACGGCGTAGTTGGGGAACGTCAGGTGCGCGCCGACCGACGAGATGTTCACCAGGTCGGCGGTGCCGGTCGCGCCGGCCTCGATCAGGTCCTCGGTGAACGCCTTGGTGACGTTCAGCAGGCCCTTGACGTTGGTGTCGATCATCCGGTGCCACTCGTCGTCCCGGCCCTCGGTGAGGGGGTTCGCGAGCATCACACCCGCGTTGTTCACCACCAGGTCGACCCGGCCGAAGGCGGTGTGGATCGTCTCGACGGCGTCGGTGAGGTCACCGGTGACGTCGGCGGCCACGGCGAGCGCCTGCCCGCCCTCGGCGGCGATCTTGTCGGCCAGCTCGGTGAGCCGGTCCGCGCGGCGGGCCAGCAGCGCGACCTTCGCCCCGGACCGGGCGAGGACGAGCGCGATCTCGGCGCCGATGCCGCTCGCGGCACCGGTGACAACGGCAGTGCGGTTGTTCAGGTCGTAGGTCATGGCAACAACATTGGACCTGGTCACCACGGGTACCAGAGGCTCTGGTCAGCCTGTGGGACCGCGTTCCCTAGGTCTGCCAGTACCCAGGCTCGGCACGCGGCAGGCGGCCATACTGGGTGGGTGAACCACGACCTGGGCGAATTCCTCCGCAGCCGCCGGGCTCGCGTCCGCCCGGACGACGTCGGCCTGCCCGGTGGCGGTCGACGGCGCGTGCCGGGCCTGCGCCGCGAGGAGCTGGCGATGCTGGCCGGCGTGAGCGTGGACTACTACATGCGCCTCGAACAGGGCCGCACGCCCGCCGTCTCCGACTCGGTGCTGGACGCCGTCGCCCGCGTGCTGCGCCTGGACGAGACCGAACGCGCCCACCTGCGCAACCTCGTCCGCCCGGCGCCGGCCAAGCGGCCCGCGCCCCAACGCGTCCGACCGGGCCTGCGGCGGTTGCTGGAGATGGCCGTCGACGTGCCCGCGTTCGTGATGGGCCGCCGTTCGGACATCCTCGCCTGGAACCCCCTGGCCGACGCCCTCTACGGCTTCGGCGACCTGCCACCGGAGGACCGCAACTCGGCCAGGCACACGTTCCTGCGCCCGGAATCCCGCACGTTCTACCGCGACTGGCCCACCGTCGCCGCCGACATGGTGGCGTTCCTCAGGCTGGACGCGGGCCGCTACCCGGACGACGCGAGGTTGGCGGCGCTGGTGGGGGAGCTGTCGGTGAAGGACGAGACGTTCCGCAAGCTGTGGGCGCAGCACAAGGTGCAGGAGAAGACCCACGGCACGAAGCTCATGCACCACCCCGTGGTCGGCGACCTCGACCTCGACTACGAGACCCTGCAACCGACCGGCGACCCGGACGTGGTGCTCGCGGTCTACACCGCTCGCGTGGGTTCGCCGACCGAGGAACGCCTCAAGCTCCTCGCGAGCTGGTCCGCAGCCCCTTCAGGAACGCCCTCAGAGCAGCAGGCCTGACCTCCAACACGGGCCCGTCCACGTTCTTGGAGTCCCGCACGGCGTCGAGCCCCGCCCGCAGTTCGACGCACTGTCCGCCGCTGTTGCCGCTGTAGCTGCTCCGCCGCCAGGTCATGCCTCAACGCTATCAAGCAGATCCGTGACCGAGACCGCCAGCAGTTCCTGGAAAACGGCTTCGTAGTGGGAGATCCGACTCTCCTCGTCCACCAGCAGCCCGTCGGTCAACGTCTCCACGTACACCGACTTGGGGCGGTCCCCGCTCGGCGTGAAGATCGCGAAGGGGAAGTAGAGCGCGGCGGTGAGGCCGACCGCGTCCGGGATGATCCGGATCGTCACGTGCGGCAGCCCGGAGACCTCCTTCAGGTGCCTCAACTGGTCGAACCGGGTTTCCGGCGACCCCACCGGCGCACGCAGCACCGACTGCCTGATCACGAGGGTGTACTCCGGCGGATCCAGCTCGGTCAACCGCCTCTGCCGAGCCATCCGGGCCTGCACCAGCTGCTCGACCTCGGCAGGACGCAGTGCCGGGTTCGTGCTGATCACCGCCCGCGCGTAGGCCTCCGTCTGCACCAATCCGTCCAGCAGGTCGGGCCGGTACAGCTCGATCTTCCTCGCCGTCTCCTCGGTGTTGAAGAACTTCCGCAGCCGATCAGGGATGGCCGCGCCCCACGGCGTCTTCGGCCTGCGCCGCCGAGCTTCCTCGCCCAGGTGCAGCAGGTCGGCGCGCTCCTCGTCCTCGACCCCGAAGAGGTCGAGCAGCGCCGCCAGTTCCAGCGGTGCGACCGACGAGTCACCGCGCAGGATCTTGCTGACCTTCGACTCCGAGCAGCCCAAAGTCTCGCGGACCTGGTCCCGCGTGATCCCGCCGCGCCGCATCAATTCCCGCAGCCGCACCGCGAGTCCGAGGCGGTAGTCGGTCGGCTTGATGCTGGTCATGTGCCCTCTCCTCAGCGGTGATCGGGGCCAGTCTGCCGCACTCGGGGCGCTCCCTTGATCACCCGATCAGGCGTCTAGTCAACCTGACCTGTCGACTTTACTTTCTTCTTATGACTGGTGAAGAGCGTGAGATGGTGGCGGAGGAGGCTCCGCGCCTGTTCGCCGTGGTGGAGCGGGTTCCGGAACTGCGTGTGGCCGCTTGGGGCCTGGAGTTCGAGGACGGCGCGCAGGTCGTGTCCGAAGACGGCAGCCTCCGCATGGGCCTGCAAGGTCCGGAGAGCTGCCTGCACCTGTTCAAGGGGTCTGAGCTGCTCTGGATCTGACTCCGACAAAAACTCTTGTCAGGACAAGAGAAGTTGTCGTAGGCTGGCCGCACACCGACGAACAGGAGCAGGCCATGTCCTTCCAGGCGTACCTCGACACCATCGAGCGCAAGACCGGCAAGACGCCGGCCGAGCTGCTGTCCGAGGCGGGCGAGCGCGGGTACGACGCGACCACCAAGGCGGGCGTCGTCCTCCAGTGGCTGAAGGACGACTACGACCTGGGCCGCGGTCACGGCATGGCGCTCTTCCACGTGCTCAAGAACGGCACCGCGATCAGCGACAAGCACGTCGGCAGCACCGGAACCCACCGGGACGACTCCACGACCCTGCGCGTGGACGGCCTCGCCAACCGCTGATCCGCAGGGTGGCTCGGGTCAGGGGTGTCCGGTCGGCGGTATCCGGTCCGAGGGCTCTAGTCGGGGCGGCGCACCACGTGCATCTGGTGCTCGGTCTCGATGTCGTAGAGGTTGCGGATCTCCAGCCCCTGCTTCCGGTGCGTCGCCGAGTCGACCAGCAACGGGGTGAGCCCGGAGTAGATGCCGTACCCGCCGGGCGCCAGCAGGTTCGCGTACATGCGGGCGAAGCGCTGCGGGCTGTCGGCGTCGTCGCCGATCTGGTTGTTGAGCAGGCCGCCCGAGTTGATGACGAAGTCGGCCGCCTTGAGGCCGACGTCGTTCAGCATGGCCCCGGCGTCGTACTCGTAGTCGAACACGTCCCGCACGAGGGCCGACGTCTTGGCGAACGGGTGGGTGCCGGCGAGCGCGGCGAAGCGCTCCTCCGCGACGGCGATGTCGTCCTCGCTGTAGTCGACCACCACGTACCTCACCCGCAGGTCACCCTCGGGGCGCGCCCCGCCCAGCTCCCTGATGATCCGCTCGGCCAGGTCGCCGTTGCCGCCCGCGATGTCCAGGACGGTGATCGCGTCGCGGTCCGGCGGCACCAGGCTGAGCAGGTACTGGGCGATCTTGGGGTGGACCTCGGCGTAGTAGGTCCGGCGGTTGCCGCCCTTGTCGATGCGCCAGTCGGCGGCCTTGCCCTGCCAGTGCGCGTCACCGGCGAGGGTCAACGCCATGTGGCTGGTGTCGTACTCGACCTGGTCGCCCGCGTACAGGCGGCGCTGGCTGACGAGGTTGCCGACGAAGTTCCCGCCGACCTGCCTGTGCGAAGTCCCGTCGGCTAGCACGACCCGCCCGCCGGTCACCGTCTTCTGCGTGAGCTTCGGGTCGAGCACGCCCTCCACCAGCACGACCGGGACACCGCCGAGGTCGAACTCGGAGCCCCTGGTGTCCACCCGCAGGATCTTGTGGTTCGGACCGAGCGAGTCCGACCAGTCGGCCTCCTGCACCGGAGCGAACGCGCTGCCGGCCAGGTTCTGCCGGAGCGAGGCCAGCGCCGCGGGCAGTTGGCCTCCTGGCAGCTGGGGAGGCACGCCACGGCCCTCGGCCACGCGGAACTTGAACAGCTCGGACACCTTCTTGTCCGTGCCGGCGAAGAGGGCGTCGGTGATGGACGGCAGGTTGACCAGCAGCTTGGTGCGCTGCGCGATGACGTTCTCCATGGCCTGCTTGCGCAGCTCCATCAGGTGCGGCTCACCTGGTGCCCCCGCGCCGGTCGGGGCGGGGTTCTTGACCAGGAGCTCGGTGTACTCGCACGTGTAGGAGTAGGCGATCCAGGCCAGCGCGACGTCCGGGTCGTCGTTGGTGCTCCGCGCCTGTGCCTCGACGCCGTCGAACAGCCTGCCGAGGCGGGCGCGCTGCCCGACGTGCGAGACGTTCAGCAGTTCCATGGTCGCGCGGTGCTCGGTCAGCAGCTGGACGTGCACGCCGCGCCGGAGCACGGTGGAAATGCGGTCGAAAACCCCGGCCAGGTTTCCGAGCTGCATGTCGTCGAGTTCGTGCCCTGGTCCGGTCATGATTCGGTCCCCCGGTTGTCGGTGCGGTCAGACCAGCTCGTGGAACCACTTGGTGATCTCGTCGGCCAGGTGCGCCCTGATCCAGTCCAGCATTTCCGCGTCGCTCGACTCGTTCAGGTGCGGGATGCTCGCCGAGGTGATTTTCGCCGACCAGCCGGCCACGCCCTGCCAGGCGTTCACCGACTGCATCGGGTAGCACTGGAGCGGAACGCACAACGCGGCGTCCGGCGCGGGGCCGAGGCCGTTGGCCAGCACTTGCGGGGTCACGCTGCCGACCGGCGGGAAGAACGTCCGCCCGTCATCGCTGCCGTGCCCGATGGTGATGACGATCAGGTGCTTGGGGACCGGTCGGGGAACGGGGACGGTAATGGTCTTCTGCGCGGTCGAGAACTGGTAGCGCAGAGCACCGTCCGGTAGCGGCACCTCGTCCGGCAAGTGGACGAGCGCGTCGTCCGGCGGAACGCAGAAGGTGATCCGGTCCTCGACGAACCCCTCCAGCACCCGCTGCACCTCGATCATGGCCTCGGGGTGGATCACTTCCTGGTCGAGGACCTGGTGCGCCAAGCGGTGCGGGACGCCGTCGGAGATCAGCCCGGCGAGTTCCTCGGTCTTGGCGTGGTTGGTGCGCAACTCCTTGTCGACCTCGACGTACTTACGGCGGAATCGGGTGACGAAGGCCTGCGACACCTTGCCGCCGGCCCAGACGACGATCGCGCCCGTTGCGCCGACGATCTCCGTGTGCGTTCCGTCGTACTCCAATTCGGCGTCGTTGAGGGCGGTGAACCTCCTGACGAAGGCCGGGTCCGAGGTGCGGTGCGCCGCGCGGTCGTTGACGAGTTCGACCAGCAGTCGATTCATCGGCGACCGCGGGAGGTTCGTGATGAACGCTTCCCGGTCCCGCAGTTTGTCGCGCAACCCGGCTAAATCCGCTTCGGTGGCGTCGGCCACGCCGTCGACAGTCATGCTTACCCCTCACAAGTGTGACGGAGAGCCTAGCCCTGAACGGCGGCGCTCGACGCGAGATCACACGGTCGGCCTATGAAGAGACCGCAGAAAGCGGAAAGGCGCGGAAAAGCGTGGAACGCTCGGAATCCTTCAGGAACAACGCGTCCCTTCCGGTGGCAGCTTCACCTCGATCAAGTACGCGTGCCCGGCCTCGTCCACGCAGTCGTTGCCGTGGAAGTAGACGGTGTGCTGGTTGCCCTCGAACGTCAGCAGCCCGCCGCCCAGCTCCTTCGCCAGGTTGACCCCCGCCTCGTACGGCGTCGCCGGGTCGCCCGTCGTGGAGATCACCAGCACCGGGGGCAGCCCGGACACGGGCTCGTGCTCCTGCACGGTCGGCGGCACGGGCCAGAACGCGCACGCGTCCAGCGCCGCGCCCGGCGGCTGGCCGTCGTCCAGGAACGGCGCGGCCTCCTTGTACCGCCGCGCCACGTCGTTCAGCACGTTCTTGTCCGTCACCCGCGGCTCGTCCACGCACTTCACCGCCACGAACGCGTCCGTGATCGTGGAGTACCGGCCTTCCTTGTCGCGGTCGAAGTAGTTGTCCGCCAACAACATCAGCACGTCACCGCGGTTGTTCTTCAACTCCGTCAACCCGGAGTTCAGCGGCGCCCACAGCTCCTCGGAGTACATCGCCTGGATCGCGCCGGTGATCGCGTCGTTGTACGACAACTTCCGCTCGCCCACCGCCACCGGCCGCTGCACCAGCGGCAGCGTCAGGTCCCGGAACGCCTGGTTCGCCTTCGCCGGGTCCGTGCCCAACGCGCAGTCCTGCCGCGTCGCGCACCACGCGGCGAACGCGTCGAACGCCTTCTGGAACCCGGCGCCCTGCGCGATCAGCGACTCGACCTGGTTCTGCGTCGGGTCGACCGCGCCGTCCAGCACGAGTGCCCGCACGTTGGCCGGGAACGCCTGCGCGTACGCCGCGCCGATGTGCGTCCCGTACGAGTAGCCCAGGTAGGTCAGCTTCTCGTCGCCGAGCGCGGACCGCATGACGTCCAGGTCGCGCACGACGTCCCGCGTGCCGATGTTGGCCAGCACGTCGGCGCCCGTCACCGAGGCGCACTTCTCCGCGTACGCCTTGTTCTCCGCCTCGGTCTGCGCCAGGCCCGCCGCCGACGTGTCGATGTCGGTGTCCAGCCGGTCGGCGTCCCGTTCGGCGTCGGTCAGGCACTTGACCTGCGGCTCGCTCGCCCCGACGCCACGCGGGTCGAACCCGATCAGGTCGAATCGCTCACCCACCGGCGACGACTTGACCTGCGAGCCCATGCCCGCCGCCGCGGCCATGCCGGACGCGCCCGGACCGCCCGGGTTGATCACGAGCGAGCCGATCCGGTCGCCCGTCGCGGGCTGGCGCAGCAAGCCGACCTTGATCGTGCGGCCCTCGGGCTTGGTGTAGTCGAGCGGCACCTCCAGGCGGGCGCACTCGAGCGACTTCTTGTTCTTGAACAGCGACGTCGTCGTCCCGGTCGTCGCGTAGGGCGCGCAGTCCTCCCAGCCCAGCTGCTGGCCGTAGAACCGCTCGAGCCCTGCCGGCACGGCCCCGGCCGGCCCTCTCTTCTCCAACGCGGTCCCCGCCGTGGGCGACCCGGGCAGCACGCTCGTGCACGAGGCGAGGAGCGGGAGGGCGAGGAACAGCATCATCGGACGGCGCACGTCTTCGATCGTAGGTGTGACACGTCCGCCACAACGCGCGCCTTGGCTGCTCCGAGTGAGCGAGAATGCCCTCATGCCACAGCTCCGACTCGCCCTCGCCCAGGTCAACGCCTGTGTCGGCGACCTGGCGGGCAACACCGAACTCGTCGTCGAGTGGTCCCGCAAGGCCGTGGAGGCGGGCGCCCACCTCGCGGTCTTCCCCGAGATGGCGCTGACCGGGTACCCGGTCGAGGACCTGGCGCTGCGCGTGTCGTTCGCGGAGGCGTCCAAGGAGGCGTTGACCGCGCTCGCGACCAGGCTGGACGACGCGGGGTGCGGTGAGCTGGCGGTGTTCGTCGGCTACCTCGACCGCGACGAGCGCGGCATGCGCAACGCCGCCGCCGTGCTGCACCGGGGCGAGGTGGTGGCCCGGCAGCACAAGCACCACCTGCCGAACTACGGCGTGTTCGACGAACGCCGGTACTTCACGCCCGGTGACACGCTGGACGTCGTTCGCGTGCACGGGGTCGAGGTCGGCATGGTGATCTGCGAGGACCTGTGGCAGGACGGCGGGCCGATCGCCGCCCTCGGCGAGGCGGGCGTGGACCTGGTGGTCTCGCCGAACGCGTCGCCGTACGAGCGGAAGAAGGACGACGCGCGGCTGCCGCTGGTGGCGCGGCGCGCGGTCGAGGCGGGTGCGCCCCTCGCGTACGTCAACCTGATCGGCGGACAGGACGAGCTGGTGTTCGACGGCGACACGATGGTGGTGTCCGCGGACGGCTCGCTGATCACCCGTGCGCCCCAGTTCGTGGAGCACCTGGTCGTGCTGGACCTCGACCTCCCCGGCGGCGCGCCCCGCGCGGAAGGTGGTTACGGCGGGTTTGTGGTCCACCGCCGATCCTTGACCCATGACCCGCTCCCGGCCTACGACCCGCTGCCCGTGCCGCAGCCCGCCGAACCGCTGTCCGACGAGGCAGAGGTGTGGCACGCGCTCGTCACCGGCCTGCGCGACTACGTGCACAAGAACGGCTTCCGCTCGGTCGTCCTCGGGCTGTCGGGCGGCATCGACTCGGCGGTGGTGGCCGCGCTGTCGGTGGACGCCCTCGGCGCCGACCACGTGTACGGCGTGTCCATGCCGTCGGTGTACTCGTCGGACCACTCGAAGTCCGACGCCTACGACCTGGCCCAGCGCACCGGCTGCCACTACTCGGAGCAGCCGATCGCGGACATGGTCGGCGTCTTCGTCGACCAGCTCGGGCTGACCGGGCTGGCGGAGGAGAACGTCCAGGCGCGGTGCCGCGGCGTCACGTTGATGGGGTTGTCGAACCAGCACGGTCACCTGGTGCTGGCCACCGGCAACAAGACCGAGCTGGCCGTCGGCTACTCGACCATCTACGGCGACGCGGTCGGCGGGTTCGCGCCGATCAAGGACGTGCTCAAGACGCTCGTGTGGGACCTCGCGCGGTGGCGCAACGCGGAGGCCGAGAAGCTGGGCGAGCTGCCGCCGATCCCGGAGAACTCGATCAGCAAGCCGCCGTCGGCCGAGCTGCGCCCCGGCCAGGTCGACACCGACTCGCTGCCGGACTACGAGCTGCTCGACTCCGTGCTGGACGACTACGTGGAGGGCGACAAGGGCTACCGCGACCTCATCGCCATGGGGTTCTCGCACGAACTGGTCGACAAGGTGCTGCGCATGGTCGACAAGGCCGAGTACAAGCGCCGCCAGTACCCGCCGGGCACCAAGATCACGTTCAAGGCCTTCGGGCGCGACCGCAGGCTGCCCATCACCAGCGGCTGGCGCGAGGGCTGACCGGACGGGTCACGCGGTGGCGGCCGTGCCGGTGGGCGCGGTCGCCTTCGCCGCCCTCGGCGTGCGATCGGCGCTGATCGCGCCCGCGATGGCCATCGCGCCGAAGACGATCAGCACCACGGCGAGCAGCCAGGCCAGCGCGATCAGGCTCGCCACGGGCCAGACGAGCACCACGATCCCGCCGATCGCGGTGACGGCCCCGGAGAACACCGCCCACCCGCTCTTGCCGAACCCGTGGAAGATCTCGGCCACCCCGCCGACGACCCAGGTCGCACCGAGCAGCAGCGCCAGCACCGCCAGGGTCTGGAACGGCGAGCGCAGGCACAGGATGCCCGCGACCAGTGCCAACAACCCGGCCACCGCCAAGAGCCACCGCTGTCGTCCCGTCTCGTCCGCGGAGAACGAGGCGGCGAGCCAGAAGACGCCGGTGACGAGCATCTGCAAGCCGAACAGCACCGCCGCCGTCAGCAGCGTCAGGCCCGGCCAGAGCAGGATCGCGAGCCCGATCGCCAACGTGATCACCCCGAAAGCGATCCACAACCCCCGCCCGCGACCACCTTTCGCCTCAGCACGTCGACCTTGGCCGGCGGCGTGCGCCTCAGCGCGCCGAGCCTGACCAGCGGCGTTCGCCTCGGCGGACCGAGCCTGCCCGGCGGCGCTCGCCTCGGCACCGGCGGCATTCGCATCGGACCCGGCGGCGGCGTTCGCATCGGGGTGCGTCATGCGGCCATGGTCCGTCCCCCAACCCCCACCCGCAGCCGCCACGGCCCCACACCGACCTTTCGAGTGACCGCACCCACCCTCCCGTGACGCGGACCACATTCCATCTCCACCGTTGGAGTTAACCTCCACCCCGTCCTACCCTAATTCCAACGCCCCAGTTGGATTTCTCCCTCCCCCTCCCATCCGGGCCCCTCCCACCCACCTCACCCTCACCCTCGCCGAACCCGAACCCGAACCCCGGAGCGCGCGTTGGCAACCTCTCCGCCGAACCCCCACCCTCACCTCATGGACCACCCCGCGGATCGCGGTCTCGAGCACCCCGACGGCCGGCCGACCCATCAACGCTGGTCCGTGACCCGAACACCGGTTGTGGTGACGGTCCTGGTGGCGGCCGTGATCCTGGCCGTGGGCCAGCTCTACCTGACCGTGCCGCTGCTGCCGGGCGTCGCCGAGCGCTACGGCATCACCCTCTCCACCGCCGCGTGGGTGGGTGGCGGCTTCGGCTTCGCGTTCGCCGCCGGCAACCTGCTCTTCGGCACCATCTCCGACCGCTACGACCGTCGTCACGTGATGGCCCTGGGCCTCGCCCTGAGTGCCGTGGCCTGCGTGATCGCAGGCGCGTCCACCGACTTCGCCCCACTGCTCGCGGCCCGCGCCGTCCAGGGCTTCCTCGCCGCCGCGATCCCGTCCGTGTCACTCGCGTACGCCGCCGAAGCCCTCCCACCGGCCCGCCGCGCGGTCGGGATCACCGCCGTCTCCGGCTCGTTCCTCCTGGCCGGCGTGATCGGCCAGGCCTACGCCCTGGGCGTCGACAAAGCTCTCGGCTGGCGCTGGGTCTTCTGGCTCCTGGCCCCGATGCTGCTGGCGGTAGCCGTCACCCTCACCCGCCTGCCGGAAATCCCCCGCCCAACCCCCACCGCCCTGGCGACGACGTTCACCCGCCTGGCCAACCTCCTCCGCCGCCCGTCACTCCTGGTCGCCTACACGGGCGGAATCACCCTCCTGCTGACCTTCGTCGGCATGTACACCGCCCTGACCACCACCGTCGGCGAGCGCTACGGCATCCACGACGCCGTCGACCTGCTCCTGCTCCGCCTCCCGGGCCTGCCGGGCATCGCCCTGGGCCTCTTCGCCGGCCCGCTGATCGCGCGCTTCGGCGCCGACCGCGTCGCCCCAACCGCATTCCTGACCGCCGCCGGCGGCCTGGCCCTGGAAGCGGGCTCCACCACTCTCCCCGTGCTGCTCGTCGGCAGCGCGATCTTCGTCGCGGGCCTTGCCGTCACCATCCCCGCGCTGGTCACCCTGGTGGGCCGGGCCTCCGGCGAAGCACGCGGCGCGGGCCTCGCGGGCTACGGCTTCCTGGTCGGCCTGGGCGGCGGCATCAGCCCCGTCCTCGTCACCGCCCTGGCCCCAGCCGGCTTCGCCGCCGTCTGCCTGACCCTGGCCGGCCTCCTCATCCTCGCCGCCGCCACCCTCGCCCTGGGCCCCCGCCCAACCCCCACACCCGCCACCGTCTAACCCCGACCCCACCCGACCAGATCCCGATCCACGATCCGGTCCGCCCGCTGCCCGCTTCCGCTGCCCGGCCCCGCCGGCTTCCGGCTCGGCCCGACCCGTCCACCTACTTCCGGCCCGGCCCGTTCCACTCATTTTCGGCTTGGCCTGGCCCGCTTCACTCACCGTGCGGTGCGCGTGGTGTGGTCATCCGCGGGTGGGCAGTTGGTCGTGGGCGGTCGGGGGTGGTTTCGGCGGGTCCGCTGGTTTTCAACCGAGGTGCGGTAACAGTGTTTCCGTACATTTTCGGGCCAGGTTCACCCGATCGTGTTTCCCGGCCCCTCGGCGAAATCAAGCCTACCGCGTAGGCGTGACCTGCGCAGATGCCATTCGCCGCGCCGCCTCCACCACCGCGGCCCGGCGGTCGGCCAGCTCGACCTGCCCCGTCACCATCCGGGCCACCTGGGGCACGGCCAGCCACCACGACGACAGCGACATGATCAAGAAAACCAGGTCGGCGGCCCCCGGCGACGCCACCATCACCCCGTCCGCCTGAGCCGACCGGAAAGCCTCGACCTTCCGCCGGTAGTGCGCCGCCCGCCCCTCCTCATCGGGCACCGCCCCGTCCCCGTACGCCAACGCCTCCCACTGCAACAACCGCACCAAATGCGGATTCGCCACGTGGTAGTCGAAACACCGCCCGGCGTACTCCCCGACATCCCGCAACGACTCCGCGTCGAACGGCACGGCCGCCGCGATCTTCGCCAACTCGTCCGACAACACCGAGTGGAACAGCTGTTCCTTGTCGCCGAAGTAGTTGTACAGCCGCTCCTTGTTCACCCCGGCCCGCGCCGCGATCCGCTCCACCCGAGTGCCCGCCAACCCGTGCGCGGCGAACTCGACGACCGCCGCCTCCTTCAGGCGCCGACGCGTCTCCTCGGTGTTCCAAGCCACCCCGCGATGGTAACCAACCGAACCGTTGACCCCAGCGACCCGAAGCAGACCCCAACGAACCTGACCCCGACGACCCACACCCCGACGACCCAGACCTCAACCACCCGAACGCGGCAGCAGCAGCGACACCACCGCACCGACAGCGCAGATCACCGCCGTGATCCAAAAGATCTCGTGGTACTCCGTCAGCAACGCCGCCGTCAGCGCCTCCCGGTAAGCCGCCGCCTTCTCGGCGAACTCCTCCGGCGACATCCCGAACGGCAGCGGCGTGTCCAGGTCCGCCGTCAGCTCGCGGAACCGGTGCAGCCCCCACGCCGACAACCCGGCCACGCCCACCAGCATCCCGGTCATCCGCGCCACCACCACCGCGGCCGACGCCACACCGTGCTGCGCCGACGGCACGACCCGCAGCACCGCCGCCGACACCGGCGCGATCACCAACCCCAACCCGAACCCGGCCACCGCCAGGTCCCGCCCCACCACGAACGACGACACCGAAGCCGGCCACTGCGCGATCAGCACGTACGCGCCCGAAGCCACGACCAACCCGCCGAACGACACCCACCGGTCACCCAACCGGGTACGAGCCGCCAACCACCCGCCGACCAACGCACCCACCGGCAACGCGATCAGGAACCGCGCCAGCATCCCCGCCGCCGCGGCCGAGTCACGCCCCAGCACGGTCTGCGCGAACAGCTCCACGTCCACCAACGTCACCATCAACGCCGCACCGGCCGCCAACGACACACCGAGCGTCGCCAGGAACGGCCGCATGGCCACCCCCGCCGGATCCAGCAGCCGCACCGACGACCGCCGCTCCCACAGCACGAACCCGGCGAACACCACCGCGGCCCCACCGAGCGCCGGCCACCCCCACGACGGCAGCACCGACCGCGACGGATCGGGGTTGTAGAGCCCCACGACCAGCAACGACAACGCCAACGCCAACAAACCGCCGCCGACGACGTCGATCCGCACCGACGACCGCACCGACCGCGGCACGGTCACCTGCACGACCACCATCGCGATCGCCGCCAACGGCAGGTTCACCCAGAACACCCACCGCCAGCTCTGCGGCTCCACCGACTCGAAGAACGACCACGCGTTGAACAACGACGCCAACCCGACGCCGTACAGCGTGCCGAGCACACTGCCCAACTCCTGCGCCGCGCCCACCACGCCCAACGCCGACGCACGCCGTTCCGCCGCCCACAGGTCCGCGACCAGCGCCATCGTCACCGGCAGCAACGCCCCACCGGCCAGCCCCTGCACCACCCGCCCGACCACCAGCAGCGGCAGGTCGCCCGCCAGCGCCGTCACCGCCGAGCCGACCGCGAACCCGATCAGGCACAGGTGCAGCACCACCCGCCGCCCGAACCGGTCCGACAGCTGCCCGAGCAACGGCATCCCGGCGACGTACCCGAGCAGGTACCCGGTCACCACGGGCGTCGCGCGTTCCAGGTGGTTCACCGGGATGCCCAGGTCGCGCACCATGTCCACGAGCACGCCGACGACCACGTACGCGTCGAGCGCGCCCAGCAGCACCGCCGTCGCACCCGCGCCGATCGCCAGCCGACGAGCCCTGACCGCGCCCACCGCACCCACCCCGGAACCCACCGCCGGACTCACGCGGGCGGCGAGACGGTGACGGGCTTGTTGAAGTCGGACAGCTCGATCGTCACCTTCGCGCCGCTCGGCAGCGTGAACAGCGCCTTGCGCAACTTCTCGTCCTGCACCGAGAACGTCGACGCGACGTCCGCGTCGATCCCCGGCACCAGCCCGGCGACCACGTCACGCGGCACGGTCGCCTCGACCACCGCCAGGCCGTCGTCGTTCGACACGGTCTTCGCGTCACGCGCGTCGGCCAGCACGCGGGCCACGCCCCGGTCCGGGTCCAGGATCGCGGTCGGGTCGTACACCTGGCCCGCCAGCGCCGCGGGCAGCTTGGTGAACCCGCCGGTCGGACCCTTGAAGTGCAGGTCCTGCCCGACCAGCACGTACTCCACCTCGATCAGCTGGCCGAACTGCTCGACCTTCGCCCGGCCCTGCGACTCGCCCTCGGCGTTCAGGTCGCCCTCGGCGTCCTTCACGGTCACGCCCGGCAGCTCGCCGTCGACCTTGATCGTGAAGTGGGTGCTGGTCACGGACTTCATCCCGGCGGACGCCTTGGCCAGCAGGTCCGGCCCGTCGGGCAGGGCCCCGGCGCCACCGGAGGACGTGCAGCCCGCCACGAGGGCGAGCACGAGCGACCCGATCAGGGCGCGACGAGGGAGCATGGGTGAATCGTAGATCGAGCCGTCCCGGGGCACCGCGAAACACCACCGCAAGTCCCTGACCTGCGAGATCACCTCCAAGCGGCAAACGGCCCAGCGCGTTCGGCCGAGTCGGCAACGCACGGTTAACCGTCCTTACCTAGGCTTCGGGTCATGAACCGCCAGCAGGAGTTCGTGCTCCGCACCCTCGAGGAACGCGACATCCGGTTCGTCCGGCTCTGGTTCACCGACGTCCTGGGCTTCCTCAAGTCGGTGGCGATCGCTCCCGCGGAGCTCGAAGGCGCCTTCAGCGAGGGCATCGGCTTCGACGGCTCCGCCATCGAGGGCTTCGCCCGCGTGTACGAGTCGGACATGGTGGCCAAGCCGGACCCGTCGACGTTCCAGGTGCTGCCGTGGCAGACGCCCGACAAGAGCCACTACTCGGCGCGGATGTTCTGCGACATCGCCATGCCGGACGGCTCGCCGTCGTGGGCGGACCCGCGGCACGTGCTGCGCCGCACCCTGGCCAAGGCCAGCGAGGCGGGCTTCACCTGCTACGTGCACCCGGAGATGGAGTTCTTCCTGCTCAAGGGCCTGCCGGACGACGGGAGCGAGCCCGCCCCGGCGGACAACGGCGGTTTCTTCGACCAGACCAGCCACGAGACCGCGACCCACTTCCGCCGCCACGCCATCGAGGCGCTGGAGGCGATGGGCATCTCGGTCGAGTTCAGCCACCACGAGGGCGCGCCCGGCCAGCAGGAGATCGACCTCCGCTACGCCGACGCGCTGACCATGGCCGACAACGTGATGACGTTCCGGTACGTGATCAAGGAAGTCGCGATCACGCAGGGCGTGCGGGCCTCGTTCATGCCGAAGCCGTTCACCGACCAGCCCGGCAGCGGCATGCACACGCACGTCAGCCTGTTCGAGGGCGACCGCAACGCGTTCTACGACGCCGAGGACCCGTACCAGCTGTCGGACACCGGCAAGATGTTCGTCGCCGGCCTGCTCAAGCACGCCCGCGAGATCTCCGGCGTGACCAACCAGTGGGTGAACTCCTACAAGCGGCTGATCGTGGGCGGCGAGGCGCCGACGGCGGTGTGCTGGGGCCACGCGAACCGGTCCGCGCTGGTCCGCGTGCCGATGTACTCGCCGGGCAAGTCGTCGTCGCGCCGGGTCGAGATCCGCTCGCTCGACTCCGCCTGCAACCCGTACCTCGCGTACGCGGTGATACTGGCGGCCGGGCTCAAGGGCATCGAGAAGGGCTACGAGCTGCCGCCGCCCGCCGAGGACGACGTGTGGTCGCTGACCGATCGCGAGCGGCGCGCCGCCGGGTACGACAACCTGCCCCAGAACCTCGGCGAGGCGCTGACCGAGATGGAGAACTCCGAACTGCTCCCCGAAGCGCTCGGCGAGCACGTGTACGACTTCTTCCTGCGCAACAAGCGGACCGAGTGGGACGCGTATCGGCGCAGCGTCACGCCGTACGAGTTGCGCACCCTGTTGCCGGTCCTGTGAGGGAGACACCCGTGCGGGTGGTCCACACCGGGCACTCGGAGAAGCTAGGTTTGCAGACCGTGACCGAGGTGCCCGCGCGTCCGGAATCCCGTCCCACGTTCATCGCCTGCACGGTGGCGACCGCCGCCGAACTGCCCGCGGTGAAGGTGCTGTCCAGCTCGTTCCTGGCCAACCACCCGCAGGCCAGGTTCATGGCGCTGGTGGTCGACGCCCTGCCGGAGAACTCCGGTCCGGGCCTCGTCACCCCCGCCGACCTGGGGATGGGCCAGGACGAGCTGGCCGAGCTGGCCACCGGCTGCACGGCGTCGCAGCTGTGCGGCGTGCTGCGGCCCAAGCTCCTGGAACAGCTGCTCGGCCAGGGCGTGCCGGTGCTCTACCTGGACCCGTGGGTGCAGGTGCTCCACCCGCTCACGGACCTGGTCGAGGCCGCCGTGCGCCGCGGCCCGCTGGTCCTGGTGCCGCGGGCGCTGCGGCCGTTGCCGGACGACGGTCTGCGCCCGACACCCACCGAACTGATCGAAACCGGCGTCTTCGATCCCGGGTTCCTGCTGGTCGCACCGGGCGCGGAGCCGTTCCTGAGCTCCCTCGGCGAGCAGCTGCGCCGCACGCCGGACGCCACCAAGGCCGTGCTCGACATGGCTCCCGCGTTGGTCAACCTGCACGTCCTGCGTGACGCGACGGTCGGCCTGTCGGTGTGGAACGCCTCGCAACGAGACCTCCATCGCCGCCCGGACGGCACGTTGACGACGATCGGCGAGCCGGTCCGCAGCGTCCACTTCGCGGGCTTCGACCCCCACCGCCCGTGGCTGCTGTCCGCCGCCTTCGCCGACCGCCCCCGGGTCCTGCTCTCGGAACACCCGCACCTGGCGGAGCTCTGCACGGCCTACCGGGCGGAACTGGTGCGCAAGGGCCACTCGCCCCAGCGGGTCCGCTACGGCTTCGGCCAACTGCCGGACGGCACCCAGATCCCGGACGAGCTGCGCGCGGACTACCGCGAAGCCGCCCGAACCCACCCGGGCTCGGCCTTCAGCCCAGGAACCCATCCCGGCGAGCCGCCCACTGCCGACCAGCCCGCCGCTCCCGTCACCGCCGCGCCCGCCGAGGTGCAGCCCGCCGAGGTGCAGCCCGCCGCGGAGCAGCCCGCCGACAACCCGCCTGCTGCCGCTCCCGCCGCCACGACCTCGGTGAACGGCACCCGCCCGGCCACCGAGCCCGCAGTCCTGGTCGGCGAAGCCGGCACCGAAGCCGCCGCCGAGCTCACCGAACCCATCGCCGCCGCCGAGTCGCCCGCCGACCCCGCCACCGATGCCGAGCCGCCCGCCGAGCCTGCCGCGTCCGCCGAGATCGAGCCGGATGCCGCCGCTTCAGCACCCGAACTGCCTGAGCCCGAGGTCTCCGAGCCCGCCACCCGCCGCACCCCACCCCCCGCCTTCGGACCGGACGGCGGAGCGGGGTTCGTGGCCTGGGCGAGCGAGTCCGTGCCCGGCCTACCCGGCAGCACGCGCTGGGCCGTCGCGCTCTGGCGTTCCGACCAGACCCTCCGCACCCAGTTCCCCGACCCGTTCGGCGAGGACGGCCCGGCGTTCCGCGACTGGTGCGCGACCGTCGGCGTGGCCGCGGGCCGGTTGCCGGTGGCCGCCGTGCCCAGGCCCCGCGCCGAAGCACCCGTCCTGCACGACCAGCTCGGCGTCTCCGTCCTCGGCTCCGGCCCGATCGCCGCGCTCGTCCACGCCGCCGCCCGCGCGTCCGGCCTCCCGACCTCGACCGACGCCGGCTACCCGGTCGTGATCCGAGTCGGCACCACCGAACGCGTGCCGGACAGCCGCTTCGTCGTCGACTACCTCCTCGACGACGACCAGCCGACCGACGCCGCCGAGCTCTGGGTCCCCTCCGAGACGACCCGCGCCACCCTCGAACGCCAAGGCGGCCCGACCGTCCGCGTCCTCCCGCTCCCCGTGCAGGAAGCCGAGGACCAAGCCCTCGAAGCACACGATGGGGTGATCTTCGGCGCGCTCGCCGATCACGCCCTCGACCGCGCGGGCAACGTGCTGGGCGCCGTCTCCGCGTTCCTCTCCGCCTTCCCCGACCGCAACGACGTGACGCTGCGCATCGAGGTCGGCAACGCGCACGCGCACCCCGAAGCCGCCGAACGGCTGCGCCTGGCCACCGCCGCCGACCCGCGCATCGAACTGGTCGACACCCTCGGGGCCGTCGACTGCCTCGTCCACCTGCACCGGGGCGGCGCGTGCGACCGGATCGCGCACACCCTGGCCGAGCACGCCGCCCGCGCCACGCCGATCCTGACCTCCGACCACGGCGCGGTCGCCGAGCTGTTCGACAAGAACGCGGTGATCTTCGTGCCGTGCCGCCAGGGCGTCGAACCCGACGTCCAGGCCGCCGCCAAGCTCCTGCGCGCCCTCGCCGAAGACCTGCCGACGGCCGTCGCGATCGGCACCAGGGGACGCGACCACGTCCGCGCCACCCGTGACGTCGCCAAGGTCGGCGAGGTCCTCCGCGAACGCGTCGAGCACGCCTACCGCGGCTGGCGCGCCCGCCGGGCCAAGCCCGCGCCGACCGTCGACCCCCTCAAGGCGCTGCACTCGGCGAAGCACGCCCTGCTTCGCCAACCCGACGTCGGCACGGCCAGCCGCACGCCCATGGCGCCGCAGCTGCGCAAGGTGGTCCTGCGCGTCCTCGACCACTACGACAACCACATGCGCGACGTGCTCACGTCCCTGGTCGACGGGGTCGAGCGCACGGTCTCCGAGCTGGTCCGCCGCCAGGACGACATCTCCAGCGGCGTGGGCCTGGGCGAGCTGGAGGTGCTGCGCGCCGAGCTGGAACAGCACGCCGAGCACCAGGGCCACCTCGCCGACCAGCTCGTGGGCGTCGACGACGGCGTCGTCCGGGTCCGCGCGGACATGGCCGGCCAGGGACGGCGGGTGCGCGAGATCGAGGACGCGGTGGTCGCCGAGGCGGCCAAGCGCGCCAAGCAGGGCGACGCCCTGGCCCAGCGCATCGACAAGCTCGCCGTCGCGCTCGAACGCACCCTCGACCGGATCGACTCGCTGGAGTCCAAGGTCGTGGACGTGCTGCGGGACCGCGACACCAAGCTCGACGTCGGCCTGCGCGCCGCGAACCAGGCCCAGCAGACCGCCGACGCCCTGCGCCGCGTCGTCGTCCGTGAGCACGAACGGCACAGCGACACCGTGCCGCGCAGCTCGCTCGTGCTGACCGACGTCGGCCTGCTGCGCCTGCCGTCGGACGACGCCTTCATGCTGCCGATGCTGTCCAGCAACGGGGTGTGGGAGACCGACCTGTCCGAGCTGATCGACTCGGTCGTCGAGCCGGACGGGATCTTCCTCGACGTCGGCGCGTACATCGGGTACCAGACCGTGCGCATGCTCAGCCGGTTCGGCACGGGCGGCGCGGTGGTCGCGGTCGAGCCGTGCCCGTCGTCGCGGGCGCTGCTGCGGCACAACGTCGACGTCAACTTGCCCGAACGGGTGGCGCAACAGCTCGTCCTGGTGGACGCCGCCGCGTGGGAGAGCAGCGGCGAGCTGGCCAGCCAACCGGCGTTGACGGGCGGGGTGTCGGTGGCGCCGCTGCCCGAGGGCGCGGGTGAGGACGTGACCCGCGTGCGTGCGGCCAGGCTCGACAAGGAGCTGGAGGCCGTGCCGTTGTTGCAGGGCCGCAAGCTGTCCGTCGTCCGGGTGGACGCGCCCGGTCGTGGTCACCGCGCGCTGGCCGGACTGGTGCGCCTGCTGCGCCGGGACCGCCCGCACGTGTTCCTGGACTTCTCCGCCACGGCGACGTCGGGTTTCGGCGACGATCCGGTCACGGTCTTGAAGGAGTTCCGGATCTGGGGCTACGACCTGGTGCCCGTGCCGACCCGCGAACCGGCCACGCCGGAGCAGATCGTGACCGCGATCGAGGGGATGCGGTCCATCCCGCTCTGGCTGCGACCCCGTCCCGTGGCGCCCAAGGGACCGGGTCCACAGGTCGCCATGCCGGTCCGCACCGCTCCCGCAGGCCGCTGACCAGGCGATTTGACACCGACGAAGGTCATGAGTACCTTTTACCGAGTCGCCAGCAAGAACCTCGGAACGAGCGGTTGACACCGCGAATCGGGCCGAGTAGACTACTGCGGCGTCAAGCTCCCAGAAACGAATAAGCAGCACAGCGTGCTGCCTCCGCTCTGGAAACTGATACAAATTGAATGCTAAGCGAGTTTGTCGCGGAGCCGAGAAGCCGAAACCGGCCGATTTGACACCGCGAAAACGAACGAGCTAAGGTTCAACCACAGCAAGCGAAACACCGGAAACACAAAGCCCCG
>NZ_JAJHUO010000057.1 GCF_020859565.1 Saccharothrix luteola | reverse complement strand
AGAGCGCGACCGCCTCGGCCCGGAACTCCGGCGGGTAGTGCTTCATCACCATCTGAACGGGACTCCTGTCCACCCGGATCGTCAGGATCCAAGTGTGTCTGGTGTCCAACATCCAGGGTCAAGTCCCCACCGGTGTCCAGTCGAACCTGTGCCTGGACGCCTCCGGCCACGGCACGACCAACGGCACCAAGCTGGTCCTGTGGTCGTGCAACGGCCAGGCGAACCAGCAGTGGGCCCTGCGCTGACCGGATGACACCTCCGTGAAGGCGGGACGGCCGATCGGTTCGGCCGTCCCGCCGTGAGGTCATTCGGTGGTGACGGTGAAGCCCTGCTGGTTGCCGTAGTCGACCAGTGCCTTCTGCCAGGCTTCGAGGCCCGGTGCGAGGTCGGTGTTCTCCTTGTAGGACTTGCCGACGGTGTCGCCGAAGATGCTGTTGGCGTAGAGCTGGTACGGCAGGTAGCTCCAGCCCGGCGCGACCTCGCCGGCGGCGGCGGTGAGCACCTGGTTGGTCTTCTGCCCGCCGAAGTACGGCGACTCCACGTCCTTGAACGACGGTGCGTCCAGGTCGGCCTTGGTGGCGGGGAAGCCGCCGCTGTCCAGGAACGGCTTGATGCCGTTGCCGTGGTTGAGCCAGCGCACGAAGGCCGCCGCGAGCGCGGGGTTGGCGCTCTGCTTGAGCACCGCCTGGGTGCTGCCGCCGTGCTCGGCGGTGACCGGCTTGCCGTCGTAGGTGGGCATGGGCGCGACGGCCCACTTGCCCGCGCCGTCGGGCACCGAGGACTGCAGGATGCCCGGCATCCACGCGCCGTACGGGAGCGTGGCGATCGTGCCGTCGGCCAGCGCCCGGTACCAGGCGTCGGTCCAGCCGGCCATCGGGGCGATCAGCTTGCCCTCGACGAGCCGGTTCCAGGTCGAGACCCACTTCTTGGTGCCCTCGTCCTGGAGGTTGATCTTCACCGACTTGCCGTCGGTGCTGAACGGCCGCCCACCGGCCTGCCAGATCATGCTGGTGGCGAAGCCCGCGTCACCGACGTCGGAGGTGATGTACTTGGTCGGGTCCGCCGCGTGCAGCTTCTCGGCCGCGTCGACGTACTCGTCCCAGGTCCTGGGCACGGCGATGCCGTACTGGTCGAAGACCTGCTTGTTGTAGAACAGGGCCATCGGCCCGGAGTCCTGGGGCACGCCGTACAGGACACCGCCGACCTTCACCGCGTTCCACGTGGACGCGGTGAACTCCTTCTCGAAGGCGCCGAAGCCGTACTGGTCGAGGGGGACCAGCGAGCCGGGCAGGGCGAACTGCGGCAGCGTCTGGTACTCGATCTGGGCGACGTCGGGCGCGCCGGAGCCCGCCTTGATCGCGTTCTGGAGCTTGACGTACTGGTCGTTGCCGCTGCCCGCGTTGACGTAGTCGACCTTGACGTTGGGGAACTCCTGCTGGAACGCCTCGACCTGCGCCTTGGCCGACGGGGTCCAGCTCCAGTAGGTGATCTCGCCGCCTTCGCGCAGCGCCGCGTCGACGGCCTCCTGCGTGCCGGTGGCGACGTTCGGCGTCGCGCCGTCGCCGCCGGAGGTGCAGCCGGACAGCACGGTGACGAGCGCGGCAGCCAAGGCGGCGGTGACCTTCCGGGGACGCCTGGTGGGTGACATGGGGTGTCCTTTCGCGGCGGGTGTGGGAACTGTGCGGTGACGCGGGTCTGCCGGGCGGTCCTACTGCTTGACGCTGCCCGCGCCCAGCCCCGACTGCCAGAAGCGTTGGAGCAGCAGGAACGCCACGACGAGCGGGGTGATGGTGATGAGCGAGCCGGTGATCACCAGGTGGTAGACCGGCTGGGCGCCCGCGCCGTTGGCCTGCGCGCTCCACTGGTTGAGCCCGACGGTCAGCGGGTACCAGTCCGGCTTGCTGAGCATGATCAGCGGCAGGAAGTAGTTGTTCCAGGTGGACACGACCGCGAACAACGCGACCGTGACGATGCCGGGCGCGAGCAACCGGAGTGTGACGGTGAGGAAGATCCGGACCTCGCCCGCGCCGTCGATGCGGGCGGCCTCCATCAGCTCGTCCGGCACCGCCTCGGTGGCGTAGACCCAGATCAGGTAGAGGCCGAACGGGCTGATCAGCGACGGGATGATGATCGCCCACGGCGTGTTGGTCAGGCCCAGGTTGCTGAACATCAGGAACGTCGGCACGGCCAGCACGGTGCCGGGGATCGCGATGGCGCCGAGCAGCACGGCGAACACCGCCTTGCGACCGCGGAACCGGTACTTGGCCAGGCCGTAGCCCGCGGCGGTCGCCAGGGCGGTCGCACCGCCCGCGCCCACGACGACGTAGAGCAGGGTGTTGCCCAGCCAGCGCAGGAAGATGCCGCCGTCGTAGGTGAAGGTCTCGGCGATGTTGTCGAACAGCGCGAACGGGCCGCCGAAGGCCAGCCCCGGCGTGCTGAACAGGGCTGCCTGGGTCTTGGTCGCGTTGATCAGCAGCCACGCCAGCGGCACCAGCGTGTAGACCAGGTACGCCGTCATGACGACGGTCAGCGTGACCGACTTGCGGGGCTTGAGGAACGAACCTGCGGTGGCCACGGCGGTCACGAGTCCTTCCGCGCGCCGCGCAACTGCACGACGTAGGCGATGACGGCGGTGATGACGCCCATGATGATCGCGACGGCGGCCGCGTAGTCGTACTGCTGGCCGCCGAACGACAGGTTGTAGGCGTAGATGTTGGGCGTGAAGGACGTGGTGATCACGTTGGGCACGAGCGTCCGCAGCACGTTGGGCTCGTTGAACAGCTGGAAGCTGCCGATGATCGAGAAGATGGTGGCGATCACCAGCGCGCCGCGGATCGCGGGCAGCTTGATGCTCACGATGGTCCGGAACGCGCCCGCGCCGTCGATGGCCGCCGCCTCGTACAGGTCGCGCGGCACCACCTTGAGCGCCGAGTAGAGGATCAGCATGTTGTAGCCGACGAACTCCCAGGTCACGATGTTGCCGATCGAGGCGAGGATCCAGTCGTCCGACAGCGGCCGGACGACCGACCGCCCGAACAGGTCGTTGAGGTCGGCGGCCAGGCCGAAGGTGTCGCCGTAGATGAAGCCCCACATCAGGGTGGCCACCACGGCGGGCACCGCGTACGGCAGGAAGATCACGATCCGGAACAACCCGGCGGCGTGCAACCGGGCGCTGTCGATGGCCAGGGCCGCGACCAGCGCGAGCAGGAGCATGATCGGGACCTGGACCACCAGGAACAGCAGCACGCGCCCGAACGCCGACCAGAACTTGTCGTCACCGAGGGCGGTGACGTAGTTGTCCAGCCCGACGAACGTGGTGCCGCCGAAGAACGCCTGTTCGCGGAACAGGCTCAACCACACGGCGTAGACGATCGGCGCCAGGAACACCAGGGCGAACACGGCCAGGAACGGCCCGACGAACAGCCAACCCCTCCGCTCGACCCGTTTGCGACCGGAGGACCCCGACCGCCGCGCGGGCGGCGTCCCCTCGACCGGGACCGAGATCGACGTCATCGTCTGTTCTCCCTGCTGACATGCGGTCTGTTGCGCAAGATTGCGCAAATGACGATCGTTCGACGTTGGTCGGCACGAACCGGTGTGTCCAGGTCGCCGTCCCATTTGGTTCGGTGCGGTCCTCAGGCCGCGGTGAGGGGATCGGGTGGGTCGAGCGCCCGGAGCGCGTGCGCCCTCGGGTCTTGGCCGGTCACCGCGCTCATGCGGGTTGCCCGGCAGCGCTCGGTGCATGGGACCGCGCGAGCACCTGGCGGACGGCGTGCGCGAGCGCGGGAGCCACGCTCGCGTCAGCGTCGGCAACGCCCACGCCGTACCGGATCCGCACGGTGGCACCGTGTTCGACGGTCAGTTCCTCGCTGAAGAACGGTGCGGGGTTGAGCCACGCGAACTCTTCGGCGCGGGCGAACCACTGCGGCGGGTGGTTCGGGTTGGTCGTGTCGTCCACCATGAGCACGAGTGACCGCGCGGACGTCTCGTCGTGGCGGCCGGCGAAGGCCGGCCACTCCATGCGCTTGCCGCGGACCTCCTCGCCGGCGGCGCCGTCCGCGCTCACGAACCGCCCACCGGTGAACGATCGCGGCCCCCGCCGGAACAGGCCGCCGTAACCGGCGTTCTCCCGTCCCTTGGTGGTGGGCGATCCGATGGCCACACCTGCTCCGGAGACGTTCGTCATCGTCGTCTCGAACGTCAACGCCCAGGCCTGTCGGGTGATCAGGTCCGCTCGCAGCGTCCGGCGTTCGGTGAAGAACGGCGCGCCGGACGTAGAACTGCCCGTGGACATACGTGGGACCGCCCCGGAAGTTCTCGGCGCCGACGTGCGGCAGGGACCACGCGATGCCCTTGTGCCACACGTGGTCGTGGGGGCGGAACAGGCTGACCACCCGGCCGGCGCGGGTGCGCAGCGGGTGGATGTAGGGCTTGGGGGACTCCAGTTGGACCGTGTCCGGGCGGTACACGTAGCGGAACAGCTCGGTGTCGCCGTCCCGGACCGCGATCGAGACGCCGTCCTGACGGTGTTTCCCGGGGGCGCGGTGGCGTCCCGGGGGAGTGCGGCTACTTGGCCGCATCGACTTCACCCTGGAGCTCCTTGATGAAGGCCTCTGCGGCGGCTTCGGGCGAGGTCTTGTCGAAGTAGACCTCCTGGGTGTAGCGCTGCAGCATCGGCTCGATCCCGCTCCCGCCGTTGGGCGTCACGACCGGCGCCTTGCCCGGTGTCACCGCGTTCATGTACTCGACCGCCGTCCGGTCGGTTCCGGTGAGACCGGCCTCCAGGTGCCGGCGCATCTCCTTGTTCGCGGGGATCCCGCGCTCGGTCTTGAGGACGTCGGCGGCGTCCTGGTGGTTGAGCATGAAGTCGACGAAGGCCGCGGCCTCGGCCGGGTGCTCGCTCTGGCTCGAGACCGCCCAGTACATCGAGGGCTTGAAGAAGTTGGCGTCGATGCCCTCGACGCGCGGCAGTTGCAGCAGCCGTAGGTCGGCGCCCGCCGCCTTGTGCAGCGCGGTGATCTGGGTGTTGTAGATCGTGCCGATGGCCGCCTTGCCTGTGGCGAAGCTGCCGGCGGTGATCCCGGCGGTCTGGTCCTCGACCATCGTCGAGGCACTGACACTCGCCTCGGCGGCGATCAGCTCCAGACCGAACTTCCACATCCCGACGAGCGACCGCGGTTCGAGCGAGACGTTGCCGTCCTGGTCGAAGAGGTTGCCGCCGTCCTGACGGGCCCAGTACTTGAGGCTGCCGGCGTCGAAGCCGGGTGCGCCGCCCACACCGCGGATCTCGCCGCCGCTCTTGGTCGTCAGCTCTTTCGCGATCCTGGCGTAGTCGTCCCACGTCCACGTCTTGTCGTCGGGGAGCTCCACGCCGTACTTCTTGAACAGGTCGACGTTCGCGACGACGCCTAGAACGCCGATGCCGATCGGAAGCGCGTACTGCGTCCCCCCGACCTGCCCGGTGGACAGGGCTTCGTCGTCGAACTGCGAGGTGTCGACGATCTTCCTGACCTTGCCGAGGTCGTACAGCGCTCCGCGATCGGAGTACGACGCGAGGTAGAGCTCGTCCATCTGGATGACGTCAGGGGAGTCCCTGGCCGCGGTCGTCGTGGCGAGCGCGTCCCAGTAGCCGGCCCAGTCCTTGTACTGCCCTTCGACCTTGATGTTGGGGTGCTCCCGCTGGAAGGCAGCGATGGCATCGTCGGTGAGCTTGGCTCGCGCGTCCGCTCCCCACCAGGTGACGCGGATGGTGACCGGCTTGTCGCTGAGCTCGGGATCGGAGCCTGCGTTGCTGCCGCCGGAGCAGGCGGTCAGCACGAGTGAGAGTGCGGCGACCGCTCCGATCGCGACGCGGCTGAAGGGCCTGGTCATCGTGTGGTTCTCCCTGGTCTGACGTTCGTGTCCAATTGATTGCCGCGACGCTTCCGACCGGCCGTGGTCCGTGTGCGCTGCGTGCCCGGTAGCCCTCTCGGTTACTTGCCGCCGGTGGTCGCGATTCCCTTCAGCAGGAACCGCTGCCCGACGAGGAAGACCAGGAAGACGGGAACGAGGGACAGCACGCTCATGGCGAACACCGAGCCCCAGTCCGTTTCGGCCTGCTGGTCGACGAAGGCGCGCAGCGCGAGGGGAGTGGTGTACATGCCCGGGTCGGTGAGGTAGATGAGCTGGGAGTAGAAGTCGTTCCAGGTCCAGATGAAGGTGAAGATCGCGGTGGTCGCCAGCGCCGGGACCATCAGCGGCAGGATGATGCTGAGGAAGATCCGCGCGTGCCCGGCGCCGTCGATCCTGGCCGCCTCGTCGAGCTCGCGCGGGATGCCGCGGATGAACTGCACCATCAGGAAGACGAAGAAGGCGTCGGTCGCCAGGAACTTGGGCACGATCAGGGGCAGGAACGTGTTGACCCAGTCGAGCTCCGAGAACAGCACGTACTGCGGCACGATGATCACGTGGATCGGCAGCATGATCGTGACGAGCATGATGGCGAACCACACCCGCTTCGCGCGGAACTCCAGCCTGGCGAACGCGTACGCGGCCATGGAGCAGGCGACGAGGTTCCCGAGGATCGCGCCGATCACGACGATCAGCGAGTTGATCATGTAGTAGCCGAACGGTTCGGCGTAGGCGTGCCAACCGTCGGTGTAGTTCTCCAGCCGCAAGTCCGTCAGGGCGAGCCCCGGGTTGCGGAAGATCTCGCTCTTCGGGCGCAGGGAGCCGACCACCATCCACAGGACGGGGTACAGCATCGTCAGGGCGCACAGCACCAGGAGGAAGTGCTTGAGGAGGGCGCGAATCCTGCGCTCAGTCATTGTAGAACACCCAGTACTTCGAGGCCCAGAAGTTGATCGCGGTGAAGATCGCGACGATGAGGAGCAGCAGCCACGCGAGCGCGGACGCGTAACCCATGTCGAAGTGGCCGAACCCGCGCTGGTAGAGGTACAGCGAGTAGAAGAGGGTGGAGTCGGCGGGACCGCCGGTGCCGCCGGAGACCACGAAGGCCTGGGTGAACGTCTGGAAGGCGTGGATGATCTGCAGCACCAGGTTGAAGAAGATGATGGGTGTCAGCAGCGGGAGGGTGATGCTGCGGAACTGGCGCAGGCGGCTCGCCCCGTCGACGGAGGCCGCCTCGTAGAGGGCGGTCGGGATCTGCCGCAGCCCGGCGAGGAAGATCACCATGGGGGAGCCGAACGTCCAGACGTTCAGCACGATGAGGGTCGACAGCGCCGTCCCCGGCTCCGAGATCCAGCCTTGCCCCTCGATGCCGACGAGCGCCAGCAGATCGTTGACCAGGCCGTCGGTCCCGAAGACCGTGCGCCACAGCACGGCGATCGCGACGCTGCCGCCGATCAGTGACGGGAGGTAGAAGGCGGAGCGGTAGAAGGCGAGGCCACGCAGTCCCTTGTCCAGCAGCAGGGCGAGCCCCAGGGCGAGCGCGAGCTGCAACGGGATGGAGACCAGGACGTAGGTGAACGTCACCCCGAGCGACTTGTGCAGGCGCTCGTCGTGGAGGATGCGCGTCCAGTTGTCGAGTCCGCTGAGCTCCGGCGGCTGCAACAGGTTGTAGTCGGTGAAGCTGAGGAACAGCGACGCCAGCATCGGGCCGATCGTGATCCCGAAGAGCCCGACGAACCAGGGCAGCAGGAAGAGCAGCGCGGCCTTGTTCTGCTGTCGCGCACCCCGCTGGGGCCCGCGCAGCCGGCGCAGTTCGTTGATGGAGCTCACGGCAGTGCTCCCTTGAGTGGCGCAGCGACACACGGTGGGTGACGTGGGTCCGTCCGGGGACTCGCTCGGCCCAAAAAGTGATCGTTCACTCTTTGGCTTGCGAGGACAATAGTGATCGATCACTTTTTGCGTCAACAGTGTGTACCCTCGGTTCTCACCTGGACGTTGGCGAGGGGTTGGGTGACGCGGATGGCTGGCGCTGACACGGCGCGACGACGGCCGACGATCACGGACGTGGCGCGACTCGCCGGTGTGTCACCCCAGACGGTGTCGCGGTTCCTGCGGTTCAACGGCGGGCTGAAGCCCGCGACCGTGGCACGGGTGGAGAACGCGATCCGCGAGCTGGACTACCGTCCCAACCTGGTGGCGCGGTCCATGCGCACGCGGAAGACCGGCCGGTTGGCGATCCTCATGCCCGCCATAGGGTTCAACCCGTCGCGCATGCTGGCGGGAGCCGGAGCGACGGCCGACGGCGCCGGGTACTTCGTGGACGTCGTGAGCGCCGGGGGCGGCGTGCGGGCGAGGAGCGAACGCCTGCTGGAGCTCGCCGACTCGGGGCAGTTCGAGGGCATCCTCTCCCTCGCACCCGTGCTCCCCTCGGTGGAGCACCAGCTGCACCACCGGACGACCGTGGTGATCTCGGCAGACTTCGACGACGAGATGCGCGGCATCAAGGACTTGGCCGACGCCACACCCCTGGTGCGGATGGTCGAGCACTTGGCGTCGCTCGGCCACTCACGCTTCCTGCACGTGGCCGGCGACGCCCAGTTCGCCTCCGCGCGGGCGCGCAAGCAGAGCTACCTGGAGACGGTCGAACGCCTCGGGCTCGCGTCCGCCGGAGTCTTCGACGGTGACTGGTCCGGGGAGTCCGGCATCGAGGCGATCCGTTCGCTCCCGAACCGGGCACGACCGACCGCGGTGATCGCGGCCAACGACGTCGTCGCCGCCGGCGTCGTCCGGGGCGTCCGGGAACGCGGCTGGGACGTCCCGGGCGACATCAGCGTGACCGGGTGGGACAACAACGACATCGGGCAGTTCATGACCCCGTCCCTGACCACGGTCGACGTGGACCTCGAACGGCTCGGCTCCAAGGCCATGGCCAAGCTGATCGCGGGTTTGCGCGGCACCGAGCCCGAGGCGGACGACGAGTCGCTGTTCCGGATCATCTGGCGGGAGTCGACGGCCGAACCGCCTCTGCCTCCCGGACGCACGGGGGTACGGTTCTCCGCCGGGCCTTGACGACCCGGCGGAGCCGCGCTGCCCTCATGGCATCAGTTGGTGGATCCGGGACCGCCCGAGATCCGCACGTCGTCGACGTGCACCGCCCCGCGTTCCGCCGCGTTCGCGTACCACGCGACCTTCCCGATCCCCGGCATCGAGGTGCGGAACGCGGCATCGGTCAGCACCCGCCGGCCGTCGACGTCCAGGGTGAAGCGCTGGTCCACCGTGTTCACGGTGAGCGTGATCCGATACCACTGGCCAGAGGTGTACGTGCCGACCACACGGGCCGTACTTCCCTCATACGCGTGGATCTCGCCACGTGCGAACGCGACGCTGACGGCCTGGCCGCCGCTGGAGTCGTACACGTAGGGCAACCCGAACCAGCCTGCTTGTGTGTCGTTGCGCATCACCTGCGCCTCGATCGTGACCACGCCCTGGAGCGGGGTGCCGAAGATCCGGGCGAGGTTGGTCCCGTCGGTGCCGCCGCCGTCGGTCGTGCGGTTGAGCCGGACGCTCTTGTCGGCGGCGGAGGGCGTGTCCACCACGCGGACCTCGTTCCCGGTCGAGACGACCCGCCACCCGTTCGCCCCGTCGGCGAGCGTGCCGGTCGCCATGCCGTCGAACGAGTCCGTGAACGAGATGCCGGGCGCCGTTCCGCCGTGCTCGAAGGCGCCGATGTCCGGTCGGCTGCCGGACGGCACGGGCGTGCCGGCGAAGTCGCGGCCGCCGCTGCCGGTGACCGTGGCCCCGGCATCGACGAACACCGATCCCGCCTGCAGCGCGAAGTTCGCCGCGGTGTCGAGCCTCGGTCCGTTCTCGTCGCCGTAGGGTCCTGTGACGGCGGGGTTCACGAACCTCGGATCGCCGACCACGCGTCTGGAGTCGGACGCGGGCCGGGTCGTGAGGTTCGACGAGTACCCGTTGTTGTTGTAGGTGAGGCTCGACTGTTGCAGGAAGACGGCACTGGATCGCCCGGACACGAACAGGTTGTTGGTCAGCGTGGCCCGGCCGGAGTTGTTGCCGCTGACCATGTTCGGCGCGTCGGTGCTGTAGAAGGTGTTGTTGTAGACGGAGGCCACCGTGCCGGACTCCTGCCACATGTGGAGGTTCCACCGCTTGCTGCCGGTCACGACGTTGTAGCGGATCACCGCGCTGCCGAACCGGGCTGCGGAGTTGCACCCGCAGAGCAGGATGCCGTCGCCGTTGTCGTGCAGGTAGTTGTACTGGAACAGCTGGTTGGTGGTGCCGACGTCGGGATCCATGCCGTTCGCGTCGGCACTGCCCTGTGCGTGTCGGGTGCCCATGACCTCGTTGTGCTGGACGGTGACGCGGTCGGCGTAGTAGGTCTCGATGCCGGACACGCCGACCCGGTCGATCACGTTGCGCTCGACGAGCCCGTCTCGCACGTTGGTGAGGTAGACGCCGTTGCCGCCGAAGGCGGTGTTCGCCTGCGTGATGTAGTTGCCGCGGATCGTGACGTTCGTGTGCGGCCTGAAGAGGGTGTCGTCGGCCGTCCGGCGCGTGCCCCAGCCCGTCCGGACGGCTCCCGGCGCGTCACCGGTGTACTGCTTCACGGTGACGCCCGCGAACGACGTGTTCCTGATCGTGGAGTTCTGCACGGTGATGTCGGTGAGCACGGTCGGGTTGCCGGGCGCGGCGATGTTGGGCACGGTGGTGGCGAAGACGATGCCGCCGGTGTTCTTGGACCGGTCCCAGCCGGTCTTCCAGGTGACACCGGGCGAGTTGTCCGCGGGGTCGCCGCCGATCCACTTGACCTCGCCCGTCACGTCGTGCACGTCGACCGAGTCGACCACGAAGTGGCGCAGCGTCCGGCCGTTGTCGCCATGCACCCCGATGCCGCGGAAGTCGCCGAGGTTCGCACCGGGCGTCCCCGTCGCGGGCCTCGCGTTCGACACGTCGAGGTTGCGGATCTCCCAGTACTGCTGGTTGAACAGCCGCACCACCTCGCCGACGGCGCCCTGACCGACGAGCTTCGGCTTGGCGCCGTCCCCGTAGCGGTCGACGGCGATCGGGGCGCCGTCGGCGCCGGACCCCTTCGGCCACAACTGCCCGACCCAGCTGTCACCCGCCCGAAAGCGGATGGTGTCGCCGGGCTGGAAACTCGTCGAGTTCACCTTGCCCAGCGTGCGCCAGGGCGCGTCGCTGCTGGTCCCGGCGTTGGTGTCGTTCCCGGCCGCGCTCACGTAGTACGTGGAGCTCGCGGCGTCGGCCGGCCCCGCGGGGGCCAGTGCGACCGAGAGGAACACGGCGGCCAACGCGCATAACGCGGTGGCAAGCGTCCTCGGCGCGATTCGACGGTGGGCGATCACTTGTGCCTCTTCTCCTCGTGGTGGTGTTCGCCTCAAGCGGCAAACCTGGCGTGACGGCTCAGGCGCGGGCGGCTCACGTCCATGGGAGGCGCATCGGCGGGTGCGCGAGGAACAGGCCGACTGGGAAAACGTATTCCGCGAAAGTGTGCATGTGGTCGGCTGAGCGCGTCAAGGTCTCCGGCACGTGAACGCGCCGACCCGCTGACGTCGGTGTGCCTGTTGACGACCGGCCGTGCGCGATCACCCGGAGGCGGACCGCAGAGGTGGTCAGCCGGCGCGGACCGTCGTGCTGTCCCGAACGACGACCTGCCCGTGCATCGTCAGGTGCTCGGCTTCCGAATGCTCGGCGAGCGCGAGGCGGACCGCCTCGGCTCCTGCCCGCGCCAACGGCAGCGACACGGTTGTGAGCCGCGGTGTCACGTCGATCGCGAGCTCGATGTCGTCGAAACCGGTCACCGAGACGTCCGCGGGGACCTCGACACCGGCGGCACGGAGGGCGGACATCGCGCCGATGGCGATGGTGTCGTTGGCGGCGAGGACCGCGTTGGTGCGCCCGAGCCCCTTGGCGAGCAGACGCCGCGTCGCGTCGAAGCCCCCCTGGCGACTCACCGCGCAGTGCGAGATCCGGATGTGCCGCCCGTCGACACCACCGTCGCGGAGCCCGGCCACGAAGCCCGAGGTGCGGTCGGAGACGTTCCCCCGGCCACGCACCCCCGCGAGGATCGTCACGTGTCGGTGCCCCGACCCGGCGACGTGGGCGGCGAGTTCCCTGGCGGAGCCGTGGTTGTCGAAGCCGATGGAGTTGAACGGCATGTCGGTGTCACCGACGATCACCACCCGGCCACCCTCGCGTTCGTAGCCGAGCAACTCGCCGAGGAGGCGGCCGTCCAGGGCGTTCGCCTCGATCCGGCTCGAGGTCAGGATGAGCGCCCGCGGTCGGAGCGCACGCTGCGACCGGACGGTTTCGAGCTGGCGCTCGACGGTGCCGTGGGTCGACGAGACCGTGACGAACGCGCCGGCGTCGCGCGCCCGCCGTTCCATCGCCGCGACGGCGATCCCGATCGACGGGGTGGTGAGGTCGTCGGCGACGACCGCGATCGAGTCGTTCGCGCGGCGCATCGACCGGGCCGAGGCGTCCGCGGTGTAACGCAGCTCGGCAGCGGCGAGGAGGACCCGCCGCTCGTACTCCGGCGCGACGGTCCGGGAACTGCCGCCCAGCACCCGTGACGCGGTGGCGACGGACACGCCGGCGGCCGCCGCCACCTCGCGCAGGGTGACGGTCTGCCTGGCTGGATGAGGCACAGTGCCGTTCCCTCCCGTACCGCGAAGCACGCCGCCCTCGACGTTATCCGAACGAATCTGCGGTGGACCGCCAGCTCGAGGAGGAAAACGCATTCCGCCGTGAGTGGGCAGGTCACCCGCCAGATGACAACCCGCAAGCAGCCCGCCGCTTCGAACGCGCCGTTCGGCTCGGTGCACAATTCGGTCATGGCAGACGGTTCGGCGGCGCCTTCGCGGCGGCACGGGGATGCCGCGTCCGCGAAACGCCAGGCGACGCTGCACGACGTGGCGCGGACCGCGGGCGTCTCCCAGGCGACGGCGTCGCGCGTGCTCAACGGCAGCACCCGGATCGTCCGCCGGGAGAACGTCGCCCGGGTGCTCGCCGCGGCCGCCGAACTGGACTACACGCCGCACCTGTCCGCGCAGGCGATCGCGAGGGGGACGACGAACACCGTCGCGCTGGTCGTCGGCGGCGTCGACGACCCGTACTTCTCCTCCGTCGCGGGTGGGGTGATCGAGGCGGCGGAGGCCGCCGGGCTCGTCGTGTCCATGGCGGTCGCGGACCGCTCCGCCGAACGGGAACTCCAGATCGTCCGGACGCTGCGCGGCATGCGACCCCGCGCCATCATCCTGACCGGGAGCCGCATCGACGGCACTGACACGCGCGCCGCTCTCGTCGAGGAGCTGGACGCCTACCGGAGAGCGGGCGGCAGCGTCGTCCTGGTGAGCGGGCACGACCTGCCCTTCAGCACCGTCAGCATCGACAACTATGGGGGAGCGAGGCAGCTCGCCCGGGAGCTGGTGGGGCTGGGCTACCGGCGGTTCGCGGTCGTCCGCGCGCATGTCGCACTCCGGACGTCCCGCGACCGGTGCGAAGGCCTCATGGACGGCCTTCGCGAGCTCAACATCGGCGTCGAGGAGCGGTTCGTGGTCGAAGCCGAGTTCAGCCGCCGCGGCGGCCATGAGGCCGGCCGCCGACTCACCCAGCAGGGCCTGGGGGACACGGAACTCGTCGTCGCGGTCAACGACGTCATGGCGATCGGCGTGATGACCGCCTTCCGCGACGCCGGGCTCGTCCCCGGCCGGGACATCGCCGTGGCTGGCTTCGGCGACATCGGCCCGGCGGTGGACGTCGTCCCGGCGCTGACCTCCGTGACCGTGCCCCTGCGCCAGGTCGGCCTCTGCGCGGTGGAACTCGCGCTCACCGACGACGACGTCTCGCGGGTCGTACCGGTCTCCGCGAACGTCGTTTTGCGGGACAGCACACCCCGTCGACGACCTTGAGAGTCCTCCGCTGAACCATCGCCCCGACGAGTCCCGCACCACCGTCGAGAGCTCACCGCAGAGCCGGAGGAACAGGTCGTCCGCGCTGAATCGTGACGTCCTTCCACGAAAAGTGCGGCGGACGACGGCTGAAGGTGGAAACAGGATCTGTGCGGATAGAGTGGGATCACTGTCCCGCCGGTCACGTTCACCGGTCAGGTGTTCGACAATCGAGTGCAGGGCTACAACAACCTGCCCGCGCTCGTGCACTGGCGGATCACCAACATCGCCACCGAGACCGGCACGTCGATCAACGTCTTCTACAGCTCACGCGACTGCACGGCGTCCAGCGTGCCGACCGACCTGGCCTACAACGACCGCCGCTGCTACCCGGTCTACTGGACGCAGCCGTACAACGTCGACCCGACGCTGGACTTCTTCCACAAGTACGTCGTCGACCGCGTGGAAGTGCAGGACCTCACCGAGGTCTCACCGACCCAGGTCACCGCCTACACCTACCTCGGTACGCCTGCGTGGCACTACGACGACGTCGAGATCGTCAAGCCCGAACACCGCACTTACGGCCAGTTCCGCGGCTACGGCCGAGTGGAGGTGCGTACCGGCAACACAGGGCACACCGTCGACAGTGTCCACGACAAGCAGACGCTCACCCGCACGACCTACTTCCGCGGCATGGACGCCGACGTCATGCCCAACAACGGCCGCCGACCGGCCACGGTCCGCAACTCGCTCAACGAGGAGGTCACCGACCACCGCCAGTTCGCCGACACCGCCTTCGAGAAGGAGGTCTTCAACGGCGACAGCGTAAGCAGGATCTCCACGTCCATCACCGTGCCACAGGTCCTCGGCGCCACCGCGACCCGGCAACGCGCGAACCTGCCCGCACTGACCGCGGAGCTCACCGGCTTTTCCCGCAGTCGGACCATCACCGACCTCGCCGCCGGCGGCACCCGCACGATGACGAAGACACACCGGTACGACGCGCTGGCAGGCTGACCGCCCAGACGGAGTCCGGTGACGGAGTGCCCGACCTCTGCACGACGACCACCTATGCCGACAACACCACGACCTGGGTCCGTGACCGCGTGGCGGAAACGACGGTCTCCCAGCAGGTCTGCCCGTCGGAGGGGACGTCGCAGAGCGCCATCCTCAGCTCGACCCGCACCTACTACGACGGGAAGTCGGCTCTCGGAGAGGTCACCGCGGGCGACCCCACCCGGATCGACTCAGTTACGGCCAACGACAACGACCGGTTGACCTACGCGACGACGGCGACCGCGACCTTCGACGCCGCCGGTCGCTCCACCAGCTCGACCGATGCCCTCGGACGCACCACCCGCACGGCCTACACCCCGGCCGACGGCGGGGTGCTCACCAAGACCGTGACGACCAACGCCAAGAACCAGACCAGCACCGCCGAGTTCGAGCCTTCTCGCGGCAACACCACCGTCAGCCTCGACGTCGGATCACGACGCACCGACGCCACCTACGACCCGCTGGGCAGGCTGACCGCGGTCTGGAAACCGAGCCAAAGCAAGGGCTTCGACCCGGCGACCACGACCTACGACTACCTGCTCCGCGCCGACGGCCCACTCGCCGTCACCAGCAAGACCTTCGTCGACTACCGGACAGGCACCAACTACGTCACGAAGGTCGACCTGTACGACGCCTTCGGTCAGCTCCGCCAGACCCAAGCGGACGCGCTCGACGGCGGCCGCGTCGTCACCGACCTGTCCTACGACACCCACGGCCGAGTCAGGCACACCAGCAGCGGCTTTCTCACCAACGGCAGCCCGAGTACAACCCTGATCGGGGTCGACTACAAGTCGGTCAACAACCGCACGGTCACCGAGTACGACGGCGCGGGACGCACAGTGCTGGAAACGGCGTACAAGGGCGTGACCCGGACTTGGGCGACCAAGACCGTCCACGGCGGCGACCGCGTCACCGTCATCCCACCGCAGGGCGGGACCACGACCACCGCCATCACCGACGCCCGAGGCCGCGAGACCGAGGTGCGGAAATACACCACGCTGCCCACGGTCAACGGCGCCGTCGTGTCCGGAGGCACCTACCAAACCAACGTCACCGAATACACCGCACTCGGACAGCGCAAGAAGCTCACCAACCCGGTCGGCAACCAGTGGGCCTACACCTACGACCTGCTCGGCCGTGAGATCAGCCAGACCGACCCCGACCGCGGCACCTCCACCACCACCTATGACCTGGCAGGGCAGATCACCAGCACCAAGGACGCGCGCGGCAGGACGCTGGCCTACAAGTACGACGAGCTGGGCCGGAAGACCGCCCAGCACGCCGACTCGATCAACGGGACCCTTCTCGCGTCGTGGCTGTACGACGGGGCGCAGAACGGCGTCGGCCTGCCCTGGTACTCCACCCGGCACACACCCGAGGGCAAATACCTCTCCGGTGTCAGCGCATACACCGGAGCGGGCTGGGTCGGCAAAACGATCGTCCAGATCCCGGCGGCCGAGACCGGGCTCAACGCCCTCTACACCACCACCTACGGCTACACGAGGACCGGCCAGGTCACCCAGATCCAACAGCCGACCGCCGGTGGACTGCCCGGTGAGGCCATCGGCGTCACCTACAACAAGTACGGCAAGCCGGTGACAACCGCGGGCTACAACGCCTACGTCACGGACTCGATTTACACCCCATACGGCGAAGCCCGCCAGTTCACCCTCGGCCCGTCGAACAACACCGCCAAGCTCACCTACGACTACGACGCGCAAACCCGCCGCCTCACCCAGACCAAGCTGTCGGCACAACAAGCCGAGCCGGACATCGACGACACCCGCTACACCTACGACGCCGTCGGCAACGTCACCAAGACCGTCAACATCCAGGGAACCGCGCCGCGCGCACTGGTCCGCACCCAGTGCTACTCCTACGACGCCCTGCGCCGGCTGGACAACGCCTGGACCGCCACCGACGACTGCGCAGCCACCCCGTCCACCACCCCGGGCAACGTCAACATCGGCGGCCCCACCCCGTACTGGACGACGTGGAGCTTCTCGACCGGTGGCCTGCGCGACACGCAGACGCAGCACGCCCTGCCCGGCTCCACCGGCGACACCGTCACAAACTACGACTACCCGACCGACGGCAGCCCACAACCACACACGCTCACGAGCGCCACTACCATCGGCCCCGCGGGCCAGACAGTGTCGACCTACAAGTACGACCCGGCCGGTAACACCACCGACCGCATCCTGCCCACCGGCGAACACATCCTCAAATGGGACCACGAGAACCGACTGGAGACGGTCACCTCACCCAACGGGCCAACGACCTACGCCTATGACGCCGACGGCAACCAACTCATCCGGCGCGACCCTGACAAGACCACTCTCTACCTGCCGGGCCAGGAACTGACCCGCGACAACACCACCGGAACCCTCGTCGGCACCCGCTACTACACCCACAACGGCACCACCATCGCCGTCAGGGTCGGCAACACCAACCCCACCTACCTCGTCTCCGACCTGCACAACACCAGCGCCGTCGCGGTCGAGTCGGTCGGCTTCGCCATCAGCCGCCGCACCATTGACCCCTACGGCAACCCACTCGGCCAGGTCGAAGGCCGCCCCTGGCCCGACCGCCACGGCTTCCTCGACAAACCGGTCAGCGAAACCACCGGCCTCACCGACATCGGCGCCCGTAAATACGACGCCACCACCGGCCGTTTCATCAGCGTCGACCCCATCCTCGACCTCACCGACTCCCAACAATGGACCGGCTACACCTACGCCGGCAACAACCCCACCACCTACAGCGACCCCACCGGCCTCATCGCGCAATGCGGCATCGACGGCGCGGGATGCGGTGCGAAGAACTACGACAAATGCTGCGGCCCCAGCAGTGACGATGTACCATTTTTCAGTTCGGAGGTAGCAGACGGACTTGTCCTGACCTATGACCGCAACGCCAATACTTACTACATCAACGACGTCTTCCTGCCTTCCACCGCCCCGGATCTCGGCAAGCTACTGCATGAGGCTAAAAAAGACATGCAGAACATGCCGTATCGCAAGGATGACGACACCGGACTTTTGCTCGCCGAAGAGGTTTACACACTCCTCGAACGGTCTTGCAACTGGATCGGGAGGGAGTGCTCGGCCTCCTTCATTGTAGACCTCGTGTTGGCGCGACCTGATGTCGGCATGGGAACCGACGCGGCGATCTCGATGCTCGCCGCGATCGGCGGCGGCGGGGCCATAGGAAAGCTGAACAAGGGCAGCGGGAGACAGCCGCCCGCAGCGGAAAACTATCGAGGACGCTTTCAGGTCGCATTGCAAGCGGGAGGTAAGCCCCGACTTCCAAACAATTGAGACGCTCATCATGCCATACCCAGCATGTATCGGAACCATCCCGAGTTCAGAGACTTCGATTTCGATGCGCCAAGTAACATCAGAGGCGTCCAAGGTAGTCGCATACCAGGCCCTAAGACCAATCATCACCAGCACATCACCGATCGCTGGAACAAGTTCGCGCGCGACAATCCGAACGCAAACAGGGGCCAAATAGAGCAGTTCGCACGTAGGATCGACGAGGAGTTCTCGGGTTTCTTCTGGTATCATTGATCGAAAAAGAACTAAGGGGCGTTTGAGGTGGACTTGGAGGCGTGGCTTGGACGAATGGGGCCACTGGTCGAGCGGTTCGAGTCGGAGTTCGAGCAGGTTTACGGCTACGAGGCAGAGGGTAATCGGGTCGAACCTGTCCGAGATGGACCGGTTGGCGCGCTCGATGATCTTCCAGTGGACCTGGTTGAGTTCTATACCGCAGTTCGGGAAGTGCAGCTACCCGATTTGAACAATGGTTATTTTATTCATCCAGTCGACTTCGTTCTCAACTCGCGCGAGCACGGCACCCCTATGTATGCTCCGGAGATTGTCGACGGACGAATTTACGTGTTCGGAAGTGATGGCGGCGGCGGGCTTTTCGCTATTCCGAGTTCAGGATCCCCGGTATATCTGCTGTCGTCAGGGCCTGTAAATGAAAATGTCTACCAATCCATGGGTGCTCCGCCGGAAGAGGTCTCGAAAGACATTGAAGGCTTTCTTTACTTCCTTGAATCGACATTGAAGCGTGTGGTCGATGAATACTATTGAGTTAGACGTGTTCGGTTGCTACATGGCGGCGTAGCGGATGTGCGGTGCCCGGAAGTAGTTGCGGACAATGTGCCGTTGGCGTCGGCGCTAGAAGCGGGCTGCTGCAGCGGCACACTCGCAGCACCGTGGGCGTCTGGGCGTTGCGCGTCGCACCGGTCGCCTACTACGTGTTCGACCTGCTGCTCCTAGACGGCTGATCGACACAGCACCTGCCCTATCACGAGCGGCGGGCGATGCTCACCGCGCTGCGGCTGCCGTGATCACCCGATCCAGGTCCCGCCGAGCGCGCGGTGCTCGTCGGCGAGGTCGAGTTCCGCCAGGATCTGCCACACGGGGAGGCTGCGATTCGAATGCAGATAACCTCGAGGGGGTCAGCTTCAGCTTCGCGGCTCAGTTCGATGGGTGCGCGGCCACGCCTGGGGAGCGCAGCACCATCGGCTTAGACGTGCTGCGACACGCAGGCTCTCTCGCTCGTCCAGGGACTGCGCCAGCTCTCTCTGGCACTCGTTCGGGTGAATCCGGCAGCATGGCAGTAACGGTCTGCTCCCGATTGTCGACCTACTTGTCACCCGGACGGTCCAGAGGTGACGCGATGACGGACGAACCCATTGCTGCCGAACTTCGCCTAATCGGCGCGATCAGGTCGGGCGAAGCGGTTGACCACTCAGCTGCTCACGAAACCATTCGTGCGTTGAAGGTGCAGGCGATCCTGCTCGGCCGTCTCGGTGATCCCCGTACGTTGGTTCTTCGGGACATGCGGATCACAGGCACCCTCGACCTCGAAGCCGCGTCGGTACAGTTCCCTGTCGAGTTCGTCGACTGCAGCTTCGTCGACGCTCCTATCGTCGAGCAGGCGACGCTGTTCAGCCTTCACTTGACGCGGTGTCAGCTCCCGGGACTCTTCGCCGCGCAGGTGAGGGTTGCGAACAACTTTGGGATGAACGGTTGCGTGTGTGAGTGGCCGTTTCTGAGCTTGGGCCGGCGGAGGCCTTTTGGTGCGCGGACGAGGGAACTCCTGGTAGATCGGACGTTGTCGAAGCGCCGCTCTGCCAGGAGTTCCGTTGTTATCGTGCCCGATGCCCGCGGGCGGTTCCACCGCGGGTGCCCTCTGCTGCCGCCTGTCCGCCTCCCACCGGCCCACCGAACGGACGGCCCGGTATCCCACCGACGTCACCGATGCCCAGTGGGCCGAGCTCGACCCGCTGTTGCCCGATCCGGCGTGTCTGGCGGGTCGGGGCGGGCGGTGGGAGAAGCACTGCCGTCGCCTGATCGTGGACGCGATTGGCTACGTGGTGGACAACGGGATCAAGTGGCGGGCTTTGCCGGCGGACTTCCCGCCGTGGCAGACGGTCTACAAGCGTTTCGCCGCCTGGGAGAAGGTCGGCGCGTCGCAGCGGCTGCTCGACGCGTTGCGCGACCGCGTCCGCCTGGCGGAAGGCCGGGCAGCGGCACCGTCGGCGGCGGTCATGGACTCGCAGTCGGTGCGCGCGGCCGCCACCGTCGGCCGGGCCACACGGGGCTGGGACGGCGGGAAGAAGGTCGCCGGCCGCAAGCGCCACATCGTCGTGGACACCCTGGGGCTGTTGTTGGCGGTGCTGGTGACGCCGGCCTCGACGCAGGACCGGGTCGCCGCCCGCAGCCTGTTGCGGCGCCTGCGCGATATCGCCGGCGGGCGGGTGTCGTTGGTGTGGGCCGACGGCGGCTACACCGGCTCCCTGCTCGACTGGGCGCGGAAGACCCTTCGCCTGGCGGTGGGGATCGTGCAACGCCCGCAGGTGCCGTACTTCACCGTGCTGCCCAGAAGGTGGGTGGTCGAACGAAGTCTTGCCTGGATCACCGGACACCGCCGCCGCGTCCGCGACTACGAACGACTTCCGCACCACCACGAGGCCATGGTCCGCTGGTCCATGATCCGCATCACCAGCCGCCGACTCACCCGACATCAGTAGCTCGGAAACAGCTACTCACACGAGCGCCCCACCTCAAGGCCAGATGTGGGACACGTCACGCGTCGTACGAAAGGCAAGAGGGGGAGGACGAAGACGCCGGCGGGAACAAGGCCCATCGTGTTGCCGCCGAGCATCGCCGTGTTCTACGAGACGTTGCTCGACAGCCGTCTCGGGTCGTTCGTCTTCACCTCACCGGACGGCACGCTGCTGCGTCGGAGTAACTTCCGGCAGCGGTTCTGGCGGCCGGCGTGGGATGGGCGCAAGCCTGACCAGCCGGGTGCCCCTGGTCACACTTCGGCGATCCTGCCGTGGATCACCTTCCACGAGGGCAGGCACACCCACGCGACGTGGATGGTCGAGGACGGTGTGCCGCAGGTCGCACGCCGGGCGAGGCTCGGGCAGAAGATGAAGGGCATCGCCAGGGTGTACGACCATGTGACGAGCGTCATGAAGGCTCAGTTGATCAACGGTCTCGAAGCCCGGTGGCGCGGGTCCCTGCTGGCGCTGCGGGACGACGAGCTGGCCACAATCATCGGATGGTTCCCCCACCTGCGGGCCACCGTCGCGGACCTACGAGCACTACCGTCCGGGCACCCCATCGCCATTTCATCGCCATTGATCTTGCTTGGAACTCAAGAAGCCCGGCCTCAAGATCGAGGACCGGGCTTCTGACCTGCGTTTATAGATGGTGGACGATACTGGGATTGAACCAGTGACCCCTACCGTGTCAAGGTAGTGCTCTCCCGCTGAGCTAATCGTCCGAGGCGGAGACGGGAATCGAACCCGTGTACAGGGCTTTGCAGGCCCTTGCCTAAGCCACTCGGCCACTCCGCCGTGATTCCTGAAGGCTAGCACCCAGGAGTCAGGCCTGAGCCCAAGGGGCCCTCTGCCGAGCGGATGACGAGACTCGAACTCGCGACCCTCACCTTGGCAAGGTGATGCGCTACCAACTGCGCTACATCCGCATGCCCCGTGGATTACTTGGAACTTTCCCTTTTGGGGCTTGTCGTTCCGGTCTTCCTCGGTGCGAGAGGAACTTTATTACATGCACCGCAGCGGGATCAAATCGGGGGGTCCCTGACCTCCTCGCAGGCCCGCTACCTGCGCTTTTACGTCAGATCGTTGGAGATCAGGTGGGTCAGGGCCTCGTCGACGTCGACCCACAGGTGCTCGTTCCCGGGCACGACGACGTCGTAGGTCCGGTCGAGGAAGTCGGCGAGTTCCTGCGCCGAGGCCTCGAACATGGCGTGGCCGGACGGCGAGCTCAGTTCGATCACCACGACCTCGGGGTCGTCGGCGGCCGGGCGGATTCGGACGTCGCCGTCCCCCGCGTCGGCGATCAGGCCGTCGGCGAGCAGGTCGCGGGCGAAGACCCACTCCACCCAGCCGGCACGGCCGGTTCGGAACGCGGCAACTACCGCGTACGGGTCTTTCGTGTCATAGCGAAGCTCCACCTGCACCGGGACGGCCGGGGTCCTCGGCGCCAGCAGGTCGAAGACCGCTGTTGAGCGGAGTGTCACGTGGTCATTGCGCATCGTCGTTACCCTCTTCTCCCTTCCCGGCCAATGGAACGACCGAGTTCTCTACTTGTGACGTATATGTGGCGAGGAACGCTCGACTCTTGGTGGTTTATCACCCGATTGGGGTCATGCAACTCCACTGGGCTACCACCTCGATGCGTTCCGTGTCCACTGGGTCAGGCTGCTCCCATCTTGCTGGGTTTAACCTGAACCCGGTACCGGCTGTTGCGCGAATGTTGGACGTGAGGACCTCTCTGGTGGCTGACTCACCCCCGCCGCGACACGACCCGGACCTGCGACGTCCCACCGACGTGGAACTCGCCGCACGGGTGACGGTGGGTGACCGCACGGCGTTCGGTGAACTCTACGACCGGTACGGGAAACCGGCGTATTCGCTCGCCCGGAGGATCTGTGTCGACCCGGGCCTGGCCGAGGACGTCGTCCAGGAGGCGTTCCTGGCCCTCTGGCGCAATCCCGCGGCCTACGACCGCTCACGCGGCGGGTTCGGCACCTGGCTGATGACCGTGGTGCACCACCGCGCGGTTGACGCGGTCCGTCGCGAGAACACCCAGCGTAGACGAAGTGTCCCCTTGGCCGACGAGGTCTCTGAGCGCAACGTCACACCGGCGGAAGGCGCGGATCACGCCGCGTTGACCGCTGTGGTGGGCGCCGAGGTGCGTGAGGCGCTGCAACGGCTTCCCGAAGACCAGAGGCAAGTGCTCACGCTGGCCTACCTGGGCGGTTACACGCAGATCGAGGTCGCGGCGTTGACCGGCATACCCCTCGGCACGGTGAAATCGCGCACGTTCGCCGCCATCCGCGGGCTGCGCACGGCACTGCGCTCGGTGTGGGCGGCCGAGACCGGCGGCGACGCGCCGGGCACGACGACGGGAGCACAACGGTGACCGGGGAGCAGAACGACGACCGGTGCCCTGAGGAGGAGCTCGCGGTCGGATACGCGATGCACGCGCTCGAGCCGGGCGAGGAAGCGCTGGTGAGGGCCCACGTGCTGGGATGCGGGCGGTGCCAGGAGTCGGTCCGCGCCACGCAGGAGGTGACGGCCGCGTTGGGCGGGTCGGTCCGCCAGTACGACCCGCCCGAACGCCTGCGAACGCGTCTGATGGATGCGATCGAGCACACACCCCAGGTGCAGGTGGACGAGCCGGTTCCACTGGGATCACGGCGACGTGACCGGCCCGGTGGATGGGGGCGCAAGCTGCTCCTGGCCGCGGCGGCGTTGGTCGTGGTGGCCGGGATCGGTGTCGCGGGGGTGCGGTTCGGCCAGCTGAACGAACGGGTCGCGGAGCAGGACGTGCGGGCCGGGCAGATGGAGCGCGCGCTGCGGATCGCGGCCGACCCGGATGCGACCCGGGCCGTGCTGCAGGACGAGTCGGGCGACGCGGTGGCCGTGCTGCTGTCAGCCGACGACGCCGCCGCGATCGTGCCGACGGATTTGCCGTCCAACGACGTGACGCGGCAGATCTACGTGGTGTGGGGGACCGGCACGCCGGAGCCTGTGGCGTTGGCCACATTCGATGTCACGGCGAGTGATGCGGACGTGCGACTTCTGGCGTGGTCGCCCGACGCGCACGGGCACAAAGGCTTCGGGATCTCGTTGGAAGAGGGCCGCACGGCGCCCGCGCGGCCATCGAGCGTGTTGGCATCGGGCCAGGTAGGCCCCGCGTGAGCGGCGAATGAGCGATGATGTGGGCATGGGCACAGAACAGCGCGAAGACACCGACAAGGGCACCCAGCACCTCCGCTGGTTCCGCCGCAACCCCGCGCTGAACATGACCTACCGCATCGGTGTCGGTGTGGTGGGCGGCTTGGTGCTGGTCGCGGGCGTGCTGATGATCCCGTACCCCGGACCGGGCTGGCTGGTCGTCTTCGCCGGCCTGGCGATCCTGGCCACCGAGTTCGAGTGGGCGGGCCGCGTGCTGCGGTTCGCCAAGCGCTACTACGACGCGTGGGTCGCGTGGTTGCGGCGGCAGAACCTCTTGGTGAAGGGGCTCGTGCTGGCCGGCACCGGCCTCGTGGTGGTCGTGACGTGCTGGCTGCTCGGTGTGTTCGCGCTGGTAGGCGGCTGGTTCGGACTCGAGTGGACGTGGTTGGAGAGCCCGATTTTTGGTTCGCGGGGATGATGTTGTAAGCTATGGCCACACCGCGAGAGCGGGTGTGAGAACCGAATACGGGCGTTTAGCTCAGCGGGAGAGCGCTTCGTTCACACCGAAGAGGTCACTGGTTCGATCCCAGTATCGCCCACAGTGTGTTTTACCTGGTCAATGGCCTGCAGACGATCACTGTCTGTGGGCCATTGATCGTTTCGGGGAGCAGTTGGGGAGCAAACGATCTTGACCACAACCGTATTTGCGAAGGTGGTCATGGGTTCGTGCTCCCCGTTTGCTCCCGGGTTTGCTCCCAGCGGTGTTGGAGTGCGGCGAGCATGGCGTCGATCATGGGTTGGGTGACGTGGGAGTAGACGCCCATGACGCCGTGGAACTTGTGGCCGATCCTTTTGTGTTGCAGGACTTCGGGGACGCGGTCCTCGATGAGCCAGGTTTTGTGGGTGTGGCGTAGGTCGTGGAAGTGCATGTCGGGGTTGATCCGTGGTCGGCCGGTGGCGGTGTCGCCGCGCAGGGCGGGTAGCCAGACGCGGCGGCGGAAGTTGGACCGTCGGTGGAAGCCGCCGTCGGTTCCGGTGAACACGAACCGGGCGGTGGGGTGGCGGTCGTGGTGGTCCTCGAGCAGGTCGGCCAGGAACTCGGGTAGGTGCACGGTGCGGACGCTGGCGGGTGTCTTGGGTGGTCCGAGGGTGAGTTTGCCTCCGACCTCGTGGAGGGCGCCGTCGTGTGCGTCGACGCGGATCTCCCGGTTGGCCGTGTCGACGCGTGTCCATTGCAGTCCGGTCAGTTCACCCCAGCGCAGGCCCGTGTAGGCGCCGGTGACGATCAGGGCGGCGTTGTCGGGGGACACGCGGGCGGCCAGGCCGGCGATCTGGGCGGTGGTGGCGTGGGGTCGTTCGGGTTGGTCACCGGTGGTGAGGCGGAGTTTGCGGCAGGGGTTGGCGCCGATCATGCCTTCGTCGACGGCTTCGCCCATGATCCGCGACAGCAGGTTGACCACGTCGGCGACGCTGCGCTCGCCCAGCGATCGTCGCAGTTGTTTGGCCCAGATCTTGACCACCATCCGCGACAGGTCGCCCAGCTCGGTGTCGGCGAAGCGGGGCAGGATGTGGTTGCGCAGATGGGAGTCGTAGGTCGCCCACGTCACTGCGCTGACGTCGTGGGCCTGCACCCACTCCTGCACCCAGTCGCCGAACCGGGTCTGCCCCAGCCGGGGATCGACGAACCGTCCCCGTCGCTGATCGGACTCCACGTCCTTCGCCCGGTCTCGGCCTCCTCGCGCGTGTCGAACCCGTTCTCGGTGAACAACGATCCGTCCGGCAACCGGTAGCGCACCCGGTACCCGTCACCGCGTTTCTCCGCCCAGGCCATGGCAGTCTCCTCTGGCTCTTCGTCGGGATATCGGTCCGTCGTGGACGACGGCCGACGGACAGTGACGCTCTATACCCGTTGTGACGCAAGCGAACTGTGTTCAGCCCTGTCGCCGCCGCGAATACGGACCGTGTGCCTCCGGCCGGGACATGGCGTTGCGACGAGCGGAGCGGGATCCGCGGTGGACGATGGAGCGCAGGTCGGCGTCGGAGAACCGCAGATGCTTGCCCAGGAAGGTGCACGGGATCTCGCCGCGCCCGGCCATGCGGCGCAACCAGGACTCTCGCACCGACAACACTCGCGCCGCCTGCGCCGGGGTGTGCAACAGCCGCCCGCCGTCCGCTGCCTCCGGAAGTTTCGGAGCGGCCGCGTCGGAGTCGGTCGTCGCCTGCCCGTCGACGGGGTCGGCGGCCGATCCGAACGCCCGGCCGGGGACTGTGTTCGCCATGAGGACCTCCGGTGGGAAAGCGGTGCCGCGGTACGGCGCCGTCAGCACCCCTCAACTCCGCCGAAAGGCCTCAAAAGCAACACAGCTGCTCCGAGTTTCTTCGACTTGACCGATCCGGAGACCCGGACGGCCTGGGGCACCCCGTCCGGTTCGGGTACGTCTACTTCTTCGCGACGAGGCGCTGGTGCCGGCGCAGGAGCGTTCCCGGTGCCACCAGTCGGGGAAATCGGCGCCAACGCCGCGAGCCGCGCGCGATCGGCCCAGCCCAACCGCGGATGAGGACCGGCTCGGCGCAGCACGCCGACTCGTGTCGCAGCACCAGCGGTTCGACGTTGAGAGGGCCTATGGGGACGCGTCACGTCATCCGGCTATCGTCGATGACTGTAATATCTTCAGTGTCAACTTAAACAAGTGTTCGATGGAGAAATCACAGCTCCACGGTGTGGTCGAAACGAGCAGTGCGGAGACCATCCCGCATCGGAGAGGCTTTGTGCCTGGGAAGATGCGGGGATGGGTTCGCGCTTCGACAGTGTCGACTACCGGTTGCGGTGGCCGCGGTGGTTGTTCGTCAGGGAGGCGTCGCGGCTGCTCAACAACCGCGATCACCGCAAGTGGAACGAGGCATGCGAACTCCTGCTCGAAGACGCCTTCGCGGACGGAGCCGACAGCGGACCCGTCAACGAGTTCCGTGACCTGCCCGCCCGACCCTTCGGCGACGATCCGGGGGGAACGCGGAAGATGACTCAGGCACCCCTGTCGTCCGAGCACAAGTTCCTGCGCACCCTGATGCAGAACGCTGAACGCTTCCCCGAGTCCCGTACGCACCGCAGGCCCTACTGGACCGAACGCAGAACCGGGATGGTCAAGTCTCCCTGGCACGTGCTGCGACCGTGCGGCAGTTCGTGGCCCTGGTGAACGAGCTGGACGCACGGGGCTACTTTGAGAAGAGCTTCGGCAAGGACTGTGTCGACGACTCCAGGGAGATCCACCCGTCCGAGATCATCGAGCGGGAAAGCGGAGCGCGGACCGCGTGGCCGCTCGACTCCGACCAGCTCACCCAGGACGAGGACCTGTTCTTCGTCCTCGTCGAGGTCCTGCACGACCTCGCGGCACGTCCGCAGACCCGCGAGATGCACCCCTACGCCGGATGCGGCTGGCATCACGGCCAGTACTCCGTCGAGACCGGCGGCGCCGTCTACCGCTGGCGCGTGAACCGACTGCTCGAACGCAGCGATGTGCACCTGCGCCTGGCCGACGACGGCGAGGACGTCGGCCGCCTGGTCGCCATGACCGACGACGCCCGCACCGAGCTGATGCACTCCACGCTCGACCGCCAGGAAGGAGAAGTGACGGACCAGCTCCGGCACGCCATCGCCCTGTTCCGTGCCCGCGGCGCCGACAAGCACCAGAAACGCTCCGCAGTGGTCGTGCTGTGCAACGTGCTCGAGGAACGACGCAAGCTCATCCGCGACGAGCTGCTCGGCAAGGACGAGGACGCACTGTTCCAGATCGCCAACAAGTTCAACCTGCGACACCAGAACGAGGCTCAACGAGCCGACTACGATCCGGCTTTCCTCGACTGGATTTTCTGGTGGTACCTGGCCACGATCGAACTGACCGACCGCATCGCGGCGCGATCCATATAGCTCGCGATCCATCGACCGCTCATGTGAGCGCTTAACTGGGGGTCAAGGGGTCGCAGGTTCAAATCCTGTCGTCCCGACGGTCTGAAGAAGCCCGCTGGACCTGGACATTTTCCCAGGTCGGCGGGCTTTTTCGTGCGCTGGTGTCGATCTTTATTCGGTCACGGAACGGTAACTTTGCGATCTTGGTGAACGCTGTTTAGGAGCGAAATCAGGAGCGGGTCGCTCCAGATCTTTGACCAACGCCAAATGGGGTCGTCCCGAACGGGTGAATCCGCCCAACCTGCGCCAAACATCACCCGTTGGCGTGAACTGGCGTCACCGTGCGCCGAGCGTGCTGAACCCGCTCCGACCTGCCCATATGGTCTCCATCTCGCTTTAATCGACGCGTTCGGACGCAGAGCGGCGATCACCGTGCCGCTGATCGCTGGCGTATGGACGGCACGGTGCCGGAGCGGGCCGCGCTACGGCGCATCGACTCGATCGACGCGACCGCGGTGGCCCAGGGGCGAACTGTCGACGACGTCCGCGTCGCCGAGTGGGCAAGGGCTATGCGGCGATGCCCTGGCCGGGTGCGCAGGTTCGAATCCCCGGCGGGAGCACCAAAGGATGGGAACAGGGCCGACCAGCGGTTTTGCACCGGCAGCCTAGTGGTCGAGAGCCGGTTCGAGCTGATTCCGCTTGTTGAAGCGGGTTCGCGGAATCCCTGATCCGACTCGGCGAACTGTGCCTCAGTCGTCTGAAGCCGTAGACCTTACCGCTCGTCGCTGCCACCGCCCGCCGTCGCGGCGAGATCACCGGCCCGGCAACTGCGGGCTTTGCGGCGGACTCGGCGGCCCACGACGCACGAAACCACTGGACCGGCGAGTCAGTAGCATCCAGGCGCGGCAGTACGGGTGCAGCAGACCGCGGTGCGCGATCGGCCGCCTCGCGGCAACAGCGCCACCGGCGTCGAGCCAGCGATCGCGAACCCCGGAAGCGGGCTCGTAGCGGGCTACTCGTCCGTAATGATGTCAGCCGTCCGCTGCGAGCGATAGCGTTGACCGGGTGATCACGGCTGAGATGAAGCGCAAGATCGACCAGGTATGGAGCTCGTTCTGGGCGGCGGGCATCTCGAATCCGCTGGAGGTAATCGAGCAGATCACCTATCTGGTCCACCTTCGCCGGCTAGAGGAGCTGTACCCAGGCACCGACGGTTCGGCGCAGCCCTTGATCTATCAAGGGGCGACTGAGCGCCTACGGTGGTCGAAGCTCACCAACGAGGCCCCGCAGCGCATGCTCGCGCTCATTTGCGATGACGTTGTCGCATGGCTGCGGGATCTCAGTTATCGGTTTCCGGATCACTTCAGTCAGTTCAAAAGCGTGCGGTTCACGATCACTACGCCAAGCTTGCTGATGAAGGTAGTCGAGTTTGTCAACGACATCGCCGTCAGTGAGGCGGGCACCGCTGGCGCTGTCTACGAGCATCTGCTCGGCAAGATGGATGGGAGCTCGGGAGACCTCCGCACGCCACGCGACATCGTCGAGCTGCTGGTGCAAATAACGAGACCCGGCAGAGCTGACGACATCTGCGACCCCTTCTGCGGTACAGGAGAGCTTTTGCTGGCCGCCAGACAGTTCGTTGAACGATCGGGTGTGGGAGGGGCGTCGCCCGAAGGTGTCTTCCGAGGATTCAGCGCGCATTCTGAACTTCTACCCATCGCGGAGATGAACCTGGCCCTGCACGGCGTAGCGCGGCCGGATCTCCGGTCGGTCGACCCGTTGAGCAGGGATGCCGACGACTTGGGCGAGTACTCATTGATCCTGGCCAACCCACCTTTCGGTGGGCACTACGACTACGACCGGCTCTCTGACGAGGTTTGCTCGACCTGCATCAAGCTAGTCCGTCGATCACATGTGCAGATTGCCGTCGCCGAAGTAGACGTCGATGGCTACGGACTCGACGGCTGATGTCCGGCAATGGGCTCATTGGATGGATCCTCCTCGAGGAGTGCCTGTGAGGACCGACCTGTCCTCGCAGCCTTGAGCATTCGGCAAAACTGCAGGTGAGGCACGCTGCAGCCTGAGGTCCGGACGTACCGGGGCACACAGCGTTGGAACGCATCGAGGCAGATGAGGTCGTAACAGAGTTGCAACGGGATTGGCCATCCTGTCGGCCGAAAGAGTGAACGACGGACCTTGCCTTCGTTACCGTTAAATGCGGTTTCGCTGACTGAGCTGCGACTTGTGAGTAAGCCTCGCGAAATGGCATGAGGCTCGTATGGACAGGGTCCACGCTCTTACGAGGGTTCGACACGTTGACGGCTGCGCAGGCGGAAACGCGTGAAGGCTGATGCCTTACTACGTCTTCGCAGGACTCCTCTGGGCTAAACGGGTGATGCTTCCGGGAGTGGATCCGCTGGCGGGTTCTCTCGTCGTGGAGTGTCGGTGCTGGGCGCTACGCTCGATTCGTTCCTGCTCGGATGGCGTACGGGGAGTGTGCTGTCGTTGAACAGAAGCGGTGTCACAAGGTGGCCGACGCTCGTCGCTTACAGTTCGCGACGCTTCGGTACCCATGCGGTCGTGGGCTGGGCCGATTCGACATGCGGATGGGGCTGCAAGTTCGACGTCCACATCGCTTGTGGCTTAGTCCCGGTTGCACTGGGGGATGTGCGGTTCACGGTTCGTGACGCCTGAGGTCGACGGGTTGTCGGGATACCGGTACGTGGGCGATCGGTTGGTGTGGCAGGCCGGACACCCTGTTCCGCGTTCGAGTCGCGGTGTCCTACTGACGTGTTGGTTGTCTCTGGTCGTGGTCTCGGGAACGAGGTGGGCTGGGTGTCGTTGGACGATGCGGAGTCTGTTGCGTGGCCGGTGTTGTTCCAGAAGCCGGAGCGTTTGGGATGGAGGTTCAGCGACCGCACCGCGCACAGGAGAGAGTTCGGCGAGCAGCGGCCGCGTTGGGCCGGAGAGGCGGCACGGCCTGAGGGCAGCGGGATCCGGGCCGCGCTGGTGCCGATGGTCTGTCGGTATCTCGGTGGGGTACGAGCACCGGCGGACGATCACGGCAACCCGCTCGCCCGTCAACTGGAGCGGGTGGAGCTCGACGCTAGTCGTCGCAGCCACGGCGCCCGACTGATCGCCGGCGGCGTGTTCGTCCTGATGCTGTCGGGCGGGTTCTTCTCGTGGCTGGTGTCGGCGATTTCGACCTGGTTCCACGACGGGCCGGGGTTGCCGTTCGGGCCGACCATGCTGTGGTCGGCGGGTGCAGCCGCCCTTGGGAGTGCGGCGGTCTGGTGGACATGGGCCGGTGCCGTCCGGGCGCTCAAGGGAGTGGTACGTCGCTCGTGGCGGTTGTCCTACCAGCGGCACGAGCAGGACGTGAGGGAGTGGGAGGCGCGGCGGCAGCGGTTCGAGGACCACGAGCGTGCCCGGATGGCCGATATCTCGGACTGGACCTCAACGGAGCTGTCTCCCGGCGTGAAGCGTGTGAGCGTCATCGGGGACAACACCGATGGAGCCGAGGCGCTGCTGACCGTGCTGGGCGCGTCGATCCTCGCTGAAGGTCGTTCCCTGACCGTGCTGGACCTGACCGGGGACATCGTGGTGGGCGAGCTCGTGCGCGGGGCAGTGGACACGGGATACCAGGCGGCGTTCCGGCTACTGCCCACCGAACTGGCGCACGTCGACCTGCTGACCGGGATGAGCACCGAGCAAGTGGTCCGGCTTCTGGTCGAAGCACGACACGGTGGCCAGGAGAAACCCGATCTGGTCGGGCGGGGGGTCGACGAGCGGATCCTGACCCAAGTCCTCGCCTTGATCGCCCCCGGCGGCCTGTCGATGGGCCGTATCGCCGCGGCGCTGCGGATGGCCATGCGCGCAAGGATCCGCGACACCGACAACTCGTTGCTGTCGCAAGAGGAGCGCGAGGCGCTACGCAGAGGGCTGACGGACGAGTACCGGCGGCACGTTTCACCGCACCTGGCGAATCTGGAGGCCATGGTCGGCCCCCTCTCGGCGATGGGCACCGGTGAGGTGGACGAGTTGGAGGGCCAGTTGAGGGTGCTGTCGATGTCCAGCGACTGGACCAGCGCCCAGATCGACTTCCTCGGTGACCTGCTCGTCGGCTGGGCCGCCCGCCAGGTCATTGACAACACCGCATCCATTCCCACCCTCGTGGTCACCGCCGCCGACCGCCTAGCCACCCGCCACCTCGACCGCTTGTCGCAGCTGTGCGAACGAAGGGGGATACGCCTGGTGGTGCTCTTCCGGAGGTTCGACGAGACGACGGCCAGGATGGTCGGCCGCGGCTCGGTGGCCTTCATGCGCCTCGACGACCCACAACAGGCAACTCGTGCGGCGGACTTCATCGGCCGGGAGTACACGTTCACGGTCTCACAGATGAGCACCACCCTCGGCGGCCAACACACCCACTCGGTCGCCAACACCGTGAGCCACTCCGACAGCGACGGCCGATCCACCACGGAGAGCGTCAACGAGTCGCGCAGCCGAGGCAAGAACCGGGGTGCCCAGTCGTCGACGAACGTGCCCAAGACCAAGAACACCTCGCGCACCAAGGGGTGGAGCGACGCGGACACTCAGTCCTGGAACAGGACCCGCAGCTGGGGCACCACGGTCTCGAACGCGACCACCGACAGCTGGTCGGACTCGGAGACCCGGCAGCGCGTGCACGAGCACCGCGTCGACCCCGAAGTGATCAAGAACCTGCCCGACTACGCGATGCTGCTGGTGGAATCGACTATTGACGGCACTCCCAGGATAGTCCGCTCCGTCGAGCTCAATCCCGAGATCGCAGTTCTGGAAGCTCAACCCGCTGGGACACGCGGCGGCCTCCAGAACGTCGAGGCGCTCTCGTACCCCGGGGACGACGATCCGACCGGCCCGATCAGGTGGAGGCGCCAGTGACCATCGACATCGGCAATCCCGTTCCCGGGGCAGGGCCTGGGTGGAACCCGTTGGCATGGCTCGGCTCGACCACCTCCCTATGCCGGATTCAGGAGGTGTACAAACCCTCGGCGCCTGGTAGGTCGTCGGGGGCAGCTGTGCCACAGCGTGATCGACTAAACGCGCGATACCCCGCAGTCGTGGCTGCCTACCACCAACGACTTGCCAGCCGGGAACCACTAGTACTCACCTGGTGCCGGCGCACAATCGGAGCCCCGGTCACGATCGCGGTGTCCACCAGCACCGCCGGACACGACTACCCGGCCGCACTGGTCTTCCCACCCGGCACCCGCGGCCGCCCGCTCACACCAAGCAGCGTCCGCGACGACCTGGACTCACTGCCATGGTGGGTTCCGGTCGCCGGAGTCGTGGACGCTCTCGTCCCCACCCTTCACCCTGACCAAGCACACAGTACGACGGAAGCCTTGCCGGGTCTGGAGGAGAGCCTACTGTCCGCCTGGCACGGCCCATTCGCCTGGCTCCTGCTCGCCGAACCCGTGACACGCGAAGACATGAACCGTGAAGCGGCTTCGCTGGCCGACCTGGAAAGCGACGCACGCGACCGTTCATCCAACCCCGAAGAGTTGGCGACCGCAGAACGACTCGCCCGCCGCTACCGGGAAGTCAGCGCCGGCCACTCCACCGGTCTATGGCGGGTACGACTACTCGCCGGAGGAATCGACGAACCCTCGGCCGCGGCGGTCGCCGGACTGCTTGTGGCCGGACAGGACTTCCGCGGCACCCCGTACGCCCTCGTCCCACACAAACCCGTCCGCGGGCTGGCGCAGGCCCTCGACGCCACGGTGGCAGATGAAGGTGTGACCCAGGTGCCATTCCTGGCCGACCCGCGCCTCCTCACTACCCTCAGCCAGGTCCCATCCACCGAGATTCCCGGCATCCGACTCATCGAGCGCTCCACCTTCGACGTCACCCCGGAAACCACCGACGACACCGAAACCATCCTGCTCGGACAGGTGCTCGACCACGACAACCTCCCCGCCGGGGAACTCCGCATCGGCTACGACACCCTCAACCGCCACACCTTCGTCTGCGGCGCCACCGGCTCCGGCAAATCACAAACCGTCCGCCACATCCTCGAACAACTCGCACGAGCGCCACGCCCCATCCCCTGGCTAGTCATCGAACCGGCCAAAGCCGAATACGCAGGCATGGCCGGACGCCTCCACGACCTCACGCCACCCGTCCTCGCCATCCGTCCCGGCGACCCGAATGCCATCCCCGTCAGCCTCAACCCCCTCGAACCCGAACCCGGCTTCCCCCTCCAAACCCACATCGATCTCATCCGAGCTCTCTTCCTTGCCGCCTTCGACGCTGACGAGCCTTTTCCGCAAGTCCTCAGTCACGCCCTGGACCGCGCCTACCGCGACCTCGGCTGGGACCTCGCTCTTGGCACATCCCGATATCCCGGAATCACTCCACGATTTCCTACCCTCGTCGAACTCCGTGACATCGCCCTCGACGTCGTCGAGAACATTGGCTATAGCAGGGAGATCACCGACAACGTCCGCGGTTTTATCGACGTTCGCCTCGGCAGCCTCACGCTCGGCACTCCCGGCCGCTTCTTCCATGGCGGTCACCCCCTCGATTTGGCTGGAATCCTCAACCGCAACACTGTCCTCGAACTCGAGGACATCGGCAATGATCAAGACCAAGCTTTTTTTATCGGTGCATTTTTGATTCGTATCAACGAGTACCTTCGTCAACGCCACCAGCAGCGCAGGCAAGGTCGAGTCGACTTTGCGACTCAGGGCAACTCGGACGACAGTGCGGAATATATACGTCACATTACCGTGATCGAAGAAGCTCACCGTCTGCTCAAGAAGGTTGAACCGGGTAGCCAATCCGCATACGCGGTTGAGCTCTTCGCAACGCTCCTTGCCGAAGTTCGCGCCTATGGTGAAGGAATTGTCGTCGCTGAGCAGGTTCCCTCCAAGATTGCTCCCGATGTGCTCAAGAACTCCGCTCTCAAGATCGTGCACCGCCTACCGGCTGCCGATGATCGCGTGATGGTCGGCGCCACCATGAATCTCAGTGACGAGCAGTCGCGCTACGTCGTAGCGCTTCCACCCGGACAAGCTGCTGTATTCGCCAGTGGTATGGATCATCCTGTTTTAGGCAGAATGCCATTGGGTGATGACTTTGAATCTATCCGTGGCGTCGATCGCGACCCGGGCATCGTGGCAACCTTCAGCCCTGCCTGTCCTGTCGAATGTTTTTCTCGCCCATGCACCCGCGTGCAGATTGGCCTAGTAGAACGTTTCATCGATATTGAACCTCGGCTAGTGCTGTGGATCGAACTCACAACCATTGCATTTTTAATCGGCCATCCGAAGCCCAGCCCTGACCGTGAATGGCTCGAACACCTGAAAACGCTGCGTGATCGGCGAATTTTGACCTGCGCCATAGGGAAGCTCGTTCAGGTGGCCGTCGATGCCCGCTACTCGGGAATTGTAAAATACTATCAGCCGGCAGAACTTGCTGCGCACTTAGGGGCGGTATGTCGAAGTATCCTGGCTGGGACAGTATCGCCTGGTAGTATCGTTCCCGAAACATACTGGCAGGTTGGTAGATATCGATGGTACGACGTGGTCGCTGCCCTCGAGAAAGTCAAGGATTCACCTAATCCGCATCCCGATACCGAGGAATGGCGGGAACGAGGGCTTCACCTCCCGAGGGTGTCATGTCGGGGGCAACTGGAAGTGCTAGGTCAGCATCCCGACATAATCCAAGAATCCATGTCAACCTACCGGGGAGGTCGTTCGACTCACACCTACTATGAGTTGGCCGCTGCCAAGCTCGATCCAGATCCTGACCCGATAACCCGTCTAGCCCGCGCGGCTAGTTACCTCAACCTCGATTGGGATTTTAGGACTATTCTATATCCTGACTTGATGACGGGGTCGATATGAACGATATGGTTCGAGAGCCCATAGAAAAGTCCATGGATAGCGTTGCGAGGGCTGTTGTCGATGGCCGGGGTAATTCGATGCGTCCGGCGGTCGGCGAATCAGGGCATGTGGTGTCTGCTCCTTTACAGCAGATTATGGAGATCGCGCGGAAGCGACGCGAAGCAGACGACTTGCCCAAGGCTCCTGTGGGCGACGTTGCGAGGGCTGTTGTCGATGGCCGGGGTAATTCGATGCGTCCGGCGGTCGGCGAATCAGGGCATGTGGTGTCTGCTCCTTTACAGCAGATTATGGAGATCGCGCGGAAGCGACGCGAAGCAGAGAATCCGGTAGACTATCAATCGAATGAGGATGGGAGTGGTGAGGAGCGCTCGCGCGTCGGCGTCGAACGGCCGTTCGAACGTACGTACGAGTTATCTCCGCATACAGCGCCAGAAGCCTATTTGCGTGCGGTCGCGAAAAGTTACCGGATAAATCTGAGAGGGGGTGGGCAAGACATCGCAGTGATGTTCGACCCAATGGTTAAACCCGGCGCGTACGGCAGGACGCTGGAAGCCGAAGAGGGTAAAGTTATAAGGGTAGGGCCGTATGCATTAAGCGGCGGGGACGCCGCAGTAGCTAATACGATTGCTCACGAGCTAAAGCACGCCAGGTATTTGATTCGAAACGGCGATTTTACGGGCGAGAGTCATGGCGATACTAACTCGGTAGCGGATGGCACGCCGTATGGATCAGGTAATGCGCTTGAGCAATGGATTAAAGGACTCAGATGAATATGGGAGTGGGAGTGTAATGAGCACCTCGAAATGGCGCGTTGTGCCTTCTGATTTGGTGGCACAATGGCTGGAAGTTTTTGACGCAGCATGGAGTCAGTCGAGTGTTCGAGTCGGCGGTGTATGTCCAAATTGTCACGAACGAGCCCTTCATCATTTTTATATTCGGCACAAAATGTTGAATGAGTGGCAATCTTCTTCTACGTTCGAGGGTGAACGTGAAGGTGTGCACAGGCAGAAAGATGCGGCAGATTCAATCGAATGGTGTGCGCATTGTAATATTTACAACTACGTCAAAGATCAGGGCGCTCCTCCTCGGTGGCCGGAGACGTTTGTAGGCGTAGAAAATGGAGGCAACCATACCGTAGCCAGTGTGATCGATGCGGTAATGAATCACATTGTCAAGTATGGCGATTTTCGCCCCTAAATTTGAGATGTGATTTAATCGAAAGCATCCCGAGGTTCCGGCGAGGGCGTTGGCGGGTTCGGCCGCTCTCGGCGTCACGGTCGACGATGTGGTGTCCCGCTCCGGTCGTACTACCGCGTGCCCGCCCCGGCCTCGCGCGCTGGCGATGCCGCGCGAATGTGGCCGCCGTCGGCGTCTGCGAGATGCCGCTGTCGGCACACTGGATCTGCTCTGGTGGTCTAGCCGTCGCAGCTCGACTTGCCGTACAACCTTGTCGTCCGGCAGTCACTGGTATCCTCTTTGGCGATCGCGTGGTCGCCGACGCTTGCCCGGCGAGGAGGAGAGGGCACCGCCCAGAGCGGCAACACCATCGTCGTCAGATCGGTCATCGACACTGTGCTTGCCGAAAATGTCGTCTGTGCAGGTCAGGCAGCGTGGTGATACTCGTTCAGGATGCCGCCCAGCCGTTGCCGTCTGCGGATGTCGAGGTGGGTGAGGGTCGCCTGATCGGTGACTGGCTGTGGCAGTGGTTGTAGTGGTCGGGCGTTGTCGATGTCCTGGTGGGGCCGGTGGGTGTTGTAGAACCGCTCGTACTCGTGCAGCGCGTGGAGCAGGTGCTGCTGATTCCAGATCAGCGTCCGGTCGAGAAGCCCGATGACACGTACAAACTTGTTGACGCGGGATTTCTGTCAGCAATGGATGACGGCGCATTGCTAGTCAATGCCGGTCGCGGTCAGATTGTCGACGCAGTAGCGCTTGTAAACGAGTTGCAGACCGGCCGCTTGCGTGCGGCGTTGGACGTGACGGACCCTGAACCGCTGCCTTCTGGTCACCCGCTTTGGAAGTGTCCAGGCGTGATCATCAGCCCACACTCGGCACGGACGGTTCCAGGCACTAACCGACTTTGCTACACGGTCGCCGCTGAGCAGATTAGGATATTCACCGCCGGGGGTACGCCCTCGAACGCCGCGCGGGGGTAATGGGTGCTACTTCTACGTGAGCGGCAGCGTTGCCTGCTTCTCGGCAGCGGTAAAGGCCGTAACACCCGTAGCTGTGGCGGTCAGGTTTACGGGTGACCCGAAAGATCTACATCACCAAGCAGGGCTTCGACCCCACGAGCTCCATGATCGGCTGGAACGACCTGGACCTCGTCAAGCAGACCGGCCGGTACGGCTCCCAGTTCGAGTACAAGACCGACGTGTCCACCTCCGGCTACAGCGGACGACACGTCCTCGTCACGATCTGGAAGGCGTCGCACATGGACCAGAAGTACTTCCTGTGCAGTGACATCGACTTCGGCTGATTTCTGCAACGGCACCGTCCCGCGACGAGCGGGGCGGTGCCGCCATCGTCAAGGATCCGCACGACGTGCGTCCGCCGTAGAGCCGGTCGCACCGTCGGTGACAGCTCACAAGGTGCCAAAAGTCGGCTTCGCAGCTCTGGTCTGCGGGTTGCGACGCCGCAGCTTTGACTGTTGATCAAGCGGTGTCGATGCTGCGGCTGTCGCAGCTACGGCCGTACTGCGCTTGAAGACGACTTCGGTCACTTGATTTATGCACAGGCGTTCGACGCCTGCTGCGGTCGACACAGACCCGTCAGGGGAGGAAAATGGGAGGAAATTGGGAGAAGTCAAGGTAGGGCAACAGGATCGAGCTGTGCTCAAGTGCATCCAGCTGCACCGTCGCGACCTGCCGATTCGACGTCTCCGCAGGTCAGGCGATGATCCGGCCCACCTGGGGGTCAAGGGGTCGCAGGTTCAAATCCTGTCGTCCCGACGGTCTGAAGAAGCTCGCTCGATCTGGATGAAAGCCCAGGTCAGCGGGCTTTTTCGTATGCTCGATTCGATCTTGAAGTGACCGTCCACAATGGTTTGTACTGGTCGGTAACCATGCGCTTGGGAGGATTTTGGGAGGATCGGTTTGCACAGGGCCAAATGGGGTCGCGTTGGCCAAAGCGAATCATGTCCTCCATCCGGGTGTTCTTCCTGGCCGTGGTCGGCGCCGTGCGGCGGCGTTGCTCGGACCGTCCTGGCTGGTGATCTCATGGATCGTGTACACGGCACCTGACGCGCTGGGCGGGTACGCGGTGGTTGGAGCGTGGACGTTCTTCGCGCAGCGGTCGTCTGGGCGGTGTTCCGGCGACATGTCCGATGCTGGGCAGGATTGTATGGGCGGGCCGGGTCACGCTGACGAGCCGTTGAACTGCGGGATCGTGGCGTCGCGGGCGGCCTCGATTATTGAGCCGAAAGTGTTCGGTTGCCTACATGATGGCGTAGCGGACGTGTGGGGCTTGGAAGTAGCCGCGGACGATGTGCGGTTGGCGTTGGCGGCGGTGCAGGAATCGGCGGGTCTCGTGGGCGAG
>NZ_JAJHUO010000056.1 GCF_020859565.1 Saccharothrix luteola | reverse complement strand
AATTGCCTGACGGTGATCGCACGCAGCCACAGGCGGTCTTGGGGATCCGTCGTGGCGAAGGCGGACTCTTCGACCTGGAGCACGAGCGCGCGTGCCAGGCCGTGCTCGCAGGTGCATCAGCGCCCGCGACCCGTCTTCTCCTGCAACCGGTCGATCAACTGCGAAGCCTCCACCTTGGTCAGCTCCGCCGGCACCTCTTCGCCCGCCTCCTGCGCCAACGTGTGCAGGTAGGACTCCTGCGGACCGGTCATCGGCTCGTCGCCGGTCGTCCACTCCCGCGGGTCCTTCTCCGGATTGCGGTCCACGCGCGCCTCCTCACCTCGAACGCTCGTTCGAGGTACCCGCTGCGCCGTTCGGTCAACCACCTCCGCCACAGCCCTTGACACGTCGCAGGTGGTCTAGTCCAATTCGTCCTACCTGGAGGCCGCCACCGCTGGGAGGAGACGAATGTCGCGCAGGGTCCTGTTCGCCAGGGTGGCGGCGGTGACGGCGTTGGTGGTGGGTGCGGCGGTGGTGAGCTTCGCGCCCGCCCACGCCGCCTCGGTCACCGCGACGTTCGCCAAGACGTCGAGCTGGGAGACCGGCTACACCGCGCAGTTCTCGATCAAGAACGAGACGGGTTCGGCCGTCTCCGGGTGGAAGGTCGAGTTCGACCTGCCCGCCGGCACGACCGTCGGCGCCTACTGGGACGCGTTGCAGACCAACTCGGCCGGGCACTACGCCTTCACCCACCGCGAGTACAACGGCGGCATCGCGCCCGGCGCAACGGTGACGTTCGGCTTCAACGCCTCGGGCACCGCGAGCCCGACCAACTGCAAGGTCAACGGCGCGTCGTGCGCCGGTTCACCGACCACCACGACAACCACCACTACTACGACCACGACGACCGGGCCGACGACGACCACGACCACGCCACCGGTCACCGGCCTGCCCAAGCGGGTCCTCGTCGGCTACCTGCACGCGAGCTTCGCCAACGGCTCCGGCTACATCCGGATGAAGGACGTCTCCGACGACTGGGACATCGTCAACCTGTCCTTCGCCGAACCGACCTCCGCCACCTCCGGCGACCTCCGCTTCGCCCAGTGCCCCGTCGCCGAGTGCGGAGGCGTCGAGTCCGAGGCCGACTTCATCGCGGGCATCCGGGACAAGCAGGCCAAGGGCAAGAAGGTCCTGATCTCGATCGGCGGCGCGAACGGCCAGGTGCAGCTGTCCACCACGGCCGCGCGCGACGCGTTCGTCCGCTCCGCCTCGGCGATCATCGACAAGTACGGCCTGGACGGCCTGGACATCGACTTCGAAGGCCACTCGCTGTCGCTCAACGCGGGCGACACCGACTTCCGCGCGCCCACCACGCCGGTGATCGTCAACCTGATCCAGGCGTTGAAGGCGCTGAAAGCGCGCTACGGCGCGAAGTTCGTGCTCACCATGGCCCCGGAGACGTTCTTCGTCCAGGTCGGCTACCAGCACTACGGCGGCAGCGGCGGGGCCGACCCGCGCGCGGGCGCGTACCTGCCGGTGATCCACGCGCTGCGCGACGACCTCACCCTGCTGCACGTCCAGCACTACAACTCCGGGCCGATCATGGGCTTGGACAACCAGTACCACTTCATGGGCGGCAGTGATTTCCACGTCTCCATGGCGGACATGGTGCTGGCCGGCTTCCCCGTGCGCGGTGACGCGACGAAGGTGTTCCCTGGCCTGCGGCAGGACCAGGTGGCCATCGGCCTGCCGGCGAGCGTCAACGCGGGCAACGGCTTCACGTCCGTCGCCGAGGTGCACAAGTCGTTGGACTGCCTGATGAAGGGCGCGAACTGCGGCGCGTACAAGCCGAAGGCGGTCTACCCGAACCTGCGCGGCCTGATGACGTGGTCGGTCAACTGGGACCGCCACAACGGTTTCGAGTTCTCCCGCTCCCACCGCGCCTACCTGCCGAGGTGACCGGAGGCGGACCCGCCGGGACGTCACCCCGGCGGGTCCGCCCGGTTCACAGCCGGGGAAACAGGGGCTGGGGCTGGGGGAGCCGGCCCGTCAGCGTGACGCACTGCTCGGAGATCCGCGTCGCCAACGCCGGCACGAACGGGGTGAGTTCGCGGGCCAGGACCCGGCACGCGGCCAGCAGCGAGGTGACGGCCGCGTCCAGGCGCTTGCCCGCCTCGGCGTCACCGCCGCGCTCGGCACGGGCCAGGTCCCACGGCCGCACCTGCTCGACGTACCGGTTGGCCTCCTCCACGATCCGCCACACCGCCGCCGTCGCCCGCCGGAAGTCGAAGTCGGACACGGCGGCGTGCACGAGGTCCGGCGCGTCCCGGCACGCCGCCGTCAGCGGTTCGGCGTCCGGGTCCGGCGCGGCCACGGGTGGTCGGCCCTCGCGGTAGCGGTGGACCATCACGGTGACGCGGTTGACCAGGTTGCCGAGGCCGTTGGCCAGGTCCTCGTTCGCGCGGGCGACCAGGCGGGCCTCGGTGAAGTCGGCGTCGCCGACGCGCGGCACGTCGCGCAGCAGCCACCACCGCACCGCGTCCGAGCCGTACCGGTCGGCCAACGCCACCGGGTCGACCACCGCGCCCGCCGATTTGCTGATCTTGCGGCCGTCGGTGGTGAGGTAGTCGTGCACCAGGACGTCGGTCGGCAGCGGCTCGCCCGCCGACAGCAGCATGGCCAGCCAGTGCACGGCGTGGAAGCGGACCACGCCCTTGCCGATCACGTGCACGCGCCGGTCGCCCTCGACCCACCAGCGGCGGTAGTTCGAGCCGTCCGCGCCGTAACCCAGGCTGCTGATGTAGTTGCCCAGCGCGTCCCACCACACGGAGACGACCTGGTCCGGATCACCCGGCACGGTGAGGCCCCACCCGTGCGCGCGGGCGCGGGAGCGGGAGACGGAGAAGTCGCGCAGGCCGGCGTCGATGAACGCCAGCACCTCGTTGCGGCGCGCGGCGGGCTCGATCCGGACCGTGCCGTCGATGATCAGGTCGCGGAGCCGGTCGGCGTGGCGGGAGAGCCGGAAGAACCAGTTCTCCTCGGCCACCGGCTGCGGCTCGACCTCGTGCTCCGGGCACTTGCCGCCCACCAGGTCGGCGGGGGCGTAGAACTGCTCGCAGCCGACGCAGTACAGGCCCTCGTAGTGATGTCGGTAGAGGTCGTGCGCGCACGCCCGCCACAGCCGCTCCACACCGGCGCGGTGCCTGGCGTCACGGCTGGTGCGGATGAAGTCGGTGAACGACAACGCGAGCGGGTCGCGCAACGCCGCGAACGCCTCCGAGTTCCGGTCGACCAGCTCGCCGGTCGACACGCCTTCCGCCTGCGCGGCCAGCACGTTCTTCAGCGAGTTGTCGTCGGTGCCGGTCAGGAACCGCACCCGGTCACCGCGCAGGCGGTGGTGCCGGGCCAGCACGTCGGCCTGCACGATCTCCAGCGCGAAACCCAGGTGCGGGCGCGAGTTGACGTACGGGATGGCGGTGGTCACATAGTAGCGCGACATCGCGAACCTCCTGGGTGCGGGGGTCCACAGCCGGCTGAGACCCCCTGGGACGGGGGCCTCGGACTCGTCATCCGTGCAGCGTCGGCCGCCCCGCGTGGCGGGGCGTCATGACGGGGCACGAGAAGGACATGGCGGCGACGCTAGCAGCGCCACCGCCCGTCCGCGCCTGGTTTTCGCCCGGCTAGCAACCGATGCGGTCGGAGCCCAGCGCGATGTCGTCCAGCCAGATGTCGTAGCTGCCCTCGTTGGGCTGGTAGAGCTGCCAGCCCAGCTTGACCGTGTCGAACTCGGGGAACAGGAAGTCGACCTGGTTGCCGCCGTGCTCGCGGGTCGAGACGGTCAGGTCCGGGTTCGGCTTGCCGTCGAACCACAGCGTGATCCGGTTGTCGGAGGCGTCCATCCGCCACTCGACGCACTGCCACACGCCGGCCTTCGACGGCGCCGACTCGCGCCAGTTCGTCCAGTCGCCGGTCGGGCCGCCGTCCGCGCCGACGCCCCACAACGCCTTGTCCAGCGTGGGCACGTACTGGCCGCCGAGCGGGCGCACCACCTCCGGGCCGTTGCCCGTGGCCTCGATCAACGTGTAGTGCGCCCAGTCCGGCGCGTCCGGGAACGCCTCGACGCGCACCCGGACCCGGCCGTAGAAGCTGTTGCCCGGCGCGGCGAAGTCGTCGACCTTGAGGAACGCCCGGCCGTTGCCCTCGGCCCGCACGTGCAGCACCTTCTGGCCGCGCCGGTCGCGTTCGACCTCCAGCGAGCCGTTGCGGGTGTCCACGCCCCACTTGAGGCTGGTGCCCGCGCCGGTCGGCACGTGCTGGAAGTCCTCGCAGAACAACAGGTCGGCGCGGGCGCAGGTCTTCAGCCGGTGATCGGCCTGACCGGGACCGGCGGCGTCCGCGACCGGGAGGGCGACGACCGACAGCAGGACGGCGAGGACCGCCGTGGACAACCGTTTCCGCACGGGTAGCTCCTTCTGCGCTGAGGGGGCAGCAGGAAGCTATCCGTTCTGGGAACGCTCCCATACCTCTGACCGGCGCAACAGTGCTGGTGCGTTCGCGGGTGCTACTCGAAGCGGGAGGGATCGCCCGCGCCGTGGCGGACGATCTCCGGCTCGCCGTGCGAGAAGTCGACGACGGTGGTCGGCACGGTGCCGCAGTCGCCCGCGTCCAGCACGGCGTCGACCACGTGGTCCAGCCGTTCCTTGATGTCCCAGCCGTGGACCAGCGGTTCCTCCTGGTCGGGCAGCAGGAGCGTGCTGGACAGCAGCGGCTCGCCGAGCTGCGCCAGCAGGGCCTGCGCGACCGGGTGGTCGGGGATGCGCGCGCCCACCGTCTTCTTCTTCGCGTGCATCAGCCGGCGCGGCACCTCGGTGGTCGCCGGGAGGATGAACGTGTAGCTGCCCGGCGTCGCCGCCTTGATCGCCCGGAAGACCGCGTTGTCCACGTGCACGAACTGCCCGAGCTGGGAGAAGTCGCGGCACATCAGCGTGAAGTGGTGGCGGTCGTCCAGGTGCCGGATCTGCCGGATCCGGTCCAGGCCCGCCTTGTTGCCGAGCCGGCAGCCGAGCGCGTAGCAGGAGTCGGTCGGGTAGGCGACCAGGCCGTCGGACTTGATCAGCTCCACCGCCTGGTCGATGGACCTCCGCTGCGGGTTCACCGGGTGCACGTCGAAGTACCTGGCCATGCGCGGAGCCTAGTAGTCCGGCCGGCGCGCCGCGTGCGGGCCCGCGGGTCAGGCGAACACGAGCAGGGCGCCGAGCGCGACTGCGGGTCTCGCGCGGGGTGGTCACCGAGGCGTACCAACGGCTCGCCGAGGACGGCCACGTCAGCGGACGGGGCCGGGCGGGCACTGTGGTGGTGGCCGCGCCGCACTCGTTGACGCCCCGCACGGGTGGTGTGCAGGGTTCGGGTGGAGGGGACGCCCGGCAATCGGGTGCGGGCTGGTCGGGCATTCGGGGGGCGCCAGACGTGGGCGAATCGTCGGACGCCCCGGGAGCGGCGGCCCCGGGACTGGCGGGAGAGGGAGTGGCGGGTGGGTCGCCCGGCGCGGGCGGTGTGACCGCCCGGTCGGTCGATGGCGGGAGTGAGGCGGGCCGGCCGGTCGATGGCGGCGGTGTGGCGGGTTGGCCGGTAGGCGGCGGCGTATTCGCACGGCCGCCCGGCGCGGACGCGTTCGATGCCTTGCGCGGCGTTCCCGCGCGGATCGACCTGTCGCCCGGTGTGCCGGACCTGACCGCGTTCCCGCGCGCCGCCTGGTTGCGCGCCGAGCGTGCCGTCCTCCGCACGTTGTCCGCGTCGGACTTCGGCGCTCGCCGACGCGAACTGATGCGGTGGGCCGAGGCAGGCGGTCTTGTCATCGAGGACGATTGCGAAGCAGAACACCGTTATGACAGGCCGCCCGCGCCCGCGTTGCGATCAATGCTCCCCGAACGCGTTTGTTACGCCGGAAGTGTGTCCAAAGTGCTCACCCCGCATTGCGCGTCGGGTGGTTGCTCGTGCCCGACGCGAATCGAAACAGTGTGATAAAAGCGAAGCGGTATGCCGACCTCGGCAATGCGGTGCTGCCCCGACTCGTGCTGGCCGCCATGATGGCGTCCGGGGAACTGGACCGGCACCTGCGGTTCGTCCGCCGACGCCACCGCCGCAGGCGGGACGCGATGATCGCGGCGATCGCCCGGCACCTGCCCGACGCGGTCGTGCACGGCGCCGCGGCGGGGTTGCACCTGCTGATCACCTTCGACGACGGTCGTGGCACGCGCGACGACCCGGGCGACCAGGACTGGGTGCTCGGCTACGGCGCGAGCACGCCGACCGACATCGCCGAAGGCGTCGCCGTCATCGCGGACGTGCGCCGGCAATCGTGATCGTCCCTCTTGTTCTCGATCACTCAGGATTTCATTGCCGGCGGGCGGAGTCACACTATCGCGTGGATGATGTGCACGGTCGGATTTTGTTGATCATCCTAAGTGGACATGCCTGGTCGGCGCGGTCACGATGGGCGGACGCCGGGAAGTCGGGCGCGGAGATCCTGCGGCACTCCCGGTTTATTTCACGCTCTTCGTTTGAAAGCAGAACACCACTCATGACCGCACAAGCACCTACGAAAACCCACGATCGAGAGCACGACCACCACCCGTTGCCCGTCCACCTCGTCGGCTCGCTGCCGCGTCCGCTGTGCGACGACCCCGCCACCGCCATGGGCTGGTTCCTCCGGCACCGGGGCGACGCCGCGCTGACCGCCCTGCCGTCCGACCGCGATCCGCGCTGGATCGTCGACTGGCTCACCCACCACATGTCCTCCGTGCCGTCCCTCGAACAGGTGCGCGGCGGCGAGAGCCGCGGTTACGACGACATGCCGTACTACCGCGTCCGGCCCGGTCAGCGGCTGTGCGCGGAGGAGATCGGCCTGTCCCGCGTCGACCAGGCGGACGCGGCGTTCGCGGCGCTGGACCGCCTGCACGTCACCGGAACCGACGAAGCGCTGCGCGTGCAGGTGGGCATCCCCAACGCACTGGACCTGGCGGTGTTCGCGTTCGGCTCGATCGACGCCGCCCACGAGTGGCTGCCGACCATGCAGGTCGCGGTGGTGCACGAGGTGACCGAACTGGTCGCCCGGTGGGGTGACCGGCTGCAGCTCCAACTGGAGACGCCCGCCGTGCTGGTGGCCTACCACCTCACCCCGCCGTCCGCGTGGCCGGCGCTGACCGCGCAGCTCTCCGGGCAGGTGGCCGGCGTGCTGGCCGCCGCGCCGCTCACCCGGTGGGTGCTGCACCTGTGCTACGGCGACCTGGAGCACGTGCCGGTGTTCACGCCGACCGACCTGCGGCCGGCGGTGCTGTTCCTCAACGCGCTGGCCGACGTGCTGGCCGAGCAGGGCGTCCCGATGCCGACCGTGCACCTGCCCGTGGCCAGCGGTTCGAACCCGCCGCCCACCGACCCGGCGTTCTACGACGAGCTGAAGCACCTGCGTCGCGGGGTGGAGGTCATCGCGGGCGTCGTGGCCGAGGATCACCCCGAGGAGACCCGCGAGGCGCTGCGGCTCACCGTGGACGCGCTGGGCGTGCCGGTGGCCGGCGTCGCCGCCGCGTGCGGGTACGGGCGACGGACCGAGGACGCCGCCGCGGCGAACCTCGGTCTGGCCGCCCGGCTCGCGCAGGAGTGGAGCGCGAGCTGATCGCCCGGGCGGTGGGACGTCCGGCGTCCCACCGCCCGGCCGGGAGCGCTGCGCTGAACAGGCGGATCCTGCTCGGTGGCGTGGGAGACGAGCGGGGGTCGGTCCGGCGCCGACCCCCGCCCGTTCCAGGGTGACGTCCGCGGTCTGGGAGCGCTCCTGGATCGCACCGCGACAAGCCCGGTGCGAGGTGGAGATCGGACGCCGTCGGTCGGCCGTGGTCGAGTGGCACGTACGGTGAAGGCTGGTTGCGCCGTTGGAATCACCGAGGAGTACGCGACATGGCCGAACGATCCCGCGCCAGGAGCGGGCGCGTGGTGCGCACCGAGCGGATCGCGCCGCACATGGTCCGCGTGGTGCTCGGCGGTGACGGGCTGGCCGACTTCGCCGTCGGCCCGTACACCGACAGCTACCTCAAGCTCGCGTTCCCGCTGGACGACGTGCTCTACCCGGAGCCGTTCGACCTCGGCGCGATCCGCGCGACCATGCCCCGTGACCAGTGGCCCCGCACCCGCACGTACACCGTGCGCAAGTGGGACGCGCGCGCCGGCGAGTTGTGGATCGACTTCGTCACGCACGGTGACGCGGGTGTCGCCGGTCCGTGGGCGGCGAAGGCCCAGCCGGGTGACGTGCTGCACTTCGCCGGTCCCGGCGGCGGGTACGCGCCCGACCCGGACGTCGCCTGGCACCTGATGGCCGGCGACGAGAGCGCGTGGCCCGCCATCGCGGCGGCGCTGGAGGCGTTGCCCGCGGACGCCCGGGCGGAGGTGTTCGTCGAGGTCGACGGGCCCGAGGACGAGCAGTCAGTGCGGTCGGCGGGTCGGGTGGACCTGCGGTGGCTGCACCGGGGCGGCGGCCCGCGTGGACGACTCCTCGTGGACGCGGTGAAGGCGTCGGCGTTCCCCGAGGGCGTGGTCCAGGTCTTCGTGCACGGCGAGGCGAACATGGTCAAGGACCTGCGCGGGCACCTGAAAGTGGACCGGGGCGTCCCGCGCGAGCAGATGTCGATCTCCGGCTACTGGCGGCTCGGGGCCGACGAGGACGGGTGGCAGTCGTCCAAGGGCGAGTGGAACCGGCGGGTCGAGCAGGAGCAGGGTTAGCGGTTCGTGCCGTCGGCGGCCTGGTGGGCTGCGGTGCCGCGCTTCTTGTCGAGGGACTCCTGGTAGAGGTCGGCGTACGTGCGCGAGTCCTTGATCAGGTCGTCGCAGAACGCGGCGACGTCCTCGCCGATGAGTTCCAGCACGCCCTTGCCCGCCGCGACGCCCTCCTCGAAGAAGTCGACGATCCCGGAGAGCAGCGTCCCGTCGGCCAGCTCGACCGGACCGACCTTGAAGAAGTACCGCTGCATCTCCTTGTAGACGATCCGGTAGTCCGGCGGCAGCGCCTTCACCCGCGCCATGTGCGCCCGCCACTGCTTCTTGCCCTCGATGATGTCCTGGATGCCCACGTCAGCCTCCCAGCTGGGCCAGTTTCCTCGCGACGTTCCGGTTCAACTGCTCGCGCCACCGGTCGCGGTGGGTGCGACCCCCGTGCTCGCCGGCCAGCGCCGCGCAGAAGCCCGCGACGTCGTCACCCAGCACGTCGCCGATGGGCTGCCCGTCGGCCGCCGTCTCCTCCAGCAGGCCCAAGGCGCTGTCGAAGATCGGCATCAGGCCCCGGCCGGTGAAGTCGGAGTAGCCCATGAGGTGGCCCTTGACCTGTTCCCACGCCGCCAGGTAGTCGGCCGGCAAGGCCGCGGCCCGTGCTTCGAACGCGTTCCACTCCCTGGTGAGGTCGCTGCCGGTGATGGTCTCCCAGAAGCTCATCTCCCGCCCTCCTTGAGCTTGTCGATCCGTGACGAGACGTACTCCCACTTCGCCCAGAACGTCGCCAGCTGCTCGCGTCCCGCGTCGTTGAGCGCGTAGAACTTGCGCGGCGGGCCCAGCTCGGACGGTCGTTTCGCCACCTGGACGAGCCCGTTCTTCTCCAGTCGCAGGAGGATGGTGTAGACCGTCCCCTCCACGACGTCGGTGAAGCCGAGGTCGTTCAGCCGACGCGTGATGGCGTACCCGTAGGTCTCCTCGCTGCCGATGATCTCCAGCACGCAGCCCTCCAGCGTGCCCTTGAGCATCTCCGTCAGGTCGTCCATCGCGGGTCCTCTTCGGTCTTCCGGTACCCGGTGTCACCGAGTACTGCTACAAGGTATCACGGAGTAGTGGGTCAGCCCAAGGCGTCGCGCAGGCCGAGGCGCACCGGCGGCGGCAGCGGGTCGCGGGCCTGGAACGCCTGGAGGAAGTAGGCGACCAGGCGGCGGGAGGCGGCCACCGCCGCGTCCACCGAATCGGCGACCAGGCCGTTGTTGGCCATCAGCACGAGCGTCAGGTCGTCGAGCGTGAAGTCGGGCCGCAGCCTGCCGGTCGCCTTGGCGCGTGCCACCACCCCGGCGAACGCCTCCTCGGCCCGCGTGCGCAGCTCGTCCACCGGCACGGCGTCGGGGAACGCGGTCAGGAACGCCGCGCTGAACCCCCGGTCCCGGGCCTGCATCTCGCAGAGCTTCTCCACCACCCGGCAGAAGCCGCGCCACGGGTCGGGGTCCTCCGCCGCCCGGTGCACCTCGCCCGTGCAGGCGGCCAGCTGCTCCGCGAACACCTCCCTGACCAGGTCGTGCTTGGTCGGGAAGCGGCGGTAGAGGGTGGCGACGCCGACCCCGGCGCGCCGGGCGATCTCGGTCATCGACACGTCCAGGCCGTCGGCGGCGAACGTCTCCCTCGCCGAGGCGATTATGCGCTCGCGGTTCTGCCTCGCGTCCACGCGCAACCGAGTCGTCTCACCTGGCACGTCTCTCACTTTAGCTCAAGTGGAGGGTGCCTTCCGTTTCGCGTGTTAGCGTCGAAGTGGAGGGTGTCTTCCACTTGTGCGAGAGGTGAGGTATGCGCGCAGCGCTGTTCGACCGGTACGGGCCGCCCGAGGTCTTGTACGAGGGCGTCGTGCCCGATCCGGTGGCCGCGCCGGGCCAGGTGCTGGTGCGGGTCCACGCGGCCAGCGTCAACGGCGGCGAGCTGATGGGTCGGTCCGGGAAGCTGAAGGTCCTGCTCGGCCCGAGGTTCCCCAAGCGGGTCGGCATCGACTTCGCCGGCGAGGTGGTGTCCGGGCCCGGCTTCGCGCCCGGCGCGCACGTGTGGGGCGGACTGCCGCGCGGCCGGTTCGGCAGCGTCGCCGAGTACGTCGTCGTGCGCCCGCGCCAACTCGCGCTCAGCCCCGCCGGGCTGGACCTGGTCCAGGCCGCCGCGTTGCCGGGCGTCGGCACGACCGCCATCACCGCCCTGCGCGACAAGGCGAGGCTGCGCCGGGGGGAACGCCTCCTCGTGCGCGGCGCGAGCGGGGGAGTGGGCAGCGTCGCCGTGCAGGTGGGCAAGGCCTACGGCGCGCACGTCACCGCCCTGGCGGGCAGCGGAACCCTCGACTTCGTCCGCGAGCTGGGCGCCGACGAGGCCGTCGACTACCGCACCGATCCCGCCGACCTGGGCCACTTCGACGTCGTCCTCGACACCTACGGCGGCACGCCCCGCACGTACCGCCGCCTGCTCGGGCCCGGTGGCCGCATGGTCGGCATCGCGTTCCGCTCCGCCGCGGACGTCGGTTACCTCCTCGCGTCCGCGGTGTTCGGCCCGCGCCGCGTCCGCTTCTTCAGCGGCAACCCCGGGTCCGAGCTGTTCGCCGACCTCACCGCGCTGGTCGAGGGCGGCGCGGTCCGACCGGTGGTCGACGCCGTCCACCCGATCGCCCGGGTCGCCGAAGCCCATCGGGCGCTGGAAGCCGGTGGCGTGCGCGGGAAGCACGTGATCCAGGTGCTCTGATCACGTGAACGGGCTGATGGTGTTCTCCGCGCCGACCAAGGCCGCGCCGTAGATCTCCAGGTTCACCTGGGGGAGGAGCATGCCGTGGCGCGCGGCCACGTTCGCGTCGCGCCACATCCGCTGCAACGGGCTGGACTCGGCGAAACCACGCGAACCGTGCGCGTACAGCAGCGTTTCCAGGGCGCGGGTCACGTGGCGGACGGCCACGGAGGAGTCGGCGCGGCACCGGGCGCGGAGCAGCTCGGACGGGTACTCGGCGTCGGCGGCGTACCGGTCGAGGAGGTCGGCGGCGCGGTAGGCGTGCAGCTCGGCGCTGTCCACCGCCGAGGCGGCCTCGGCGACGAGGAGCTGGAACGCGGCCGAGTCGCGTTGCCGGTCGAAGCTGGTGTAGGCGATCCCCTTGTCCGCCGCGGCGTCGATGACGTGCGCCAAGGCCGCCCGGCCCAGCCCGAGCAACGGGCCGCTGATCATCGTCACGAGCGACGGCACGAACGCGGCGCGGTAGGCGACGGGGGTGTCCGGCGTGACGTTGGCGCCCGCGACCATCCGCTCCAGCCGCAGCACGCGGTGGTCGGGCACGAACGCCTCCCGCACCACGAACCGGTTGCTGCCGGTGGACCTCATCCCGGCCACGTGCCACTCGTCCACGACCTCGAAGTCCTCGCGGGGCACCAGCGTCCACGCCAGGTTGCCGTCCAGGACGGCCGCCGCCAGGCCCCATGACGCGTGCCCGATGCCGGAGGCGTAGGTCCACTCGCCGCTGAGCCGGTAACCGCCCGACACGCGCTCGACCGGGCCGCTCGGCATCAGCGTGCCGGCGACCAGGGCTTCGGGGTCGGCGCCCCACACGTCTTCCCGCGCCTGCTCGGGGAACAGGGAGGTGATCCAGTTGCTGCCGTTCCACAGCGCCGTGCACCAGCCCGCGCCACCGTCGATCCCGGCCACCGCCGCCGACACGTCCAGGTGCGTGCGGATCGACGCCTCCCCGCCGCCGTACCGCGCGGGCCGCGTGACGCGGAACGTGCCCGCGTCCCGCATGGCCGCCACGGTGTCGGCGGAGACCTGGCGTTCCTCCTCGGCCCGCCCGGCGGCAGCCGTCAACCGCGGCGCGAGGCCCGCGATGGCGGTCAGGACTTCGGCACTCATCACGAAACCCCCTGCGACGGCGGCGGCGAGTGATCCATCGTCCCACCGCCGGTCGTCGGGCCGGCACGACCATTCGCGTGGCCCCGGGCCGCCGAACGGGTCGAGGGCAACCGAACGCCGACGCCGTCTCGTCATCCTGGGCGAGGGGGTGGACGGGTGAAGGACAAAGACGCCGAGTTCGTCGAGTTCGTGCGCGCGAAGCACCGCCACGTGCGGAGGACGGCGTTCCTGCTGTGCGCCGACTGGCACCTGGCGGAGGACCTGGCGCAGGCCACGTTGCTCAAGCTGTACCGCTCGTGGTCACGCGTGCGGCGGGCCGACTCCGTCGACGCGTACTGGCGCACGGTGCTCGTGCGCACCGTGATCGACCACCGACGGCCGTTGAAGGGCTCGGAGAAGCCGGTGGCCGAGCCGCCGGACCTGCGCGCCGACGAAGTCGAGCACGAGAGCGGCATGGACGTGCAGCGCGCGCTGGCGGCGTTGCCGCCGGGTCAACGCGCGGCCGTCGTGCTGCGGTACTGGGAGGACCAGTCGGTCTCGCAGACGGCGAAGCTGCTCAAGTGCAGCGAGGGAACGGTCAAGAGCCAGTGCGCCAAAGGTCTCGCCGCGTTGCGCCGAGACCTGGGCAGCACCTTGGAGAAGGGGGGAGTGGCGTGATGAACGACGTGGACGAGGTGCGGAGGATGCTCGCGCCGGCGCTGGAAGGTGACACCGGGCCCCGGCACTCGCCGGACGAGGTGGTGAAGTCGGCGCGCGAGGCCACGGCCCGACGGCGGGCGGTGGTGGCCGGTGCGTTGTCCATCGGAGTCGTGCTGGCGATCGGGGCGAGCGTGCTCGTCGGCGTGACCGGGCGGTCCACTGTGGAATCGGCGTCGGTGGGATCTGCCTCGAGCCCAGTGCTCACCATCGTGCCGACCGACGTTCCCGCGGTGCCGACCACACCCGGGCACGCCGCCGAGCTGACCGCGAGGCTCGCGGCGGCGGATGTCGTCCCCGACGGCTTCGAGATCCTTCCCACGCACTCGGACTGGAGCGCGCCGCCGCTGCAGTTCATCGCCTTCGGTCCGGACACCTCGGGCGGCTACTTGGCGTCGGCGGTGTTCTCCGACGCCGAGGGCAGCGTGACGGTGAGGCTATACGTGCGGTCGGTCACCGCGCCGGAGAAGTGCACGGTGGAGAGCCGATGCATGCGCTTCACCGCGGCGAACGGCCCGTTCTTCCACCCGCCGACCGTGAAGTCCGTCGACGGTGTCGAGGTCCGGGTCGCGCGTGACCTCGGCACCGGTCTGCCGGGGGAGGTGTCGGCGGAAGCCCGCTTCCCGGACGGCACCGTCGTGGACGTCACCGTCACCAACCAGACCACGGTGAGGGACGACGGCTCGCTGTACCTCCAGCCGTCCACTCGCGACAGCGTGCCGTTCACCGAGCAGCAGCTGATCGACATGATCAGCAAGCCGGGATTCACCTACCGGTCGTGACCGCGCGGTCGTCGGCGTGCCTCCCCGCGGGGCGCGTCGACGGTCGCGCGTCGGCTCAGGGCACGCGCTGGTCGGCGATGTTCCGGTAGCCCGCCGCGTGGAGCAGGCGGGTGCGCCGGCGGTCGATGCTGGTCCTGGCCGGTGAGCCGGGCGGTGAGCCGCCGGCCAGCGCGCCGACGGCGACCGCGACGAGCAGCGCCGGCAGCAGCACGGTCCGGACCGTCATCGCCCACGGCGCCTTCAGCCCGACCCGGCGTCCGCTGGACACCCGCACGAGCTGGGTGCCGGTGAGCACGGCGCCGAGCGCGCGGCCGTTGCCGTAGCACAGGCCGTACAGCGGGGGCACCACGACGAACAGCGCGAGGTCGGCCAGGACGAGCTGGTTGTCGTCGATGGTCCCGGCGGTGTACAGCAGGCTGAGGACGACCACGCCGACGCCGACCGCGAGCAGGAACACCACGAAGTCGACGAACCACGCCAGGAGTCGGCGCAGGTCACCGGCGCCGACGTAGAGGACCCCGTCGGCGAACGCGTCGACGCGTGCGGCGGCGGCCCTCGACCCGAGGACGTGCGCCGCCTCGGCCTGGACGACCTCCAGCCTGGTCGGCGGCCGGTCGATGCCGGGAGCGGCCATGGCGTCCTCCAGTCGGTCGTGACAGGCGACATTCTGCATCACGTCGAATCCGGATCGGCCGCGAACGTATGATCCGGGCTCCACGACGTCAGGGGGACGGGACATGAACCCGAGTCCGAACGCCCGCGGCCACGCCGCCGCGCAGGCCGCTCCGGCGAAGGCGTCGATCGTCCCCTACTTCCTGGCGCACCTGCTGACGGGGATGGTGGTGTTCGTGGCGATGAGGTTCATCAGCCCCGCCCGCGACCCGCTCCCGTTCGGTTCCGATCTCCTGTACTACGTGACCGCCCACCTGCCGGTGCCGCTGGTGCTCTCGACTGTGCTGGCGTGGTTGCTGACCAGGAGGGCGAGGCTGCCGTTCTGGGCGGTCCTGCTGCTGTCAGTGCCGTTCTACCTGGGCGCTTCGTTCGTCTACATGATGGGCCAGATCATGGCGTCCACCCAGCAGTGAGCCCGGCTCGCGTGCGTGCGGGCTCGTTCCCGGTCCACGTCTAAGGTCCTCGTGTGCCGACCGAACTCAGCCCCACCGCGAAGGCGCTGCGCGCCATGGAGATCCTCCAGGCGCGCCCCGGGGTGACGGCGGGCGAGCTCGCCGCGGGGCTGGGTGTCACGGAACGGGCCGTGCGCCGGTACGTCGGGATCCTCCGCGAGGCGGGCATCCCGGTGGAATCGACCCGGGGCCCCTACGGCGGCTACCGGCTAGGGCGCGGCACGCGGCTGCCACCGGTCGTGTTCACCGAGCCCGAGGCGCTCGTCCTGGTCATGGCGGTGCTCGACAACCCGGCCGACGACCTCGTCGACAGCGCCCTCGGCAAGGTCGTCCGGGCGCTCCCCGAGCACGTCGGCAAGCAGGCGGCGGCGCTGCGCGAGCACGCGTCGGCCGCGCCCGACCGGAACTCGGTCCGCCCGGACCCCACCACGACCAGCGCACTCGTCGCGGCCATCGCCGCACGGCGTCGCGTGGTGGTCACCTACGGCCAGGACACGGGCAGCGAGTGGGAGTCCGAGGTGGACCCGTGGGCGGTCGTCGTCCGGCACGGCCGGTGGTACCTGCTGTGCCACTCCCACCGCGCGGGCGCGCTCCGCACCTACCGGATCGACCGGGTCCGCGCGGTCCGGCAGACCGAGCACGGGTTCGAGCCGCCCGCCGACCTCGACCCGGTGGCGGCGGTGGAGGAGAACCTGGGCGCCGGCTGGGAGTTCCCGACCCGCGTCGTGTTCCACGCGGCGCCGGAGCAGGTGGCGCCGTGGATCCGGCCGCCGATGGGCCGCCTCGAACCGCTGGACGACGGGTGCGTCCTCGTCGGCAGCACGAGCAACCCGGCCATGTACGCGCAGGAGTGGCTGGCGACCGTGCCCTTCGCCTTCCGCGTCGAGGGCGGGCCGGAACTGCGGGCCGCGGTCGTGGCGCTCGCCGCGCGGTTCGCCGCCGCCGTGGACTGACCACGAGCCCGACCGCCGCGCACCCTGCTCGCCGCCACGTCCTGACACCGAACCCGTTCGGCGGAGTGGTGGACGGGGCGACAGGGGGACCATGGGTCGGGGGGAGTGCTCATGGAATTCGGTCGCAGAAGTTTCATCCAGGCCACCGGACTCGTCGCGCTCGGCGCGTGGGAGAACGATTGGGACCGGCTGCGCCGCGTGCTCACCGGCAGGCTGGTCCTGCCCGGTGACGACGTCTACGACACCGTGCGCCGGCCGTACAACACGGTGTACGCGCACCGCAGGCCGGCGGCCGTCGCGTTGTGCGCCGACGAGTCCGACGTCGCGCGGTGCCTCGACTTCGCGGCACGAGAGCGGATCCCCGTCGCCGCGCGCAGCGGCGGGCACAGCTACGCCGGTTACTCGGTGCCCGAGAACGGTCTCGTCATCGACCTGTCCGCGCTGCGCGCCATCCGCGTGGACCGCCGCGGCCGGGTCGAGGTCGGCGCGGGCACGCGGATGATCGACCTGTACGACGAGTTGGCGCGCAGCGGCCGGTTGTTGCCCGCCGGGTCGTGCCCGACGGTCGGCATCGGTGGTCTCACGCTGGGCGGCGGGATCAGCGTCGTCGGGCGCAAGTACGGCTTGACCGTCGACCACCTGCGCGCCGCGCGGATCGTGACGCCGGGTGGCCGGCCGCGCCGGACCGACGACCACGTGGATCCCGACCTGTTCTGGGCGCTGCGCGGTGGCGGCGGCGGCAACTTCGGCGTCGTCACGTCGTTCACGTTCGACACCGAGCCCGCGCCGGACGTGGCCGCGTTCGTCCTGCAGTTCCCGGCGGGCGCGGCGACCGACGTGCTGGGCGCGTGGCAGGAGTGGATGCTCGACACCCCGGACGGCCTGTGGTCCGCGTGCAACGTCGGGGCCGGCAGCCCACCGCCCGCCAGTGTCATCGGCAGCTGGATCGGGTCCGAGGGCGAGCTGGACCGGTACCTCGACCGGTTCGCCGCGAAGGTCGCGCCCACCAGTCGCACGGTCCAGCCGATGGACTACGGCACCGCCATGAGGTTCTTCGCCGGCTGCCTGCCCGCGTGCCTGCCGGACGACGGCTCGTCGTTCGTGGCGTCGTCCCGGATGCTGCACCGACCGGTCGACCCGGCGCGGGTCGTGGCCCTGCTGGAGGGGCGGCGGACGGGACGGGCCCAGTTCGACACGTTCGGCGGGGCGATCGCGCGCGTGCGGCCCGACGCCACCGCGTTCCCGCACCGCCACGCCATCGCCAGCGCGCAGGCGTACGTCGACGTGGTCGGCGTGAGCGAGGCCGAAGCCCGCCGCATCATGGCCGACCTGCGCGACGGCATCGGCCACGACACCGGCTACGTCAACTACATCGACCCCGACATGCCGAACTGGCCGACCGCCTACTACGGCCGGAACCTCCCGCGCCTGCGCCGGGTCGCGCGCCGCTACGACCCGGACCGCGTCCTCGCGTTCCCCCAGGGGCTCGCCTGACCCGGTGGTCACCCGTCGCCCGGCCGGTGAGTCGCCGGTCGCCGCCGCGCCGGTGCTGACGACGCACGACTGGAACGATCCGGTGCGACATAGGCGTCCGGGGGGTTACGGGCTACTATGGGAGCGCTCCCAGGAGATTCCCCGCCGTCGTGGACCCTTCGGAAGGAGTTCCATGCGAAGCACTGTCCGCGCCTTCGTGCTGGCCGGGTTGATGGCCGCGTCCGCGGTCGTCGCCGCAGCCGGGCCGGCCCAAGCCGACACCACGATCTGCGAGCAGTACGGATCGACCACCATCCAGGGCCGCTACGTGGTCCAGAACAACCGCTGGGGCACGTCGGCCACCCAGTGCATCAACGTCACCTCGACCGGGTTCCGGATCACCCAGCAGCAGGGCTCGGCGCCGACCAACGGCGCGCCGCTGTCGTACCCGTCGGTGTTCCTCGGCTGCCACTACTCCAACTGCTCGCCGGGCAGCAACCTGCCGATGCAGGTCAGCCGGATCCGCAGCGCCTCGTCCTCGATCAACTACACCTACGTGGGCGGCACCTACAACGCCTCCTACGACATCTGGCTCGACCCGACGCCCAAGACCAACGGGGTCAACCAGATGGAGATCATGATCTGGTTCAACCGCCAGGGCTCGATCCAGCCGATCGGCAGCGCGGTCGGCAACACCACCATCGGTGGCCGCAGCTGGCAGGTCTGGCGCGGCAGCAACGGCGCCAACAACGTGATCTCCTACGTCGCGCCGTCGCCGATCACGTCGTGGTCGTTCAACGTGCTCGACTTCGTCAACGACGTCCGCAACCGCGGCGCGATCACCACGTCCTGGTACCTGACCAGCATCCAGGCCGGTTTCGAGCCGTGGAACGGCGGCACCGGCCTGGCGGTCAACAGCTTCTCGGCCTCGGTCAGCGGCTGATCCCGGCACCGGGCCGGTCCGGGCCGACACCCGGACCGGCCCCTCGGCGCGGTCAGCGCCCGAACACGACCTCCGCCGCCGGCACCAGGCGCACCACGCCGCCGGGGTGGACGGCCGCGCTGAGGATCCGGTTGTGCCGGTCAACGACCTGCTCGGCGGTGAGGCCCGCCTCCGGGTCGCCGTCGGCCGCCGGCGAGTGGCCGTCGCTGACCAGCACGACGTCCAGGCCGTGGCTCAACGCGGACCGCGCCGTGGCGTCCACGCAGTAGTCGGTGGCCAGGCCGGCCAGCACCACGGTGTCCACGTCCCGTTCGGCGAGCAGCGCGGCGAGGCCCGTGCGGTAGAACGCGTCGGTCGCCGTCTTGTCGAGCACCACGTCGGTCGGTTCGAGGCCGAGCCGTGAGCTGATCCGCGTTCCCGGGTCCTCGGGGTCGAACGGCGTGCCGCCGGGCCCGACCTGCCGCACCGCGATCACCGGCACGCCGTTGCGCCGGGCTTCGCGCGCCAACGCGGCGACGCGGTCAACCAGTTCCTCGCCGCGCCAGACGAGCGGGACCAGCATCTCCTGCAGGTCGACGATCAGCAGTGCCGCGTTCATGCCGACGCAGCCCATCCGGGCGGCCCGACGCGGTCAGTTGCTCCAGGTGTAGCCGTTGGTCCCGACCTGGGCGCCGCTGTCGGCGGACGCGGTTGCGGTCGAGCCGAGGAAGATCGTGCCGATCGCGAGCGCGAGAACCGGCAGCAGTCGCAGAACCCTTGCCATGGCGCGTTCCTTCCGATCCGACGAGGTCGCCTGGCGAATACGCAGGCCCGGCCAGTGTCGCAGAGCGGAACCGGCCCGAGGACGCGAACGACGTCGGCGGTCCGGCCCGTCACCCCATTGCCGCAACGCCGCGACCGCGGCGCGGGCCGGCCGGCCTTCCCGTTCGCGGCGGGCGTCGGTTTGCGGTGGGGTCGGTGTAACCGATATAACCAGTTACATGGCACTGAGCTGGAAGCTGGTCATCGACACCAGGAACGCACCCGCCCTCGCGGACTTCTGGGCCGCGGCCCTGGGTTATGAGGTGGAGGACCCGAGCGCGCTCATCGAGCAGCTGCTGGCGGCCGGCCACCTCGGCGCGGAAGCGGTCATCGAGCACAACGGCCGCAAGAACTTCCGCGGTTTCGCCGCCGTCCGCCACCCCGAGGACCCGTTCGACGCGACCAGCGGCGTCGGCCGCGGGCGGCGGCTGCTGTTCCAGGACGTGCCCGAGGCCAAGTCCGGCAAGAACCGGCTGCACATCGACGTCCACAGCGAGCCGGGCGGCCTGGACGAGTTGGTGACCCGCCTGGAAGGGCTCGGCGCCACCCGCGTCAGCGAGTTCGACAAGGGTCCGGCCGGGCACTGGTGGGTCATGCGGGACCCGGAGGGCAACGAGTTCTGCGCCTCATAGGGAGCTCGGAGGAGTGACGGGGGCGTTGATCGGGTACCTGAGGCTCACTGACTCGAAGGAGTGAACGTGACCGTCTCCGGAATCATCAGCGCCCTCATCGTGGGCCTGATCATCGGCGCGCTCGGCAGACTCGCGCTGCCCGGCAAGCAGAGCATCCCGATCTGGCTGACCATCGTGGTCGGCATCGTGGCGGCCGTCATCGGCACCTTCATCGCCAACGCGCTCGGCGTGGGTGACACCCGCGGCATCGACTGGATCGAAGTGATCATCCAGGTCGCGCTCGCGGCCGGCGGCGTCGCCGTGGCGGCGGGCTTCTACACCCGCAAACGAGTCTCCTGACCCGGGGCGACCGACCTCGTCGAAGCCTGACCTCCCGCTCACCCGGCGGGGGTTAGGCTTCGCCCCATGTCGAGATGGCGCGGCCGGACGGCGGACACCGCCGCGGCGATCGCCGCCGGCCTGGTCGCGCTGCTCGGGCTGCTGGTGCAGTCGCGCGGCGTCGACACCGCGGCCGACTGGGCGGCACTGCTCGTCGTGCTCGTCTCCTCCGGCGCGCTGGTCTTCCGACGTCGCCACCCGATCCCGGTCGGCGTGGTGGCGTTGGCCGCCATCAGCGCGTACGGGGCGCTGCTGCACCAACCCGGCCCGATCATGGTCGTGTTCGTCGTGGCGCTCTACACCGTCGTCGACGAGGGCCACCTCGCCGTGGCCATCGGGCTCGGCGTCGCCTCGGTCGTCGCCTTCGCCCTCGCGGACAGCTTCAACCGGACCGACAACGGCGCGACGTTCCTGCACGCCGGCTGGCTCATCGCGGTCATCGTCGGCGTGACCCGCAACCGCCGCGCCTACCTCGCCGAAGCGGAGGCCCGGGCCCTCGCCGCCGAGCGGCGGATGGAGGAGGAGGCCCGGCGACGCGCCACCGAGGAACGGCTGCGCATCGCCCGCGAGCTGCACGACGCGCTGGGCCACCACCTCTCGCTGATCACCGTGCAGGCGAGCGCCGCGCTGCACCGCCCCGACCCGGCCCGTTCCGAGCAGGCGCTCACCGCGATCAAGCAGGCCGGCAAGGAAACGCTGCGCGAGCTGCGCGCGACGCTCAACGCGCTGCGCCAGGACGGCGACGCGGCACCCGGCCTGGACCGGCTCGGCGAGCTCGTCACGACGGCGGGCCGGTCGGGGCTCGAGATCCGCGTCGAGCTCGCCGAAACCCGGCCGCTGCCGCCCGCGGTGGACCTGGCCGCGTTCCGGATCGTCCAGGAGGCGCTGACCAACGTGACCCGGCACGCGGACGCGACCGCCGCCGTGGTCCGCGTCCGGCCCGATCACGACACCGTGCTGGTGGAGGTGGAGGACGACGGCACCGGCGCACCGGGCGCGCCCGGCAACGGCATCCTCGGCATGCGCGAACGGGCGCAGGCGCTGGGCGGCGAGCTGACCACGGGCCCCCGCCCGGACGGCGGCTTCCGCGTCCACGCCCGCCTGCCGCTGCGCGAGGACCGGGTGCCCGCGTGATCCGCCTGCTGCTCGCCGACGACCAGACGCTCGTCCGCGCCGGTTTCCGGTCCATCCTGGACGGTGAGGACGGCATCGAGGTGGTCGGCGAGGCCGCCGACGGCGCCGAGGCGGTGCGGCTCACCCGGCACCTGCGGCCCGACGTCGTCCTCATGGACATCCAGATGCCCGGGCTGGACGGCCTGGCCGCCACGCGGGAGATCACCGCGACCTCCGACGTCCGGGTGATCATCCTGACCACGTTCGACCTGGACGACTACGTCTACGGCGCGCTGCGGGCCGGTGCGAGCGGCTTCCTGGTCAAGGACACGGAGCCTGCCGAGCTGATCCACGGCGTGCGGGTCGTGGCCCGCGGTGACGCGCTCATCGCGCCGTCGGTCACCCGCCGGCTGATCGCCGAGTTCGCCACCCGCGCCACGCACCCGGACCCGGGACCGCGGCTGAGCGCGCTCACCGACCGCGAACGCGAGGTGATGGCGCTGGTGGCCGCCGGCCTGTCCAACGACGAGATCGCGGCCAGGCTGGTGCTGAGCCCGGCCACCGCGAAGACCCACGTCAGTCGCATCATGACCAAGGCGCGGGTCCGCGACCGGGCCCAGCTGGTGATCCTCGCGTACGAGTCCGGCCTCACCGTCCCGGGCTGGCTGACCGATCAGGCGGTCTCCCGGCGCGAGCGCGCCAGCGCCGACCCGCCGAGGACCACGGCGACCAACCCGACCACCAAGGCCACGTAGGCGCCGCCACGGCCGTTGCCCGTCCCGATGCCGCTGTCGGACGTGGCCGCGACGAGCCCGCCGAGCGCCAGGGCGGCGACGCCCGTCGCCAAGGACAGGAGGGCTCCGAGCCGTCCGGTGCGGACGCCGAAGCGGCCGGTGGGTCGGGCCAGGGCCAGCGCGCCGACCACGAGGCCGACCAACCCCAGCACCGCGCCCAGGCTCGCGCCGATCCGTCCGGGGCTCATCGTGTAGGCACTGGCTGCGGCAAGCACATTGGCGAGATGCATCGGGGATTCCTCCGCTCGTACAACAGGTACGGGCAGCGTAGGAACCGACGTGGCCGCGAGTCGTCGTGCCGGAGTTGCCGATCGTCCTACCACCGGGGTTGTACGCCCTCCGCGCGCCGTACCACCCCAGTGGTCGTTCATCGGGTTCGGCGAACTACGTGACCCGCGGGCTCGACGACCTCTCGCGGATCCCGACGGCGAGCAGGATGACGAGCGCGAACGCGACGAGCGCGGTCAGGGTGCGGGCCACGTTGAACATCTCCCACCGGTCGAGGACGGCCGCGTGGTCGGCCGGTGGCGCGGTGTCGGCCCACACCTTGATCCGGCCGTTGATCGGCACGTTGCCGAACCTGGTGATGAGGAAGGAAGTCACGGCCAGCGCGCCCGCCGCACCGGCGAGGAGGCGCGGTCGGCCGCGGTGCAGCCCGGCCAGCGCGAGCGAGCTCAGCGCGGCCAGCCCCATAGTGGTCTGCATGACGGGGCCGTTCATCCGCATGAGGGCGGAGTGGAAGGTCAGCCGCACGTCGAGCGGTACGACGTCGAACGTGGTGGCGACGTTCACGGCCCCGTAGCCGAAGGCGCCCGCGAGCAGGCCGGTGGACAGCAGCGCGAGCACGGTGACGAGCCGGGTCGGCAGTTCCCGGTGCTGGAGGCGTGGCGGCGATGGCGCACTGCCGACGCTGATCTTTGACATGCCGTCAAACCTAACTGCGGCGGATAACCTTGACAACCTGTAAGAGTTGTTCCGGGGTGCGAGTCGACGCCCGGGGCGCGGTGGAGCGCGGTCCGGTGCGGCGAGGACCTACGATGACGGACAGCCGGCCACGAGGTCGGCGGGGAGCGCAGGAGAGACGGTGCGGCACGCGCGGGTGGTGGGAGCGGCCGTCGTGGTCGTAGCTCTCGCGATCGCCGCCGCGGTGCTCGACCTGCCGGATCCCGAACAGCTCCGCGGCTGGGTCGACGGCAACGGCGGGCTGGCCCCGCTGGTGTTCTTCGCCCTGTGCGCGGCGGGGACGGCGGCGTTCTTCCCGAAACCGGTGCTGGCCACGGCGTCCGGCCTGCTGTTCGGCGTCCTGCCGGGCCTGGTGGTCGCGGTGGCGGGCTTCACGGCCGGTGCGCTGATCTCGTTCTCCGTCGCACGCCTGCTCGGGCGGCGGTCCGTGGCGCGGTGGCTGGGCTCCGGCCGGCTGAAGGCGCTCGACGCGGTCTTCGCGCGCAACGGCCTGTCCGCCACGGTCGTGCTCCGCCTGCTCCCCGTGATCCCGTTCGCGGTGTCCAACTACGGCGCGGGCGTCACCGCCGTCGCGCCGAGGTCCTTCGCCGCCGGTACCGCGCTCGGCCTGCTGCCGACCACCGCCCTGGCCGCGACCCTCGGTGACGCCGCGCTCGACCTCGGCTCACCCCGCTCGATCGCCGCCGCGGCGGCGTGGCTGGCGCTGGCCGTCCTCGCCGTCGTGTGGGGCCGGCGCCTGCTCCGGCTCTCGACGGTCTAGTCACCGGTCCAGGACGGCGCGTGCCAGGTGGTCGGCCACCAGGTGCCGGTACGGGTTGGTCGCGGGGCCTGCCGCCGTCGGGTGCACGCGGTTGGTCAGCAGCAGCACGAAGGACCGGCTCGCCGGCTCGATGACCAGCGAGGTCCCGGTGTACCCGGTGTGCCCCACGGTGTACGGCGTGGCCAGCATGCCCATGAACGCGGGTTTGTTGACGTCCAGGCCGAGCCCGCGGTCGGCGCCCGGCATGGCCGCGTTCCAGTTGGTCGTCATCGCCCGCACGCTGTCCGCCCGCAGGACCCGCCGGTCGCCGTACCGGCCGCCGTTGAGCAGCATCTGGGCGAAGACGGCGAGGTCGCGCGCGGTGGAGAAGACGCCGGCGTGCCCCGCCGTGCCACCGAGGTACCAGGACGTGGAGTCGTGCACCTGGCCCCAGATCAGCCCGCGCGAACCGCCGGTGTACTGGGTCGGCGCGATGCGCGGTCGCAGGCTCTCCGGCGGGGTGAACATGGTGTCGCGCAGCCCCAGCGGCTCGGTGACCTCCGAGGCCACGAGGTCCGGCAGCGACCGGCCGGTGACCCGTTCCAGCACCTTGCCGATCACGATGAGGCTCAGGTCCGAGTAGACGTACCGCGTGCCCGGCTGCGAGCGGAGCGCCACCGCGTAGACCGCGGCCAGCCGTTGGTCGACCGTCGGGTAGGAGCCGAGCGCCAAGCCGGCCGGCAGCCCGGAGGTGTGGGTCAGCAACTGCTTGAGCGTGACGTCCTGCTTGCCGTTCTGGCCGAACTCGGGCAGGTAGCGCGCGGCTGGTTCGTCAAGGTCGACCAGGCCGCGCTCGACCAGCCGCAGCGCGACCACGGTGGTGAAGAGCTTCGAGATCGACGCCACGTCGAAGACGGTGTCCTCGCGCATCGGGATCCGCTGGTCGGGCGGCAGTTCCGCGCCGTCGGCCCCGTACCGCAGCGCGTCCCCCACGGCCGCGTGGCGGGCGATCACGCCGTTGCGCGCGGCCAGCACCACGCCGCCCGGGAACGCCTGGGGCACGGCCCGCACACCCGCCTCGACGTCGGGCACCAGTCGGTCGACGTGCTCGGCGGCGAGTCCGGCTTGCCGTGCCGTGCCGTAGCGCAGGCGTTCGTCGGGAAGCGGTCCGTCCCAGGGGGAACCGTGTCGTCGGACGATGGCCAAGTCGGCCACCACGGGCAGGTGGTCCGACGCGCCGGTCGTGACCACGCGCGTCTCGCGCACCCGGGCCGGGTAGCCGGCGGCGACGTAGTCGATGCGCTTGGTCGGCGCCGCCGCCGGGTAGGTCGTGCCGGGGGAGGACGGGTCGGTCATCGCCCACGCGTCGACCAGCTCAGTCCACAGTGGAGCGAGCTCGGGCGCGTCCGGCGTCGCGTTGAAGTCGCCGAGCAGCACCCGCGCCTCGCCCCGGTCCTCGGCCATCACGCGCAGCATGTCGGCGACCTGCGCCCGGCGCACCGCCGGGTCGGTGCGGTAGTCCAGGTGGGTGTCGTAGACGTGCACGCGTTCGCCGCGCACGTTCAGCACGACCTCGGGGAACCCCGGTGCCGGCGCGGGCGTCGGGTCCGGCACCTGGGTGGACAGCCGGGTGATCGGGTGGTTCTCCGCCGCGGTGATCGGGTGCCGGCTGAGCACCGCCACGCCGTACTGCCGCCGCGGCTTGCCCGGTTCCGCCGGGTCGAGGTCGTAGATGGGCGCGAAGTAGACGTCCATGCCGACCGCGGCGGCCAGCTCCGCCGCCTGGTCACGCCACTCGCTGCGGGCCATCCAGTGGACGTCGACCTCCTGCACGCCGACCACGTCGGCGCCGGAGGCCGTGATGTCCGCGGCCACCCGCGCCAGGTCCAGCCTGCCGTCCACGCCGATGCCGGTGTGGATGTTGTAGGTCATCACGGTCAGCGGCACGGTCGCGGTGCTCGCCGGCTCGGCCACCGCGGACGGTGTCGCGACCAGCAACGCGCACAGGACGGCGGTCGGCAGGCGACGCATCGGGTCAGCCCTCCCAGGTCAGGCCGTGGCCGAACGGGTGCAGCGCGGTCGAGGGGTCGTTCGCGACCGGGATCGTGACGGGCAGCTTCCCTGTCGGGGCCCGTTCCCCGTACAGCACCCGCACCGCCGACTCCACCGAGACCGCGGTGTAGGAGTAGGTCGCCAGGTAGGTCTGGGCTTCCGGGAAGTACGCGATGTCGTACGGGTCCCGGACCGCGATGACGACGACCGGTTTCCCGGTGGCCAGCAGCGCCTTCACCAGGTTCTGCTGGCCGACGTCGGTCCACGCCTTGTTGGTCGCGACGATCGTCAGGTCGGCGGCGGTGGAACCGGCGACCGCGCGGTCGATCGTCGCCTGGTTCGGGTTCGCGCCGGTGACCAGGGCGCTCGTCGTCGCCGAACGGCGGCCGACGGCGTCGGCGAGCCGGTGCGGCACCGGGTCGGCGGTCGTGCCCCAGCCGGTGGCGAACACCGTTGCCGGTGGCGTGCGCAGGGGCAGGACCGCGTTGCGCACGAGCGTCGTGGTCCGGTCCGTGATCCGCTGCGCCGCCTGCTTGTTCGGGGCCGTCCCGACGACCTCCGGCAGCCTCGCCGGGTCGACGAACGGGTCGTCGAACAGGCCGCGCTTCGCCTTCATCCGCAGGATCCGGCGGACCGACTGGTCGATGCGCTGTTCGGTGAGCTCGCCGTCGCGCACCGCCGCCAGCACCGCGTTGAACGCGAGGTCGATGTCCGGCGGCATCAGCAACTGGTCGACGCCGGCCTTCAGGGCCAGCACGGGCACGCGGTCGTCGCCGTACTCCTGCCGCACACCGGCCATCCCGAGCGAGTCGGTGATCACCACGCCCTCGTAGCCGAGCCGGTCGCGCAGGACGCCGGTGATGATCGGCCGGGAGAGCGTGGCCGGATCGCCGGACGGGTCGAGCGCGGGCACCACGATGTGCGCGGTCATGATCGAGTCGATGCCGGCGGCGATCGCGCGGCGGAACGGCGGCGCGTCCAGCCGTTCCCAGTCCTCGCGGCTGTGCCCGATCACGGGCAGGCCGGTGTGGCTGTCCACGGCGGTGTCGCCGTGCCCGGGGAAGTGCTTCGCGGTCGCCGACACACCACCCCGCTCGTACCCCCGGACCTGAGCCTCGACCAACTGGGCCGTCAGCTCGGGGTCCTCGGCGAACGAGCGGACGCCGATCACCGGGTTGAGCGCGTTGACGTTGACGTCGGCGACCGGCGCGAAGTCCTGGTTGACGCCCATCGCGCGCAGTTCCCGCCCGGCGATCAGGGCCGCCTCGCCCGCCGCCTCCGGGTCGCGGGCCGCGCCGAGCGCCATGTTGCCGGGGAACGGCGTGACCGGCTCCCCGATCCGCGACACCACGCCGTACTCCTGGTCGGTGCTGATCAGGGCGGGGATCGCCGACACCCGCTGGATGCCGTTGGACAGCGCCGCGACCTGCGCGGGGTTGGCCGTGTTGCCGGACCACGCGAAGTAGACGATGCCGCCGAGGTGGTACTTCCGGATCAGCTGTTCGGCGTTGTCCACGCCGTGCTGCCGCCGGTTGGCGGCCACCGAGGCCGGGTCGGACGCGTCGACCGTCGCGCCGTAGGCGTAGGTGACGAACAGCTGGCCGACCTTCTCCTCCAGGCTCATCCGCCGCACCGCGTCCGCCACGACGTCACCGGTGCCGGCCGCCGCCACCGCCGGGGCGGAGCCGACCAGCAGGGCCGCCAGCCCGACGAGCACCCGTCGCCGGTTGAAGATTTTCCTCATGCGCTCTCCTACAGTGAGGAAATCACCGATCCGGTCGAATGTACGCAGGCCGCGCCGGCGGCGGCATCGCCCGTTCGGGGGCTTTGGCGCGGGACCTACTCGAAGAGGGCGTACTGGCCGGTGGCTTCGTCCGGTGATGGCCGACCCGTCCCCGCTCCGGTGAGCGCGGTGACCTCGTCGATCATGGCCAGCGCGGTCGGCTCGGACACGTGGCAGAGATCGGCGCCCGCCGTGCTCCAGTGCGCGATCCGCAGGGCGAGGGCGGCCAGGCGTCGGGCGGTGGCCGGAGCGGTGTCCCGGACCAGGCGGGCCAGCCGCATCGTGGTTCGGCACCGCTGGTCCGGGTCGACCATGGAGTCGATCACCTCCAGCGCCCGGTCGTGGCGCCCGCAGGTGGCCAGGGCCTCGGCCAACGCCGCCAGCGCCGAAGCGCGCTGGTCGGGGTCGGTGATCGACTCGACGGTCTGCCCGGCCCGGTCGTCGTGCCCTCCTGCGGCGAGCGCGGTGGCAATCGCGGCCAGCGCCGAGTTCCGGTCGTACCAGCTGTCGATGCCGCGCATCGCCACCTCGGCCCGGTCCAGCAGGTCCTCGGCCCGGTCGTGGCGGCCGATCAGGGCCATCGCCTTCGACGCCGCGGCCAGAGACAGCGCCTGGTGGCCCGGGCCGGTGGTCTCGTCGGCGGCCTTGACGAGTTCTTCGACCAGGTCACCGACACGGTCTTCGCGGTCCGTGCCGACGAGGCGTTCGGTCAGTCCCGCGATCGCGAGCCCCCGCTGGTGCGGTCGGGGGATCGACCGGGCGACCGCGGTCGCCCGGTCGTGCCGCCCTGCCTCGACCAGTGCTTCGACCACCGACAGCAGCGACCAGCTCCGCCGCTGGGCGTCGACGATCAGGGACGCGATCTCGACCGCCCGGTCGTGCGTGCCCGCCCTGGCGAGTCCCTTGGCCACTGCGGCGAGGGCCGAATCGCGCTGGTGGCGGTGGGTGATCGGGGCGACGGTTTCCACCGCGAGGTCGTGCAGGCCACCTTCGGCCAGCGCTTCGACGACCGCCACCAGCTCCGAGCCGCGCAGGTCGCGGTCGTCGACCGACTGAGCGGGCCACAGGACCGCGTCGACGAGGCGCCGGGCTCGGTCACGACGGCCGAGGGCGTGCAGGACGCCGGCGGCCACCGCCAGCGCCGAAGTCCGCCGGTAGGGGTCCGTGATCGACCGCGCCGCCGTGACGACCTCCTCGGCGAGGTCTCCGGCCCGGTCGAGCAGGCCTGCCTCGACCAACCCCTTCGCCACCGACACCAGCGCCCAGGCCCGGCGGTCGTGATCGGTGATCAGGTCGACCGCGCCGACCGCCTGGTCGGGGTGCCCGGCCCTGGCCAGCACCCAGGCGAGCGCCATCAACGCCCGGCCGTCCTGGATCAGGTCGTCGGCCGTGTGCGCGACCTGGACGGCTTCGTCCACGAGGTCTTCGGCCCGGTCCTGGAAACCCGTTCCGTACAGCCCTTCCGCCAGCGTCACCAGCTCTGAAGCCCGCAGCTCCGGATTGGCGATCGACCGCGTGACCTCGATCGCCTGCTCGTGCAGACCGCTTTCGACCAGCGCGTTGGCCGCCGATTCCAGGGCCAGGCCCTGCAGTTCGACGTCGTCCACGGCGTTGGCGGCGGCGACGATGTCGTGCACGAGCACCTCGGCGCGGCCGTGCCGCCCGTGCGCGGCCAGCATCCTGACGACCAGCACCAACGACCAACTCCGCCGGTAGGCGTCGGTGATCGACCGCGCCGCGCGGACGGTCTCGTCGACGACCTCGTCCACTTGGTCACGGACGCCGTCCTCGGCGAACGCCTTGGCGATCGGGACCAAGGCCAAGACCTTGCGGTAGTCGTCGGTGATCGACCGGGCAGCCGTGTCCAGGGCCAGGTGGTCCAGGCCGGCCTGGACCAACCCCTTGGCCACCGCGGTCAGGAGCAGGTCCCGCTGGTCGGGGTCGGCGATCAGTCGGGCGACCTCGACGGCCACCGCGCACCGGCCGGCTTCGACCAGCGTCCGGCCGACCGAGACCAGCACCGAGCCGTCGTTCGCGTCGAACGCGACCTCCACGGCGTGGTCGTACATGCCCGCTTCGACCAACGACGCGACGACCGGGGCGGCCTCGTGCCGCGCGACGATCAAGCGGCCGGTCTCCAAGGCGCGCTCGGGGAGTCCTGCGTCCGCCAGCGCCTTGGCCGCGGACGCCAGCGCCGCGTTGCGCCGGTAGCGGTCGGTGGTGGACTCGATGGCGTACTCCGCCTCGTCGTGCCGCTCGGCCTCGAGCAGGGCCTCCGCGACGGACACCAGGGCCGCTCGCCGCCCGGCCGGATCGGTGATCGAGCGAGCGGTCTCCGCCGCCCGGTCGTGGTGGCCGGCGGCGGTCAGCGTCTCGACCACCGACTCCATGGTGGACCCCGGCGAAGCGTGCGCGAGGGCGGTCCGCTCGTGCAGGTCCTGCCGGGACGGCTGCTTCGAGTCGGCGAGCGCGGGGGCGGTCGCGGACTCCCGGTCGTCCTGGTGGGCGGTGGCGAGCGCCCTGGCCATCGACACGAACGCGGTGTTCCGCTGGTGCGGGCTGGGCATGGCGCGGACGGCCTGGGTGACCTCGTCCAAGAGGTCCTGGACCCGCGCGTGCAAGCCTTCCGCCGCCAGCGCCTCGATCACCGACACCAGCGCCGCGCCCTTCCAGTCGGCGTCGACGACGGTACGTGCGGCTTCGACGGCCCGGTCGTGGAGGTGGTCCCTGAGCAGCGACCTGACCACGGAGGTCAGCACGGCGCCCTGGCGGAAGGGGTTGGTGATCGCGGAGGCCGTCCGGATCGCCCGGTCGTGGAGTCCGCTGTGGAACAGCGCTTCGACCGCGGCTGCCAGGATCGGGCTCTGGTGGTCGGGGCCGTCGAGGGAGAGGGCGGTGTCGACGGCTCGGTCGAGCAGGTCCGCGGCTCGGTCGCGTTGCCCGGTGGCGGCGAGGGATCGGGCCACGGAGACCAGGGTGGTGCCGCGGCGGGAGGGGTTCGGGATGAGGGCGGCGGTCGCCGCGGCCCGGTCGTGCAGGCGGGTTTCGACCAGGAGGTCGACCACGGCTACCAGGATCAGGCTCTGGTGGTCGGGGTCGTTGACGGATCGGGCGGTGTCGACGGCCTGGTCGAGGAGCTTCGTGGCCTTGTCGAGCTCTCCGGCACCGGCGAGCGTTCGGGCGACGGAGACCAGGGTGGTGCCGCGGCGGGAGGGGATGGGGATGAGGGCGGCGGTGTCCGCAGCTTGGTCGTGCAGGCCCTCTTCGACCAGCGCGTCCACGACCGACGCGAGCGCCCGGCTCTGCCGGTGGTCGCCCGTGACCGCCAACGCCAAGGAGATCGCGCGGTTGGGCCGGCCCATGCGAACCCACAGCCTGGGCACGTCCGGCGGCACGCGGGTGGTGCGATCGGTCAGGTGGTCGCGGTGCACCGCCAGGCGCGCGACCGCGCTGAGGTCGGGCGCGTCTTCACCGGTGACGTGGCGGTCGAGGGTCGCCGTGATCTGGGCGACGGCGGCGCGGTCGCCACCGGTCCGCGCGAACAGCCGTTCGTGGCGGGCGGGATCGGTGCACAGGGCGGTGGCCTGCCCGACGTCGGCCGTGGTGAGCAGCATGAAGAGGTAGCCGCGCAGCAGGTACTCCGGCGTTTCCGCGGGCCATCCCCGGTGCCGGTACCCCGCGGCCCACCGGTGGACCACGTCCCGGTAGGCGGACACCGCGTCCTCGCCCAGCATCTCCGCGGCGGTGACCTGCAGGTCGCCGTGCGCCAGCAGGTACACCTCCGGGGCCGTGCCCGGGGCGAGGTCGTTGTCGCGCCGGGTGAAGCTCCGCCCCGCCGCCGTGCCGAGGTGTTCGCGCACCTCCCAGGCCAGGGTGCCGGTCAACGTGGCGAGGTCGACCGCGGTCAGCCCTCCTTCCGAGGCGACGACCAGGCCCAGCAGGTCCCGTTCGGGGTGGCCGGCCAGCAGGCGCTTCAGGTCGCGCTTCATCTCCGCGCGCACCGCGCGGGCCTCCGGCGAGACCTCCAGCTCCCGGACGACCCCGCCGTCGCGCAGCGGGTGGCCCTCCGGCACGTCGTCGGGCACGGGTGGGTCGGGCCGTCCCGCCACCACGACCCGCAGCCCCTCCAGCGGGCGAGCCGGGAGCAGGGCGGCGATGCTGTGCGAGTCCGGTCCCGCGGTGACGCCCCGGTCCTCGTCCAACCCGTCCACGACGAGCACCAGGCGCTCACCGCGTTCGGCGCACAGGGAGGCCGCGTCCTCCAAGAGCCCCAACAGGTGCGCCTCACGCGTGGCCGGGGTCAGGAACGGTGGCATCTGCTCGCCCAGGAGCGCGAGCAACTGCTCCAGCACGTTCTCCACGAACGCCACCCGGTCGGCCTGGTCGGCGAGCTGCGCCGTCACGAAGAACGACACCACCCGCACCCCGGGCGGCGGGTTCACCACGAACCACGACAGCAACGCCGACTTCCCGGCCCACGCCGCCGCCTTCAGCCACCGGAACCAGCCGTCGGCCGACGCCTCGGCGCAGAACGCCGCCAGGTCGGCCAACTCCGACTCGCGACCGACCAGCTCCTCCGGCGCGATCCTGAGCACCTGGTGCCGGTACCGCGTCCGGACCGGCTCACCGGTCCGCAGGTTCACGTCCCGACCCGCCTGGACGACCACACCGCCCGACGTGGCCGTCGCGACGTTCGACCCGGCGCCGGTCGCGCGCCCGTTCCCGGCCGGGGGCTCGGGTCCGTCGGACTCGTCACCAACTCGCACCCCCGCATCATCCAGACCGCACTCCTGCGCGGTCCCGCAATACTGCGGCGATGGCGGTGCGGTCACCGCTTCCGCCGACCGGACCGGTTGCCGGGCCGCATCCGTGACCGCGTCAGCTGCGGTCGTGGACCACGCGTGAGGTGCCCGATCGCGCGTACGCGCCCGGTGCGGTCCCGAGCATCCGGCGGAAGTGCCGGGTCAGGTGGGACTGGTCGTAGAAGCCGACGGCCGGTGCGACCTGGGCCGGTGGCAGCCCGTCGAGCAGCAGGCGGCGGGCCAGGTCGACGCGGCGGCCGGTCAGGTAGCGGTGCGGGGGCAGGCCGAACTCGCGGGTGAACGCGCGGACCAGGCGTTCCGGGGCGGCGGCCAGCCGCGTGGCGGCGTCGGACAGGGTGAGGCCGTCGGTCACGTGGGCGTCCAGCAGGTCCCGCAACGTGCGGGCCAGGCCGGGCTCGGCCTCCGGCGTCGTCGGCGCGCGCCGGGTGAGGTGGGCGTGCAGCCGGTCGCGGACCAGGGCCAACCTGGACTCGGCCTCCCACTCGTCGCCGCCGTGCAGCACGCCGTGCAGCTGGTGCACGCGCAGGCGCAGCGCCGGGTCGGCGAACGCGGGGTGGTCGACCGCCGCGCCGACCAGGTCCGTGCCGAGGACCGACGTGTCGAGGTAGAGGACCCGCTTGCGGAAGCCCTCGGAGGTCGCGTTGCGGCCGTCGTGCGGCACGTGCGGCGGGAGCAGGGTGACCGACGCGGGCGCCGCGCCGTGCTCGCGGTGGTCCAGGCCGTAGGTCACCGTGCCGGTGTCGACCAGCAGCAACGTCCACGCGTCGTGCGTGTGCGCCGGGTAGGCGTGGTCGGTGAAGCGCGCGTGCAGCACCTCGGCGATGCCCGGCACGGCGGGCCGCCACGCGGCGATGTCGGGGCCCACGTCAAGAACGTACAAGACGGGCGCCGTCCGGTTCGGCGACGGTGTGCGGGTGGAACGATTCGAGACCAAGTTCGCCGTCCTGCTCCGCGACGACCTGGCGCCGTGGCAGGCGTTGAACGTGACCGCCTTCCTGGCCGGCGCCCTCACCGCGGCCGTGCCGGAGGCCGTCGGGGAACCGTACGAGGACGCGGACGGCACGACGTACCTGCCGATGCTCGGCCAACCGGTGCTCGTCCTGACCGGCGGCAAGGAAGTCCTGACCACCGCGCACACCAAGGTCGTCACGCGGGGCCTGGCGCTGGCGGTGTTCACCTCCGACCTGTTCGCCACCGGCAACGACGTGGACAACCGGGCCGCGGTGCGAGCCGTCCCGCGTGCCGCCTTGGACCTCGTGGGCATCGGCGTGCACGGCCCGCGCAACGCGGTCGACAAAGCCCTCAAGGGCGCCCGGATGCACCCTTGACGATCGACCCGGCCGCCGCAGCGACACCGACCAGTCCGGGTGGGACGGTTCCCACGCGAGCCTCGTGACACGGTCGCCCTGGATAGTGCTGTTCGGCTCCGCAGCTTGGCAGCGGTCGCCGTGGTCGCCGTGGTGATCCTCATCGACCCCGCCCGGTCTCCTCTCCGAAGAAGGGTGACGTGATCAACGTCGCCCGAACCGGGCGCGTCGCGCGCCAAACGTTGCGTCGGCATAGGCCGTCACCGCCAGGTCCCGGTCGGCTTGGCTCAGTGGCGACGTCCGATCCGGTGACAGTTGCTCGACCAACTGCTGCTTGGCGGCGGACACCGCCGTGAACTCCGGTTGCGTGCAGCCCACCGTCAGCATCGCCTCGACGAACTTGCTCCACGTGACGTGTTCGTAGGCGTGCCCTGGCATGCGCGACAGCCGATCATCGGGGGCCCGGCCCAGGGTGAAGTACGAGGCGCGATGAGCGGGGTGCCCGCCGATGAGCCCGGACGACGGGGAGGCGGCTCAATCGGGCCGTGGTTCACGTTCACGCTGCCGGAGATCGTGCCTACCTGCGGGGCGGGGCCTCGAACATCCGCCGACGACCACGACCGGTCGGCATCGTCAACGAGTACCGCCACTCCACCTGACCTGCACGGATGACGTTCCGGCAGACGCGGGGCACTCCTGGTCAGGTGACCTTCAACGGCTGATCGGACAGCACGTCCGCGTTGCGCATCTTGGCCCACACCAGGTCGACGGTGATGCCTGCCAGCAAACCCATCGCGACCACGAACCACGAGAGCTTGTGCAGCGCCTCGATGTCCAGCGGGGTCGTGGCGGTGATGCGCTGGGCTGCTACGTACAGCAGCACCGCGGCTGCCCCCGTGACCGCGCCGCGTACGACCGCCAGCACGAAATCCGAGGTCGTCGCAGTCATGTCGTGCGCGATCGCCCCACCAACCGATGCCAGCAGCGGTCCGGCCAGAACGCAGGTGAGGGCCAACGAGAAGTTCGCCGTCTGGGATCCCAGCGCAATGCTGAGTACCGCCAGACCCAACGAGAGAAGAGCCACGACCCCGTGTAGGGTGCGGAGACGACGTGCGCTCTTCTCTCGCTGCTCCTGTTGGCGCAGATGCTCCTCGCGCCGGGCCAGTTGGTCCTGGAGGCTTTTCACCAACCGTTCGGCCGAGTCGTCGCCCCAGTCCGCCCCCATCAGGTCGAGGTCGTCCTGGGTGACATCGTTCTTGGTTTCGTTGAAGGTCTTCCACACCGTCAGCGCGCTCGCGCCGAAGCAGGCGACAGCGACGATCGGGATCCTCTGCGCCATGGCCAGCACGCCCGCGATCCGGGTGGCACGACCACCGCCGATCAGCAGCAGGCTGTCCGCCTTGAGCAGCGCGCGGTAGTAGGAGATATCCCACTCCGAGGCCGGGTTCTTCCGCACCTTCAGCACGTGTTTCAAGTGCGGGGGGACGCCGAAGTCCACCTCGCGGTTGTGCGGTGTGTGGACGATGATCTCGCCCGGATGTTGGGCGTCGAGAGCTCCCAGATAGCCCTTCACCACATCTCTCTCGATGTAGTTCTGGCTGCTGGAGAACACGGCCAGGTCGAATCCCGCCTTGGCGAGCTCGCGGCCGATCGCTTCGCTCGCGGCCGGGATCATCTCCCCGTTCTTGAGCTTCGGTTCGTAGGGACGGTCGAGGGAACCGCTGCCGGTGATCACGATCGAGGGCCGCATCACGCACGTCCTTTCGTTCCTACATCGGTTCCAGGTGGCCGAATCCAAGGTAGCTGGACCTCCTGCCGCAGACCTGGCATCTCGCCTTGGCGGTGGCTGGTCCGGTCTCGGCCAGTTCCTGCGCGCTGTGCAGTCCCTCAACGAAGAAGAAGATCCGATCCGTTGCGGCCCGGCAGTGCGGACAGCCGTGGGCGATCGCCTCGCGGTCGAGCACGACGAGCATCCCGTCGTGGCTGATCTCGGTGATCTCGCCTTCTGGCAGGAAGAGCAGCTCCTCCACGTCGCTGAACTCGATGATCTTCGCGACGTTGTCCGGTGGCAGGTTCCTCGGTTCGGGCGAACGGCCCCACAGGTCCTGAAGCCGCCACGGCACCGGTTGTCGCGTGATGTTCTCGGTCCGCATGTCCGCGAGCGCGGTGCGGATCACCTCCGCGAGTCCGGGCAAAGCGCCTTCCTCGTGCTGGAAACTGATGCCGCGATACGCCTTGTGCAGGTGCCCGACCTGTTTGTCGGTGGCGGTGAACCGCGGGGTGAGGAAGTTCCCGGCGGGGTCCGTCGCGTCACCCATCGCTCCCGCCAGCGCGATCAGGTCGTTCAACGTGCCCTGGTACTGCTCGCCGCACACCAGAACGGTGATCGGCAGCATGTTCGCGCGGTTGAGGTAGGCGACCTCGCGCAGCAGACCAGGCCCGGTGATCGGACGCGACATCGGTGCGTCCACCAATGCGTCATGCATCTCCTCACCGGTCGCGATCCGGTGCCTCGAGTCAGCGAACGGGAACTCCGGGAAGTCGATGTCCTTGGGCGACAGGTACAACACGATGGCGTCCGCGGCGAACATCCGCTCCAGCACCACGCGCCGCCAGTTCTCCCGCGTCGCCGGGATGATGTCTACGCGCGGGTCGATGGCGTCGCGGTCCCGCTGGTCGCTGACGATCTCGATCCGGCCAGCGCCACCGCCCAGTGCCGCCGCAAGACTGTCGATGACCTTGTAGGCGGTGTCGTCACCGGTGAACGTGCGCAGGAACAACACGCGCGGACTACCCGGATCAGCGGTCACATCACCGCCCGCGCGAACCCACGAGAGGCCTGACTCGCGAGGTTCGCCTCTGTTCCACGCTTGCAGCGCGGACATGCCGTACGAGGAGCTCAAACCCTCGCGATCGACCTCACCGACATCGCTGTGCACGAGCATCATGGGGGCGTTGGCGAGCTGCCGCCGCTGTCTGTGCAGGCGCTCCTCGACGGTGGCGCGCAGCTCGGTGCCATCCTCGGCCAGTGGGAGCGCACGTTCCAGCAGCCGGCAGGACTCTTCGAGGTCGGCGCGGTGACTTCGCCGCCGGTATCTGCGGTACAGCAAGTAAGCCGCGTCCTTCAAGTTGTCACTCGCCCAGACCGGAGCCGACCGCTCCGTCGCGGAGACCGCATCGAGGAGCAGGGCGATCGCGGTGTCGAGGTCCGCGCGAACCCCGCTGATCTGCCACTGCCGGAAAAGGATCTGGCCGCGCAGCCCGGTGTAGATCGCCGGATCCGGTGCCCCTCCGAGCGACTCGGCCGTTTTGAGCGCGGACATTGCCAGTTCGAGCACGGCCGGGTTGCGGGCCCTGGCACCCACCCCCGCCATCTCGACGCACGACTCGAGAATCCCTCGGTTAAGCAACGACAGCAGCGCCTTCCCCGCGCGGGGATCGATGCCATGCTCCGCGCCTCGGCGGCCGACGACCTCACCGAGGTGCGAAATGCTGCCCAGCCAGGCCGGATCCAGGTGCAGGCCTTGCTCGATCACCTGCTTCGCCTCATCGAAGGCGGCTGGATCACCGAACCGGTCGAGCCGGTCCGCGAGGAGCAGGACCAGAAGAGCACCGCATCGCATCCTGCCCGCGTCGCCGATGGACCTTGACAACGCGGCACGGGTGCAGTGAAGGGCCTGCCCGAGGTCGTCTTCCGAGCCGGACAGCTGGAAACGTCCGCGCAGTCCGGCCGCGACGTTCACGAGGAACTCGGCGTGCTCCGGCTCCGATTCCCCGAACAGCGCGACTGTCGCGCGGGCCGTGGCGATCGCGGCGTCGAACTCCTCGATCTGACCCGTCTCCTCGGCCAGCCTCACCTCGGCAACGAAGAGGTTGGACAGCCGGCGTCCCTGATCCCGCGGCGGGCCGGGCGAACTCGCGGACCTGCGCCCGAGGTCGATCGACAACCGGAGATCGTCCCCGTCACCGGTCAGCGACGCCCACTCGAACAGCATGAACCCGAGCGACGACAGCAGTCCGGGCTCGGTGGTCTGGCCCGCCAGCTCACGTGCGAGCGCGGCCGCCCTGCCGAGGTCGTCCGCGAAACCCGTCCTCGTCCACCGCTCGCGCAGCCGCCGAGCCTGGATCCACGCCAGCTCGGTCCGGTGTTCATGCTGGATCCGTTCGTCGCGCAGCAGGTCCTCGTTGAGGTCGATGAGGCCGTCGAGATCGGTCGCCACCTCAGCGATCTCGCGCCGGGCGTGCAGGAGTTCGCACAACATCGCGCTCGCGTGGAACCAGCCCTCCTCGTTCTGCGGGAACAAAATCCGCTGCCTGCGCCGCCCTGCGATCGCGTCGTCGAGGTCCTCGACGGTGCCGGTCAAGTGATAGCGCGTTTGCAGCGCGTCTGCGTGTGAGGCGATCAGAAACGGCTTGTCGTCGCGCGGCATGAACGGCATGGCCACTGTTCCCAGCCGCACCACCTCGTTCAAGTGCACAATGTCGCGCGTTCGTTCGAACGCGGCCGTACGAGCGCCACGCAGCTTCATGGCGATCCCGAGACGAACCTGACGCCAGACGTCACGGTCACCATCGCCGCGTTCCGCGAGTGCAGCGCGGACCAGGTCGTCACCTTCGCCTCCGGTGGTGATCACCTCGTCGAGGTCCTCGGCCCGGCCGGAGTCCTGCCACCGCAACCACAACGCCGTCAACAGCGCCTTGATGCACGTCGACCGGATCGTCAGTCGGTGCCCACCGTCCCGGAACTCGCCGAGGACCCCGATCGCCTCGTCCAGACTCGCGTCCGCGCAGTCGGTGACGAACGCGTCGATCTGACCGAGCGCGGCCACGGCGCACTCGTACAGGTCGAGGTCGTCGAGCACGACATCGACCAACGGCCGGAACTCGTCGACGACGGCGCCCAGTTCCACGGCCCGGGTCAACATCAGCCTGACCAGTTCAGACGAGCCGGCTTGGTCGGCGTACCAAGCGGAGGCGGTGACGATGCATGCCATGGTGCCGAGCTCGCGGTCGTCCGCGGATTGCACTGCCAGTTCCGGCGGCGTCGGTGGTGGCGAGTCGCCGTTCAGGAACGCGGCGAACCGCTCGATCGCGCCGCCGACACCGCTCAAGTCACGCCTCCCCGGTAGGGCTGGGTGACTATTTGTCGCAGGTGAGGACCGGATCGTTACGACCCGTTCGGCCCAGCCTCGTCACCTCGATGAAGTCGGGGTATCTCGGGTCTGAGCGCCCCGTTCGGCTGGAACGGTAGAGCAGTACGGAGGTACTGAGTTGCGAACCGCGCGTGGTCGCAAATGATCTGCGGACCGAGGAAGCTGCCAGAATTCTTCACCGCCGCAACGCCAGTTCCGGATTCGCGTACTCGCGCGCGCGTCATCTTGTCCGCGCATGACACCATGGCGCTCGCGACGGGCTCGTAATGGCCCGCCTCCTTCATAGTCTGCCGGTACTCCTTGATCTCGTCCTGGTTGGCGGCGGCGCGGACAGCGGGTCCGGGGGTGCCAGAAATCGGCCGACAGTTCGACGCCGATCGCCTGGTTGCCCACGGACTTCGATGTCGCTGTGGTGCGCCGGACCACCCTCGTCCGCGGCTGGATTGGGCCGATCGTGCCGTGCTCGTCGGGCTGGTTCGCCGACTGCCCCGACGGTTGCGCCAGCACCGGTTGGTGACAGCGGCCACTGTCCAGCGAGGGCACCGGCGCCAGGTTGCGAGGAGGTGGATCTGTCCGAACCGCACCGGGCGCGCCCAATGCGGTTGGGGCGGGTCCACCTCCTCGCAACCAGGCGCCGGTGCCACCGGAGCGCGGTGTCCGTGGCACCATCGATGTTCACGCAGCCGTCGGGGGAGTCGGCGCACCAACGCGACGAGCACGGCACGATCGGCCCAATCCAGCCGCGGGCGAGGGTAGGTTCGGCGCAGCACGGCGACCTCGTGCCGCAGCATCAGCAACTCCACGTCCTTGGCCGCCGATGACCGACTGAGCAGAACCAACCAGCCGACGACCCGGACGAAGATCAGGCGCAGTAGTCGTAGCGCCACGCCTCACGATCATGCTCCAACAGCACGTGGTGCGAGAATCGTCGCAGCTCAGCGCCTCAGCGCAGAGTTCTGTCACCCCACAGGCATGACAGTCAGCGGGGTGGTGAGAGATGATGCCATCGGTAGGTGAGGTCTTCCTCGGAGTCGTGAAACGTCGCAACTCCATGATCACCGATGCGGTCCACCCGCCGCCTTCGCCTGGGTGCGAGGCCTCGTCCACAAACCACAGCTCAGTGCACTGTTGACCGACTACGCAATCGCCCTGAGTCGTATGCTGGTTAAGGTCGTGGTGTGAGTGATGATGGTGTCGATCCGGGTGAATGGTCGCCGGATCAGCAGAGGCTGTCCTGGGGGGTTTCCCAGGACGCGGTCGTGGTGATACCTGGGATCATGGGTAGCACGTTGGTGGATGCGGCATCCGGTGACGTGCTCTGGGGGATCAACCGGCTTGGCTGGTATCGGGAGGCGTGGACATCCGGTCGGTCATTGCGGCGACTCGCCGACCTCGACGTGCGTATCGAAGCCCGTGGCCTGCTCAGATTCCCCGCCTGGGCCCCGCTGGGCGGTTTCGAGCCATACACGAACTTGGTGCGGGAGATTCGGAAGGTCGTCGCGCATCCGGACGCGGTCCTGGAGTTCGGCTACGACTGGCGCCTGCCCGTGGAGCACAATGCCCGGATCCTCGCCGTCGCCGCCCGCCGTCACCTGGACGCTTGGCGATCCCACGCCGCGCACGCACGGGCCCGCGATTTGCAGCCCGACGGCCGTGAAGCGCGTCTGGTGCTGGTCGCGCATTCCATGGGCGGGCTGGTGGCACGCGCGTTGGGGCTGGTCGAGGGTAGCGGCACGACTCCGGTGGTCACGGCGGACATCCGAGCCACAGTCACCCTGGGGACGCCCTTTCAAGGCGCAGCGAAGGTCGCTGTCATTTTCGGCACCGGTGCCGGCACGCCGCTGCCGAGTGGGCGACTGAAGCGCCTGGCCGCGCGACTGCCCGGGCTGCACGATCTGCTCCCGACCTACCGCTGTGTGGACACCACCGACGACGTTCGCCACCTCACCCCGTCAGACATCGAATCCCTCAGCGGCAGCGGCGAACTGGCACGGCAGTCGTTCGGGTTTCTCTCCAGACTCTCCATGGTGCCGATGGTCGGTCACCGGGCGTTGGTGGGAGTGGAGCAGGGGACGGTGCACTCCATCGGCTTGGAGCACGGCGTCGCGACAGGGTTGCGCCACACATTCCGTGTGCACTCCGACGGCGAACTCGTGCGAGATCGGTACGGACGACTCGCGAGATTCCCCGGTTCCGGCGATGGCACCGTTCCGCTGAACTCGGCCACACCGCCCGGTCCGCCCCCCCAAGTGGAGGCACAACAGCACGGCTCGCTCGGGCACGTTGACGAGGTGGGCATGTTCGTCCGCTCCGTGATCACCGGCGTGGATCAGGGCGGTCGGCTGGGCCGGGGTCAACTCGGGATCGATGTCCCGGGGACGGTGCCGAGAGGGGTCGAGTGGTCTGTCCCGGTGTCCGGTGTCGATGGCCCCAACGACGCGACGTGCGAAATCACCGATGCTGAGACCGGTGCGCTGGTCGACATGCCCGCGCTGCACAAGCGCGACGGGATATGGCAGTTCGCCGTGACGGTCGATCGGCCGCACCTGCATCGGGTGTCGGTCTCCGGCGGCGGGGGCTCGCCGGTGACGCAACTCGTGCTCGCCACCGACGGCGAGGTCGACGGTGGATGATTCCGGGACGCGCGGGCTGGAGCTCTTCCCGATCGCGATCGGGAAGTATCAGCATCACGAGGACCTCGACGTCGAGGCAGAACTGGGCGCGGTCTACGGGCTGCTGGCAGGGTTCGGCGCAGCCAGCGTCGACTGGGACGTCCCGATGGGGGAGCGGGACTTGACCACCGTGCTCGACCGCCTCAACTCGTGGGCGGAACGGGCCACTTGCGCCTCCATCCTGTACTGGGTCGGACATGGTTGGTCGAACCAGAGCCACGCGACCCTGGCGCATTCGGCGAGTCCTGATCCCGTCGAACTCGAGGGGATCACACCGGAGCTCATGGCCTACCGCATCACGGCCCGCGAGCACGCCGACGGTGACCCGAAGGCGTGGGCGATGGTTGTCATCGATGCTTGCCGGTCGGCTCGGTTCGTGGAACTGCTCAACCGCGCGCTCGACGACCGCCGGGGACCGCGCCGGGTACTTCTCGTCGGCGTGTCAGGTACCGGTTCCACGACGCTGGGCCAGTTCAGCCACGCCCTCGGCCGGGCGCTGCGCGACACCTTCGGTGCCGAGGACCAGATCAACTTGTGGCAGCTCGCACGGGAACTCAAGCTCCGATTGCCCGAGCACAGTCAGGTGATACCGAAGAACATCGCCGACGTGGCACTCGCGCGGCGCGACTTGCCGATGCCCGTGGGCAACTCCCTGGACGTAGCCATTCGGCTCCGCCACGCCATGTCCCAGCTCCCCGCCGACGAACAGCGGCACTTCCTCCCCAAAGCACAAGGCGGGGAACTCGGCGAACTCGCCTGGTACTTCGAAGGTCGGGCCGGGCAGCGTCGGGAAATCGTGACCTGGTTGCGATCGCACGACCGAGGGATGCTCGTCGTGACCGGCCGAGCAGGCGCGGGCAAGTCTGCCCTCCTGGGAAACCTGATCATTCATGCGCGCCCGATCCTCCGCCGTGCGCTGATCGACGCCGGGTTGACCTCCAGACCTGCCGCCGACGAGCAACCCCCTGATGACGTTTTCACCACGGCGATCCACCTGACCGGCCTGACCACGGCCGACCTCGTCACCCGCATCGCCGCGAACCTCGGACTGCCCTCGCCACCCGTCGACGTGCCGATCAGCGCCAAGATCCAGACGTTGATCGACGACCTGCAGGGGCGGGGTGAGCCTGCCACGGTGGTGGTGGGGACTTGACCCTGGATGTTGGACACCAGACACACTTGGATCCTGACGATCCGGGTGGACAGGAGTCCCGTTCAGATGGTGATGAAGCACTACCCGCCGGAGTTCCGGGCCGAGGCGGTCGCGCTCT
>NZ_JAJHUO010000055.1 GCF_020859565.1 Saccharothrix luteola | reverse complement strand
CGGTCCGGCGATACCACCGGGTCCGGTGACACCACCCCCCGGATCATGCGTTCGACTGGGGGCGTAAGTCATGCCGGACCCGGCGACCACAGCTCCTTGATCAGGAACCACGAAGAAGGTAACGGGGTTAGGTCTCGACCGTCGGCTCCTCGATCCCCAGCCCGTCGGTGCGCCTGCGGTAGTCCAGGTAGCTGCCGAAGGTCTCGTAGTCGTCGCACTTGAGCGCATAGTCGCGCAGCTCGATGAGGATCGGCCGCCAGCCCTCGAAGGCGGCGAGCGCCGGCTCGGTGCGCTGTTCGGCCAACGCCAACGCCAGGTACCGGGCGAGGGTCGACTTGCCCGCACCGGGATCCCCGAGCAGCACGCACGTGCGGGCCAAGGGCGAGGTGAGCGCGTAGAACGCACTGCGCGCGGGCTGGCGCCGGTACGAATCGCGGGTCTGTTCCACGAGGTGCCGGTCCAGCCCGCGAGGCAGTTCCGAGCTGGTCGGGGCGGCCGCCTCGGCCAGCTTGCGCAGCAGTTCCTTGGGCAGCTCGGTGTCCGGCATGTCCTCCCGGACATCCGGTTCGACGAAGACGTCCCTCAGCGCGATCTGCAGGTGCTCATCGCGGTCGGGCGGGGTGAGCGCTTCGAGATCGAGACGCCGGTACTCCTGGACCAGGCGCGTGCAGTAGGCATCCCACGCCGCATCCGACCCCACCGTGATCTTGTGCCGCTCCTGCAGGTGCCGGCCGACCACCTCGGCGACCTTGGCCCGAAGGTCGTCCACGGAGACGAACGTGTCGCACACGTGGGCCTCGAGGACGTGATCGCGGAAGCCGTCGATCAGCGTGGAGTCCCTGTCCATGGCCGAGCGCGGCCACATCGCGTCGGGGTCCAGCACGAACATCAGCCGCGGCACGCCCGCATCACCAGCGGTGCGGTACTCGAGTCCGGTGATCGAGGCCGTCTCCTGCGCCGGCACGAAGCCGTACCGCCAAGCCAGGACACCCACGTAGACGTCAGCTGCCCGGACGTCGTCCAGACATCGGTCGAGGGGCCGCTCCTCGCCCGCGGTGTAGGTCTCCATGGCGATGTCGTCGACACCCATCCGCTGCAGGGCGAGCCGGATCGCGCTGCGACAGTGCTGGAGGTCCTGGTAGGTCGAGGACACATAGACCCGTAGTGCGCTCATCCGGGTCCGGCGTGGCCGTGAGTCGGGTTTTCGCTCGTCGCTCCTTCAAGGCGCCGGATGACGCGGTGGGAGGTCCGGATGCTTGTCCTAGTCGAAGTCGAGCACGGCCACGTTACAAGAGTGGACTCGGCGACCGGAATGGCGCCCGACGGCAACTCTCCGGCCCCAGTCCGCCCCGGCGCCGGCGTAACGCACCCTCGTACGCCGTCCCAAACGCCCTGGGGGATCGTGACCGGGCCGTCCCGGCGCAGCGGCGCCTACAGTTGCACGCCGCCCGTGCATCACGAGGTCGAGCCGGAAAACCAGTGAACCCAAAACCCGAGCGCTGCTCCAATATCCTCATGAGTTACACGTAATCAGGTTGCGCGGACACTGAGGTTGTCAGGGATGGCGTACGGTCGCGCATCTTCTGTGTCGACCCCGACAGCCTCCACGCACTGCTCGCTATGCTCACACCGGGTCCTCGTCAGCCGATCCCGGCGGTTCTGCTGTCGGGGTTAATCGCCCTGCATCGCCTCCAACACCCGCGCCGAGCGCCTACACGCCGACCGGCAGGCGATCGAGTACAGCTCGCGCTACGTCCAGCGGAAACGACGGGCGGCACTCGCCCGAAACCTGGCAGAGGCCGCTTCCATCTTCCACGACTCGGCAGCGGAACCCGACGTGTCATAGGCCACGTACGGGGCGGTGGCTGCCCGCAAGCGGCCACCGCCCCCGCCCCTGCCCGAAGACGGGATGTCCACGCCCGTCGCCACGTCGCCGTGTACCTCATGGTGATCAGCAGCCCCTTGGCGGGCATGAGACCCTCCAGGATCCTCATCGTGGCCACCACCGGCCGGATGGATACCCAGAGCACGTCGCGGTCCACGCCTGCGGAACTGGTGGTCGCCCTGCGGGTGGGGCGAGGTGTGACCACCGCACCGCTGATCGGGTGTCGGGCCGGCGTGGCGCCCAGGAGGGTTGGGCCTTCTCAACGCCCTCGGTCCCGTCGCGGGATCACGGCGTGGTCGCGTTGCATGTCTCGATCCGGGTCTGGAGGAAGATTTCGACAGGCTTGGGGGACATCGCCCACGGCAGGCCATCGGCGCGGTGGCCCAGAACGCGGAAGTGGTCGATCCTCGGCGTAGCGCTCGTTCGCCGTCAGCGCCAGGATCGCCCAGCCCCGGTCGTTGCGCAGCCATCGGGTGTCGGCGCCCACGCCCGCCAGCCATGGCAGTAGCACGTCCAGTGCCGCCAGCGCCGTCGGCGAGCGGAACGGGTGGCGCTCGTCGTCTCCCAACTTGTGCGCCGCCCGCAGTGGGAGGGCCGCCAGCGACGGGGACGCCGCCGCCGCGCGGGTGGCGAAGTCGCGCATCAGCTCGTGCAAGCCCGACCACTTCTTGCACCAGTACTGCAACGCCTGCGCGTGCCCCATCCGGTGCAGCGGGGCGCGAGCGACCAGTTCGTCGCACACTTGCCCGAACCTCACGTGGGAGTAGGACAGTCCAAGGGCGAGCATCAGGAGCGTCACCCACGGCATCGGGTCCTCGGGCAGCGCCGTGGCCGGACCGGCTGTCCGGCAGGTAGGGCGGCTGCGGGTTGTTCCCACGTTCACCACTCGATCGATCACGGAGGGAGGTGCCCACCTCTACCCCGGCAGCATCGCCATGACTACGCCGCAGACCTTCGTCATGGCCTCCTTGCCGGACTTCCAAGCCGGTTTCGGAGTTGACCACCCACAACCGGTGGCCACGCGCTGCGTCCCGGCCCGTATTCATCAGGTTTGAGCCGGGTGCGACTTTACGAGGCGTCAGACGGTGGTTTCTCGCGTACACCTTCCCCGCGCTGCTTGCCGGACCCGGACCGTCTGATGATGCCGACCCGTCCCGGCGTTGTCAGGGCTGCTCCCATCGCTACGCGCGTTCCCGCGCATCGACTGCCCTCAGCTTCACCGGCCAGCTGCGACTGGTCGGCGGCGGAGTCCTCTCACCTCCACTCGATCGTGTAGCGCCTCGTGGCGCACTGGAAGAAGTCGCAGGCCAGCAGGCCCGCGGCCTGCGCGCGCAGGAACCGCCGCCACGAAGTGTCGCTGTCGCGCTCGGGTGCGGGCGGTATGCGTAGGCGCTTGAGCACGCGGCGCACAGTCGAGGCGGCGACCCGGTGGCCGAGCTTGAGCAGCTCGCCCTAAATCCTTCGGTGGCCCAGCAGGTGTTCTCCCGCGCCATCCGCTCGATCATCGCCACGATGGCATCGTCGACCGGTGGTCGCCCGGTCCGGTTCGGGTAGGTCCACTTCTTCGCGACCAGGCGCCGGTGCCATCGCAGGACGGTGCCCGGCGTCACCAACCGGTGTTGCCGTAACCAGTCGAGCAGGTGTCGCACCAACGCGGCGAGCGCCGCACGATCTGCCCAGTCCAACCGCGAGCGAGGCTTGGTCCGGCGCAGCACGGCGATCTCGTGCCGCAGCACCAGCAGCTCCACGTCCTTGTCCGCCGATGACCGGCCGAGCAGAACCAACCAGCCGACGACCCGGACGAAGATCAGGTAAAGCAGTCGTAGCGCCACGCCCCACGATCATGCTCCTGCGGCACGTGGTGCGCGATCACCGCAGATCAGCGCCTCAGTGCAGAGTTCTGACACCCCACAGGGGTTCTCGCGCGTTAGGCATAGTACCAGGAGTCGGATCGAGTGGATGGTTCGTGGTCGGCCGGGCCGCTTGGGGCGGGATCGGGCTGCGTGGCGGCGGTCGAGGAGGTTGCGGTGCCATCGCAGGCCTGTCTCCGGGCGTACCAGTAGTCGGAGTCGACGAAGCGCTTGCGTCGGGAGTCGGTGCAGCAGTGCCGCGAGGAAGGCCCGGTCGGCGGGGGAGAACCGTGGTCGGGTGTCTCCGTGTTGGCGTTGCAGGACGATGATCTGGTGGCGCAGCGCCAGGATCTCCGTGTCTTTGTCCCGGTCGCTCATGGGTAGCAGGCGCAGCAGCGCGAACGTGTTGGTCACGCCGAGGTAGGCCAGTCGGAGCGGCACAGCCGATCATCATGCCGTGCTGGCCGACACCACGGCGGATGGCAACCGTGACCCTGAGCCCTCTCGATGCCCTGGGTGCCGCGCGTCCTCTACCTGCATGGATGAGGTTATCGGCAGGCACACGGCTTCTCCACCGTCGACCTGAGCAGCCACGAGCGGGGATACCCGGCACTGCAGCAGATCACGGGGCAACTCGTCGGCGCCGTGGTGTTCACCCCGCAGGCCGCCGCCGGGGACCTGTGGCTGCCCGACGGAACCAGGACCACCCTGGCCGAAGTCGTCGTGCCCGACAACAACGTCCTGCGACCGCAACCCCGTCCCGCCGAACCGCCGGCACGAGACCCGGAGTACGACCGGCAGTCCCGCCTCTTCGGGGACCGGGGGCAGGAAACGCTGCGCCGACTGCACGTGGCCGTGGTCGGGCTCGGCGGCGTGGGCAGCGTGGTCGTGGAACTGCTCGCCCGGCTCGGTGTCGGACGCCTGGTCCTCATCGACGCCGACCACGTGGCCGGCACCAACCTGCCACGCCTGATCGCCGCCCGACGCGACGACATCGGCCGACCGAAGACCAGCCTGGCCGCGCGCAACGCCCGACAAGCCAACCCCGAAGTCATGCTGACCTTGATCCAACAGGAGGTGCAGACCCCTAGGGCGCGTGACGCGCTCGCCGACTGCGACTGGATCTTCCTCGCCGCAGACACCGACGCCGCACGCCACTGGGTCAACGAAACCGTCCACCAGTACCTGATCCCGGCGACGCAGATCGGGGTCAAGATCCCCGTGGACGCCAACGGCACGCTGGGGCAGATCCACGCGGTCACCCGGCCGATCACTCCCGATGGCGGCTGCCTGTGGTGCAACGAGCTGATCGACGCGACCGAACTGGCCATCGACATGCTCCCCGACGCCGAACGCGAGCGGGCCCGCTACGTCCCCGGTGTACCCGCGCCGAGCGTGATCGCCCTCAACACCCTCGCCGCCGCCGAGGCCGTCAACCACTTCATGCTCGCCGCCACCAACCTTCACCATGACGACACCGGCCAAGCGGCAGTCCTCCACCGCCCCCGAAGCCGTGACCGCGACCTGCAGAACCCTCGACACGACCCGCAGTGCCCGACATGCTCAAGGTGCCATCAGGTCACTTGATCCGCTCTACTCTGCTGGTCAACCCCTGTATCGGGATAGGTGAGACCGCAGCGCCACTCTGGCGTGAGTGCCGCGGTGAGTCGGTACCTGCTCGTCTCAGGAGGGAAGGTGCCGAGTGGCGCTGGTTGTTGAGGGTCCGATCGAGGTCGACACCGGAGCCGGTCCGACGGTGTTCTTCGGGGTTACCGAGTCGATTGCTTTGGGAGCGGCGGAGATCCGGCTGTGCGGGTCCCCGCCTCTCCCAGTGGGTCCGACCGGCCAAATCGGTCGATCCCGTCGCGTCATCGCGGTCAACGCCCCTGTCGTTGAGTTGCTGAACACTGGTCGCGTGGCTGTGGTGGGCACGAGAGGCCTCCCATGGGACGTGCGTGCCGAAGGGGTCGGACGATGGTCCAGGACGTTGTTGGACACCCGGGAATCGCGATTTTTGCAGATTGGATATCCGGTGTCGTTCGTGCGCCGGAATGGGACGCCGCCCCGGTCGTGAGAGGGCCGGTCCGCTGGACGGCTTTTGGGTCTGACTACCACGGATTGTCGGTCTCGGATGGGAGAATGGAATCGCATCCCGTCGTCGATACGGCGGGCGGCCCGTGGTTCGGGGAGGCCAAACCCCGCTTGTCGGCGATCACGGCCCCTCCGTGTCGACCATGGTCTACGTCGGATAGCACTACTTCACGATGTCGGCCGCGCTTCATAGCTTGGGTGAGAGAAGCCACTCCTGGAACTCATTGTGCCTGAACTGGATTGCCGTGCCTGCCATCCTGGTCAGGCCAGCCCGGACAGTCCAGTCGAAGAATGCGGCGAGGCGTCGCGGGCTACGGCCCTTCTTCGACGCGCGCCAGACAAAGATCAGGTAGCGTGGCCATGGCGAGCTCGCCCTCGTGACGAGGCCGAGGGCCATGCCCAGGAAGAAAGCAGCCGAGCGGTTGAGCACCGCAAAATGCAGCGGCTCGTCCTCGACTACTACTCCTTGTACAGTCGAGCATAGGTGCACTAGTAGGCCGAACCCGACTACGACCGTCACGTCGAAGGTCAACCCTGATCGTACAATCTGCGTGGGATTTCGAGCGAAGTCTCCGCCTGAGACAAACCCGCCCGCGAGTAGGAACATCGCCATAACGGCCACGGTCACGGTCACCCCGAGCAAGACACTTTCCTGCGCTATACCAGCCAACGCCCCGGTACACGCCGCCATAGGCAGAAATTCGCGGAAGTAGGGCAGATTGAACGCGGTCCGATCGAATTCGCGGTGGGCGACCTGGCGCCTACCCGAGCGGAGAAGCGCAATCGGTGCGAGGACTGCGATCGGCGGTACCACCGTGTCGAACAACGCCGACCACGTGGCGGGCGAGGCACCTCTGACCACGAGGATGATTCCCGCGACGATCAGCAACGGGGCGAGGATGAGGCTGACGTTGACCGCCGCCGACGCGAGCCGGAACGCCATCGGCGACCGCGCGACCTCGCCGTCGCCAAGCCACAGACGATCCAAATGTAGGTCGACCGATGACCCGCCATGTGCGCCTGCGCGTTGTAACCGACCGGCGAAGTACCGCAGCCAAGCGGTGGCGTCCTCTGCCGATACCTTTGCGTCTCGGGGCCCTTTATGCTGCGCCGCCGCCGCATCCACGAAGCGGGACAAGAGGTGCTTCATCACCTCGTCGGCCTTTAAGTTGCACAACGTCTTGGGCGTCGACTGTTGGTCCTTGTACGTCGTCACGGCCAGGTAGAGTCCCAGCGGCGAGGACAGGGTTCGGGCCAGCGCACCTGCGGGCCTACGCCGCAGTTGCGTCACGACCGGACGCCAGCGACGTTGCAGCCCGTCGCTTTGTGACCGGTCACCGAACCGGTGTGTCAACCAGCCGATCACTTGGTCCACACCCAGCGGCTTGGCTACCACCACCGTGCTGTCCTCGATCGTTCCGTCACCGAGCTGCCAGTAGCGGTCGGTGCGGCAGGTCAAGACGAACGGCCGCGGCAACGGCCCGTGGGAGGTGTTCAACGCGGCCACCACGTCGAAGGCCCGGTTCGGGAGATCACCGTCCATCTCGTCAAGACCGTCCAGCACAGGCAGTATCCGTCGGTCTTCCACGAGAGCGCTCGCCAGATCCGGCCTGAGGCCGAACCCACTGGCCAACTCGTCCGCCATCCACCGGTCGAGCCGCGCCACTGGCTGATCACCCGGCGGAAACGCCGGAAGGCTCAGCCGGACCGGCACTAAGCCCGTCTGCGAACCCGATAGCGCTGCCTCGACGAGATCGAGCAGCAGCCGGATCGCCAGCACGGTCTTGCCAGCCCCCGCTTCGCCCAACACGACGAGCCGCCCGCGGTCTAGGGTGGTGTAGAAGTCCGCGACAGACAGCAATGAACCCTCGTGCTCGTCACCGTCCGTGCGCCACCGGACAAGCGCGGCGGCCGGCTGCGCGAAGCGCAGGTCCGCAGGCACGGCGTGTCCGCTGTCGGACAGCAAACGCCGCAGCACCTCCGCTTCGCGCGTGGCGATTCGGGTGGCGAGCCTGCGTGCCTCAATGTCGAGTTCGGCCGCTCCGTACACGTGCGGCCGCAGTGAGAACCCTGAAGCCGACAGGGCCACGCCCAACAGCCCGACGGGCAAGGCGAAGACGTTGGCGATCTCCGCTCCGCGGGTGCCATGTAAAAGCATCCACGCCGTCGGCGCTCCCAACGCCAAGAGCACGCCACCTACGAGGAACAGCCGAGCCGGCAATGACCATGAACTTAAGCCCACGAGAAACATATCGTCCGAGACGCTTCGTTCGTTCCACACGGGCGCGCCGACCCTGCTCCAGTTGAAGCGGCTCGCCAAGGCGCGCTAAGTGAGGCAAGGTGTCACGCCGGATACCATCGGCACTTCAGCCGTCGAGGTAGGGCTGGAGATCATCCGGTGTGAGGGTCGGCGGGTCCGGCATGACGGGCATGATGCTGAGTGGGTCGAGCGCTTCGATGTGGGCCCTGGCCCTGTGCTTGCCGAAAATGAGCCTTTTCCAACCTCATCCAGCGTTGAGGTGAAGCGTGAGGACGGCTCTGGTCAGGTCGGTGATGCGGGTGGTGGAGCAGCGGAGTCTGCGCAGCAGCCGCCAGGCCTTCAGGGTCGAGACGGATCGTTCGCCGAGTGCGCGGATGCGGGCATGCGAGCGGTTGACGGCCTGCTGACCGGGCGAGAGGTTGTGCCACTTGCCGCGATAGGGCACGCGGATTGGACCACCGGCTCCCCGGTAGGCCTTGTCCGCCCAGCATTGGATGTTCGCTGCGGTCAGGGCGTCGACGATGCCGTGGGCGCGGGCCGCGGTCAGGTCGTGGGTCGAGCCGGGTAGCGCGGGCGAGGTCCACAGCAGTCGCCCGGCCGGGTCGGCGAGGACTTGGACGTTCATGCCGTGGCGCTTGTGCTTTCCCGAGTAGTACGGTCGGTCGGCGGCGATGCGGTCGATGGGCAGCACGGTGCCGTCGAGGATGACGTAGGCCTTGCGCGTGGCGACTTTCACCGCGTCGGCCACGTCCGGTGCCAGTGCCGCCAGGAGTTGGACGGCTTCGTGGATATAGCGGCAGACGGTGGCCAGGCCGACGCCGAACCCCGCGGCCAGGCGGCTGCAGGTGTCGCCGCAGCGTAGGTGCGCCAGCACCAGCAGGGCTTGGCGTCCGCGATCGAGCCTGCGCCACCTGCTGCCGATCCGGCGCCGGTGCGCGGTCAGTTCCCGCGCTAGGAACTGAAAGTGTGAACTGGACAGGTCGATCGCGTATGGGTAAACAAGCACTCGAAGCGCCTGCCACCTGATCGACGACCGGGTGGACGCGGGAGTGGAGGCGGGGGAGTGTGCGGTCGAGCTGTGCGAACGGCTGGGGTCCCACCGCACCGTCGAGCGGCTGCGGCAGTTGCGCAACGAGGTGGAACGGCGGCGATCCCACCGCGGGGCACGCGAACTCGCCGATCGCATCCGCGCGTTCCGGCCACCGTCCTCGGTGGAGTGCTGACCGCGCCCGCGGCCACCGCGATGGTTGGTTCGCGGCTGCCGGAACTCCGCCGATCCTCCTCCGAACCCGCTCCGAATCGCCTTCTCGCGCGCGAGGGGTGCGGCTGTTAGAGGGTTGTGAGACCGCGGGCCCACGCTCACCGGCATGAGAAAACTGACATGGATCGCCGCGCTGGTCGGCTTGTTGCTGGCCGTGTTGTCCGGGGGCGCTTCGGCGACAGCCGCAGACGCGGCACCCGACCGCCAGGTGCACACCCTCGACGTACCGGTGGCCGGCACCGCCGGCGCAGGCGAGGCGGCCTGTGAAGCCCGGCTGAACAACGGACCCATCGGTCACGGCATCTGCGGCACGGATGCGACGGAGATGAGGTTCTCCGACGGAACCCAACGCATGTTCATCATCGGGCTCGACCACGCGGTCTGGAACATCGTCCAGTACCCGAACGGCACGCAGAGCGGGTGGCGCAGCCTCGGCGGCTGGCTCAAGGTGGGCGTGTACCCGTACATCTACGACCAGCGGTACTCCTACGACCTGGAGATCTGGTCCTACGGGCGCGACAGCCTGAAGTGGTGCCGGGCACTGCACGGCAGCTGGGGCGCGTGGCACCGTTGCTGATCCGCTGAAGGGGTCGCTCACCGGGGGAACGGCGGGCGACGGAGGCAGGCTTCCTCCAAGCCCAGGCCGGCGACGACGGCCTGGGCCTCGTCGTCGCAGGCCCGCGCGGCGGCGCTGTCGCCGACCGCGGCGAGGGCACGGGCGAGCCGGGCGAGGGCACGGGCGACGTCGAGCGGGTCGGCGGCCCGGCGGCGCAGCTCGACGGTGTCGCGCAGCAGGTCGACGGCGTCCGGCCAGCGCCCGCACAGGGCGGCGATGTCGGCGAGGCTGCGCAGCACGCTCGCCAGACCGTCCCAGTTCGCGCGCTTGTCCTGCACGACCCGCAGCTCGTCCAAGCGGGCGGCGGCCCGGTCCAGCCGCCCGAGCGCGATGTCCACGTCGGCGGCGGTGTGCCCGATGGCGGCCAAGCCGAACTCGTCACCGACGGCGCGGGCGATCCCGGCGCTCTCGGTGAGCACCCGCTCGGCTTCGTCGAGCGAGCCGACGTCGATCAGCGCCATGCCGTAGCGGCGCAGCAGGATCGCGGTCTGCCGGGACGGCCGCTCGTCACGCTCCACCTCCAGCGCCTCCTGGAACAACGGGAGGCTCTGCTCGGGCCGACCCGCCTCGGCGTGCACGTCGGCCAGGCCGCGCAGCGGTTTGGCGAGGAACTGCCCGCCGAGCCGGGCCTCCCGGGCCACGGCGATCGCCTGTTCGAACCACCCGGCGGCCTCGCCGAGTCGTCCGGTCATGAGCGCGGCGACACCGCGGTGGTGCAGGGCGCCCGCCTGGCGCGCCGGGTCGCCGAGCGTCCACGCCAGGTGCACCTGGCGGTCGGCGACGGCGGGCAGCTCGGTGTAGCGGGACATCTGCAGGCTCGCCAGGAACAGCGCGTGCAGCAGGCGCACGCTCAGGTCGTGGTGGCCCTCGACGGTGACCGCGTCGATCGCGGTGCGCAAGGCGTGGTCGCGGTCGTCGTCGTAGGCGCGCAGCTGGAGGAACCCGACCAGCCGCAGGGCCAGCGCGCCCGCCAGGTACGCCTCGCCGAGCGCGCACGCCTGGTCGACGGCGGTGAGCAGGCTGATGCGCCCGGTCTCGCACCAGTCCAGCGCCGTGTCCCGGCTGGGAGGGCTCGCCCCGTCCGGCAGGGGCGGCGCGGCCAGTCCCGCCGCGTTGTCGGTTCCGTGGTCGATCACCTCGTCGGCCGCGGTGAGCAACGCCAGCCAGCCGTTCAGTACGCGGACCTGCGCTGCGGTGCGCTCCTGCTCTCCTTCCTCGGTGGTCGCCTGTTCGACGGCGTAGTCGGCGACGAGGTCGTGTAGCCGGTAGCGGGCCCGGCCGACCGGCTCCACCAGGTGCACCTCGACGAGCTGGTCGAGCAGCCGGTCGGCGTCCGGCGTCCCGGCCACCGCCCGCGCCACCCACGCGGGCCAGTCCGGCGCGGCGATCAGGCCGAGCCTGCGCAGCACGAGGCGCTGCCCGGGGGAGAGCGCGTGGTAGGTCAGCCCGATGCTCGCACGGACGTCGAGGTCGCCGATGGACAGCTCGTCCAGCCTGCCGCGGTGCTCGGCGAGCCGGTCGGCGAACTCGGCGAGCGTCCACTGCGGCCGCACTGCCAGCCGTGCCGCGGCGATCGACACGGCCAGCGGCAGCCGTCCGCACGACTCCACGACCGCCGCCGCGGCCTCCGGCTCGGCTCGCACCCGCTGGTGGCCGACGACGCTGGTGAGCACCGCGATCGCGTCGTGGCGCCGCAGCACCGGGACCGTCCAGCGGTGCACGCCGACCAGCGCCGCCAAGGCGCGGCGCGAGGTCACCAGGACCGCGCACCCACCGGAGCCGGGCAGCAGCGGCCGCACCTGCTTCTCGGCGGCCACGTCCTCCAGCACCACCAGCGTCCGGGTGCCCGCGAGCCTGCTGCGGTACAGCGCGACGCGCTCGTCCGGGTCCTCCGGCAACGCCGACGCGGCGACGCCGAGCGCCCGCAGGAACCGGGCGGTGACGGCGTGCGGGTCGGCCGGGTGCGCCGAGCTGCCGCGCAGGTCGGCGTACAGCTGCCCGTCGGGGAACCGGTGGACCGACTGGTGGGCGGCGACCAGCGCCAGGGTGGTCTTGCCGATCCCGCCGGGGCCGACCAGCAGCCCGACCGGCGCGACGTCACCCGTCGGGCGCAGGGCGGTGGTGATCCGGTCGAGCAGGTCGTCCCGGCCGGTGACCACCGGGGGTCGTGGTGGGAGCTGGCGGGGCACCACGTGCTCGGGCCCGCGGTCCGGCTCGGACGCGTCGTCGCGCAGGATGCGCTGGTGCAGGTGGCGCAGGGAGCGCCCCGGCTCGATGCCCAGTTCCTCGGCGAACAGGCGGTGCACCCGCTGGTAGCAGGTCAGCGCGTCCGCGCGCCGCCCCGCCGCGACCAGGGCGAGCATCTGCTTCTCGTGCAGGAACTCGCGGAACGGGTGCTCGGCGATGAGCGCCGGCACCTCCGCGAGCACGACGTCGGCCCGGCCCAGTGCCAGCTCGGCGTCCAGCCGCGCCTCGACGGCGGCCAGCTTCTCGTCGTGCAACGCCTGCCGGACCGCGCCGACTGACTCGTCGGCCACGTCCGCCAGGGCCGGCCCCCGCCACAGGGCCAGCGCCTTGGTCAGCGCCGCCACGGCACCGGCGTGGTCGGTCTCGGCGCCGGCCCGCCTGCCCCGGTTGACCAGCGCCCGGAACTCGGCGAGGTCGAACCCGTGCGGGCCGAGGGACAGCTGGTAGCCGCCGGGCCGTGAGGCGATCAGCTCACCGCTCGCGTGCAGCCGACGTCGGAGGTTGCTGATCATGTTGTGCAGCTGCGCCCGCGCCGAGGACGGGGGATCGGGCCACAGCGCGTCGACCAGCGCGTCCGCCGTGACCAGCCGGTCGGCGCCGAGCAGCAACGTGGCCAGGACGAACCGCTCCCTGGCGCTGCCCGTCGCCAGCCGCTCGCCCCCGTCGAGCACCTCGACCGGTCCGAGCACCCCGAAGTACAACCGCCGAACCTCCGCCAGTTCCACTGCGCCGCGCCTGCGGTGGGCCCGCGCGGGAGCCCACGGCCGGCGGCGTCGAGTCGGACACCCCGCGGACCCGAACCCCTCCCCGTCGTCGGGCCCGGTCCGAGTCTGCCACCGCGCTGCCTCCCGGAGACGTGTTTGAGATTTCCGGGCGCCGGGGGTGTGCGTCTCTCACCCGCTTGGCCCTCTTCGGTGGCGGCTCACCGGTTGTCGAGCGGCGCAGTTCGCGGATCACTCCTCGCCGGACGGATCGTCCTGCGCACCGTCGTACTCCTGGCGGAGCCGCGCCGGCTCCTGGAGCGCCGACAACAGCTCGTCCTCGCGGTAGGTGCGGCCGGCCTCCAGGTAGTCGGGTGCCGGCGCCGGACCGGAGGTGGCGGTCGTGGGAGTGCCGAGGCTGCGGCGTGGTGAGCGCCGGCTACTCGGTGCGGGCCGACGCGGTGTTGTGTGCGGCGTGCGTGCGGGTACGCGAGGGCAAGACATTGGTCAGCGCCCGCGAGGTGTGGGAGGAGATCGTGGAGCTGGAGACCAGACGACTGGGGCGTCGGACCGCCTTTCGCGAGCGAGTTGGCGGAGGCGCGGGCGTTGCGGGAGTCGGCGTCGGAGGTGTTCGAGGCCGCGCTGGAGACCGAGCTGCTGCACGTGGCCGACGCGGACGGCACGGTGCGTCCGGCGAAGTGCGCCCGGTGCCGTGGGCCGGTGCGGGCACGGGACGGGGCGAGGTTCGGCGCGGCCCTGTACCTGCCGAAAACTCCATCCACGCAGGTAGAGGGCGTTTCGGGCCAAAGACCTCGAAGCGCTCACAGCACGGCTGTCATCCGGCGTGGCATTGGCCAGCACGGCATGATGACCGGTTGTGCTGCTCTGATTGGCCTACCTCGGTGTGACCAACGCGTTCGCGCTGCAGTGCCTGCTGCCCATGAGCGATCGGGACGAGGACGTGAAGATCCTGGCGCTACGCCACCAGCTCACGATCCTGGAACAACGACGGTGCGTTTGTAGTTCGAGGATGAGGTGGTCACCGGCAACCACTCCGTCGGCGCTGTCCGACCCCGTGCACGGACGGTTACAGTTCGATGCAGGAGCGCTCCCATCACATCCTTGACGGATCATCCTCGATGAGGAGGAGAGAGAGTGGCGCTCATATCGCTCCCTGCAAACAGCAAGAGCCTGCTCGTCCGGGTCTTCGCGACGTTTCTGACCGTGGGCGCGCTCATGGCGAGCGTGCTGACCGGCGTCGCCGAGGCGTACGGGACCCCCACCGATCCGCCGTCGCGGACCTATGGCTGCTGGAATCGTTGGCACACCGACCCCTTGAACCCGGTGATGCCCCAGGCCGACCCGATGTGCTGGCGGCTCTGGCAGTCCGACCCCAGCGCGAGGTGGTACACGGAGGGTGTGTACCGCGATGGTGCGGAGGGCCCGGTTCCCAACGGCCGGTTGTGCAGCGCCGGGCAGGCGCGGTACGGGGCGCTGGACGAACCAGGCAGGTGGCAAGCGGTACCCAGAAGCAGGCAGTTCACCGTCACCGTGATCGACCGGACCCGTCTCGGGGCGGACTACCTGCGGGTGTACCTGACGAAGCAGGGGTACGATGCGACGACCACGCGGTTGGGCTGGAACCACCTCGATCTGGTCATGTCCACCGGACGCATCACGAATGTCGGACAACTTTCGTTCATGTTGGACGCGGCCAACCGCACCGGTCGTCACGTGGTGTACTCGGTCTGGCAACTCGGCAGCTCGGACCGGGCGTACTACTCCTGCACGGACATCATCTTCCAGTGATGTCTTGAGGCGCTGTGCCTGCCGATAACTCCATCCATGCAGGTTGAAGCCGTGCGTAGCGTGAGGGGCGGAGGTGCTCGTGAGTGCGACTGCAGGTCCGCAGCGTCCTCGGCTGACACGGCATGATGACCGACTGTGCTGCTCCGACTGGCCTACCTCGGTGTGACCAACACGTTCGCGTTGCTGCGCCTGCTGCCCATGAGCGACCGGGACAAGGACACGGAGATCCTGGCGCTGCGCCACCAGATCACGGTCCTGCAACGCCAACTCGAAGACGCCCGCCCGCGGTTCTCCCCCGCCGACCGGGCCTTCCTCGCGGCACTGCAGCCGCCGGATCCGCGTCCTCGGCGCCACCGCGCACCCAACCGCATCCTGGGTCACCCCAAGCCGCCAGGAACCTCGCCATGTGGCTGGTGGTCGGTTCCCGGCAGCGGTGTGGGGGCGATGGTAGTTGTAGTGCACATTCCAGACCGCCAAGGCGTCGATGCGTTGTTGTTCGCTGGTCCGGACGCGGGCATGGAGGAACTCGTCGCCCAGGGTGCGCTGGTAGCGCTCGACCTTGCCGTTGTGGCGCGGGGTGTAGGGCGTGATGCGCTGGTGGCGGGCTCCGAGCAGGACCTTGGCGAAGTCGTGGGCGCGGTAGCAGGAGCCGTTGTCGGTGACGACGCGGTGGATGTGGTCGATGCCGTGGGCGGTGAAGAACGCCCGGGCGCGGTGGGTGAAGCCGATCGCGGTGACCGCCTTCTCGTCGGGCAGGGCTTCGGTGTAGGCCAGGCGGGAGAAGCCGTCGACCGCGGAGTGCAGGTAGGTACAACTCCGCCGGGCGCCGGTCTTCCCGGTGGCGGTGTTCTTGGCGCGTTCGACCTGTTTGGCCTGCTCGCTGCCCCGATCGTGGGCCCGCCATCCGCCACCGTCGGGGATGACGCCGACCTTCTTGACGTTCAGGTGGACCATGTGGCCGGGCCAGCGGACGATGATCCGGCGGGGCGCGCGGTTGTTCTCCCCGGTGGGGTCGAGAAAGCGACGACGGTTGAGCCCGAGGTGGGCCAGGTGTCGGCCGACGGTGCGCACCGAGACGGTAATGCCGTCGGCGGCGAGTTCCAGGGCGATTCGGCGGGCCGACCATTTGTGATCCCGGCGCAGCCGCTCGATCCGGACGACGACCTCGGCGGAGGTGGCGGTGGGCTGCCAGTGCGGAGCGCTGGGGCGGTCGGCCAGGCCGGCCTCGCCGAAGCGGCGGCGGCGGTTGACCCACTTGGATGCGCTCTGGCGCGAGATGCCCATCTTCGCCGCGACATGTGCGATCGGGCGGGTGCGGCAGCGCTGGACCAGGCCGTGGCGGCCTCCGACGGACAGCGAGGCGTTACGGTGGAGCACGGACGGGTCTTCTGCTCGGCGGATGTGTTGGTCGCACTTCTCATCCTGCCGCCGAAAGACCCTGTGCCGCTCGAAAAATCATCGCTGCTGGTCAAGCGGCGTGTCTGTACTCGTTGATCAGACCGCCGAGAACTCGGTTGCGTTGCAGTCTGCGGGTGTCGAGGTTGTGTACTGCCGCAGGGTGCTGCCGGGCGTCGGGTGGTAGTTGGTCGCGGGCCTGGTGGGGTCGGTGTCGGTTGTAGTGGTCTTCGTAGGTCGTGAGGACTTGTCGTGCGTGGGCTTCACCCATGATCAGGATATGGTCGAGGAGTTCGCGTCTGATGGTGCCGATGACCCGTTCGCAGTGGGCGTTCATCCGGGGTGCCTGCGGCGCGCTCTTGATGATGCGTAGGCCGTCCGCCAGGAAGACGCTGTCGAACGTCTGGCTGTACTTGCCGTCGCGGTCACGGAGAAGGAAGCGCAGGGACTCCATCCGGTGTCCGAGGTCGGCGGCGAGGTTCCTGGCCTGCTGGGTCGTCCACTCCCGGGTCGGGTGGGACGTGACGCCGGTGACGTGCAGGCGGCGGGTGCCGTGTTCGAGGAATACCAACGCGTACAGACGCCTGCCGAGCGCGGTGTCGAGGTGGAGGAAGTCCGCCGCGATGATGCCCTGGGCCTGGGCGGTGAGGAACTCCCGCCAGGTCGGAACATTGCGGCGTGGTACCGGGTCGATGCCCGCGTCGCGCAGGATCTGCCAGACCGTCGAGTGGGCGATGTGGTGGCCGAGCCGGGCCAGTTCACCCTGGATCCGCCGATGACCCCACCGCGGGTTCTCCCTGGCGAGCCGCAGCACGAGCGTCTTGACCGCCGCTCGGGTTGGTGGGCGCCCGGCACGTCGACGCGCGGAGTGGTCCCACTTGCGGGCTATGAGTTTGCGGTGCCAGGTGAGCAGGGTGCCCGGCGTGACCGGGAAGACCTCCCGCCACCGGCGGCGATCCACCAGTGCGGACAGGGCGGCGAACCAGAACCGGTCCGCGGGACTCGTAGCGGACCGGGCCTGCGAGTTGCCGGCGAAGGACCGCGTTCTCGTGCCGCAGCACGAGCAGCTCGGCGTCCTTCGCTGCCTCGCCGCGCAGCAGCACCGACGGGACGGACAGCAACTTCCGGGTCACCTTGTACAGCAGGGACACGATCACCCGGACATGGTCTCAACGCGGCGGCACCCCGCTCTACCAGCAGCGATGACTTTTCGAGCGGCACAGGATCCAGCGTTCCATGATCCCGTTCATCCGCGGTATCCGGACACCGGTGAGGACGACCTGGATACCGACGTCGGCGAGGACGAGTCGAACAGGGCGGGGAACTTTCCATCCCGGTCGCGGATCAGGAACCGCGCGGAACTACCCGCCTCCTCGAGATCCATGACAAAGTTCCTGGCGGCTTGGGTGACCCAGGAGGCGGTCGGGTGTGTGGTGGCGCCGAGCACGCGGATCCGGCGGCTGGCGTGCTTGATCACCGCGAGCACGTACAGGCGGGTACCGCTCAGGGTGGTGGTCTCGAAGAAGTCGCAGGCCAGGAGCGCGTCGGCTTGGGAGCGGAGAAAGGCCGACCAGGTCGTCGTGGTGCGTTCGGGTGCCGGGTCGATCCCGGCGTCCTTGAGGATCTGCCACACCGTGGATGCGGCGCTCTTGATGCCGAGTACGAGGAGTTCGCCGTGGATGCGGCGGTAGCCCCAATTGGGATTCTCCCGTGCCAGGCGCGGCACCAGGAGCCGGATCGAGCGGACGGTCCGTGGTCGACCGGGCCGCTTGGGGCGGGATCTGGCTGCATGGCGGTGGGCGAGGAGGTCTCGGTGCCATCGGAGCACCGTCTCCGGGCGCACCAGTAGTCGGAGTCGACGAAGCGCTTGCACCGGAAGTCGGTGCAGCAGTGCCGCGAGGAAGGCCCGGTCGGCGGGGGAGAACCGTGGGCGAGCGTCTCCGAGTTGGCGTTCCAGGATCGTCATCTGATGCCGCAGCGCGAGGATCTCTGTGTCTTTGTCCCGGTCGCTCATGGGCAGCAGACGCAGCAACGCGAACGCGTTGGTCACACCGAGGTAGGCCAGTCGGAGCAGCACAGTCGGTCATCATGCCGTGTCAGCCGAGGACGCTGCGGACCTGCAGTCGCACTTACGAGCACCTCGGCCCCTCACGCTACGCACGGCTTCAACCTGCATGGATGGAATTGTCGGCAGGTACAACGCGCGCGAGCCGGAGTCGCTCCCGGTGGACGTGCTGGTCTGCGGAACGCGGGGCTCAGGTCGCGGGCCTACGGGCGAGCGAGCTTCGCCCTTGCTGTGCTCCAGGTCAGAAGCCCGTGGCCAGGAGGGACAGACCCAGCACGACCGCTGCGGCCGCCAGCAGTCTCGCGCGCCGGTGTCCTTCCGCCAGCAGCGTGCCGCTCGCCAAGACGACGAGCAGCACGCTGGCCTCGCGGATCGGGGACACGACGCTGACGGGCGCCAGTCGCAACGAGAACAGGAACAGCAGGTACGGCAGAGGCATGATGGTCGCGGCGCCGCAGAGCAGCAGGCGGCACTCATGCCACAGCTTCCGCACCTCGGCCCGCCTGCGGTGGGCCACCGGCGCCAGTAGCAGGACCCGGCCCGCGTCGTCCACCCAGTTGAGCAGCAGCGGGGAGATCGCCAACGGCCCGACGGCGTGCTGATCCCACAGCGTATAGCCGGCGATGGCGACACCGGAGAGCAGCCCGTAGCCGACCGCGCGGGGGGGGGGGGGGGCGGCCGCCCGGGGGGGGGGCCGGGGGGGGGGCGCCCCCCCCCCCGCCCATGCCGAGCACCACGACCCCGGCGACCACCGCGGCCAGACCGATGACACCGGTAGTGCTCGGCACCTGACCGAGGAACACCATGCCCCCGACAGTCGACAGGACCGGTCCGGTGCCGCGGGCGATCGGGTACACCAGGGAAAGGTCCCCGGACCGGTACGCGTATTGCGTGACCACGAGATACACGAGGTTGATGACGATGCTGCCCGCCATGAAACCGGCCTGGGGCGCTGAAACGGACAGCCGCAAACCGTCGGTCAGCCAGATCGCCACAGGTGCGTAGACGACGAAGGATCCGAGAGAGGCCAGCCAGATGAACGAGAACGGGTCGTAGTGCGAGAGGCGTTTGCCCAGCAGGCTCCACCCCGCGTGGAGGGAGGCTGCCAGAAACGCCAGGGACACAGCGAGGATGTCCACCGCACCTCCTCCCCGGCAGCCGAGCAGGGTCAGTCAACCACGGAGAGTGAACTCCGGAGGAGCGGTCTAGAAGCGTCCATAACGCTTGGGGAAGTAGTCCTCGAATTGGCTCTCGCGTTGGATGTCCACGGTAGAGCAGTGCAGGCCGCCGCCGAAGGGCGCGACGTCCCAGAACGGGATGGGGATGACCTCGAAGCCGAGGTCGACGAACTGGTCGATCTGCGCGGTCTCGCTCGCTTCGACGCAGATGGTCTTCTCGTCCAGGCTCAGCGTGTTCATGGAGAGCCAGCGGCTGCACGGCGAAAGCGGCGGAGCGACCTCGTGCCTGGCGGGCGCGGCCTCCACCACCTCCCAGTCGTTGACCTTGAAGTACTGCACCAGCGCTTCGTCCGCGGTCCGCTCGCCGCAGTGCAGCACCAGCCCCGGACGCAGCGGCACCCAGGTCGCGTCGATGTGGAGCGGGTGCGAATTCCCGAACACGACTGTGTGAACGCGGTGGTTGGGCAGGTGCTGCTCGAGCCAGCGGATGCCGCTCCGGTTGGTCACCAGAGAGAGCTGCACGAACAGGTCCTTGCCGAACCTGGCGATGTCGGCGGCGTCGAACAGCGGCTCCGCCTCCGTCAGCACCAGGTCGTTGCGCGAGACGCGCTCGACCTGGTCGTCGAAGGACAGCGCCTCGAACTCGTCCCAGAAACCCTCCCGGTAGGACGCCGATGTGAGCCGCGGTTTGGGTGCGGCCTCCCAGCGCATCTCCTTGTCCTCCCGGAAGTACGACTCGATCAGCGGCCGGTAGCACAGGTACTCGAACCAGCGGCTCCGGTAGGACATCGTCGCTTCGAGGATCTCGTTCCCCAGGGTGATCAGCACGTCCCGACCCGGCATGCAGCCGAACATGCTGTCCTGGGTCCACTCCGGGGTGCTCACCGGCTTGCCGAAGTCGAGCGGCACCGGCCGGTCGACCCGGATGCCGCGGTCGGTCAGCACCTTGGTGAAGTGGTCGAGTTGCGCGTTCGCGGCCTCGACCAGCTCGTCGGGGAGCGGACCGTGGGTACCGCGGGGGTATCCTTCATCGGGCCAGTCACGGAAGATCGCGGGCTCGGGCGCCTGCACCTGGGTGCCGTCCGCCCTCCCGACGATCACGTGCTTGAGCGGACCCCACTCGTTCCACGAGTTGACCTTCATCGCGTTGCCCTCCCTGCGCTCGGACCGCCACCAACGGACATCGCTTCGTCCTGGTCGAGCGGCTTGTAGAAGTCGGACGGGTGCACGGCGTCGCCGAAGTCGCCGAACATGCGCCGCAACCGGGGCGACATCCGGTCCAGCACCTCCCTGGGCTGGGTCGCGTAGTCGTAGGGCCGCTGCCAGAGCTGGCCGTACCGGAAGATGAAGGTCTTCCGCGGCTGGGTCGTGTTGGCCATCACCCCGTGCCAGAGGGAGTGCGGGAAGAGCAGGACGTCCCCCGGCTCGGCTTGGACCACCAGGGCGTGCTCGGGCACCTCGCCGCGGCGCAGCGGCTCGTTGAGCTCCTCGATGTTGCACATGTAGTCCAGCGATGTGGGCACCTCGAGGTGACTACCCGGCACCAGCAGGAAGTTGCCGCTGTTGGGACGGGTCACATCGGTCAGGAACACCTGCGCCTTCACCTGGAGCGGCAGGCTGTCGGCCGTCAGGCGCAGGCGCTGGAGGTACTGCCCGCCGTCGGTGTGCCACGGCTCCAGCGCCTCTTCCTGGAGGTGGCGCACCAGCACCTCGGTGCTGAGGATCTGGACGTTGCCGTTCAACAGGCTCATCAGCGGCCCGACGAGGGCCGGGTGGTCGAGGAACTCGTCCAGCCCCGCAGTGGTGGCCACCGCGTTGCGCACCCGGACCGTCTGGTCGTTGACGTAGAAGCTTTCGTGGTGCTCCAGGGTGTTCGGGTTCGCCGCGACGACCGCGTCCACGGCCTCCAACCCCCGTCGCACCTCCTCCTCGGAGAAGAGCCCGCGGAGGTGCAGGTACCCGCGCTCGGCGTACTCGGCGAGCTGGTCGTCGGTGAGTGGGGACCAGTCGTTGATCGTGGGGGCTGGAGAAGCAGTGTCAGGCATGGTGGAGCTCTCCTTTGCTCTTCATCAGTTCGGTGAAACTGGGGATCAGCTTGAGCTTGCCGGGTACCTCGTACTGAACGAGGTTGCTCGCCACGATGAGCGGGTCCCAGCCGTAGGGGTCGATGCCGAGTCCGCGCAACCCGTCCGCGAAGGCGAACCAGTCCAGGTTGCGGCCGGGCCGCTCGCTCGCGGTGAGCAACGCCCGCAGCGCCCGCGCTCGGGCACCGTCGGTGTCGGTGTCGGCGTTCGCGATGTCGTCCAGCAGTCGTAGCAGTGCCCGGTCGGAGTCGATGTCGTGCTCGGTGCTCCCGGCGTAGGCGGCGTCGACCACGGGTCGGCAGTCGTACTCGGCGGCGTCGTCGTCGAAGGAGCGGGCGAGCCGCTGGTGGACGTCCGACAGGACCGGTTCCGGCAGCATGACCGCCAGTTCCCGGAGGACGTCGAGCGGCTCGTCCGCGCAGTGCACGAAACCGAAGATGTTGTTGATCGCGCCGAGCTCCGACCGCAGGCTGGAGCCGTCGCGCTGCGCGGGGTCGGGGGAACCCTTCAGCAGGGTCAACCGGCTGCTCGCGGGCATCCCCGCGTCCGGTCGGGTGTCCTTCAGGAGCAGCATGATCGACGTGCCGTGGGTGTAGATGCCGTCGCGGACCGCCAGGCTGTCCTGGCTGATCACGTTGGCCTGGAAGCGCCACACGACGTCGCACATCGCCTGCGACACCTCGAACGGGAGGGCGTGAAGCAGTCGGAAACCGTTTCGCGCCGCGTACGAGAGGCAGGTCTCGGCCTTGCGGAGCGCGATCGTCTCCGCGTGGATCACGAGGACTGCGAGTCGGGGCAGGATCCGCGGCAGGTCCGTTCCGTATGCCCTCTCGGCGGATGCCGTGCCGGCGGCGAGGAAGCCGCCCTCCTCGGCGCGGTAATGATCGAGCTTTCCCGGTATTGTGGTCAGGCTTTCGTGGTCCAGCGCGCTCACCACGGTGACAGCACCCCTTCCAACTCGGAGACGAAGCGGGAGAGCGTGCGCAGGCTCAGCTCGCCCATGTTGCTCACCCGGAAGTAGTCACCGGACAGCCGACCTTGCGCGGCGTAGATCACGAAACCCCGTTTCTTCAGCGCGTCGTGCAACCGGTCGTAGGTCATCCCGGCCGGGAGCCGCACCGCCGTCACGGAGTTGGACCGGTGCGGTTGCGCGACGAGGACCTCCAGGCCCAGCCGCGCGAACCCGGCGCGGAGCAAAGCGGACCGGGCGCGGTAGTCGGCGACCCGGGCGCGGTAGCCCCCTTGCTCCCGGAACTCTTTGATCGCCTCGTCGAAGGATTGGTAGACCTGGACGGCGGGGGTGTGCAGGACGTCGCCCGCGCGTTGTGCCCGCAAGTGGCCGGCCAGGTCGAGGTACAGGCTCCGGGCCGGGGCCTCCTGGACCCGTGACGACCCCTTCCCCCGCCCGACCAGGACGAACGCGGCGCCGGGCAGGCCGTGCAGGCCCTTGTTCGCCGTGCCGCAGACGAGATCGGCCCGGATCTGCGGAAGGCCTGGTTCCTCGTGCCCGGTGGCGCTGATCGCGTCGACCACCAGGACCGCGTCGGACTCGGCGACGACCGCACCGATCTCCTCCATCGGGTTCAGCAGACCGCTGGTCGTCTCGTGCATCACGCCGACGACCGCGTCGATGTCGGGATGGGCGGCGAGGGCTTCCGCCACCCGCGCCGAAGCGATCGGACGATCCCAGTCCTCGGTCACCTCGTAGCTCTTCAAGCCCTGTGCCGTGCACATCCGACTGATGCGTTCGCCGTACGAACCGTTGTTGAGGACCAGCGCCGCCCGGCCCGCCCGCACCGATGAGGACAGGGCCATCTCGACGGCCGCCGTGCCCGAACCGGAGATGACGACGGCCTCGTGGCTGTCGGGCGAGACCAGCGTCTCGACCAGGCCTTCCCGGATCGACCCGAGGAGCCGGGCGAACTCCGGCTCGCGATGGCACATGTCGCCACGACCGAGGGCGCGGCGAACGCGTTCGGAGGTGTTGGCCGGTCCCGGGTTGAGCAGCACGAGGTCGGTCCGGGGCTCGGCCGCCTCCGCGGTGGCGCTCATCGGTCCACCGCGTGCACGGCCATCGACCGCGCGGCAAGCGATCCCCGCAGCCGCTCCGCGACGGCAGCGGGGCTCTTCGACGGTCTGCCGAGCGCCGGGTCCGAGCCGATGCCGATCCCGACCCGGATCAAGTGCGGCCCGCCTCCCGCCACCGCGTCACGGGTGTGCCCCGCGGCGATCGCGGCATCGTCGGTCGTGCGCGCGGTGGCGTACCCGCACGCCTCGGCGATCGCGAGGAAGTCGACGCCGGACGAGTTGCTGCGCTGGCCCCCCGTGCTCTCGTAGGCGCCGTTGTCCAGGAGGACGTGGGCGAAGCGCTCCGGTCGGTGAGCGCCGATGGAGACCATCGCCTCCAGCCGCATGAGGGCGGCGCCGTCGCCGTCGAGCACGACGACGGCCCGGTCGTGCCGTTCTCCGGCGATGCCGAGGGCGATGCTGCTCGCGCAGCCCATCGAGCCGACGACGTACAGGTTCGCAGGTCGGTCGTGGTTCGCTTCCAACTCCCTGGCGGTCTTGCCCGTCGTGGCGACGACCACCACGTCGTCGGGCAACTCGCGGACGACCGCCGCGATGACGTCCCGGCGCGGCGGTAGCCCGCTGGTGGGCAGCGCGGCTGATTCCGGCCTGATCGAACCACCGGGCACCACCAGCGCACGGGAGAGCCCGGAGCCCCACATGTCTTCGGAGAGCCGGCGGACCTGCTCTCGGAACGCGGTGGTCTCGGTGGAGATCTGCTGGTGGTCGATTTCCATGAGGTCCAGCAGCGGCAGCGTGATCGACCCCATCAACCGGTGTTGCGGCTCATCGGGCCTGCCGGGCTCGCCGCGCCAGGTCACGAGCAGCAGCAACGGGATCCGCATGGGGTGGCAGAGCGACGTGAACGGGTTGACGGCGTTGCCCAGGCCCGAGTTCTGGATCAGGACGACAGGTCGCCTGCCCGCGAGGTAGCTGCCCGCCGCCATGGCGACCGCCTCACCCTCGTTGTTGGCCGCGACGTACGCCTCCGGCGCGTTCTGCTCGCACCAGGTGACCAGCGGGGCGAGGAAGGAGCAGGGCACGCCGAAGAACGGGCCGAAACCCGCTTCGACCAGCGTGCGCATCACGGAACCGGCGTCGATCGACGCTTGGTCGGTCATCCCTCCACCGATCGGCTGTGGTTCACGCGGGTGCCGTTCGTCGACGGATCACCGCTCCGCACGTACTTCGCGTCGTGGGCCAGCAATTCGGACGTCCCCTGCAACTCGAGGATCGTGTCCAGCGGCGCGATGCGGTCTTCGCTGGAGGTCGTGCCGTCCGTCCGCAGGATCTCTTGGAACACTTCCATGACCGCCTGCGTGCCTGCCCGCAGCCCGTGGTTCGCGTAGATCACCAGCTTCGCGCCCGCTCGTTCGAGCTCGCTGCCCGTGATCCCGTGGTACATCGTCGGGACGACGACGACCGGGACCGGTCGGTCCCATGAAGACAGGAAGTCGAGCACCGGCTGCGGGGACTTGTCCTTCGCGTGGATGAGGATCGCGTCGGCTCCCGCCTCGGCGTACGCCGAGGCCCGTTTCAGCGCCTCGTCGAGGCCGTAACCGGCGATCAACGACTCGACGCGTGCGATGACGACGAAGTTCGGATCCGTCTGGGCCGCCTTGGCGGCGCCTATCTTGCCGACGAACTCGTCTATCGAGGCCAGCCGCTGGCGGCCCGCGATGAAACTGTTGGTCTTGGGGAAGACTTTGTCCTCGATGCAGACGGCGGCGACACCCGCGGCCTCGTAGAGCCGCACCATGTGGGCGACGTTGCTGGCGTTGCCGTAGCCCGCGTCGCAGTCCGCGATGACCGGACTGGACACGGCCGACGTGATCCAGCGGATGTCGGCCAGGAGGTCGCTCATCGTCAGAATGTCCGCATCCGGCACACCGTGCGAAGCCGACAGTTCCAGCCCGCTGGCCCAGATGGCGTCGAATCCCGCACGCTCACCCAGTCGTGCGCCCAGGGCGTTGTGCACCCCGATGGCTCGGATTATCTCCGTTCGGGCGAACAGCTTTCGCAATTCTAACGTGGCAGACATGTGCGTATCACACCTTTGTCGTGGATTGCGGCGATGGGTCTCGGATCACTTGACGTCAACTCGATGCTCGATCAATCGCTGCACCGCTGTGTCCTTCGTCAGGACCTCCACGGCGTGCGCGGCTGTCTCCCGCTGCGGCCGACCGTCGATCTGAAGGACGTTCCACCCCCAGTCGACGGCGGCCGCGCGCAACTTCGCGGCCACGGCGGTCTGCAGGGCCATGTAGGCATCCGCGCCCCGCCGGCCGGCCAGCCACAAGTCCTCGCCCGCCCCCAACCGGCCGTCCTGCCGCATCCGCCACTCGTAGGACCGTCGCGGCTCCACGTCGAGCAGGAAACCGATGTCGGGTTGCAGGAGCGGCATCGAGTAGGCCGTCCGGAAGAACGTTTCGAACTGGTCCAAGGCGTCGTCGGACGTCGCGTCGGCCGGGATCTCGCGGGCGATGCGGATGTTCTTGGTCGCGGTGGAGAACCCGAACCCGTCCGCCAGGGTGACCGCTCCCCGTGCGAGGACGGGCTCGACGACCTCTGCCCTGATGATCTGATCCATGGTCAGCTCCGTCGAAGCGGATGCCAGCGGGCCGGACCGCCGCACGCCCGCGATGCTCGCCGGCAGCCTGTCGACGATCCAGCCTGACGCCACTTCCGTCCGGTCGGTGAACTCCAGCGGGATCGCCGAATCGACGGGAGACCCATCGGCGTGCCCGCCGCCGAGCAGCGACCGCCACGACTCCAGCCACAACCGCTCCAAGCTCCGCGCGGGGAAGCCGCCGTCGGAGCGGGCCGAGCGGATCGCGGCCTTCCGGCTCGTGTCGACGCACTCGAACCCGAGTTCGTCGAGCGCCCGTCCCAGGTGGTTCAGGAGGGTGGTCTTTCCCGCTCCGTCGATGCCCATCAGGGCTACGGACACCCCGCGCACTGCACTGTCCATGCGATTCGCCTCTCGGATCAACCAGTCGATCTTGCCCACGTGGTGCTCGTCGTCCTGCCGTGCGGAGTCGTCGACCTCGTAGTGGTGCCGAGCGGCGCGGGCTTCGACGGCCAGACGGGGACTCGGGCGCGGGAGACAGGTCGATCGGCTGGGTCAACCTGACGCGATCACGCGCGGCACCCGTCCAGGACCGGCTCGAACCGTCCACGCCTCCTGCGCCGTGCAGCCATTCGTCGTCGCAGAAGTCACTGAAGCTGAGCCCGGCCACGATGGTGCTGCCGAAGGTCCGGTCGACGTGGTGGCATGTCCAGGCGATCGGCGGGGTGACCCTGTGCTGATCGATCGGCGCGGTCGGTCCCGCCGATCCCGCCGGTTCGAGGCAATGCCACTTTTTTCAGGAATCGGCGAATTAACCGAGCCTGAGCTTCCCGATCGCGATGGTACGCATGAACCAGCCTTCCCGGAACAATCGGGCGGCCGCGAAAATGAAATCGTACGGTGCATCGGCCACCTGCCAGGCGACGACGTCGCGTCCGCTGAAATGTCGACGTACCGCACCTCGGCGAGCATGTCCGAAGCGTCCGTTGACCATTTTCGCGCGAGCCCAGAACTGCCATCGTGAATGCCGGCCAATGCCGAGAGTTGCCGGCACCTACCCCTCCCACGGTCACTCATCCGCCCCTGGCGTCACTCTGATCCCCACCACGTTCGCCGTTCTGGAGATCATTTACAACCTTGCAGGACACCTTTCACGCATCGCACGTCACAGCCGTCTCGACTTAACGGCTTGTGATTTGGAAAACTCGATACCATTTGTATACCGGGGCAATCCTGAGGTGTCAACAGAAGGGTCGACGGTGTTCACGCCGATCGGCGCGTTACACCATGGGCCGTCATCGCAGACGGTGTTTGACGGCGCGGCCGTCCGAGTGAAAGAGGTCGTTCCCCGACCATCTTTTCCCGGCGGGGTGACACCCGACCGCTAATCGCGTGATCGGCGCGCGCCACCGTCAGTGCGGTTCGCCTGTGCGCTAGGAGAACAGCTCGAACGGTTCGTCGATCTCCTGGCCTTCGAGAACGGCGGGCAGCAGAACCGGCAGTCGACCGGGGTAGAAGCGCTCCCGGCTTGCACAGATCTCAGCTGTCGGCCACCAACGGAAGTCGAAGTAGTCCTCGCGCTCGTACTCCACGCGTTCGGACCCGTCGATGTCTGGCCCCGGAATGGGCAGCCTCAGCGTGACAATCACCTCGTCCTGGAGGTGTCGGCGCTGCCGGCTCCGGAACGACGCTCGACGTCGCCAGTTCGGTGGTCCCAACCGCGATGCGACGGCAACGATCCCGGCTTCCTCGCGGAGCTCCCTGATCGCGGCATCCTGGTAGGTCTCACCCGGGTCGATGCCGCCACCCGGAAGCTCCCACCAGGTCCCGAGATCCGGATGGTCGTGGTCCCGGATGTGGAAGAGCAACACCCTGTCGTGGACGTCGAGCACGACGACCCGGACCGCACTGCGCTCGAGGATCGGCAGGTCGTCGGGCAACGACACCGGAAGGCCGTCTTCGACAGCCACGCTCAGGCCACCCCGTCAGGCAGGCTGTCGCCGTGCACCGCCAACGCCCGCCCCACCTCGGTGGCCATGGCCCGCCTTTCCCGCCCGGCATCAACCGACCCAACGATACACACGACCCTTCGATGCCTCGAACGCTGTTCGCAGCGGGTGAGCCGGGCCGCGAGGCACGGTGTTGCACCGCCGGTCGCGGGCTGAACGGCGCATGGCGCCGAGCAGGCCGGTCGCTCACCGCACAGCACCTCCGAACCGGAAGGAGGGCCACACCGGCGGGCCGCCGCATGACGCCGCGCCTGAGCCCTTCAGCGCGATCGGCGTGCGGCAGCCCGGTCAGTCGCCGAACTCGATCGAACCGTCCCGGCGTCCGCTTTCCGCGAACTGGCGGAAGGTCAGCGCCGCGAGGGTCAACCATCCCGCCGCGACGCACAACTCCAGGCCCGCTTCGGCCAGCACGCTGCCGCCGGGTGCTCCGGCCAGGAGGTGGCGGACGGCCTGGAGGCCGTGCGTGAGCGGCAGCACCTGGGCGATCTCGTGGATCGGGCTGGGCCAGAACGACGACGGCACCTGGACCCCGCAGATGACCATCAGCACCAGTCCGCCGAGGTTCCCAACGAGGTTGCGCAGCTCCAGGTTTCGCAAGGCCACGCCGGCGAGCACGAGTCCGAAGCAGTAGGTCGACACCGCTACCAGGATGATCAGCGGGATCGCCAGGAGCACCCGCGGCATCGGCAGCGGTACCCCGAACAGCGGCCCCAAGACGAACAAGGCGATCGAGGCGCACACGGACCCGTCGATGAGCCATTGGGCACTGCGGCCGACGAACAGCGTGAACGGGCTCGTGGGCGCCGCGACGAGCAACGGCAGGGTGCCCGTCTGACGCTCCCAGGCGGTCGAGGCGCACACGAACATCGAGACCAGCGACGCGATGTAGACGGCATTGCCGACGAGCAGGTAGTGCGTGCGCTCGGTGGACGCGAGCAGAGTCCCGATCACGGCGAAGAACGCCACCTGGCAGAGGATCCGCGACAGCCAGGCGAACGTCCACGTGCGCCAGGTGTAGATGGCCCTGAGGTCGGCGAGCGCGCTGACGAACGCCGCCGCCAGGACCCGGGCGTTGTCCCGGATCACGCGTAGCTCACCTGCCCCGTCGTCCGGACCCTGTGCAGGATGCGTGCGAGCATCCACACCCCTCCCACGTAGCCGACGAGGCCCAGCAGCAGCACCATCGCCAGCCTGCCCGCCGCGTCGGGGACCGGCGATTCCTTCAGGCAGTCCCTGATCAGATCGGTGGACCAGGACAGGAACACGACCTTGGTGACCGGTTGCAGCCACAGTGGCAGCAGGGGTGCGGGCACGACGGCCCCGCTGAGCAGGTAGAACGGGTAGGACAGGGAGTTCTGGAAGGTACGCGCCGACCGGGCCAGGACGAAGACCCCCGCCATCGCCGTCGCAGTGCCGGTCATCGCGACGACGGTCGCCGCCAGCGTGGCGACCAGCACGCCGATGTGCTTCACGTCCACCACGACGCCGAAGGCCAGTTGCGCGACGAAGAGGCTCTCCAGCAGGGACAGCATGCTGATCGCCGTCACGGTGGCGGTCCTGCCCAGCACGACCACCGCCAGCGGCGCGGGTGTGCCGATCAAGGCTTCCAGGGTGCCGTTCTCGCGCTCGGAGTCGATGATGTCGCCGGAGACGAGCATCGCCATGCTCCACACGGCGATGACCGTCGAGCCGATGACCGCGTAGGGCGCGAGGTCGAGACGCCCTGCGTTGGTCATGATCGCGAGCAGGGCCAAGGTGAACATCGGCGCGTTGACCAGTGCGGTGAGGTCGGCGAGCCTGCGCAGCATCAACGCCTGGAACCACACGGCGGTGCAGAAGATCCTGATCACCGGACCACGCTGCCCCTGTCACCGATCACGTGCAGGTACACGTCGGCCAGCGACGGTTTGCCGGTCGACATCGTGACCACGCCCGCCTTGGCCAGTACCTGCACCACCTCGGCCGCGGCGCCCGCGGCCTCGGTCTCGACGACCACGGTGCCGTTGTCCTCGGCCGCACTCCGCACACCGCGGATCGCCCTGATGGACTCGGCCACGGCGGGAGGCACGTCCTCGGCGACCACGCGCTCGTACGTGGTCAGCCAGCTGCCGATGGTGCGGGGGTCCTCGGTCGCCACGAGTTTGCCGCCGTCGATCAGCGAGACCCGGTCGCAGACGGCTTCGGCCTCGGCCATGTCGTGCGTCGTGACCAGGATCGTGCGGCCCTCGGCACGCAACTCGCCCACCAGCACCCGGAAGTCGCGTGCCGCGACGGGGTCCATGCCGATGGTCGGTTCGTCGAGGATCAGCAGCCTCGGGTCGCCTATCAGGCCGCGTGCCAGGTGCAGCCGCTGTTTCATGCCGCGGGAGAAGGTCTCGACCCGTTCGTCGGCCCGGTCGGCGAGTCCGAGGCGGTCGAGCAGTTCGGCCGACCTCGTCTTGCCTACGGCGGTCGGTTGCCGGTAGAGCGTGGACCAGTAGCGGAGGTTCTGGCGTGCGGTCAGCCGCCCGTAGAGACCGCGTTCGCCGCCGAACACGATGCCGATCGAACGGCGCACGGTCCCGGTGTCGGTCACCACGTCGCGGCCGAACACCTCGGCCGTGCCGGAGGTGGGCAGCAGCACCGTGGAGAGGATCTTGCACAGCGTCGTCTTGCCTGCGCCGTTGGGTCCGAGCAGACCGTGGACCTCGCCCGGTGCGACGGTCAGGTCCAGCCCGTCCAGCGCGGTGCGCGGTGGCCGGCGCCTGCGCACGTACTCGCGGCCCAGTCCCCGGACGTCGACTGCCTTCGGCCCGTTCATCGGTCCTCACCGTCCATCGCGGCCAGCGCCGCCAGCGCGTCGGCGTGCTGTTCGGGGGTGACCACGGGGTGGTCCACGAGCAGGTAGTCGCCCACCGGTGTGGCCAGCAGGGCACTGGTGCCGAACCGGCGCAGGCGCGTCGTTTCGGGGTCGGTGTCACGGCGCGTCTCGCGCAGCAGCAGCCCTCCCACTGACCTGCCTTCGACGAGGGCGGTGGTCATCGCGTCCGCTCCCGGGGGGATCGTCGGGGCGGACCAGTTCTCACGGCGGTCGAGTTCGCGCTCGGCCGCCGCACGCAGCGGCTGCCGGGTCTGCCCGAGGAGTCCGAGGTCGACCAGGTCGCCGGCCAGGTCCAGCAGTTCGAGCAGTTCGGGCGCCAGTTGCCACCTCTCCGCCGCAGCGACGACGTCCGCCGGGGAGAACGCGACCTGCCCGAGTACCGCGATGTCGATGACGTCCTTGGCCTTGAACCCGCGCTGGAATCGTTCCTCGGCCAGCGCGAGGAGGTCGGTGACCACTGGCTGTGCGGGCAGTTCCGCGCGGACGCGCACCGGCCCCTGGGCTCCGGTGAACCCGGCCGTGCAGACCTCGACGGCATTCTCCACGTCCAGCATGGGGTCTTCGCCCGGCCACTCGAGTTGGACGAGCAGGTGGGCTTCCGGATAACCGAACACCGACACGTCGATCGTCTCCACGGGGGCGTTGTCGAGGACAGTGCGCACGACCCGCCAGAGTTCGGCCTCGTCGGGGACGACGACGTCCAGGTCACCGACCGGTCGGACGAGCGGCTCCGGGTAGTGCCTGGCCAGGGACGGGCCCTTGACGATCCTGGCCGACGTCCCCGCGAGGGCCGCGGCGAGGGCGGCGTAGTTCTGCTTGCGGTTCTTCGCCCTGCGGAGCTCGTCGGCCGACCCGCTGCCCAGGGGGCGGCCGTCCCTGGCGTACGCCGACAGCAGCAGGGCGGGAAGCGCCCAACTCTGGGAACGCGCGGTGCGCACCAGCTTGTCCGGCGGCTCGTCCTCGTCCGCGCCCAGGACCCTGGAGAACAGGTCGATACCCAGCCCAGCGGCGGTTGTGGTCATTCGGTGGTCATCCCTCGGGTCGCACGACGGTGATCAGGTTCGCCAGGATGTCGGCCGCAGCTGCGGCCACGTCGGTCGCGGACACCGCGCGCAGCGCGTCCAGCTCCGCCTCCGGTGTCCACCCGAGGACGCCTCCGCGGGTTCTGACACCGGTCAGTTTGGCCAATTCCAACGGGTTCTCAGAGTCGATCAGCAGCTGCATCCCGGTTTGGCGCTGGACCATGAGCAGGTGCTCGCGGGACGGCCCGGTCTCGGCGATGTCGGAGAGCAGGTCGCGCACGATCGCCTGGACGCGGTCGCCGTTGCCGTCGTCGACACCCACGAGCAGGCGCCACGCCCCGGCTTCGGTGTAACCGCGGTCCCACGCCTCGAACGCGTAGCCCAAGCCGTTTTCGTCGCGCAGACGCGTGTACATGAGCGAAGAAGGGCTGGCGCCCAGCAGGGTCGCCAGCAGCGAGTAGGCGTGTCGGCGCGGATCGCCGACACCGGGCGAGCGGGCTCCGAAGCACAACCAGGAGTAGCCGGAAGGCCAGGCCACGGCCGGCTGGGTCACGGGTGCCAAGGGGACCGGGTATTCCCGGCGGAGTCGGGTCTGGGGGGCCACGTCGAGTTGCGGCGGGCGGGGACCGACCACGGTGAGGCTCATGGGGCGGGTCAGGAACCCGGTCGTGTGGTGCGCGGCGAGGTCCTGGGCGCTCGCGGCCCGGATTCCCTCGGCCGTGCCGCCGACCGGTGCGCCGAGCGGGTGGCGGGGATAGAGGGCGGCGAGGATCGCGTCCTGCACGACCTCGTTGGGATCTGCGGCGTTCCCGGCCAACTCCTGCAGCACGGCGTTCTTCTCGTTGGCGATCACGGTGTCGTCCAGGTTCGGACAGGACACCGTGCTCAGCAACAACTCGATGACGTCGTCGGCGTCGTCCGGGTGGACCTGGGCGTAGAACTGCTGCTCTTCCAGGCCGGTGTGCGCGTTGACCGTGCCGCCCCGGAACTCCGCTCGTCGGCTGAACGACATCCCACCGGTCAGCGGCGCCGACATCACGACGTGCTCCAGGAGGTGCGTCAGGCCGCCCAGCCCTTCGGGGTCCGACCGCGAACCGCACATGACGGTCAGGCAGAAACTGGTGGTGCGTAACCGCGCATCGACCAGCGGGAGCACTGTGACACGGTGATCAGCCAACGCGGTGTCCTTCTTGTTCGAGAGAGCACGACCAGTAGGTGGTGTCCCGTACCCACCCCTTGCCCAGCAGCGAGTCGAGCACCCGGTCCGGAGCGGGGCCGTGTCCGGACACGTAGCCACGCAGCGGAAGCCCTCGGTTCCTGGCGTACCGCAGTGCCGCCGAGGTGAGCAGCCGGGAGGCCGGGGTGCCGCGCCGGTGTCGTGGCACGAACAGGTCGAACAACTCCAGTCGGTCGAGGCCGCTGAGCTCGTCCCGGTCGGGGACTATCGTCACGTGGCCCGCGAAACCCTCGTCGTCGTGTGCCACGAACACGATGCCGTCCTCGACCGCCCGGTCGAAGAGTCGGCGCGCATCGGCTTCCACCTGTGCCTCGCCGACGGCGGTCCCGGCGACGCGATAGCCGTCGACCATGGCTTCGACGAGCAGGGGGAGGACGTCGGAGATGTCCGTCCTGCCGGCGGGACGCACGGACCAGTCCCCGTCCGGATCCGCGAGGGCCACGGCGTCGGTCGCGAGCACGTACCGCATGTGCGGATGCCCAGACCTCGGTGCGGGCACGATCCGCCGGGCGGGGACGACCGTCATCATGCGGTCGACACCGGGGAACCGGAGTCGCGCGACGTCCGCCAGCCGAGGCAGGAGGTCCGCGACGCCGCGGCCGGTCGACTTCAGCAGCACCGCCAGGGCCCGTCGCTGCCCGGTGATCGCGTCGGTGTCCTCGGTGATCACGGCGAGTTCGTCGTGCAGGCGGGCGAGCAGGCCCGATGTGGAGAGTTCCTCGGCGAGATCGGGGGCGACGCCGTAGCCCGACACCTCCGCGACGACGTCACGATGCGACGACATGCGTGTAGCTCCTCAAGACTTGGGACGCGATCGCACGGACGGCCTGGTGGTCCACGCTGTTGATCAGCCTCCGGAGACGGTCGACTGGCGGCTCGTCGCCGGAGTCCAGGCCCCAGGTGCTGTTCAGGTGCGCGCGGGCCACCGGGTCCTCGTTGTCCAGCAGCACCGAGCCTGCGGCCTGCGTCCTCGCCGCCGCGAATCCGTCGTCGCCCAAGCCGCCCGATGACACAGCGGTCAGGCAGTCGCGGATGGTCGACTCGACCCGGTCGGCCTGTCGAGGTTCGGAGCCTGCGGTGATCGACCAGACGCCGGTGTCCCGGTACGCGGTGTGGCCGGACTGGATCTGGTAGCTGACACCGAGTTCGCCGCGCAACCGGTCGTAGAGGAACGATCCCGGGGTGCCGCCGACCGCGGCGGCGAGCACTTCGGCCGCGCCCCACAGCGGGTCGTCGCGTCCGGCGCCGAGGCCCCCGGCGACGAGGTACGCGTACTCGGCGTCCGGTTCGACCTCGGCGGTGGGAGCGCCTCCGCTCGCCGGGGGACCACAGGGCGTGAACGGGCACGGCTCGCGGTCGATGTCGCCGATGCTGCCGCGGAGGGCTTCGAACGCCTGGAAGACGAGGTCCGCGGGACCTACGAGACTGATGGCGACGGGAGCGGTTCGCAGGTTCCGTCGATGCGAGGCGAGCACCCCGTCCGCGGTGAACACGGGGAACTCGACCCTGCCTCCGACGGGGCGGGAGAGCGGGCCGCCCTCGAACAGCCTGCCGTAGAGCGCCTCGTGAGCGACGTCGACGGGATCACCTGCGGCGGCGAGCAGTTCCTGGACGACCACCTGGCTCTCGCTCGCGCACAACGCGTCGGTGACGGCCGGGGCGACGATGGCGTTGCCGAGGTGCCGGGCGCAGTCGACGGCGTCCGCCGGGGGGACGCGCGCCCAGAACGTCACCGCCTCGTGCGAGGTCGACGCGTTGGACTGGCCTCCGACGGAGTCGACCCACTTGCTGATCGAGGCATTCCCGAGATCCGCACAGGGAGCCGCCATGACAAGGTGTTCCACCAGGTGCGCCGATCCGGGCTCGGAAAGGTCGTCGTATCGGGAGCCTGCGCTGATTGCGACACACACGGTGACGCTGCGGACTCCGAGGGAGCTGTCCAGCGCCACTCCCACACCGTTGTCCAATACCTTCACGGTGAACATCTGCTCCCCACGGGCCCCGAGAGATGCGGCAGTGTCCACGCGGGGGCGGAGTTGGACTCCGCCCCCGCGTCGGATCACTTGCCCTTGCCCTTCACGACGAGCTTCGGACGCAGTGCGGCCATGTGCTTGCGAGTCATGTCATCCTCCCTTCCGAAATCGAGGCCTGCCCTCCGAGGAGCGACTTGGCCGGAACTTCCGCGGATCAAGGGTTACCCATGACGGGGTAAGGCTGTCGTCACGCGATCCCCTTGTTCGCGCCATGCCGCCGCTTTTGTGACCACGGCGGTCGCGCCTTTCCACTATTACCGGGAGGGGTCGGTTAGTGACGAAATTTCGACGACTATTCATGTGACGTGGAGCACGTTGATCGATCAAGATAATTGATCAACCAAATCGGTTGGATATGCAAGTCCGTCCGAGCGATTGATTTCGACGGTTCCGTAGCGCCTCTCGCCGCGAGGGGGAGAGCCGCACCAATTCCCGGTTCATGCCCAGGACTGCTTCCACCCGCCGTGACGTAGAGCTGCACGACCCCTGATTTCACGGTTCGGCCCGTACCGCTGCCGTAGTTGCCGAACCGGACCGGCTCGGCCGAGGGTGTCGGCGGCCGACCCCGTCTCACCACCAAGGAGCCGGTTCCGAACCCTCGGCGACGGAATCCACCCGCGTGCGGGTTGCGTGTCCCGCCGTCGGGACATCGAGCGGGATGAGCCCCCACTCGCGAGCGATCAACAGCGTGTGGGTCCGTTGTGGGCTTCTTCGGAACACCGGAAACGTGCTGCGACCGACAGAGGCCTGCGCTCTTCGCCGCGTGTGTCCCGGAAGTCGTGCACCTGGGCATTCGCCACCCCCTCACCTCTCGGTGGGCGGCCGGCGTGCTCAGGAAGCGCTCCGCCCCCGATGGTCGAGTTCGTCGGCCACCTCGTGCCACATCCGCGCGTACTCCCGTGCGAGCCCTGCGACCACCGGCACGCAGTAACTCGGCACGGCGTCGAGCAGGTCGCCCCGTTCCTCGCGCCCGACGGCGTTGGCGCTGGCGTTGAGCCAGCGCAACAGGCGGCGTCCCGCGTCGGAGAGGCGCAGGGACGGATCACTCGCCAACCGGTGGAACGCCGACGCGAGGTCGATCGGCTCGGCGACACCGTCGACCTGCTTCGGCCCCCGCCGCCCGTCGGCGGCCCGCGCGACCCCGCCGGCGCGTCGCACCCCTGGCGGCACCGGGTCCTCGCCGTGGCGGATGCGCTCCCGCACGTCGCGCGCGGTTGCCAGGGAGATGCCGGACGCGCTCGCCACCTCGCGCAGTGTGGCACCGGGACGCTGCTCGAACAGCTCGCCCGCCTGCCGCCTGCCGTTCGCGCTGCTGAGCGGCCGGGCCCGGCCGTCGAGGCCGACGCGGCTGTTCAACTGGCTCACTCCGCCGGTTGAACGCGACCGGATGCGCGCGATCGTGCGCCTGGCCAGTCCGACGGCGACAGCCACCGCGCGGTCCGACCACTGCGGGTGTGACGTCATGATCCGGACCGCCGCCGTCTTCCGGTCGGCGAGCGAGAGCGGCAGGCCGTGTGTCGTGTTGGCCTTGACCGCGAGCACGAACGCCTCGTGCTCGTCCCCGTCGAAGAAGCGGACGCGGATGTCGCTCGCGCCCCTGAGTTCAGCCGCACGCAGCCGGTGCATGCCGTCTACAACGCGCATCGTCTTCCGGTGCACGAGGATCGGTGGCAGTTCCGCGTCCGCCTCGGCGAGCAGCGCGGAGTGCGTCTCGTCGCTCCCGCCCAGCCGCGGCGAGTCCGCGGGCAGAAGCGCGGTGAGCGGCACAACGGCGTCGAACACCTCCGCTGCTCGCGCGTCTTCGAGGTGCTCAACGTGCACCTCGGCATCTTCGGGCCCATCGATCTGGCCTACGGGTCTGATCGTCACCGTGTTCTTCACCGATCCCCGGTCCGTTCCATTGCCTCGCTCGCGTGCTGTGTGCCGCGAACCAGGCTGGCAGGCGCCGCTACCGGTGGACTACTCAACCGCACTGCGGGTGCCGTTAACCCATCCGGCAACGCCGCACATCACGCAGAGGACTGGATCGTGCGTCTGACACGCGATCCCATGGGCCTCGAAGACACGGGCAGCAACGCCGACTTACTGCTCGCGGACCGCGACTCGAAGCTCGCCGACAGCACCGATGATGGGGAATCCTCCACAGCTGCGTGTTCAAACTCCTCGGACTTGAAATCAGCCGATATCTCGGCTTCACCTCCGGCGATCTTCGCAGGTCACCGGAGGTTTGTGCGTCAACATGAGATAACTCGGCGCTCCATCTCGTCGTTCCACGGAAAAAATCGGCCGCACGACGAGCCTGGGCGTCGAGGGATCATCACCGACCACCCGGACCGCGTCCGCCGCCGGCCACGGACGGCGCCCTACGGCTGCGGGCACCAATCGGCGAGCGAAATCGCGCAGCGGAAGCACGTGGTGTCCCGGTCGGCCAAACCGTCGAGATGGTGCTGCACGTAGTCGAGGTCGACCATGCCAGGCGGGTACAGGTGCGAGGCTCGCTTCCAGTGGCGCTCGGCGTCCGCCCACCGGCCCCGTGCCGCCGCAATGTGCGCGAAGCCCTCGGCTGCTCGCGCTTCGTACCTTTTCAGCCGTCGCCGGCGGGCGTAGTCGGCCGCTTGCTCGAAGACCCGTTCGGCGTGGTCGAGGTCGCCCGCGGCAAAGGTCGTCTCACCGATCGCGTTCAACACCTCGCACTCGAGCTTGGGCAGGTCCAACTCCTTGGCGAGGGCCAACGCCCGGCGGCCGAGGTCGAGCGAGACCTCGAACGCGCCCAGTGACCGGTGGACGGTGCTGAGCCCGAGCAGCGCGGCCGCCTCGCTGTGCCGGTAGTCGTGCGCCTCGCTCTCCTGCTTGATCCGTTCGAACTCGCGCAACGCCTCTGCGTGGTCGCCGCGTGCGTGGTGGATGGTGCCGATGCTCCAGGCAGTGAGCAGTTTCGCGTACGGCAGTCGGTCGGGAGCGTCCGTTCGCACCGCCCGGCGCAAGTGGTGCAGCGCCGAGTCGTACCGGCCGATGTCGCGGTAGATGACGCCGAGGTTGTTGTCGATCGCCGCCTGCAGACCGCTGTCCGGGCCGCCCGCGGCCAGTGCTTCGGCCGCCAGGAACGCGTTCAGCGCTTCCTTGAGGCGATCCTCTGACAAGTGCAGGCTGCCCAGGTCGAGCAACTGCGTCGTCTCCGCCTCCCGGTCTCCGAGCATGCGGCTCAGTTCCAGCGCCCGGGTCAGGTACTCACGGGCCTCGCCGGTCGAGCGGCGTTCGTGGGACACCAGCGCGAGTCCCTGGAGGCAGGCCGCCTCCCCGTGCGGGTCGCCGGCGTGACGGGCGGCGGCCAACCCCTGTTCGAAGATCGTGAAGGAACCGTCGCCGTAGTTCCGCAGCTTCAACGCGGGCTGCAGGAAGCACGCCAACTGCCAGGTGTGGCGGTGGCGGCCGGTGCGGGCGCAGAACACCGCAGCCGCCACGAGGTTCCCCAGTTCCCGCTGTAACAAGACGGCGCTCTCCGCCGCCGACCCGGCCGCCCGCACCGCCGAGTCGGCGGAGTCCACGACCGGCGCCCGCCGGTAGATTCGGTTGCCCAGCCGGCGGCCCCACTCGTGCGCCGCGAGCACCTGGTAGTCGAGCAGGCGGACCAGCGCGGCATCCCGCTCGGCCTCGTCGTCGGTCTCCTCCATGATCTGGTGCGCGCAGTCGCGCACCAGATCATGGAGGTGGAACCGGCCCGGGCTCCGCTCCATGACGAGGTTGTCGTCGAGCAGTTCCTCCAGCAGTTGCTCGGCCGCGTCCACCGGGTAACCCGTCAGCGCGGCGGCGGCGTACGCGTCGAAGTCGGCACCCGGGTACACGCTCAACAGCCGGAACAGGCGCCGCCGCTCGGGCGGGAGGTAGCGATAGGAAAGGCGGAGGACGGCCATCACGTCGCGGTCGTCCACCTGCAGCAGCCTGCCGCGCTGGGTCTGGTCGCGCAGCCTGCGCACGAGGTTGGAGACCTGCCACGACCGGCGGTCGCGCAGTCGGGCCGCCGCAATGCGGATGGCCAGGGGCAGCCGCCCGCACAGCTCCACGGCGTCCCGGACGGCCGTTTGCTCGCCGGTGGTGCGGTGCTCACCGGCGATCCGGACGAACATCGTGACGGCGTCGTCGACGGGCAGCACGTCCAAGGAGAACGGCAGCGCGCCTTCCAACGCGGTCAGCCTGCGTCTGCTCGTGATCAGGACCAACGTCCCCGGCGAGGCCGGTAACAGGGGCCGGACGTGCGCGGCGTCCACGGCGTTGTCGATGACCAGCAGGGCGCGGGCACCCGACATGTGGGAGCGCCACAGCGCGCTGCGGCGCTCCAGCGTCGCCGGGATCAGCTCCGGGGGCACGCCGCTGTCGCGCAGCAACGCGTCCAGCGCCTGTTCCGACGTCAGCGGGTCCGTGCCGGGGGTGAAGCCGTGCAGGTCGATGAAGTACTGGCCGTCCGGGTACTGGTCGGCGAGCCGATGAGCCAGGTGCACCGCGATGGCCGTTTTCCCGACGCCGCCCATCCCGTCGATCGCCGAGACGACCAGGGCGGTGGGTAGGACACCTTGCGCCGCGGACGACAAGCTGTCCAGCTCGGTCGTCCTGCCGGAAAAGTCGCTGGTGTCGTGGGGTAGGTAGGACCGCGGCGGCGCGGGTGGCGCGGGCGGGGAGGACGAAGCGGGCTGCTGCGGCGCGGGTGGGGCGGGCGGCACGACCGTGCCCTTCAACAACGCCGCGTGCAGGCGACGCAGTTCCGGACCTGGGTCGATGCCCAGCTCCTCGCGCAGGAGGTCTCGGCCTTCGGCGTAGACGGCCAGCGCGTCCGCCTGCCTGCCGCTCGCGTGCAGCGCCCGCATGAGGACCGCGCGCAGCGACTCCCGCAGCGGGTGCAGGGCCACCAGGGTACGCAGGTCGGCGGCCGCTGAAGCGGCGTCGCCCAGCTCCACGCGGGTGGCGAGCAGGTCCTCGTTGGCGGTCAGGCGGTGCTCGTTGAGCTTCAGCGCGGCCGCGTCGATCTCGCGACCGTCCAGCCCGGACAGCGCGTCACCTCGCCACAGGTCGAGCGCCTGCTCCAACAGTGCGGCGGCGTCGGTGAGCCGGCCCTCCGTGCGGGCCTGCGAGGCCGCCGCCGTCCGCTCCAGGAACAGCCGCGCGTCGATCGAGGACTCGGGCACCTCGATCACGTACCCACCGTTCAGGTGGGCGATCATCGACGCACCGATGGACGCTGCCAGCGTCGAGCGGAGTCCGCCCACCGCGTTGTGCACCTGCTGCCGCGCGGAACGCGGAGGACGCTCCCACAGCTCGTCCTCCAGGCGCTCGACCGCCACGGCCTGGTTGGCGTTGAGCAGCAGGATGGCCAGCAGTTTCTGCTGCCGCCTCCCGGGAATCTGCACGACGCGGCCCTCCGACCGCACTTCCAGGGGACCCAGAATCCCGAATTTCACCGAAAACCATTCCCATCCGCCGCCGCGTACGGACACCTCACGGCCGGTCGACGCCGGCCTGCCCTTGCGCACCTGCACCACGACCCCAGCAGCTCCTCGTTTTTTTACCACAAGTAGTGATCCGGTAGCGGACAGGTAGATCCGGTCCGTAGCGTGGTGCCGCTGGCGGGTTGCGCCAGCACCGGGGGCGGTGCCGCCGCTCGCCGGAGGGTTTCCAGGGGGGAAACGTGCGGAACGTGCTTCTTGGTGTGGTTACGTCGGTCGCGATCGCAACGGCTGTGGTGGTGACAGGCGCCGCAGACGGGGAGAACGGCGTTCCGGAGGTCCGTCCACAGAACGCGCTCGTCACGACGAATCCCCCGGACGGATTCATCGTCGAGTGAACGTCGAGGAGTCCGCACGAGCCCTGCGTGGGTTCCACCTCACCGCCGCGATGGTGGTCACCGGCCTCGTGCTGTCCGCCCTCGCGCAACTGCCGGGCGCGAATCCGCTTCGGTCGTACCGCGTGGTGTGGCCGCAGCACTGGCCGTTCTTCACCGAGCTGAGCCAGGACGTGCTCGTCGCGTACAACGTCCCGGACCTCACCCCACTGGTGCCTCGGCGCCCATGGGACGGCCTCCGCCGCGAGGGCTCCGTGGTGGTGGCCGAGACGCGTCGAGTGGCGTTGCGCGTGCCCGACGCCTACTGGCAGGCGTGCGGGGAGGCCACGGCGGCCATGTGTGGCGAGGAGGTCGCCCGCTCGTCGGTGTTCACCCTCGACGGCTCGACCATCACCTCGCGCCTGTGCGGCCGCGTCGCTGTCGCCGTCGAGCGGTCGGTTCCGAAGCGTCACGTGCACCGCATCGCCGTCGTGGAGGTCGAGTGCGGGCCGTGACCGCGGTGGTGGGCCGCATCGAGGGCGCCGTGGCGGTGTTCGAGCCGCGTGGGTGGCAGTTGGCGTGCGCGAGGAGCGCCCTCGCGGCAGCCCAGGTGCTGGTGCTGCTGGCGAACCCCGACGAGGTGATCTTCGCGGGCGGACCGGTGTGCTCGGGGGTCGGTGCGATCGCGCTCTGGTGCCTCGTCGAACCCGCCGAGTCGCCGGCGGCCGACGCCGTCGCCCTGCTGGTCCTCGCGGTCGTGCTGTCCGGCTTCCGGCCGCGGTGGACCTGCGTGCCGCACTGGTACCTCGCCTTCGGGTTCGCGGCGGCGTGCCCGGTGGCCAACGGGGGCGACCGGATCGCCCAACTGGCGACGATGCTCCTGGTGCCGCTGTGCCTGGGCGACGACCGGACCTGGCAGTGGAGCAGGCCGCGCGCCGCGCTGTCGCCGGGGTGGAGGGGCGCGGCGTTCGCCGGGCACCTCGCCCTGCGGCTGCAGGTCGCGGTCGTCTACGGGTACGCGGTGGTCGCCAAGTTCGGTGATCCGCTGTGGAGGGATGGTCGGGCGTTGTCGGTGGTGTTGACCGATCCCAACTACGGCGCACCGTGGCCGGTGCTGTCAGACCTCGTGCCCGCGCCGGCGCTCGTCGGGGCGACGTGGCTGGTGATCGCGACCCAGGCCGTGATCGCGGTGGGAGTGCTGTGGCGGCCCGGGGTCGCGGTCGTGGCGGCGGGGGTGGTGCTGCACGTGGTGATCGCCGCCGTGCTCAACCTCCAGGCGTTCGGCCTGGTCATGGCCGGCGTGCTGGCGGCCTGCCTGGTGCGGGCAGAGGACAGGAGGAACAGCGGTGGCCGGATTCCCGTTCGTCGTCGAGCGGTTCGACCCATCGGCGGCGACCGACGAGGACTTTGACGCGTACCACCGGGTGGTGGCGGGCAGCCAGTCGGTTGAGCGACCCGACGAGGTCCCGCTGACCCGGGACGCGGTGGTGGCGCGGCTGAGCACCCCCTTCCCAGGGTTGGGGGCCACCCTGTACTGGGTGGCGCGGTCGGGCGGCACGATCGAGGGCGTGGCGCAGGCGCGGCTGCCCGAGGACGAGAACGCCCACCTCGGTCTGGTCGAAGTGGTCGTGCGGCCCGACGTGCGCGGTCGTGGCCTGGGATCGGCGCTCTACGCCGCGGTCGTGCCCGAACTGCGGTCGCGAGGCCGGACGGTGGTGGAGACCTCCCAGGTCGTCGCCGGGGGAGACGGGGAACGTTGGGCCGTGGGCCGCGGCTTCGGAGTGGTGCGGTCCATCGCCGTGCAGTCGCTGTCGATCGCCGACGCCGACCGTTCGCTGTGGACGGTCGACGTGCCCGACGGCTACCGGGTGCTGCGGTGGCGGGGCACCGCTCCGGACGAATGGGTGGCCTCGTACGCCGAGGCGCGTGGCGGTATCCACGACGCCCCCGTCGGCGGCCAGGACCGCTCCGAGCCGGACTGGACCGTCGAGCGGGTCCGCCGGGCAGAGGAGGAGTTCCACCGGCAGGACGTCGACCAGCGGGTCGTCGTCGTGGTGCACGAGGCGACCGGGCGGGTCGTCGGGCTCACCGAGGTGATCGTGTTGCCGTACAGGCAGTACGAGGCCCTCCAAGGCGACACGGTCGTGGTGGCCGCGCATCGCGGGCACGGGCTCGGTCGCTGCCTCAAGGGAACCATGTCGTGGTGGTTGGCCGGACGACCGGGACTCCAGCACATCCGCACCGCCACCAGCACCGACAACGCTCACATGCTCGCGGTGAACCACGCCCTCGGCTACGCCACCGTCCGAACCATGCTCACCGTGAACGCCGAACTACCTCGACGGCCGTGACCTGACGCGGTCGATCCGTTGAACACAGGCGCGTCGCTGTCAACCACCCGCGTCCAGCGATTCGCCAACGACTGCATCGAACCGCCCCGGCTCAGGCACGGGCGCGGCCACCGCGGCGGGTTGTGGCACCGGGGAACCGGGAGTCGCCGACGTGGTCACGCTGCTGCTCGACGTCGTCGTGTCGGCGACGCTGGAGCTGGGAGCGGTGGTCGAGGTGGCGGTGGTCGCCTCGACGGAGGTCGCCTGCCGCTCGTCCGTGCCGCTGACAGGCGCGGCCTTGTGCTTGCCGAAAATATCGTCCGTGCAGGTCAGGCTGCGTGGTGGTACTCGTTGAGGATGTCGCCCAGTCGTTGCCGTCGGCGCGCCCGCCGACGCGGCGGGTGCGGGGCAGGGCGCGACGGTGTTGGTGTCGGCGATCGGCGGTGCCGGGGGCATCGGCAAGACCTGGCTGGCGCTGGCCTGGGCGCACCGCCGGCTGGAGCGGTTCCCCGACGGGCAGCTGTTCGTGGACCTGCGCGGGTTCAGTCCCACCGGCGAGCCGGTGCAGCCGGCGGTGGCGGTGCGGGGGTTCCTCGACGCCCTGGGCGTCGAGGCGAACCGCATCCCCGCCGACCTCGACGCCCAAGCCGCGCTGTACCGCAGCCTGGTGGCCGGGCGGCGGATGCTTATCGTGCTGGACAACGCCGCCACCAGCGAGCAGGTCGTGCCGCTGCTGCCCGGCTCGCCGTCCTGCACGGTACTGGTCACCGGCCGTCACCGGCTGGCCTCGCTGATCGACCGGCACGGCGCCCGCCACCTGCCCCTGAACGTCCTGTCCCCGGAGGAGGCCCGCGGCCTGCTGGCCGCCCGCCTGGGCGCCGCCCGCGTCGCCGCCGAACCCGAGGCGGTGGACGAGCTGATCGGGCTGTGCGGGGGCCACCCGCTGGCGTTGTCGATCACCGTGCGCACCGCCGACACCCGCCCCGACGTCGCGTTCGCCGAGACTGCCGCCGAACTGCGCGACCTCGGCCTGGAGGCGCTCGACCACGACACCGACCCGGCCGCCAGCCTGCCCACCGTGCTGTCCTGGTCCCTGCGCCACCTCACCGACCGGCAACGCACAGTGTTCGCACTGCTGGGCATCGCCCCCGGCCCGGACACCACCCCGCCCGCCACCGCCGCCCTCACCGGCCTGCCCGACCGCCTCGCCCGCAAGACGCTGAGCGGGCTGGAGAACGCCTCGCTGCTCGAACGGCGGCCGGGCGGCCGCTACGCCATGCACGACCTGGTCCGCCGCTACGCCGCAGACACCGCCCACACCACCCTGCCCGGGCACGTGCGGGAAGCGGCCCTGACCCGGGTGGCAGACTTCCACCTGCACACCGCCCACACCGCCGACCACCTCCTGTACCCCCACCGCGCGCTCGTGCGGCCCGAGCCGCCCGCACCCGGCGTGCACCCGCACCCGCTGCCCGACACCGCCGCGGCGCTGGCCTGGCTGCAGGCCGAGCACGCCACCCTGCTGGCCACCCAACGCACCGCCGCCACCCTCGGCCACCACCACACCGTCTGGCACCTGGCATGGAACCTGACCACCTTCCACCACCGGCGAGGACACCGGCACGACGCGGTCACCACGTGGCGGGCCGCGCTGGACGCCGCCGACCACCTGCCCGACCACACCACCCGCACCCGCGCCCACCGGAACCTCGGCCTCGCCTGCTCCCGGCTGGGCCTGCACGAACAGGCCACCACACGTCTGACGCAGGCCCTCGACCTGGCCGTGCGCCACCACGACCCCACCGACTTCTGGCACCCCACAGCGTTGCATCGCCGCGAACGCGGAGCGGATCGATGCGGTAGTGGTGGGGGAGTACGAGCGTGCGTTCCTCGACGGTGCCCAGGTGCGGGAGCTGCGGGCGGTGTTGGAGCGGTACGGGTGCAGTTGTGGCTGCCGGAAGCCGGGGGACCGGTGACTGAGCTTCCCCCGATAACCCCGACTGCCCGAGACAGCCTGGATCAACCAACCCGTCGAGCAACCACAGCCAGCCCCGTAAACACAACCTGTCTCATCTAGTGGCGCGTCTCGGAGGGTTGACCCGGTAATCGATCGGTTGGGCTGATCGGCGAGGCTGGTCCCGCATGTCGAGTGCGGGAGGTGGTTGTGGCTCGTCGACCGAGTGTGTTCGTGAGGCCGTTGTCGATGGAGGAAGGCCGGAAGATCCAGCGGATCACCAGGACCGCGAAGGATCCGGTGCGGCTGCGGCGGGCGATCGTGGTGCTGATGTCCGGCCAGGGCCAGGCGGTCCGCGACATCACCTCGTTGATGCAGGTGAGCGAGGACTACGTCCGTGACGTGATCCACGCCTTCAACGAGCGGGGGTTCGCGGCGCTGGACCCAAAATGGAGCGGCGGACGGAGTCGGACGATCGGTGAGGCGATCCGTGAACGGATCTGCCTGATCGCCCGCACTGCGCCCGCCGACTGGGGCATCACCGCGTTCTCCACCTGGTCACTCGCGAAGCTGCGCGAGCACCTGCTCGACCGAGGAACCGTCGCCGCGGTCAGCCGGGAGACGCTGCGCCGCATCCTGCGCGACGCGGGCGTCTCCT
>NZ_JAJHUO010000054.1:9819-49039 GCF_020859565.1 Saccharothrix luteola | reverse complement strand
CGTTCGACATCGCGCTGTGGGACCTCAAGGCCAGACGCGCGAACCTGCCGTTGGCGAAGTTGCTCGGCGCGCACCGCGACTCCGTGCGCTGCTACAACACCTCCGGCGGCTTCCTGCACGAGACCGTCGAGCAGATCAAGGACAACGCCACCCGCACGCTGGAGTCCGGCGTCGGCGCGATCAAGATCAAGGTGGGCCTGCCGGACCGGTCGGAGGACCTGCGCCGGGTCGCCGCCGTCCGCGAGCACCTCGGCGACGGCGTGCCGTTGATGGTCGACGCCAACCAGCAGTGGGACCGCCCCACCGCCCTGCGGGTCGGCCGGGCGCTGGAGGAGTTCGACCTGGTCTGGATCGAGGAGCCGCTGGACGCCTACGACGTCGAGGGGCACGCGGAGCTGGCCCGGTCGCTGACCACCGCGGTCGCCACCGGCGAGATGCTCACCAGCGTCGCCGAGCACTACGAGCTGATCCGCGCCGGCGCCGTGGACGTGCTGCAACCGGACGCGCCCCGGGTCGGCGGGATCACCCAGTTCCTCAAGCTCGCCACCCTCGCCGACCACCACCACCTCCAGTTGGCGCCCCACTTCGCCATGGAGATCCACGTCCACCTCGCCGCCGCCTACCCCCGCGAACCGTGGGTGGAGCACTTCGACTGGCTGCACCCCCTGTTCAACGAACGCCTGGAAACCCGCGACGGGCGCATGCACCTGTCCGACCGACCCGGCCTCGGCATCACCCTCGCCGACCAGACCCGCGCCTGGACCGTCGAGACGGCCACGACCGACGCACCCCGGTGACCGAGCCGACGAAGCGATCCGCTCATCACGACCGCCTGGACCGGCGACAGCCAGACCAGCCAGAGGACTCGACGCCGAAACGTTGGGGACCGCCGAACTCCCCCGGCGGTCCCCAACCGTGATTCGTACACTGGTGTGACCGCCCAGAACCGCGCGTCCCGGCCGCTTCGGTTCTTCCTATCGGAGGTTGGGCAGTTCGTCTCGGGTGACGACATAGCTGTGGTTGTAGACCTTCTGCAGGTGGGCGATGGAGTTGCTGACCGTCAAGTGGTTGCCGTGCCAGGTTCCGAACAGCACCCAGCGAGTGCCGGTCGACTGCAGCCGGTCCGGGTCCGGGATCGGCCCGTTCTCGTGGAGCGCGATCGGCAGCGTGGAGCCGACGATGTTGCGCACGGAGTTGTACATCGCGTTGAGCGGGTCGTAGTTGCCGTTGCCCGCGTAGGTGTCCGCGCCGCCGATGTCGACCACCGACTTGCCGGGGTAGAACGACGCCTGCGGCTGACCGTTGTAGCCGTGCAACCAGACGAGGTTGTCGAGGCCCTTGGTGCGGGTGAAGTAGTTGAACATGAAGTTCCACAGCCGGTTGTACTGGCCGCCGCCCTCCTTGCTCCACCAGAACCACGTGCCGCCGGCCTCGTGGAACGGCCGCCAGATCACCGCCGCACCGGCGTTCTCCAGCTGCTGCAACATCGCGGCGGCCTGGTCCAACCGCTGCATGAACGACTGGTACTCGGCCGTGCCCGGGGTGAGCACCGCGTTGATCGACACCTGCATCTGGGTGCCCTCGTACGTGTCCGGCTTCGTCGGCGCGCCCATGTGGTAGCCGATCATCGGGATGCCGCCCGCGTTCCACCACGCGACGGCACGCGGAGCCAAATCCTTGGAGTCACCGAAGTCCAACGCCCGGATCGCCGGGTACTTGCCCGTGTTGTTCCGGATGTGGTTGATCTCGTAGTCCGGACCACCGATCCACGTCGACTCCTGCTGGCCCGAGATGATGTGGTTGCCGTACTGCGACTGGACGTAGCACAACAGCTTGCGCGCCTGCACGGACGCGTTCGGGTTCACCGGGCTGGTCGAACACTGGGGCGTGCCGCCTCCGGTCGTCGTGGTGGTCGTGGTGGTGGATGTCGAAGTGGAGGACGTGGTCGTGGGGACGGTGCCGCCCGTGCAGGTCGTCCCGTTCAACGTGAACGTCGCAGGCACGCCCACCGCGTCACCGGTCATGGTGCCGTTGAACCCGAACGACGCCGTGCCACCGGTCGGGATCGAGCGGTTCCAGTCCACGTTGGACGCGGTCACGCTCGCCCCGGAAGCGCTGAACGTGGCATTCCAGCCTTGGCCGAAGCGCTCCGAGCCGGGGAAGGACCACCGCAACGCCCAACCGTCGACGGGGTCACCGAGGTTGGTGATCGTGACGTTCCCGGTGAACCCGCCCTGCCACTTGTTCTGCACCACGTAGTCGACCTTGCAGCCCGGGGCCGCAGAGGCCACACCGGCGACCACCAGGCCCCCGGTCAACGCGCTGATCGCTGCCACGGCGGCGAACGCTCGCACTCTCACTGAGGTCATGAGCACCACTGCTCCTTCGTCCACACATCCGGGAGCGCTCCCAAAGCGTCGCGCCGGAAGTCGAACATCGAGGGATGAGGTCGTCAGGCCGAACCGGAGGCGCAGTCGGCCACCGAGGTGCAGCGCGTTCCGGGGTGGCGGCACGCCCAGCACGGACACCGCCCGTCGCGGGTGGCGCGCTCGAGCGCCGGGGCGCTTCCAACCCCCTCGACCGGGCCGGTCCGAGCCCAGGATGGAGCCTGGTACCCCCCTGGGTCAAGAGTTGATTTCATCGCGATCAAAACACCGTGCGCGGCTGTCCGTGCACTGCCGGCTTCGAGCGCTTCATGGATGTCCACTTAAGCGGTACAGCTAGCTAGAACTGAAGTGAAGTACCTCGAATAGAGGACTTGACTTAAACGGTTAATGATCCCATCCTGCTGACACCGCCCCGCGTCTGAAAGATCAAGGTGGGCCTGCCGGACCGGTCGGAGGACCTGCGCCGGGTCGCCGCCGTCCGCGAGCACCTCGGCGACGGCGTGCCGTTGATGGTCGACGCCAACCAGCAGTGGGACCGCCCCACCGCCCTGCGGGTCGGCCGGGCGCTGGAGGAGTTCGACCTGGTCTGGATCGAGGAGCCGCTGGACGCCTACGACGTCGAGGGGCACGCGGAGCTGGCCCGGTCGCTGACCACCGCGGTCGCCACCGGCGAGATGCTCACCAGCGTCGCCGAGCACTACGAGCTGATCCGCGCCGGCGCCGTGGACGTGCTGCAACCGGACGCGCCCCGGGTCGGCGGGATCACCCAGTTCCTCAAGCTCGCCACCCTCGCCGACCACCACCACCTCCAGTTGGCGCCCCACTTCGCCATGGAGATCCACGTCCACCTCGCCGCCGCCTACCCCCGCGAACCGTGGGTGGAGCACTTCGACTGGCTGCACCCCCTGTTCAACGAACGCCTGGAAACCCGCGACGGGCGCATGCACCTGTCCGACCGACCCGGCCTCGGCATCACCCTCGCCGACCAGACCCGCGCCTGGACCGTCGAGACGGCCACGACCGACGCACCCCGGTGACCGAGCCGACGAAGCGATCCGCTCATCACGACCGCCTGGACCGGCGACAGCCAGACCAGCCAGAGGACTCGACGCCGAAACGTTGGGGACCGCCGAACTCCCCCGGCGGTCCCCAACCGTGATTCGTACACTGGTGTGACCGCCCAGAACCGCGCGTCCCGGCCGCTTCGGTTCTTCCTATCGGAGGTTGGGCAGTTCGTCTCGGGTGACGACATAGCTGTGGTTGTAGACCTTCTGCAGGTGGGCGATGGAGTTGCTGACCGTCAAGTGGTTGCCGTGCCAGGTTCCGAACAGCACCCAGCGAGTGCCGGTCGACTGCAGCCGGTCCGGGTCCGGGATCGGCCCGTTCTCGTGGAGCGCGATCGGCAGCGTGGAGCCGACGATGTTGCGCACGGAGTTGTACATCGCGTTGAGCGGGTCGTAGTTGCCGTTGCCCGCGTAGGTGTCCGCGCCGCCGATGTCGACCACCGACTTGCCGGGGTAGAACGACGCCTGCGGCTGACCGTTGTAGCCGTGCAACCAGACGAGGTTGTCGAGGCCCTTGGTGCGGGTGAAGTAGTTGAACATGAAGTTCCACAGCCGGTTGTACTGGCCGCCGCCCTCCTTGCTCCACCAGAACCACGTGCCGCCGGCCTCGTGGAACGGCCGCCAGATCACCGCCGCACCGGCGTTCTCCAGCTGCTGCAACATCGCGGCGGCCTGGTCCAACCGCTGCATGAACGACTGGTACTCGGCCGTGCCCGGGGTGAGCACCGCGTTGATCGACACCTGCATCTGGGTGCCCTCGTACGTGTCCGGCTTCGTCGGCGCGCCCATGTGGTAGCCGATCATCGGGATGCCGCCCGCGTTCCACCACGCGACGGCACGCGGAGCCAAATCCTTGGAGTCACCGAAGTCCAACGCCCGGATCGCCGGGTACTTGCCCGTGTTGTTCCGGATGTGGTTGATCTCGTAGTCCGGACCACCGATCCACGTCGACTCCTGCTGGCCCGAGATGATGTGGTTGCCGTACTGCGACTGGACGTAGCACAACAGCTTGCGCGCCTGCACGGACGCGTTCGGGTTCACCGGGCTGGTCGAACACTGGGGCGTGCCGCCTCCGGTCGTCGTGGTGGTCGTGGTGGTGGATGTCGAAGTGGAGGACGTGGTCGTGGGGACGGTGCCGCCCGTGCAGGTCGTCCCGTTCAACGTGAACGTCGCAGGCACGCCCACCGCGTCACCGGTCATGGTGCCGTTGAACCCGAACGACGCCGTGCCACCGGTCGGGATCGAGCGGTTCCAGTCCACGTTGGACGCGGTCACGCTCGCCCCGGAAGCGCTGAACGTGGCATTCCAGCCTTGGCCGAAGCGCTCCGAGCCGGGGAAGGACCACCGCAACGCCCAACCGTCGACGGGGTCACCGAGGTTGGTGATCGTGACGTTCCCGGTGAACCCGCCCTGCCACTTGTTCTGCACCACGTAGTCGACCTTGCAGCCCGGGGCCGCAGAGGCCACACCGGCGACCACCAGGCCCCCGGTCAACGCGCTGATCGCTGCCACGGCGGCGAACGCTCGCACTCTCACTGAGGTCATGAGCACCACTGCTCCTTCGTCCACACATCCGGGAGCGCTCCCAAAGCGTCGCGCCGGAAGTCGAACATCGAGGGATGAGGTCGTCAGGCCGAACCGGAGGCGCAGTCGGCCACCGAGGTGCAGCGCGTTCCGGGGTGGCGGCACGCCCAGCACGGACACCGCCCGTCGCGGGTGGCGCGCTCGAGCGCCGGGGCGCTTCCAACCCCCTCGACCGGGCCGGTCCGAGCCCAGGATGGAGCCTGGTACCCCCCTGGGTCAAGAGTTGATTTCATCGCGATCAAAACACCGTGCGCGGCTGTCCGTGCACTGCCGGCTTCGAGCGCTTCATGGATGTCCACTTAAGCGGTACAGCTAGCTAGAACTGAAGTGAAGTACCTCGAATAGAGGACTTGACTTAAACGGTTAATGATCCCATCCTGCTGACACCGCCCCGCGTCTGACCAGTGGACTCACAAAGGAGTGAGAGCACATGCGGAGACTGTCCGCGATCATGGTCACCTTGATGCTGGCGCTCGCCGGGGCGACGCTGTTCGCCGTCCCGGCCGGTGCGAACAGCGCCCTCGACGCCCCCTCCTACTGCGCCTACCACCATGCGGGCGGCGACGGCTGGAGGAACGACAACTACTGCTCGACACCCGACGACGTCGTCATGGCCGCCTGCCCCTCGGGCATGCGGTGCGGCTCGTACGGCATCAGCGGCCTGGGCAGCCGCAAGCAGCAGGTCCGCAACGCCGGGGCGAACTCGCTCGACCTGGCGGTGGCCATGCTGGAGACCGAGCGCATGGACACCAACTACCCCTACGGCGACAACAAGCGCGACGACGCCGCCAACTTCGGCATCTTCAAGCAGAACTGGTACATGCTGCGCAGCAAGTGCGACCGCTTCCGCGGGCAGACCACCAGCCAGTGGAACAACGGCGCCGCGCTCAACAGCAACCTCTCCGCCGACATCTCCTGCCTGCACCAGAGCCAGAACGCCTATGGCATGAACACCTGGTTCGGCGGCCACCGCAACGGCCAGACCGGCATCAACAACCCCAACACCAGCGACATCAACGGCTACAAGACCGCCGTCTACTGGATCCGCGACCAGCTCAACAGCAACTCCGCCAACCTGAGCAACGACACCCGCTTCTGGGTCGACGTCAAGCCCATCTGACCTACGGTCCACACAGGACGGGCATCCGGTAGGGGTCGAGCAGCGGCGGCCGACCCCGACCGGAGCCCGAACGACGTCCACCACACCGGGCCGCCCCCGGTGACAGGGTCAGGCGGTGCCGGTGATCGCGGTCTTGATGGCGAGCACGGCGGCGGCGCGCGCCCATTCACCGAAGTCGAACGGTTGTACGTTGAGGTCGATCAGGGCGGGGTCATCCTCGTAGGTGTCCTCGATGCCGTCGTGGACCTGACCGGTGGCGAGCTCGTGGATGGGCAGACCGTCTCCGGTGAGCAGGATCTTCTCCGGGTCGAGGAAGTTGGCCGCGTGTCCGATGAGGACACCGAGCGCGTAGCCCGCCTCGGCGAAGACCTCCTGGGCGCCAGGGTCACCGGCCCGCGCTCTTTCGGCCGCCTCGTCGAAGGTGTCGCAGCCGTCGACCCGGCGGGCGATGACGTGGCCCATCAGGTAGCTGGAGGCACAGCCCCGGTGACCGTAGCCGCACCGCGGTCCTCTGGGGTCGACGAGGAGGTGGGCGAAACGAGGCGGCAGACGGTGCGCGCCCTGGACGAGTTTGCCGTCGATGATCAGGCCGGTGCCGACGCCCGCGCCGACGGTGATCAGCACCATCGAGTCCACACCCGCGCCGGCTCCGAACCAGTGCTCGGCGGCGGTCAACGCCTGGACGTCGTTGTCGACGGCGACGGGCAACCCGGTCCCTCGAGCAACCGGAGCCGCGAGAGGCACGCTCTTCCAAGCCGGGAATCCCGCGTCGACGACCACACCGTCACGAACGACACCACCCAGAGTGACACCGATTCCGGTCAACGACGGCCGGTCGGCCGCGAGCTCGGCGATCCGGGCGACGACCTCGTCGGGGTCGGTGGAGCGCAACGGCTCCTCGACGGCCTCGGTCACGGTGGCGGTCAGGTCGGCGACGACGGCGTAGAGGCGGTCGGCGGTGAGCTTCACGCCCAGGAAGTGGTGCGCCTCACCGCGGACGTGCATGATCTCCGAGGGGCGACCGGTGGAGGAGCGCAGTTCGGTGCCGCCCTCCACCAGCAGCCCGTGACCGACCAGCACCCGGGCAGCGCGGGTGAGGGTCGCCCTCGACAGGCGCACCCGCGGGGCGATCTCGGCTCGGGACATGGCCCCGTGGATCAGCACTTCCAGCAGCACGTCACGGGCTGCTTCGGGCAGGTCCGGCCACGTCGGCGTGGCACGAGCGCGGGCTGGCGTCGTCACGACGCGACGATACCGTTCGGACCGGCGCCGGCCTGCGGGCGGCAACTCCAGGAGCCGAGCACGGCAGCCTCCGCACGGCTTCCGGCGTATGCGACCAACCTTTGAGTTTGTTTCATCTTGTGATTAACTATGTGCGCCGCCGCCTTGTCGTCACCCCGTTGATCAAGGAGATCGCGTGCGCTCCCTACGACACACGGCCGAGCCCACGTCACCCCCGCACCGGCCGTCCCGGCGCTGAGCCTGGTCGGCGTCCCGCCGTCCACCCCGCCAACACCCGGGCCGAGCCCTGTCGGCCCGGACTCCTCACCCCCGAGGGAGAAGAAGTGGAACCAGCACGACCGGCCCTCACCGACGCGAGCCGGCACCGCACACCGATCCGCCCGTTGCTGGCGGCTCTCGTGGCCGTTCCGGTGCTCGTGGGCACCTTCCTGACCGTCATCAGCACAGCCTCGGCCGCCACCACGGCGATCAAGGGCGTCGGCTCCGGCCGCTGCGTCGAGGTACCGGGGTCCTCCCAGACCAACGGCACCCAGGTCGCCCTGCGTGACTGCACCGGCGGCGCGAACCAGACCTTCAACACCACCTCCTCCCGCCAGTTGCAGGTGTACGGCACCAAGTGCCTCAACGCCGCCGGCGGCGGCACCACCGCGGGCACCGCGGTCACCATCTGGGACTGCAACGGCAGCGCCGGCCAGCAGTGGAACGTCAACACCGACGGCACGATCCGCGGCGTGCAGTCCGGGCTGTGCCTCGACGCCACCGGCGCCGGGACCGCCAACGGCACCCTCATCGTGCTCTGGACCTGCACCGGCGCGTCCAACCAGCAGTGGACCACCACCGGCGGGACGAACCCGACCACGACCACCACGACCCCGCCCGCGGGCACCACCCCCGTCGCCCGCCACGGGCAACTCCGCGTCTGCGGCACCACGATGTGCGACCGCACCGGCGCACGGGTCCAACTCCGCGGCGTGAGCAGCTTCTGGCTCAACTGGGAGAACCCCGGCTACTCCCAGAACCTCTCGGCACTGCGGTGGATGCGGGACAACTGGAACCTCCAGGTCATCCGCGCCGCCATGGGCGTCGAACCCTCCGGCGCCTACCTCAGCGACCCGAACAGGGCACGCGCCCAGGTCGAGACGATCATCAACAACGCCGTCGCCGCCGGGGTCTACGTGATCGTCGATTACCACGCCCACGAGGCGCACAACTCCCGGTCGCAGGCGGTGGCGTTCTTCTCCGACCTGGCCCGCCGCTACGGCCACCTGCCCAACGTCATCTGGGAGCCTTACAACGAACCCCTCCAGGTCAGCTGGACCAGCGTCATCAAGCCCTACCACCAGGCGGTCGTCTCGGCCATCCGCGCAGCCGACCCCGACAACATCATCGTGCTCGGCACGCCGAACTGGTCCCAGGGCGTCGACCAGGCCGCCGCCAGCCCGGTGTCGGGCACCAACCTCATGTACACGCTGCACTTCTACTCGTGCAGCCACGGCTCCTGGCTGCGCGACAGGGGCAACACCGCGATCCGCGCCGGCCTCGCGCTGTTCGTCACCGAGTGGGGCGCCAGCCACGCCGACGGCGGCACCGACGGCCGCACCTGCCTGCCCGAGGCACAGGCATGGATCGACTGGATGCGCGCCAACGGGGTCTCCTGGACCGCCTGGAAGCTCCACACCGGCAGCGACTCCACCAACCTGCTCAGGGCGGGCGCACCCGTCAGCGGGGGCTGGAGCAACTACCTGCACGGCCACGCGCCCTTCGTCGTGGCCAACATGAGGTAGCGCGACTCCGCCAGAACACCGGTGTCCGGTCCGGCACGCGGTGCGGGGCCGGACACCGCAGCCGCTCCGCGCCGGGAGAAGAGATGGAGGTTCGGCATGTCGCGCTCGCGCGTTCTCGCAGTGGTGTTGTCGGTTCTGGGTGGTGCCGTCGTCGGGGTCAGCCCCGGCACCGCTTCCGCCGCTCCCCCTGGCGACCTGTACGCGTCCTACCTGGAAAACCCCGCCATGGTCGCCGAGCACCAGGAACCGCCCCACGTCTTCCTGCCCCCGCACACCGACGTGGCCTCGGCCGTCCGGGGTGACGAGCGCACGCCGTACACGCGTTCCCTGGACGGCGAGTGGCGGCTCGCGATGGCCAAGCGGCCCGAGGAAGTCCCGGCCGGCTTTCACGCCGACGGCTTCGACACGTCGGGCTGGCGGCGGGTCACCGTGCCGCACACGTGGCAGACCGACGGGCTCGACCACCCGATCTTCCGCAACATCGCCACCGAGATCCAGCCGGACGACCCACCCCGCGTGCCACGTGACGTCAACCCGACCGGCGCGTACACCAAGGACTTCGACGTCCCACGCGACTGGGCCGACCGCGCCACCGTGCTCCGCTTCGAGGGCGTCACGTCGGCCTACTTCGTCTGGGTCAACGGCTCCTACGTCGGCTACGACCAGGGCGGCTACACGCCCGCCGAGTTCGACGTCACGGCCGCCCTCAAGCCGGGTCGCAACCGCGTGGCCGTGCAGGTGCACCGCTGGAGCGCGGGCGCGTACCTGGAGGACGTCGACCAGTGGCGGTACTCAGGCATCTTCCGCTCGGTCCGCCTGGTCTCCACGCCCGCCACGCACGTCCGCGACGTCACCCTGCGCACCGACCTGGACGCCGCCTACACCGACGCCGTGCTGTCCGCCGACGTCGAGGTGGGGCGCAAGCGCGGTGGCACGACCGGCGCACACCGTCTGGCGCTCAGCCTGCGAGACGCCCGCGGCGAGGAGATCGCGTCCGCCGCCCGGAACGTCGAGATCACCGACAGGGGCGGCACCGCCCGGTTCGAGCTGCCCGTGCGCGACCCGGCCAAGTGGACCGACGAGACGCCCAACCTGCACACCGTCGTGCTCACCCTGACCGCGCCCGACGGCACCGCGCACATCACCTCCGAGACCACCGGCTTCCGCGAGATCGAGATCCGCGACAAGCAGCTGCTGGTCAACGGCAAGCGCGTCCTGTTCAAGGGCGTGAACCGCGCGGAGACCGATCCCGACCACGGCCGGCACGTCCCGCGGGCAGCGCAGGAGCGCGACGTGGCGCTGATGGAGCAGCTCAACGTCAACGCGGTGCGCACCTCGCACTACCCGTCCGACCCGTACTTCTACGAGCTGGCCGACAAGCACGGCCTGTGGATCGCCGACGAGGTCGACATCGAGACCCACAACCACGAGGACTGCTCACGCTGGTGCCAAGCGAACCAGCCGGAGTGGCGCGCCGCGTTCCTGGACCGCTTCACCGCCATGGTCGAGCGGGACAAGAACCACCCGAGCGTGTTCCTGTGGGACACCGGCAACGAGGCCGGGCTGGGCGCGCACCACTACGCGATGGCGGAGTGGCTGGACGCGAACGAACCGACCCGGCCGAAGTATCACCAGTCCAACAACCCTGATGGCGACGCGCCGTTCGCCGACGTGTGGGGCCCGCGTTACCCCTCACCCGAGCGGTTCGAGGAACAGGCGAAGACCACCACGAAGCCGGTCATCCTCGGCGAGTACGCGCACGCGATGGGCAACAGCCTCGGCAACTTCCGCGAGTTCTGGGACACCATCCGCGCCAACCCCGCCACCCAGGGCGGTTTCATCTGGGACTGGGCCGAGGGCAGCATCCGACAGAAAGTCCGGATCGTGCCCGACACCTCGGGCAACAACATCTCCGCGCACCTGTCCGGCGCGCCGGAACTCGTCGACGGACACCGCGGCAAGGCGCTCCACATGTCCGGCCTGGACGACTTCGTGGAGGTCTACCGCGACCGGAAGCTGGACATCACCGGCAAAGCGCTGACCCTGGACGCGTGGGTCAAACCCGCCGCGTGGAGCGGCGACTTCCGCATCCTCGGCAAGGGCGACCACCAGTACGCGCTCAAGATGAAGGACGAGCACACGCTGGAGTTCTTCATCCACAGCGGCACCTGGCAGGCGGTGCAGGCCACCGTGCCGAGCGACTTCTACGGCAACTGGCACCGGGTCAGCGGCACCTACGACGGCACCGCGCTGCGCCTCTACGTCGATGGCCGCGAGGTAGCGAGCAAGCCGTTCACCGGCGCGATCGACCAGTCCTCAGCCGAGGTCAACATCGGGCGCGACTTCGAGACCTCGTGGAACGACCCGAGCAACGTCGGCCGGATGGCGCACGGCGCGGTGGACGACGTCCGCATCTACGACCGCACCCTCACCTCGGCCGAGCTGAACACGCCGGTGCCGGTGGGCGGCGCGGTGCTGGCACTGGACTTCGACCGCATCGAGGAACGCGGCACCCACTTGTCCTACGGCTCCAGCATCTCCGGCCTCGACGGCCTGGTCAGCCCGGACCGCGATCCCCAGCCCGAAACGACCCAGATGGCATGGGCGCAGCAGCCGCTTCGATTCGGCTACACCGACGGCGTGCTGTCCGTGCTCAACGAGCGGCAGTTCACCGGCACCGAGGACCTGACACTGCGGTGGCGCGTCACCGAGGGCTCGCGCGTCGTGGCTCGCGGGGACCAGCCGTTGCGCGTCGCGGCGAACTCGACCGGCGCGATCCGGATCCCCGCACCGCCGAACCCGGCCGACCGGGAACGGTTCCTCACCGTGGAGGCCGTCACCACGTCGGCCGGACCGATGATCCGCGCCGGACACGTGCTCGCGCACGACCAGTTCGCCCTTGGCGGCACCAAAATCCCAGGTCTCGACCACGGCCGGAGCACCCACGGTGGGAGTGCCGCGATCACGACCGACGACGCGGCGGCGGTCACGGCGTCCGCAGAGGGCGTCGGCTACACGGTGGACAAGAAGACCGGCTCGCTGTCGTCGATCAAGGTTCGCGACCGCGAACTGCTGCACAGCGGGCCGAAGCTCGACGCGTGGCGCGCCCCGATCAGCAACGAGACCTTCCGGTGGGGCCGCGCGGAGGGCGAGGACTGGCGCGCCGTCGGACTCGACCGGCTCGCCACAACGGTCACCGGCGTCCGCGTCGAACCGGCTTCTCCTGGCGACGTGCGCGTCGTCGTGGACAGCCGGGTGGCCGCTCCCGACGTGACGGGCGCCTGGTTCGACCAGACTATGACCTACACCGTCGAACGCGGCGGCACCCTGCGGCTCGGGCACAAGGTCACCCCGCAAGGCGCCATGCGCACGCTGCCCTACCTGCCCAGGATCGGCGTGTCCCTGGCCGTGCCGGACAGCTACGACCGGTTCGCCTGGTACGGACGCAAAGCCGAGAGCTACGTCGACCGCAAGGACGGCACCCCGATCGGCGTCCACTCATCCACCGTGGACGAGCAGTACGTCGACTACCACCGCCCGCAGGACCACGGCAACCACACGGACAGCCGCTGGGCGACGCTGACCGACGGCAAGACCGGCGGCCTGCTCGTGGCCGGGGCGAAGGACGTCAGCGTGACGCCGTACGACGACCTGGACCGGGCCGCCTACCCGTTCCAGCTCCAGCGCAACAAGGGCTGGGTCACCCTGCACGCGAGCAACGCCGTCACGGGAGTGGGCGACACCCCCAACCCCGTGCGGGCACGCAGCCAGGTCCGGCCGGACACCGCCTACGAGTACACGCTGACCCTGCGGCCGGTGACCGCCCGGGAAGCCCGCTCGGGGGTGCCTATGGGCGGATGACCACGACAGTGGACAGCAAGGCCGGGTTCGCAGGAGCGCGCACTCCTGCCAACCCGGCCCTGCTTCATCATCGGCCCACCGACCCGATCGGCCCGTACTGCCAGACCTCGGACACTACTTCGGCTGAAGTTCCAGCCGAGGAACTTACGCACAGTAGTCAATCGACTATTGTGCGTGGGTTTCGTGGTGTCCGAGACCGGATCATGACTTGAGAGGATAAAAGTTGATCTCGTTAGTGATGTTCTTATCGGCTGGAACGGCACCTGGTCCCAGTCGGGCAAGAAGATCACCGTCACCAACCTGAGCTGGAACAGCACCATCCCGGCGAAGGGCAGCGTCTCGGTCGGGGCGTACTTCGCCTACAGCGGGAGCAACGCCAAGCCGATGGACTTCGCCGTCAACGGCGCCGCGTGCACCGGCGCCGACCCGACGACCACCACCACGACGACCACTCCGCCGGTCGACGGGCCGGCGCCGGAGCTGCGCGTGTCCGGCAACGAGCTGGTCACCGCGGACGGCAGGCCGTACCGGCTGCTGGGGTGGACCGCTCCAGTTCCGAGTTCGCCTGCGTGCAGGGCAAGGGCATGTGGGACGGCGGTCCGGTGGACCAGGCGTCGGTGGACGCGATGAAGACCTGGAACATCCACGCGGTGCGGGTGCCGTTGAACGAGGAGTGCCGGCTGGGCATCTACGGCACACCCAGCGGCCCCACCTACCAGCAGGCCATCAAGGACTACACGGATCTGCTCGTGCGCACCGGGATCAACGTGATCCTGGACCTGCACTGGACCTGGGGCGCCTACACCACTCGCCGGACTGGCACTGCAAGGACGAGCACGCCGTGTGCCAGAAGCCGATGACCGACGCGAAGTACTCCCCGCAGTTCTGGACCAGTGTGGCGAACACGTGCAAGGGCAACGACGCCGTCGTCTTCGACCTGTTCAACGAGCCCTACCCGGAGATGGCCGCGAACTGGGACAAGACGGCCGGCTGGCAGTGCTGGCGCGACGGCGGCACCTGCACGGGCATCCCCTACGAGGTCGCCGGCATGCAGGACCTGGTCGACGCGGTGCGGTCCACCGGCGCGACCAACGTGCTGACGCTGGGTGGCCTGGAGTGGGCCAACGACCTGCGCGAGTGGCTGAAGTACAAGCCGACCGACCCGCTGAACAACCTCGCCGTCTCCTGGCACGCCTACAGCAACAACGCCTGCGCCAGCGAAACCTGCTGGGACACCCAGGTTGCCCCGATCGCCCAGCAGTTCCCGATCGTGCTCGGCGAGTTCGGTCAGGAGGGCTGCGGCTTCGACTACATGCAGCGGCTGGCAAATTGGTCCGACGCCCACAACATCAGCTACCTCCCGTGGACCTGGACCCCGTGGGGCTGCGTCCACGGCGCCGTACTCATCAAGGACTGGAACGGCACGCCCGAGCCCGGCATCGGTGAAGGCTACAAGGCCCACCTGCTCACCCAGGACCCCTACAGGATCCGCCAACCGATCACCTAAACAGCTCTACCCGCACGTCGAGCCGCCCCGACCGGACCGAACACGACCCGGCCGGGGCGGCTCGGCGGACAGGCTCCCCGACCGACGATCACCGACCGCAGGTTCCGTCGCGATCACGAAGCAGGTACATCCCGTGCAAGATTCCTCTCCGGACAACGACCCGGTGGACAATCGCCCACCGACTGCTGCACGACACCACCGTCGGACACCGAAGACCGCCTCGCCGGCCTGCTGCTCCTCCTCTACGCCCAAAGCCCGTCCACGATCAGCCTGCTGACCACCGACCAGACCATGATCACCGGCGACGACGTCCGCATCAGCATCGGCCGCGCCCCCATCCGGCTGCCCGACCCCGTCGACAAGCTGGCCCGCACCGTCGTCGCCACTCGCAAGGGCCACGCCACCATCGACGCCACCACGCCGTCCCGCTGGCTGTTCCCCGGCGGCCATCCCGGCCGCCCGATCAGCACACAACAGCTCAAACAGCGACTGGGCCAGCTCGGCATCCGCCCCAACCAAGCCCGCAGCACCGCGCTGTTCCAACTCGCCACCGAGATCCCGGCGGCAATCCTCGCCCGCACCCTCGGCATCAGCGTCAGCTCCGCCGTCCGCTGGCAACATATCTCCGCAGGAGACTGGACCACCTACGCCGCCGACGTCAGCCGCCGAGCGGTCGTTCCTGCCCATCCGAAACCCGGAGCCGATGAGCATGCCACTCGATGACCAGTCCGCCTGGACGCTACTACGGGATCTGGACGATCCGGATCACCTCGAACATCCCCGCGACTACGACTACACAACGACACGTGCGAAGTTCAACCAGCTCGCGACCAGGCTGGATCGACGATTCCACTGCTCCTGCGCCGTCGACCGTCACGTCCAGGACGCCAGCCATCACGGAGTGATCGTCATCCCGGCCACCGCGACAGCCAGTGCCGACCACATCACCATCACGGTCAGCAACTTCGGCGACCTCGCCGCCGTGACCCTCGGCAATCCCGGAAGCTATGACGAGCAAGAGGAAGAAGAGCTCTTCCACAGCGACGACCGACACCGAATCGAGGACGAGCTTCACGCCCTCGGCTACCACGCCGTCTCCGAGCACATCCTCTGGGTCAGATACGACGGCGTCAGCGGTCTGGCCTCCCACTACCCGCCCGAACGACCGCCGGCCTGGTGGATCCGCTTCTTCGACTACCTGTGATCAGTGGCACCAACATCCATCGACCTCAGGCATTCCGACAGTTTCAATATCGGACGTTGCCATTTTCCACCGGACCCGGATCGAAGACGCCTGGGCCGCCGGTCAGCTGCGGGCCGCGCAACGGCTGGGAGGGCTGATCTGAGTGCGGTGGAACCTGCGCCTGGCCGCGGCGAACCGTGGCATCTGGAAGGCATCGGAGCTGCAACGCAGCCTCGCCGAACGCGGCCTGGTGATCTCGGCCGGGAAGATGTCGGGCCTGTGGTCGGGCCAGCCGGCCTCGGTCAAGCTCGACGACCTCGACGTCATCTGCGCGGTCCTGGGCTGTCAGGTCGGTGAGGTGTTGCTGCCCGAACCTGACAAGGTCGCCCGACCCGACGGTGACACGCAGAGCGCACCGGCTGCGGCGGTGTCGGGTGTGAGGTTCCCCCGGTAGCCCGGTGGCTTTCCAGACATGGTCCGATAGGGCCTGAAGGGAGTCGTCCGTGGCACCACCGAAGAAGTACCCCGACGAGTTGAGGGCCCGTGCGGTTCGGCTGTACCGGGAGTCGGACCCGAAGCCTGTGATCCGGCGCCTGGCCGAGCAGCTGGGCGTGCATCACGAGGCGTTGCGGAACTGGATCCGGCAGGACGAGTCCGACCGCGGCGAGCGGGACGACCGGCCCACCGCGACCGAGTCCGAGGAGTTGCGCCGGCTGCGGCGGGAGAACGCGGAACTCAAGCGGGCCAACGAGATCCTGAAGACCGCGTCCGCGTTTTTCGCGGCGGAACTCGACCCGACCCGGCGACGGTCGTGAAGCTCGTCGAGCAGCTTCGCGGCCGCTTCGGGGTCGAGTTCGTCCTCCGGGTCCTCGGTGTCGCCTCCTCCACCTACCACGGCTGGGTAGCCCGACAGACCGACCCGTCCCGCCATGAGCGCGAGGACCGGGCGATCACCGCCGAGATCACCGACATCCACACCGCCTCCGGCGGCACCTACGGCAGCCCGCGGGTGCACCAGGTCCTGCGGCGTCGGGGCATCCGCGTGTCTCGCAAGCGGGTCGAGCGGCTGATGCGCCAGGCCGGTCTGCAGGGCGCCTTCCTGCGCAAACAGTGGCGGACGCCGTCGACCAGGCGGGATCCACGAGCGGCACCGGCACCCGATCGGGTGAACCGGGACTTCACCGCGGCCGCGCCGGACCGGTTGTGGGTGGCCGACGCGACCCGGATCCGCACCGGTGAGGGCGTGTTCTGGCTCGCGGCGGTGCGCGACGCGTTCTCCAACCGGATCGTGGGCTGGAAGACCAGCGACCGCTGCGACACCGACCTCGTGCTCGGCGCCCTGGAATACGCAATCTGGTCCCGCGACGTGCGCGACGGGCAGTTGATCCACCACAGCGACCGCGGGTCGACCTACACCGCCTTCCGGTTCACACAACGGTTGGCGGACAACGGAATCCTGCCGTCGATGGGGTCGGTCGGCGACTCGTATGACAATGCCCTGATGGAGAACTTCTTCTCCACGTTGAAGATCGAGCTGGTCTACCGCCGCTCCTGGCGCACACGCGACGAAGCCGAGAACGACCTGTTCCGCTATATCGACGGGTTCTACAACACCGAACGCATCCAGAAGGACCTCGGCTGGCTCAGCCCCGACGAGTACGAAACCGACTGGCACACCGCCCAGACCCAGCCAGCTACCATCCCGGCGGCACCGACCGCATCCAGGTAACAACCGCCTCGGGTTATCGGGGGAAGCTCAGGTGCGATGCCGGTCGTGCCGCGACGACGTTACGCCACCGCGCGCCGCTGGCCTCATGCACCTCCGCGACCGCCGACCTCGGTTGGCCCGCCAAGGTCGCGGCGACCGCGCTCATCGTCGCGGTGCGCTGTTCGGCCAACGCGATCTCGCCCCTCACCCGCACAGCGGCACCTGCAAGATCGACGACCCTGCGCGCAGACGGGAACAGCGGCTCCACCGGCTCGCCGGGGTGTGACTCAAGTGTCATCGGTTCTCCCTGAGATGCGGTTCCTGTCCGACATGTCGGCCGCGCGCACCGGTTCTACAACCGCCACGCGCAACCAGGCCCCGACAACACCGCCCGGCCGCGGTGACGACCCCGGACACGGTCCGCTACCGCCAGCCCGATCATGATCGACTTCGGCCAACCGGATCTACTTGCGCAGCGTCTCCGAGGTCACCCCGGAACTTCGACGCGATCGACGACACCGCCGCCCACCACGACGGGTCCTCGCCCAGGCGCCCCCTGGGCCAGCCGCAACCGACCCACGGGGGAACGTCGCGGGGGGTGAACCCCACCTCGTTCACCACCCTCATGATCACGCCGACACAGCGCCACCAACGTGTTGACCAGGTACATTTAGAACAGGCTGCTTGATCAACAATCGCGGGCCTACAGTGACCTCAAAGTGCAGGTCAGAAGATCTGACCGGACTCCTGAACCGCACACGCCGCCGTACACGCTCGACACTTACGAACTGCGCCGCGCTCAGGTTCCGGGCGATCTCATCAACGAGTACAAGTATCCCGTCTGACCAGCAACGATGACTTTCGAGCGCTACAAGGCGATGGGCCACATGCCTCGAACCTCACCCGTGCCGTTCAACGTCGTCTGCGTCGGGTGCCAGCTGCCGGAGGGTGTACGTGAGTGCGGCGGCACGGGGGAGGGTTCGGCCGCTCGTCCGCGCCGAGCGGAGTGCAGCCGGACCAAGGACGGCCGTCAGTCCGGTCAGCGTGTCGTCCAGCCACGCTTCGACGAACGGCGGTAGCGTCGTCCCGGCCGTCTCACGCAACGCCTCGGCCACTCCGAGCAGACCTGCGGCTTCTCGGTGCCGGCCAAGGGCCCGGACCACGAACGCGGCGAGCACCGTGGTGATCGACAGTCCCCACAGACCACCGAGTGTGCTGAACCGCCGCAGCGCCTCGGCGACGTGCACTGCGGCCTTCGCCGCGTCGTCCTGGCCCAATGCGGCGAAGCCGAGCAGGACCCGGACGAAGGCGCGGGCCTCCGGGTCGCCTTCGTGCCCGAGGGTCGCTTCGGCCTGCCGCGCGAGGTCTCCGGCCTGGTCGAAGTCCCATCGGGACATCGCCAGCACCGACATGAGCAGGAGCGCCCAGCCGCGCTCCCATTCCGCGTCCGCAGCGTCCGCGTGCCGAAGCGAGGCGCTCAGCAGGCGCTCGGCCTCGTCCAGCTGCTCGGTGAAGATTCGGATCAGGCCCAGGTACTGCAGCGCGTGGGACAGCCTCGCGTGATCCTGACCGGCTTCGCTCAACCGCGCCGCCTGCTCGCACGCCGTCACCGCCTCGGCTACATCGCCCTGGACGATGGAGAGGGTCGCCGCGCCCATCAGCACCTGTGCTCGCACCCTCGGGTCATCGGCTCCGGCTGTCAGGATACGAGCCAGCCACCGCCGACCCTCGGTGTAGTGGCCGCGCAGGTCCCAGAACGGGTACACCGATCCTGCAATCCCGGCCGCCGTGTCAACGTCGCACGTCGAAAGGGCGGTCTCAAGGGCGGCACGAATGTTGTCGTGCTCGACGGTCAACCGATCCAGCCACGCCGGTTGTTCCGCACCACGCAGGCCCAGGCCCGCTTCCTTCGCGACGCCAAGGAAGTACTCGGTATGCCGACGCCGCATCCGAGCGGTCTCGCCACTCCTCTCCTCCAGACGCGTGGACGCGTACGTGCGCAGGGTCTCGAGCAACCGGTAGCGGTAGATCGGCGCGGCGGTTGCATTGACGACCACGAGTGACTTGTCGATCAGCCGTGCGAGCGTGTCACCGACATCGTGGCACTCCCCTCGTTCCGTGCAGACCGCCGCCGCGGCGTCCATGTCGAAGCCGCCCGCGAAGACGGCCAGCCGACTGAAGATCCGTTGCTCCTCCTGGTCGAGCAGGTCGTAGCTCCAGTCGACGACCGCGCGCAGGGACCGGTGTCGCGGCTGTGCGACGCGACTGCCCTGCGTCAGCAGCTGGAACTGGTCATCCAACCGCGTTGCAATCTGCGAAGGGCTCCACGTGCCGACGCGGGCGGCCGCCAACTCGAGGGCCAGCGGCAACCCGTCCAACCGACGACAGATGGTGGCGATGGCCGCCGACCTCGACGGGGACGGTTCGAATCCGGGCTGCACGCTCGCGGCGCGGTCGACGAAGAGCCGCGCCGCGTCGGAGTCGAGCACGTCACCGTCACCCGTGTTCGGCGCCGCCGCAGGCTCAGGCCGGTGATCGGTAGCACCGCCTCGCCGGGGATGCGCAGCCGTTCGCGGCTGGTGCACAGGACGCACAACCGGGGACACGCGTCGAGCAGCCGGCTGACCAGGCTGGCCACCGCGCTGATGAGGTGTTCGCAGTTGTCGAGGACCAACAAGACCGAGGTCGGCCGCAACTGGGTCACGAGCTGGTCGGGAAGATCGCGCTCGGGATGTTCGGGAACACCCAGGATCACGCACAAGGTCGGGACGATGAGCAGCGGGTCGACGAGCGGCGCGAGCTCGGCGACCCAGACGCCGTCCGGGTACGCGCCGACCTCCCCTGCCGCGAACTCAACGGCTAGGCGGCTCTTGCCCGCACCTCCGACCCCGGAGATCGTCACCAACCGGTTCGTCCGGGTCAGGCGGTCGATCTCCCGAAGCTCCCATTCCCGGCCGACGAACGTGGTGCAGGTGGCGGGCACGTTGGTGGGCGTCGTCCGCGCTCCGACCTGTGATTCTCCGGCGGGGCCGACCGCCCGGTCCTGTCGGAGTATCGCCGCATGCAGTTCACGCAATGCGCTGCCGGGCTCGATCCCCAACTCCGCGTCGAGCACGTCCCGGACCGAGCGGAACGCTTGCAGCGCTTCATGCTGTTGCCCGGCGCGGTAGAGCGCGAGCATGAGCATGTGCGAGAACGGCTCGTGCAAGGGGTGCTCGGTGACGAGGCCGCGTAGCTCCCCCAGCACCTCGGAAGCCCGGCCGAGAGCGATGTCGGCCGCCAGCCGTGCCTCCAGCGCCTGCAGGTGCAACTGCTCAAACCGGGCAATCGTCACCTGGGCGTACGGGCGGTCGGCGAGTTCGGGCAGCGGCGGGCCTCGCCACAGGGCGAGTGCTTCCCTCAACCGCGCGGCCGCGCTGCGCGGGTCGTCGTGCAGCGCATGACACCCGTCTTCCACCAAGCGGTCGAAGGTCAGCGCGTCGACCTCGTGGTCGCCCACGGCCATCACGTAGCCGTGGCTGCGCGTCAACAGCACGCCCGGTTGATCGGCGCGGCCGACGCGTAGCAGCTTGCGGAGCTCGCTGATCCGCACGGGCAGCATCTCCGCGGCGCTCTTCGGCGGTCTTTCTCCCCAGAGAACGTCGATCAAGAGGCCGGCGGGGATGATGTCGCCGGGGTGGACCAGCAACGCGGCCAGCAAGGTGAACCACAACGCTCCCCGTGAGGCGACCCGCGGACATGACGTTGACCCGCAGGCGTTTCCCGGTCACCCGCACGATCGGCGTGCGCCCCTTCGGCGCCCAGGACCGACCCGGCGGGGCGGCATCCGAGCGCAGCCCGCACTGATCGACCCACGCGACCGCCGCGCCCTCGGCCCTGGCCCGCGCCTCGATCGCCGGGTACTCCTCGTCCAGCCAGGCACGCACCGCGGCGGGCTGCTGCTCGTAGGCGCGGCGCGCCGGACGCTGCGGGGTCAACCCGTGACGGCGCAGCCACAACCCCACGCCCTGTTCGGTCATGTCGACCCCGACGACCAGCCCGATCAGCTCGACCACCGCCTGATGGATCCACAGCGGCCCGCCGATCAGCAGCTCCTCCGGCGTGTAGTCGGCCATCGCCGCGAACAGCGTGCCCCGATCCTCCGCACTGATCAGCTCGGCGGGGCCGGGACGCCCCTTTCGGGTCGCCAGGCCGTCGCGACCGCCCCGCCGGTAGGCCCGCCACCAGGTACCCACCGAGCGCTCCGAGAGCCCGAACACCTCCGCGGCCCGCCGATAACCCTCGACCCTCCCGGCCTCCAACGCGGCCACCACCCGCAACCGCAGCACCTCACGCTCCGCAGGCGATAACCGAGGCGCACCCTCAACCTCGATCACAAGTGATCAACCTACCGGAAGGTGATCACTTTCGACTCAATATCTTACCTGGGTCGTGTAGTGATGAACTCGGCCGGCCGTGCTGCTGGACGGTCTCGACGAGGTCTCCGACGACGGCGTCCGCGACGCGTGCGTCGACGGCCTCAACCGCCTGCAGGACTGCGAATCCGCAGATCAGGCGCACTGTGGGCGCGGCAGCACGGCCCGAACCGACCGGGGCGAGCGCACGGTGGTGGGCAGGTCGGGCACGTGGAGTGCGCGTGCCCGACCCGTCACGACCGGAGACGTCGGGAGGTCAGCCCTCGATCAGCACCGAGAGCACCGAGTCGTAGGCCAGCTTCTTGTTGTAGTAGCGGTCGAACAGCAGCGGGGTCTGGCTGACGCGCCACGAGAACTTGTCCGTCACGCCGCTCGACGTGATCACCGTGCAGCGCGACACCTCGACGCACGCACGGACGACCTGCGCGTACGAGTCGGCCTGTGCGGCGCCCGAGCCGGCGATGTCGAGTTCGGTGAGGTGCACGTCGACGTCGAGGTCGGCGAAGCGCTGGAGGTTGGCCCGCATGTCGGCCGGCACGCCGCCGCTGGTCAGGTGCGCCTGGAAGCCGACGCAGTCGATCGGCACGCCGCGCGACTTGAAGTCCTTCACCATGGCGTAGACGGCGTCGGACTTCGGGTTCTGCCCCTCGATGAAGTAGTCGCTGTAGCAGAGCTTCGCGGTGGGATCGGCCGCCCTGGTGGCACGGAAGGCTTCCTCGATCCAGGCGTCGCCGAGCAGCCGCTGGAACACCGAGCTGCGTCGCGCGGCCCGACTGGTGTCGTCGAACGCCTCGTTGGCCACGTTCCAGTAGGCGACGCGGCCGCTGAAGTGGCCCGCGACGTTGGAGATGTGGTTGCGCACCGCGGTCAGCAGTTGGCTGGGCGAGTTCATGTGCTGCACCCACGCCGGCAACTGGCTGTGCCAGACCAGCGCGTGGCCGCGCACCGTCATGCCCTGGCTCTCGGCGTGGCTGACGAGGCGGTCCGCAGCGGTGTAGTTGAACACCCCGCGGTTCGGCTCGATGAAGTCCCACTTCATCTCGTTGTCCGGCGTGAGCTGGTTGAACTCCCGGTTCAACGTGGTGACGTAGTCCAGATCGCCGAGCAGGTTCGCCCCGACGGCGGCACCGAATAAGCGTCCGCTGATCGATGCGGCGTCCTTCAGAGTCCTAGCCGTAGAGCTCGCAGTGGTGCTCGCAGTGGTGCTCGCAGTGGTGCTCGCGGCGGCGTTCGGTGCCACCACCAGGGCGGCCACCACAGGCACGATGGCCAGCACGGTCTCGAGTGACTTCCTCATGCTTCCTCCGTTGATCATCGTCGACCCGGCGGCGAAGTAGAAAGTTTTGCCATGATGACAGCAACTTTCGATACCGTCATGGCGCACCGACGAGCCGAGGCTGGCCGTGTCGTACCGCCGGAGGGCATCCCGGTGCGCGTTACCCTGCCGACGTGTCCTGCTCCCAGCCGACCGGAGGGGCAAGCGGCGAACGTCGCACTCGTCTCGGAACAGTGCGTCCACTGCGTCGAATGCGACGCCTTCAGCGGCAGCGACCAGGTCGCCGACCGCATCGATGCCCGGCGGCTCTTGGGCACGGGTGCCGGCACGTACGATCACCCGGCCCCAACGAGGTGAAGAGTCCTCATGCCACCCAAGGCGACTGTCGGTGATCCTGTTGTGCTGGAGGCGGAGGCCCGTACGAGCTGGGCGTCGCTGGAGCCAGCTGTATGGGTGGGAGAAGACCGGGACGGGCGGCGGTTGGAGATCGCCCCGAGCGGGATCGTGGTGCCCATCCTGCGGCGTTCGCGGCTGATCGGCGCGTCGACGTCGTTGTGCGAAGCCGTTGTCGTGCACTTGGCCGTGAAGGGTGTGGACGCGGTGGTCGACCAGGTGCGCGCCGACCCGCGCGCGGACGACTCCCTCGCGGCCGACGGGCGCGGTCCGGTGCAGGTGATGGCCTTGAGGGCCGGCGACCGGCTGGTGCCCTTGCGTCCGGGCGCCTGTGCCGCTCTAAAAGTCATCGTCACTGGCAGAGCAGTGCAGACGCCGCCCCGCCCGGCTGGTCGTGGGCGCCGAAGGGCCGGACGCCGGTGGTGCAGGTGACCGGCAAGCGGCTGCAGGTCAACGTCATGTGCGCGGTCGCCTCGCGTGGTGCGTTGTGGTTCACCGTGTTCATCGACCGCTTCACCGCGGCCGTGTTCACCGGCTTCCTCGACCGGTTGGCCCCCAGACCGGCCAGAAGGCGCACGTCATCGCTGACCGGCACCCGGCGTACCGGAGCAAGGCGGTCCGCGCCTGACTCGAGGCCGGCGCCGATCGGGTCGAGCTGCACCCGATGCCCGGCTACAGCTCCGAGCTCAACCCGAACGAGCTGCTCAATGCCGACCTCAAGCGCAACGTCAACGCCTCACCGGCCCACACCGTCGACCAGCTCGCCCACGAAACCCGACGGTTCCTGCGCCGCCGCCAGCGCCGTCCGCACATCGTCCGCGGTTCCTTCCGGGCCCCGCACGTCCGCTACGCCATCATGTAGGCAACCGAATGCTTTCAACTCAATAACCACATGTCCGGTCTGCCGCAGCTCGGCAGTGATTGAGGAACACCGTGGTGCCGGCCGCCCCACCGTGACAGGACAGAATCGCCGTGTGGGGTTCTGAGGAGCGGGAAGCGCTCCTCCCCGACGTCGTCAGGCGACGTTGTCCGGTGAACGGTCGTGCTCGGCGTGCTGGGCGACCAGTGCCACGACGTCGGTCACGGCGTGGTCGCGGCGGAAGACACCTCGCTGCCGGCTCGCACCGTTGCCGTTGGTGATCAACTCGTCCACGAGCGTCTTCACGGCCTGCAGCTCACCCGTCGTGGTCAGCGCGGGTTCGACGCGGCGCAGCAGGCGGCGCAACAGATCGACGGCCGGAACGGGCCGGACGGTGTCCAGGTCGACGCCCACGCCGTCCAGTCCGTCACGCGCGGCACGCCAGTACGCCATCCGCAGCGCGTCGTCGCTGACGCGAGGTGCTTCGACACCGTCCCGAATGGACTGCAACGACGTCATGACCAGCGCCCGCACCAGGGCGGCGAACAACACAGCCTCGTCCACGGTGGACTGAACGTCGCTCACCCGGACCTCCACGGTAGGCAGGTGGGAAGAGGGGCGGATGTCCCAGTAGACCATCTTCTCGTCCAGCACGCTGCCGGAGCCGACGGCCATGTCCACGGCGGACTCGTAGTGCGCGAGCGACTCGAAGTACGGCGGGGCGCCGGCGCACGGCCAGCGGCCGACGATCACCGACCGCCAACTGGCGTAGTCGGTGTCGACGCCGTGGTGGATCGGCGAGTTCGCGGTGAGCGCCAGCAGCACAGGCAGCCACGGCCGGACGTGGTTGCAGACCTGGACCGCGGTCTCCCTGTCGGGCACCTCGACGTGGACGTGGCACCCGCACACGACGTTCTCGGGCGCGAGCTGCCCGTATGCCTTGTTGATCCTGTGGTACCGCGGGTCGTCGGTGATCGGCGGTCCCGGTGCGTCATCGGCCAGGGCGGTGCCCACGGCGAGCAGGCTGCCGCCACACCGCGACGCCGCCTCGGCGGCGGTGGAACGCAGGAACGTCAACTGCTCGCGCACCTCCGCCATGGTCCGGCACACCGGGGTGTTGATCTCCACCTGCGCCCTAGTCAGCTCCAACTCCAGCGCACCGCCCAGATCACCGGCCACCTCCACGACATGGGCGCTGATCGGGAGCAGGTGCCCGGTAGACCGGTCCGCCAGCAGGAACTCCTCTTCCACGCCGACTGTCGGCACACCGGGCACACCCGGATCCGCAGACCACAGCACAGGGGAAAACGACGCCATCGCCTGCCTCGCTCACACGTTTGATCACCGCCGGTCGGGACCGGGGATTACCCGCAGTCACCCATTGCAAACCGATGGCCCGTTCGGACCACGAACGGATGGTCGGTCGACACAATCCGCCACATTCCCGACACCGGACCGTGCTCCGGTCGACTCACTGTTTCCGCGCGAAGTGGTTGGGAACGCGCGTTGCGCGTGCGGCACAACGAGGGAGGCACCATGCGGGTCACGAGGCGATGTCTGCGCTCACGATCCGCGGGCATGCCGGGTACAAAGGCACGCCCGGCGTGTCCCCGGCGGCGCAACGACTGGCCCGGAACCACGACCTGACCGTCCGGTACGCTGCCGGGCCGAGTCACCGGCAGGCGTGTCGGCACCCGGAGCAGGTCGAACGACACGCCGATCCCTGGCGGGCACACCCAGCGGGCCGGACGGGTCAGTGGGCGAAGTCCCAGCGGGTCGCGCCGTGCGGCTCGGCGGACACCACGCCGACCGCCCTGTGCAGGGTGAGGCGGTACAGCGGGCCACGGCATGATGGAACGCGTGTCACCGTCGATCTCCTGAACATTCCGGCCGGACGTTCACCCGTCCGGGGCATGGATCCGGCTTCGCCCCCACCAGAGGGAGCGGCACGGCAGAATCCGATTGTGCGGGACGGGGACATGCCGGACGACGAGGGGACCCAGGTGGCCGCGCACGGCGGCGACGCGGTCGGTCAGCGCGCCCACGCGACGTCCTCCGGCATCGTCGTGCAGACCGGCGGTGACGCCACCATCAGGCTGGAGCACGGGCTGCCCGACGCGCACATCCGGCTCGTGCACACGCAGGCCGAGACGATCGAGGCGCAGCGGCAACTGATCGCCGTCACCAACGAGCTCAACGAGGCCCGGCGGAAGTTGATCGAGAGCGTGCAGGTCGAGCACCGGACCTCCCAGCTGATCGTGGTGTTGCACGTCGTGCTGGTCCGGCTGTCGGCGCTGATCTCGCACCTCACCGGCGAACGGGACCGGTTCCTCGCCGAGGCGGCCACGCACCGCGCCGAGCTGGAGACCACCCACCGCAGACTGGCCGACGCCGAGCACGAGCGCGGTCGGGCCGAGGGCCAGCTGGACCAGGCCAAGCGGGAACGCAGCCGGGCGACGACGGTCGCCGAGGCCGCGCACGCCAGGATCCGGTCGCTGGAGCTCCGGCTGCGCGGAATCGGGGGCCACGGGGACGCGCACGCCACCGGGGATCCCGAGCTCGACGTCCCGGCGCTGTCGCCGGACGACGTCCTCCGGGACACGGCGAACGGCCTGGACCGGGTGCAGCAGCTGTTGGACGCCCAGGACCACGAGCTGGCCTCGCTCGAGGCCGACGTGGAGCCGCCGGTGCTGGACCCCGGTACGGGCGACCCGCTGACCGGGCTGTCGTCGGTCGACCTGCGTGACGCACAGGCCCGGATGAACCGGTCCGGCAGGCGGTTCGCCGACCTGGTGTCGTTGACGCCCGTGGGCGTCGGCCTGTTCGACGAGAGCGAGCGGCTGGTCGACGCCAACGACGCCCTGTGCGACCTGCTCGGGATAGGCCTGGAGCAGCTGCGCGGGGCGACCGCTGCGGAGCTGACCCATCCCGACGACAGCCGCGACTGGTTGCTTTCGGCGGCCGAGGCCATCGGGAAATCCGAATCCCTGCACACGCACGAGATCCCGCAGCGGATCCTGGTCCGTCGTGACGGTGCCCTGGTGTACTGCGAGCTGCGCATCGCGTTGTCCGTTCAGGACGATGGCCGCCGGTTCTGGTTGGTCGTGTTCCAGGACATCACCGAGCGTCGCCGTACCGCGCAGGCGCTGCGGCACCAGGCCACGTACGACGAGCTGACCGGGCTGCCGAACCGGGCGCTGGTCAAGGAGATGCTGGGCGGCTTGTTGGAGTCGCCGGAGCGGTCCAAGGTCGCGGTGCTGTTCTGCGACATCGACAACTTCAAGCGGGTCAACGACTCGTTGGGGCACGACGCGGGCGACGAGTTGCTGGTGGCATTGGCGCGGCGGTTGGAGGGCGGGTTGCCGGAGGGCTGCACGGCGGCCCGGTTGTCCGGTGACGAGTACGTGATCATCTGCGAGAACATCGACCGGGCCGGTGGGGTGGACGCGTTGGCGACCCGGGTGGCGGGGTTGTTGCGCACGGCGGTGCCGGTGCACGGGCAGCTGGTCCGGGTGTCGGCGTCGATCGGCGTGGCGGTGCCGAACGGGTCCCGCGCGACCGGCAACGACCTGTTGCGGTTCGCCGACGCGGCGATGTTCGAGGCGAAGCGGTCGGGTGCGGGTCGGGTGTCGTTGGCCAGCGCGGCGTTGATCGAGTCGGCGGACCGGCAGGTGCACCTGGAGGGGCAGCTGCGGGAGGCGTTGCAGCACGACGGGTTGACGCTGCACTTCCAGCCGGTGGTCGGCGTGGACGGCGTGGTGCAGACCGCAGAGGCGCTGGTGCGGTGGCCGCACCCGGACCGCGGTTTGCTGCCGCGAGACGTGTTCCTGCCGGTGGCCGAGCAGGGTGACCTGCTGCGCGAGCTGGACCGGTGGGTGCTGCGGACCGCGTTGAAGGAAGCCTCGACCTGGCCCGAGCCCGGCGGGCGGCCGGTGTCGGTGGCGGTGAACCTGGCCGGCCTGGTGCCGGGCGACCCGGAGTTCGTCGACATCGTGGCCAACGCGATCGCCGAGGCGGGCATCCCGTGGGACCGGGTGGTGCTCGAGCTGGTCGAGACCGCCCTGCTGCACCTCCCCTCGCGGGTGCGGCGGTCGATGGACGAACTGGTCGGCCGGGGCATCCGGTTCGCCGTGGACGACTTCGCCACCGGCTACTCGTCGCTCGCCCGGCTCAAGGACCTACCCGCGCAGATCATCAAGGTCGACCGCCGGTTCGTCTCCGGTCTCGGCACCGACACGTCCGACTTCGCGGTGACGAAGGCCGTGGTCGACATAGCGCGGGCGATGGGCCGCACGTGCGTGGCCGAGGACGTGGAGACGGCGACGCAGTTCCAGGTGCTGCGCGGCCTGGGCGTGGACGCCTACCAGGGGTGGCTGTTCTCCCGTCCGCTGCCCCCTGCGGAGTTCCGCGCGCTGCTGGCTCTCGGCAAGCTCGCCGTGCCGGGTTCCTGACGGGCGCACGGACGGAGTCGCCGCGGATGTCGCCGCGGTGAGGTTCAGGCCTATGAAGGTGAGCGGACGGAGGCGGCGCGGAGTCGTCGGACGTGGTGCCAGGTGGCGTAGCTGCGCGGGAGTCGGCGGATTCGCCATGCTGTTGGCGCACTCGGTGAGCAGGTTCCGTGCCGCCGAGCGATCACAGCGCAAGTAGCCAGTTTCCCAGACGACTGCGCGGCGTCCGTCCAGTGACCCTCGCTGCATGGGCAGGCCTAGGTAGGGCCAGCTGTAGCCGCCACGAGCCAGGGAGACCGCGGGCCGCATCTCCCCCTCGTATGCCATCCTGCGGGATGGCACCACCCAACCAACGCTGTCCTTTGGCTCGTTGGTCGAGCCGATGATTCAGGTGCCGGAACTGCGGCCTCATGACGGGCTGGCGGCGCGGCGGGACAGGCGTGCGTGGGCACCGGCGATGAGTCGTCCAAGTCGGCCTCGCACAATCGTCCAGTCCTCCTCTTCGGTGTCGGGGTCGTGCATGGTGACGCCGAGGGCTGCTGCTGCGGCGCGACCGTCGAGGTACTTGTCCCCGATGTGGAACAGCCGCGCGGCATGCAGGAAGGCGTCCTTCTCCGCGCGGGACGCGAAGCACAGTGCGAACCAGTACTCCGAGTCCGTGGCGAGTCGGAACCGTTCGTCCTCGCGCCTGGTGCGTTCGCGGAACCCGAGGGCCAACGTGTCCAGCTCCGCGGCCGAGTCCGTGGCGAGGTCGCCGGTGTACTCGACGTCGGCCAGCGGGCCGGGTTCGGGTTCGGCGTTGAGTTGGGCCAGCAGGTAGGCGTTCGAGGTTGGACCGCCGATGGCGGCGGTGGCCTGGAGCTGGGCCAGGATGTCTGCGTTGGGGTCAGCGGGCGAGGTCACGGCGGAAGAGCTCCAGGTCGGCGAGCGGGAACCACCAAGATCCGGGCGTAGTCGTCGGGTGCGTGGCGCCGGATCGGGTCGAGGAACCGGAAGTCCAGTGAGTCGACACTGCGGCCGAACCACTCGTACTCCTCAGGCAGTTGTGCCGCGCCAGCGCCTCGTCGGACGTCGGCGATGCGCCAGTCCCACACGATCCACACCTTGCGCAGGTGCTCGCGCTTCGGGCCGTGGGTGACGACCGACATCCGCCGGTTGGGCGAGTCGGCGGCGCGCACGCCGTCGGCGTTCCAGGCCGCGGGCAGGTCGAGGTCCGCGCGGATGAAATCGGCCAGCTCCTCATACGTCGGTTCGGGGAGCTGGGCGGCCTCGATGACCGCCGCACGTTCGGGCGGTTGGAACACCAGCGCGCCGAGCCAACGGAAGATCGACGGGTGCGGCAGGTTCAGGATCGGGGTGCCGAAGAAGTCCTCGTAGAACTTCCGGGAGTCCTCCACGAACCGCAGGTTCGGCACGATGTAGAGGTGGTAGGGGATGACCTCGATCCCGGCCTCCCGCGTCGCCAGCCACGCGGCCAACGAGTCGTCGCCGCGCGCGAATCCCAGCAAAACCGGTTTCGGCTCGGTGGTGGAGATCATCGCGCAGGCCAACTGGGCGAATGCCGTGAAGTGGGCGGCCTTGCGTTCGTAGCAGCGTGCCAGTCACCGGACCGGGAAACCCATTCCAGGGTGCGTTCGATGACGTAGCGGTAGCGCCTCAACCGGGTGGCCGAGTCGATACCCCGACGGGCGACAGAGGCTGCTGTCGAGCACGGCGATCGATCTCAGGCCCTACAGGCTGACGTTCCCGCGCACCCGCGTTGCCGTCCGAGGCAGCCTCCGAAGGTGAGAGCACCGTCGGCAGCCCTGTGGATGTGCGACAGTGCACCCACGTCGCTGCCGAAACCACCGAACGATCACCGCATCCCGACCCCGCTTCATGACCTCATCCATCGTCACGGGCGGCCGTGACCGCCCTCGGCGTTATCGCCGTCGCAGGAGACGCTGGCGCCTCCATGTACACACCAGTGCCTACTGCCGCCGACGCCGGGCGGCACACGACCCCATTGATCTCCGCCAACGCCACTCTCACCCGGTGGTCGCTCGCCCCGGTCGCCGTCATCAACGCACCCCGGCCCGGACAATCGCCTCGAACACCTTCGGCACCAACTCGGCGAACGTCGGGACCGTCCGCGCGGCCACGGCGGCGACCAGATCCTCGGGGTGAGGCTCATCCGCTCCAGAACGAGCAGAGCCACCGCCACGTCACCGCGATCCGCACGGTCGCCCGGCATCCGGGACACCGACGACCCTCCACCGGCCGAACGCGCCTCGGCCACCACCCGCCCGGGGGTCAGGCAGCAGACGGTCCAGCGTCTCCTGACCGTAGATGACCAGCGCCGACAACGACGGCACCGCCACCAGCAGCACCTGTTCCCGCCCGGCGAACCCGCACCAGCGCAGGATCGGCGCCGGCACCGCGACCAAGGAGCGTTCGGTCAACGCCGATCCGCCGCGCGGATCACGGCACACCACCACGGCGCCGCTGTCGTGCACCCGGATCGACACCGGCATCCGGCTGTGCCACTCCAGAACGCCGAACAGCAGCCGATCGCCGATCCGGCCTTTCTCGTCGAACGTGCGGATGGCGTGGCGGCGCGGCTACGACGTGCGCCGGGCCGGCAGGGCACCGGGACGCGGTGCCTCGGTCCGGCGCAGGTCCAAATCCCACCGCCGCGGGAATCGACCGTCGCCGTCGGGGCCGCCATTGTCGGAGTCGGGCCCCGTGGGATGCGGGTCCGGGGGGAGAGCTCCCGGTCCGGGGTGGCCGCCGAACACGAGGCTGGGGACGATTCGGTTACCCATGGTGACCACCCTCGGGGATGGCGTCCCACCGGGGAGGTGCCGACGGCGCAGGTCGCGACGCGTTCCGGAGAGCCTGCCGGGTCGTCGGATGCGGTGGGATGAATCCGACATCTGCGCGTTGGACAAGGAATTTTGGCACTTCTGGCGGCCGATCACGGCCATCCGGTCCGCCGACACCGACGGCAACTCGGCCACGGCGGCCGACCCTGGGTGGACGCCGCTGGTGACGACCCCGCCGAATCCCGACTACCCCTCCGGCCACACCTGCCGCACCGCCGCGCAGATGACGGCCTACGCCCACTACTTCGTCCCCTTCAGCGCGTTCAGCGCCGACAGCGGCACCACGCGGCACTGCGACAGCTTCTCGCAGGCCACCGCCGAAGTCGTCGAGGCACGTATCTGGGCAGGCATCCACTTCCGGCCTGCGGACGTCGACGGCACCACCCTCGGCGCGGCCGTCGGCGACGACATCACGAAGCGCTACTTCCGGCCGCGTCGATGAACTGCCGCACGGCTCAGGTGTCACGGCCGGGGTCGTCGCCGGCGGCCCGGCGGAGTTCGACTATCCGCACGACCCGGCTCATGGGCTCGCTGAACGAGGTCACGATCTTGGCGATGCCCGCGAACACCGCGAAGACGAACACGCCGAGCGCCCAGACCGGCGTGCCCTGCTCCACTAAGCGCACCACCACCGCGCCGAGGTCCTTCAAGGCCAGCACGGTCGCCGAGACGAGCACGGCCAAGACCCCGATGCCGAGCACGAGCAGGCGCCGCCCTTGGCGATCGAAGCGGGCACGGGGTGCGGTGTGACGAACGTCATTGTCCATACCCGCCAACGTAGTGGACCGCGCTGAGGCGGCGACATGCCACAACCGCCAACGCGAGAAGCCCATTTCTGTCGACTTCCGCCAAAGCCGCACGACCGCTGGGTGCCCGGTCGACGCAACGCAGGTGGCGCGGGTCTTGCGGTCAGAACGTGGCGATCGGGTTGACCGGGCTGCCGGACGTGCCGGCGAAGCGGACCGGGGCGACGGCGAGCTGGAAGTCCCACTGGCCGAGCTCGGCCGCGGTCGTCGCGCACGCCTCCAGGTCGCAGTTGTCCAGCAGCCACAGGCCCATCGCGACCAGGCCCACGGCGTGGACCGGCATCAGCACGTCCTCGTACCCCGACGGCTGAACGTCCTGGGGGGTGTCGGCGCCGATCAGCGCGACGCCCCGTTCGCGCAGCCACGGCAGGCAGGACGCGTGCCAGCCGGCCTGCGTGAAACCGCCGGACGGACCGGCCTCGTGCCGGGCGCGGCCGTGGCCGGTCCGCAGGAGCACCGCGTCGCCGGACCGCACCCGCACGCCCTGGCGGCGCTCGGCCTCCTCCAGGTCCTCTGGGAACACGCCCTGCCCCGGTTCCAGCCACGGCACGTCGCGGACCCTGGCGACGTCCAGCAGGACACCGCGCGTGACGATCCCGTTCGCCGCCGCCGTGACGGCCGCCCACGCCGATCCCGTCGCGGGGTCGACCAACGAGTGCGACCGCCCGTTGTACATCGTGCCGTCCCAGAAGAGGTGGCACGGCGAGTCGACGTGGGTGATGGTGTTGCCGTGGAACGTGAGGCCGAGCCGCTCGGACGAGAAGCCCCAGCGCCGGTCGTTGCGGAACCCGGGCACCGGCATGTCCTCGGCGCCCGGCATGTCGGCGGCGCACGGGCACGTCGTCGTCGACCGCTCCATCTCCCCCGGCACGGCGACCTCCCACGCGCACGACACGCTCCGGCCGTGGCGCACGGCCCGCGTCGCCGCCAGCCGGACGTCGTCGGTGATGTGGTTCAGCGTGCCGAGCTCGTCGTCGTCGCCCCAGCGCCCCCAGTTCGACAGCGTGCTGAAGTACCCGAGCACGTCGTCCTGCGTGGGCATCGGTCGCTCAGCCGTCATCCCAGCATCGACTCCTCCGGTCACGCCGCCGCTCCGGAGCAAGGGTATGGCACGCCTGTGGTGCCGTGACGACTCGGGCGCGGACGTGGCGGATCGGCCGGGCGGGCGTGCCGTCCGGCCGATCCGAGTACCCGGAACCCTTAAGCGGCCAGGGCTTCCGTGCCGCGCGCCGGCAGCGCCGGGGCACCGCTGATGAGGTCGGCGGCCTTCTCGGCGATCGCGATGACCGGGGCGTTGGTGTTGCCGCGGGTGATCGTCGGCATCACCGAGGCGTCGACCACGCGCAGTCCCTCGACGCCCATGACGCGCAGTTCGGCGTCCACGACCTGCCCCATGGCGCACGTGCCGACGGGGTGGTAGGTCGACTGCGTGCGGGCTCGCGCGTAGGCGCGCAGGTCTTCCTCCGAAGTGGACGCCGGAGGCCGGAACGCCGTTTCCGTGTAGGGCTCCAGCGGCGCCGTGCCGGCGATCTCCAACGCGATCCGCAACGCCCGCACGGCCGTGTCCAGGTCGGCGGGGTCGGCGTAGTAGTTGTGCACGATCCGCGGCTTGGCCGTCGGGTCGTCCGAGCCCAGCGACACGTGCCCGCGGCTCAGCGGCGTGAGCAGCGACGCCCCCAGCGTGATCGCGTGCGCCGTGGGCGCGGCCAGGCCGCTGTCGGCGATCATCACCGGCGCGGTGAGGAACTCGACGTCCGGCGCGGGCAGGCCGCTCAGCGTCCGCACGAACCCGCCGGCCTCGGGGCCGTTGGAGGTCAGCGGGCCCCGGCCCTCGGTGACGAACTGGTGGACGGACTCGGGGGCCCCGGCCGCCAGCATGCTGATCGGGTGCCGGTGGGTGTAGACCAGCGGCACGAGCGCGTGGTCCTGGAGGTTCTGGCCGACCAGCGGCTGGTCGAGCACGACCGGGATGTTCAGCGCGCCCAGCATCGCGGCCGGCCCGATGCCCGACAGCATCAGCAGCTGCGGCGAGTTGTACGCCCCGGCGGCGAGGACGACCTCGCGCTCGGCGCGCACGGTGATCTCCTCGCCGGCCCGAAAGCCGACCACGCCCGTGGCACGTCCGCCCTCGACCAGCACGCGGTGGGTCTGGAGGTTCGCCTCCAGCGTGAGGTTCGGGCGGTGCAGCACCGGGTGCAGGAACGCGGTCGCGGCGCTGGACCGGCGGCCGTCGCGCTGGTTGACCTGGAAGTAGCCGAACCCGTCCTGGGCGGGGCCGTTGAAGTCGTCGTTGGCGGCGAACCCGGCCGCCGCGGCGGCGGCGAGGAACGCCGTGGACATGGGGTTGCGCGCGCGGTTGTCCGACACGCCCAGCGGGCCGCCCACGCCGTGGAACGCCGACTCGCCGCGGTCGTTGTCCTCGGAGCGCAGGAAGTAGCCGAGCAGGTCGTCGAAACCCCACCCCGGCTGGCCCCAGGCGTCGAAGTCCAGCGGGTTGCCGCGCACGTAGATCATCGAGTTGATGGAGCTGGTGCCGCCCAGCACGCGGCCCTGCGGCAGGAACACGCGGCGCCCGTTGAGGCCCGGCTCGTCGTGGGTGTCGTAGTCCCAGTCCACGCCCGTGCGGAACAGCTTCGCGAAACCGGCCGGCACGTGGATGTTCTCCACGGTGTCGAGCGGACCGGCTTCCACCACGCACACGGTGACGTCCGGGTCTTCGGTGAGCCGTGCCGCGAGCACGCAGCCCGCGGACCCGCCGCCGACGATCACATAGTCGTACATCCGGTTCTCCTTCTGCAACGAGCGGCCCGCGCGCCGCCGGAAGCCGCGCACGACCCGTCGTTCGACTCCCGGACCCTGCGCGGCCTGCGGACGTGGTGGAGGTGGATCAGCCCTTGAGCGGGCTGGACTGGTAGGACGCGAGCCACCAGTCGCCGTCGCGCTTGACGACGACCCACATGGTGCGGGAGGAGTTGCCCTCCGGGACGGACGTGGCGTCCTTCGCCGCCAGCCCTCCCGTCGTGATGACCATCGCGACGTCGGGGCTCAGCAGCCGGACGTCCGCGACCTCCTCGATCAGCTTCGTGCCCCGGAAACCGGCGTTGAACGCCGCCGTGAGGTAGGCGTGGATCTCACCGTGGCCCTTGAGCTGCTCGTCGCCGAGCAGCAGGCTGCCGTTCTCGACGAACAGGTCGGTGATGCCCTCGGCGTCGTTGTCCTCCCACAGGGCGCGGAAGCGCAGCGCGATGGTCAGCGCGGCGCCCTCCGGGCCCGTCGTGTAGTCACCGTAGTAAGTCGCCCACTGCTTGGCCTGGGCGACGAGCGATGAGGCCTTGGAACCCATTTCTTCTCCTGTGCGGTCGGCTGGGTGCGGTCTGTCTTCGAGCGCGTGGATTCCGCGAACCCCGGTGAACGAGCGGATCAGCAGCGGCAGGGGGTGGCGCCGCTGATCCGCCCCGACCTCGGCGGGCGCCCCGGAACCCGTTACCAGCGCAGCGTCGCGCCTTCGCCGCGCGGGCTGTTCTGGTAACCGGCGAGCAACCACGTGCCGTCCCGCTTGACGCAGACCCAGGTCGACCGGACCGCGAGCTCGGGGGCGATCTCGGTCTCACCGGGGGCCAGGATGCCGCCGTGCGTGCGCAGCAGCGCGACGTCGTCGGCGTAGAACCGGACGTCGACCGGGTTGCCGGTCACGCCGCTGCCCTTGAAGGGACCCGCGTACGCGGCCTTCATGAACGAGCGGATCTCGTCGCGGCCCTTCTTGAACACGTCACCCGGCAGGATCAGGATGCCGTCCTCGGTGAAGACGTCCGCGACGCCGTTCGCGTCGTTCTCGGCCCACGCCGCGACGAGGCGGAGCGGGACGCTCAGGACTTCCTTCTCCTTCTCCGAGGTGAAGGGCCCGTAGTAGGCATTGAGCTGCGCTGCACGATCTGTGGTGGCCGTAGCCATATTTCCTCCTCATCGGTTCCCGCACGAGCAGCGTGAACCAGTTCCGCGGAACCAGTGGGCCAGTTCATCGGAAATGATCGCCGGAAAACGCGCAACGCACGTCCGACACCCTCGATCCTCCCCGGATCGAACTGACCCCACTTCTTCCGTGTTGCTTTGTGCCGAGCGCGGCCGGCAACCGCCGGTGATTGGCGCACCGGGGTGAACCGACCAGAAGCAGCCATTCGGCCGCGAGTGACCCCGAAGATCCGGAAATACTTGCACCGACCGCTCCATTCCCGAAGATTCGGACATAACGGTCGAATGCGAGCGAAAAGTTTCGACGGTACCGAAGGCTATTTCGAGGGGAGCTCACATTCAATGTCGGAATGATCCCGGAGAAGACGGCGAAGGACGGTATGGGAAGGACGCCCCGCGCGCGAGACAAGGAGGACACCAAGGACGACAGGCCGGTGCGCCGTCGCCACGATCCAGGGTCTGATCTGCGGTGATGTCCCGCACGGATCGAATCCATCGCCGCGCACGAACATCACCCGGCCGTTCCGCACGACATTCGCGCGTGATCGCAGCGCTTCGACCAGGGCAACGCCGAAGTAGTCCGGGCCCGGCCGACCGAGCCACGATGACCGCATTATTGCCGTGGACTGGAGGAGCAATGGTTCCGGCCGCTTCGCCCCGACCAGGACAAGCCAGGCAGCCACTGCCGCACCGATCGCCGCCAGGACCTGCCGCGCGTCGCGGAGATTCGGGTTCCCGTACGCTCGGGCGCTCGGCAATTTCCCGGCCGCTCGTGTGCGGTAGCGTTCACGGTGGCGATCCGGTCCTTCATTGCCGTTGCGCGCGCAACCACGTACCCACGACTGCCGCGCAATTGCCGCCACACCTCGGACACCGGGTCGTCCGCCGAATGCGCGCACTACGCGGCGATCCGCCCTCGGGCAGGTCCGCCGCCATGGCCTGACTGCGGTTGTTCACCTCGTTGACTGTCATCCGCGCCGCCGGGACCGGTGACGCGGGCACAGGTCGGCGCATTTCTTCAGGACGAAAACCGGAAAGGATCGCGGATGTACGATTACGTTATCGTCGGCGCCGGCTCCGCTGGGTGCGTGCTCGCCGCACGGCTGAGCGAGGACCCGGACGTCAAGGTCTGCCTGATCGAGGCCGGGCCGGTCGACAGCTCCCAGAACATCCACATCCCGGCCGCGTGCGCCCAGCTCTTCCGCACCAACCTCGACTGGGACTACGACACCCACGTCGAGCCGTACGCCGACAACCGCCGCATCTACCTGCCGCGCGGCCGGATGCTCGGCGGCACCAGCGGCATGAACGGCATGGTGTACATCCGCGGCGCCCGCGAGCGCTACGACGCGTGGAACCAGCCGGGCTGGAGCTACGACGAGCTGCTGCCGTACTTCAAGCGGTCCGAGGACAACGAGCGCGGCGCCGACGAGTACCACGGCGTGGGCGGCCCGCTGTCGGTGTCCGACAACCGTTCCAACAACCCGATGACGACCGCGTTCGTCGAGGCGGCGCTGGAGGCGGGCTACCCGGCCAACCACGACTTCAACGCGGCCAAGGAAGAGGGCTTCGGCTTCTACCAGGTGACCCAGCGCGACGGTCGCCGGTGCAGCAGCGCGGTGGCGTACCTGCACCCGTCGATGGCGCGCCCGAACCTGACCGTCGAGACCGACATGCTCGTGCACCGGGTGCTGTTCGAGAACGGCCGCGCCGTGGGCGTCGCCGCCTCCCGGCTCAGCGAGCAGTTCGAGATCCGCGCCACGCGCGAGGTCATCCTGTCGGCGGGCGCCTACAACACCCCGCAGCTCCTGCAGCTCTCGGGCGTCGGCCCGGCCGAGCTGCTGCGCGCGCTCGACATCCCGGTCGTGCTGGACCAGCCGATGGTCGGCCAGAACCTGATCGACCACACGCACGACTTCCTGATCTACACCACCTCCCAGCCGGTGAGCCTGCTGGCGGCCGGGCAGCCGGAGTACGTCCGGCAGTTCATGGAGGAGGGGCGCGGGCCGCTCACGTCCAACATCCCCGAGTCCGGCGGGTTCGTGGCCTCGCAGGCCGGCCTGGAGCTGCCCGACCTCCAGTTCCACGCCGCGCCGGTGATGTTCGCCGACGGCGGCCTCGGCGTGCCGACCGCGCACGCGATCTCCTTCGGCGCGGACGTGATCGACCCGCTCAGCCGCGGCCACATCATGATCGCGTCGGCCGACCCGACCACCAAGCCGCGGATCCTGCACAACTTCTTCGCCGAGGAGTCCGACATGGACGCCGCGGTGGCGGGCCTGCGGCTCACCATGGAGATCGCGAACCAGAAGGCGCTCAAGCCCTACGCCGAGGCGCTGCACAACCCGCCGGAGTCCGACTCGGACAAGGACCTGCGCGCCCACGCGCGCCGGTACTCCGAGACGGCCTACCACGCGGCCGGGTCGTGCGCGATGGGCATGGTCGTCGACCCCGAGCTGAAGGTCATGGGGCTGGAGGGCCTGCGGGTCGTGGACGCGTCGGTCATGCCGACGGTGTTCGCCAACCCCAACGGCCCGACGATCGCGATCGCGGAGAAGGCGTCCGACATGATCCTCGGCCTTCCCCTCCTGCCGCCGCAGACCGTGGCCGTCGCCCACTGACGTCACCGCCGGTGACCGGAGAAGCCCCCCCCCCGCGGGGCCGGGGGGGGGGGGGGGCGGGGGGCGGGGCGGCGGGGGGGGGGGGGCGGCGGGGGGGGGGGGGGCGCGCCCCGCCCCCCCCGGGGGGGG
>NZ_JAJHUO010000054.1:0-9809 GCF_020859565.1 Saccharothrix luteola | reverse complement strand
CCCCCGGCCGGCCCCGCCGGGGCCCGGCGCCGCCCCCCCCGGCGGGCGCGGGTGGGGGGCTTCTCCGTGGGCAGGGCCGTCGGTGGGCCGGGCGCGGCCGCGGGTTCGTGGCCGCGCCCGGCTCACCAGGTGACGAGCAGCTCGTGCAAGCCGCGGGAGTGCGTCTCGTGCTTGAACTCCAGGTCCTCGAACGCGACGGCGAGCCGCACGCCGGGAACACGCCGGAACAGGGTCTCCAGAGCGACCTGCACCTGCACCCGGGCCACGTGCTGCCCCACGCACTGGTGCGGGCCGAACCCGAACGCCAGGTGGTGCCGCGCGTCGCGGCCCAGGTCCAGCCGGTCGGGATCGGCGAACGCCGCCTCGTCGCGGTCGGCGGCAGCCGCGGACACGATGACCGCCTCGCCCCTGCGCACCGGCACGCCCGACACCTCGACGTCCGCGACGGCCACCCGCGCGGTGAACTGCTCGACGACGGTGAAGTAGCGCAGCAGCTCCTCCACCGCGCCCGGCACCCGTTCCGGGTGGGCGAGCAGGCCCGCGACCTGGTCGGGGTCGCGCATCAGCGCCAGCGCACCCAGCGAGATCATCCCGGCGGTCGGCTCGTGCCCGGCCACCACGAGCAGCCGGGCGAGGTCGACCAAGGCGTCCCGGTCCACCTCGCCGTGCCGCTCGCGCCGGGCCAGGACCTGCCTGCTCAGCAGGTCCTCACCGGGCACGCGTTCCTTGCGGGCCACCAGGTCGGCCAGGTAGGAGCGCAGCGCGGCGGTCGCCGCCTCGCGCTCCTCCTCGTCCGCGCCGGCGCGGACCAACCGGGCGGTCAACTCCTGGAACAGGTCTTGCTCCTCGTGCGGAACGCCCAGCTGCTCGCCGATGACCAGCGAGGGCACCGGCAGCGCCAGCGCCCCCACCAGGTCGGCCGGGTTGCCGCCGGCCAGCATCGCGTCCACGCGCCGGTCGACGAGCTCCTGGACGCGCGGGCGCAGCAGCCCGGCCCGTTCGGCGGTGAACTCGCCGCCGACCGAGCCGCGTGCCTTCGCGTGCAGGTCTCCGTCCACGGCCACCGGCGGCCGGGCGCCGGCCGCGCCACCCGACGCCCGCAGCGGGACGGCCGGGTGGCGGTTCGCGGCGAACCGCGGGTCCGACAGCACGAACCGGGCGTCACGGTGCCGCGTCACCAGCCACGCGATGCTGCCGTCGGTGAGTCGGACCCGGCTCACCGGCTCCTGGGCCCGCAGCCGGGCGTACTCCGGCGGCGGCTCGAACGGACAGGTCCGCGGAGCGGGGTAACTCATGAGGTGCGCGGCCGCCGTGACCGCGCCCTGTTCCGCCGTGGTCACGGCGACCTCCTCACTCGGGACCGGGCCCACTCCTCGTCACGCCGCCGCGGCGGCGGCCCGCTTCGCCTGGGCGACCGTGCGGGCGAGGAAGACGGCCGCGATGACCGCGACCGCGGCCAGGATCGCCAGGTAGGTGAACGTGCTCGTGGTGGCGTCGGACGAGGACTCGGGCGTCAGCGGACGCCCGGCCAGGGTCAGGAAGAGGCTGCCGAACACGGCGATGCCGGTCACCTGGCCGAGCTGCATGGTCGTGGTCAGCAGCCCACTGGCGTCCGCGGCCTTCTGCATCGGCACCTGCACCAGCGACAGCACCAGCAGCGGGCTGAACGCGAAGCCGACGCCGCCGCCGACCACCACCACCGAGATCCACATCAGCGCGCCGTGCGGGTCGCTCTGCGCGCTCGCGGCGATGCCGACGTAGCCGAGGATGCACAGCACCATGCCGATGGTCGGCACGAGGTGGTGGATGCGCGGGGGGAGCTTGCGCCAGAAGAAGCCCACCAGGCCGAACGCGGCGGCCATCGGCGTGAAGGTCAGACCCGCGAACAGCGCCGAGTCGCCGAGGCCCTGCTGGAGGTGCAGCGCGAAGGCGAACAGGAAGCCGCCGTAGGCGATCTGGTTGAGCAGCAGGGTGGACACGCCGGTGCCCATGCTGGCCGCCTTGAACACGTCCAGGTTCAGCAGCGGGTCGCCGCCGCGGGCGCCGATGCGCTTCTCCACGACCACGAACACGACCGCGAGCACGAGGCCCAGCGCCACGCAGATGAACGTCCACGCGGGCCAGCCCGCCTCGTGGCCGAGCACCAGCGGCAGCACGATCAGGAACACCGCGGGCACCGAGATGGCCAGGCCGACCGGGTCGAGCTTGCGGGTGCCGCGCGGCGCGTCGGCCTCCATCAGCTTCGGCACCAGCAGCGCCAGGGCGATGCCGATCGGCACGTTGACCAGGAACGCCGGCCGCCAGGTCAGGTCGGCGATGTTGGCGTTGACGATGACGCCGCCGAGGATCATGCCCGCCACGGCGCCGACCGACAGCACCGCGCCGTACGCGCTGAGCGCCTTGGCCCGGGCCTGACCGGTGAACCGCATCTGGATGACGCTCATGATCTGCGGCACCATGACGGCCGCCGCGGCACCCTGGACGAACCGGGCGATGATCAGCACGAGCGTGGACGGGGCGATACCGCAGACCAGCGACGCCACGGTGAAGCCGATGGCGCCGATCAGGTACATGCGCCGCCTGCCGTGCAGGTCGCCCAGCCGGGCCCCGGTGATCAGCAGCATCGCGTACGCGACGGTGTAGCCGCCGACGACCAGTTGCAGGGAGGCGCCGGACGCGTCGAGGTCGACGCCGATGGTCGGCATGGCGACGTTGACGATCGTGACGTCCAGCAGGGCCATGAACTGGCCCAGCAGCAGTACCGTCAACATCCCCCACGGGTGCTTGCCCGAGACTTCCTGTGCGGGCGAGGAAGTGGCTGGTTGGGTTGTCATGCGGCCACTGTGGCGGTTCGGGCGGGACGGCGGGTAGAGCCCGCGAACACTGTTACTGGTACTACCATGAACTACGCTGTGCGAAGCCGTGGAGGCACAGCGTGAGGATGGGGTTGATGAGCGTCGAGACCGCGGCGACGGTGCAGGACCGTCGCCGAGCCGAACTCGGGCAGTTCCTCAGGGCGTGTCGCGCGAGGTTGAGCCCGGAGGACGTCGGGCTGCCGCCGGGAACCCGCAGGCGCACCGTCGGCCTGCGGCGCGAGGAGGTCGCGATGCTCGCCGGTGTGGGGGTCACCTGGTACACCTGGATGGAGCAGGGCAGGTCGATCAACGTCAGCGCGCAGGTGCTCGACGCCGTCGCGCGCACCCTCCGTCTGGACGCGACCGAGCGCTGGCACCTCTATCACCTCGCCGAGGCTACCCCTCAGCGCATCGGCACGACGGCGACGAAGATCCCCGACGAGATCCGGGCGGTGCTCCGGGGCCTCGACCCGCTGCCCGCGACGCTGATCAACGCCCGGTACGACGTGGTCCTGGCCAACGACGCCCACGCCGACCTGCTGTGGCAGTGGCACTCGATGCCGTGCGTGCACCGCAACATGCTGTGGTGCCACCTGACCGAGCCCACCGCCAGGCAGAAGCTGCTCAACTACGACGAGGAAGTGCCCTACACGGTCGCCCGCCTGCGCGCCGACTACGCCCGCCACGTGGGCGACCCGGAGTGGGAGGAGGACATCCGGCGGCTGCTCGCGCTCAGCGACGAGTTCGCGGAGCTGTGGGCGCGGCACGAGGTCGCCGAGCCGGAGGTCCGCATCCGCAAGCTGTCCAACCGCGACGCGGGCGACATGGCGTTCTCGATCAACGAGCTGGAGGTGGCGTCGATGCGCGGGATGCGGATCGAGGTCTACGTCCCGGCCGACGAGACGACCAAGCAGCGCCTGCCGCTGACCAGGGGACACGTGACGGGGGCCTGCTGACCCGGGTGAGCTGTGCGCCGGGACGTCCGACGTCCCGGCGCCCGCTGGAAGAGGTCGTCCTAGAAGAAGAGGTCGTCTTCGTGCACGAAGCCGACGAGGTCCTTGTTGACGTTGTCGTGGTCGAGCACCAGCGCCCAGTACTCGCCCTCGTACATCTGATCCGTGACGGCCAGCAGTGCGAGGTCGTGCCCGGCCTGGATGACGCCGTAGCCGCAGGCCATCAGCGGGCAGCTGTGCGCCCACATCTCGGCGGCCGGGCGGTTCGGACCGGTACCGACCGAGGCGCACGGCTGGTGGACGTTGTCCTGGTACAGGGCCGTCGTGTCCACGAAACCCGCGATCGGCAGGTTCGGATTGGTCGGGTGGGTGGTGAGCACCATGTTCCAGAAGATGCCGACGTTCGAGGTGTAGCAGTACGCCATGATGAACGAGTTCGCCGGGATGGGGTGGTAACCGCAGCTCAGGGAGGCGCACTGGCGCACCCACGCGGTCGTAGTGGTGTACGTCGTGACGACGGACTCCTGGACGTCCACCATCTCGATCGCCGCGCTGCCCCCGGAGGCGGCTGCCGCCGACACCTGGACGTCGACCGCGGGCGTTGCCGGGGCGGCGGTCGCGCTCGGCGCGAGCGCGGCGACGAGGGCCAGAGCCGCCGCCAGGGCGCCCGAGAACGATCTGAACTTGTGCATCAACTGTGTTCCTCTGCGGGAGAGGCACCGGGAGAAGCCCGAAGCCGAGGGTGAGAAGGCGCTCCGGGCATGGAGGTGAGCCGGCAGCGCGTCCAGATCGTCTCGGCGCGGCGTCCCGTCGTCAACGAACCGGTCCCGCCGGCGGGAAAGCGCGCGCGGCGGCCTCCGGCACGACCTCACCCCAGCCCGCGCTCACGGGTCGACGCCGGGCGCGAACTCCTCTTCCGGACGTGTTCGCGCCCCGGCTCCCACCCTCCGGCCCTGGGTGCGGCGGGCCCGAGCGGGAAGGAGGCCGAGCCGCGCCCGGCGGAGCGGCACCGGCCGCGGGTCGTCCTCGCCTGGCCCGGCCGTGTCGGCGAGCGGCAGGACGGCGCGGAGCCGGAAACCGCCGGCGGGCGTGCGGGCGGTGCTCAGGCTGCCGCCGAGCGCGGCCAGCCGTTCGCGCAGACCGGTCAGGCCGTGGCCGGTGGACAGCGGGCCGCGGTGGGCGGCGCCGTGCCCGCCCTCGTCGTGGACCTGGATCTCGACCTGGTCCGCGGTCCAGGTCAGCAGCACCTCGACGGACGCGCCGGTGCCCGCGTGCTTGGTGACGTTGGTCAAGGCCTCCTGCGCCACCCGGTACACCGCGAGGTCCACGGCCGGCGCGACCGGATTGGGTTCGCCCACGACGCGCGACTCGACGCGCAGCCCCGCCGCCCGGAACGAGTCCAGCAGGGCCGGGATGTCGTCGACGCCGGGCTGCGGCTCGGCCGGCTCGCCGTCGGCGCGCAGGACCTCCAGCATCCGGCGCAGCTCCCCCATCGCGTTCTCGCCCAGGCGCTGGATCGTGTCGAACGCGCGCTCGGCCCGGTCCGGGTCGCGGTCGACCACGCGTCGCCCGCCCGCGGCCTGGAGCACGATCACGGTGACCGCGTGCGACACCACGTCGTGCAGTTCCCGGGCGATCCGGCCGCGCTCCTCCGTGACGGCCTGGTGCGCCTCCAGCTCTCGCCTCGCCTCCAGCACCCGCGCGTGTTCCCGGCTGGTCCGGACCCACCGGCCGGTCGCCCACACCGACAGCGGCAACAAGGTCAGGTAGGCAGCCGCCGCGACGTCCACGAGGAGGTCCTCGAGACCGCTGGGGTCGAAGTCGGGCGTGGAGGTGGAGAACGCGTAGAGCAGCGCGCCGACCAGGGCCACGCCCGCGACGCGAACCCGGCACCGCTCGGCGACGGTGAACAGGGCGAGGTACACGACGATCTCGGGGCGGAAGTCGAAGCCGCTGACGGGAGAGGCCAGCACGGCCAGCGCCAGCACCACGACGAACACCGCCATGGGGTGGCGCCGCCGCACCATGAGCACGACGAACGCCAGTCCCAGGTACCCCACGGCGAACCAGAAGTCCGGCGCTTCCGGCCGCAGCGGGACGTGCGAGTAGAGCACCACGTCCATCGCGCCCGCCGCCAGGGCAAGCCCGATGTCGGCGGCCACCGGGGCGAGGCGGCTCCACGTCATGAGCAGCGAGCGCAGTTGACGATGTTGTGCTTCGCGCACGCCTTGTCGCCCGGGATCGGAGGGCCGGTGCCCGCGGATTCGAACGCCGCCCGCGCGTCACCCCCGTGGGCGGCGATCGCGGCCTCCAGCGCGACCGACTCGGGCATCACGGCGTTCGGCGCGTGCCGTGACGCCGAGGCGAGGTCGAGGACGGCGAACTCCGCGCCGGCGACCCTCAGCGCGTTCACCTCGGCCGGCGGGATGCGCTCGACCGCGCTCTCGTCCGCCGCGGCGAGCACGGCCTCGACGTCGAGGCTGCCGTCCAGCAAGCCGGGTGGCGGGTCGGGCACCACGACCCGGGTCGGTTCGACGAGCCAGCCCGCGGCGACGTGGCCTCCCCCGGTCTGCGCCGAGGCCCCCGCCTCGATGGAAACGACGACGTGTGCTGCCGTCATGGTCTACCCCCTGGCGAATCCGTTCACGTCACGACTGCGAATGGCAGCGTGCGGCTGTTCCATCGTCCAGCCCCGGACCGACCTTGGGCATCCCCGCATGGGATTACCACGAACGAGTGAACCCCGATCGTGTGATGACACGCCGAGCACAAGAAGTGTGGCGCCACGAGTCCACCCGCGACTGTGCGAGGTGGACAGTCCACTCGACGTTGTCCAGCTATGCGAACGGCGGCGTACCGCCTCGGGCGGGTCCGGAACCCCCAGCCAACCTGGCGGCGGGCTCTGGTCATCGCGCGAACTCGGCGAACCGCGTCAGCGCGTCGCTCGAGCCGCCGAGCCCGTCGAAGGCGGCGCGCAGCGCCTCGGCCCGGACGAAGTCGATCTCCACCTCGGTCCCCAGCGACGGGTCGTGGGTCCAGTCGGCCCCGATCTGCCACAGCAGCACGAGCCGGTTCGGCGGCGACCACCGCGCGACCCGGCTCCACGGGCACTCCCTGCCGTCCACCCCGCGCTCGAACCGGTGAACAGCTCGAACGTCCGCCGCACCCCGAGGGGCACGGTCACCGTCTTGTGGACGACGATCTCCGTGGTCGCTTCGGCGCTCATCCTCGTCAGCTCTCCTCGGCCTCGGCCGCCGTCGGGGCGGCGAAGTTGTCCAACGTGCTCGACCGGAAGCGGACGAGATAACCGCGCGACACGTCCAGCCCTCCGGGGTTGGCGCGGTACAGCCGCCGCGTGCCCGCCGCGGCCTCCACCACCAGCTCCGCTTCCTTGAGGACCTTCAGGTGCTGCGACACGGCGGGACGCGACACCGGCACCCGCTCGAGGATCAACCGCAGCGGAGGGCCCTGACGACGCGCGAGCTTGACAGCGTTCGAGCCCTTCCGGAGAATCCGGAAAGCGCTTTCCGCTGATTGGAGAACTCCCCGGTGACCTCGTCCGAACCCCAGCGAGGGCACCGTGACCTGCACGAAGGCCCCTTGCGCGCCCTCGGCCGCCTGTTCCGGCCGCACCGGCGACGCCTGGGCGGCGCGCTGGTGGTCTTCGTCGTCAAGCACAGCCCGGTCTGGCTGCTCCCCCTGGTCACGGCCACCATCGTCGACACCGTGGTGCTGCACCTGCCGCTCGACGGGATGTGGGTCGCCACGGGTCTGATCATGCTGATCCTGGTCGTCAACTACCCGCTGCACCTGTTCTACGTCCGCCTCCTGCACGGGAGCGTGCGGCGGGCGGGCACCGAGCTGCGGTCGGCCCTGTGCACCCGGTTGCAGGAGCTGTCCATCGGCTACCACAACCGGATGAGCGCGGGCGTGCTCCAGGCGAAGGTCGTCCGCGACGTCGAGACCGTCGAGCAGATGGTGCAGCAGACCACCGACACCGCGATGAGCGCGATCACCGTGCTGATCGGCGGCTTGACGATCGTCGGCGTCCGCGCACCGCACTTCCTGCCCCTGCTGCTGGTGATCGTGCCGCTCGCCGCCTTGGTGATCATGCGGCTGCGCACCAGCCTGCGCGACCACAACGAGGTCTTCCGCCACGACGTGGAACACCTGTCGGCCCGCGTGACCGAGATGACCCGCCTGATCCCCGTCACCCGCGCGCACGGACTGGAGGGCCACGCCCTGCGGCGGATGGACGACACCCTGCGGAAGGTGCTGGCCTCAGGACTGCGACTGGACCTGCTCAACGGCCGGGTCGCGTCGCTGTCGTGGGTGTTCCTCAACATCCTCGCGGTGCTCTTCCTGACCGCCTCCGCCCTGGTCGCCTATTACGGCGCCTGGGGCATCACGGCGGGCGACGTCGTCATGCTCAGCGCCTTCCTGACCACCTCCACCACGTCCCTGGCCACCCTGATGACCCTGGCGCCGGTCATCTCCAAAGGACTGGAGTCCGTCCGCTCCACGAGCGAGGTGCTGCGCACACCCGACCTGGAGGACAACACCGGCAAGGCCGAGGTCACCGAGGTGCGCGGCGCGGTGGACTTCCAGGCCGTCGGCCACACCTACGACGCGACCGGCCGGTCGGCGGTGCGCGACTTCAGCCTCTCCGTCACCCCCGGCGAGACGATCGCGCTGGTCGGCCCGTCGGGCGCGGGCAAGTCCACCGCGCTCAACCTGCTCATCGGCTTCATCCGCCCCCAGTCGGGCCGGATCCTCCTCGACGGCGCCGACATGGCGGACCTCGACCTGCGCACCTACCGGCGCTTCATCTCCGTCGTGCCGCAGGAGCCGATCCTGTTCGACGGCACGGTCCGCGAGAACGTCGCCTTCGGCCTGCCCGACGCCGACGAGGCCGCGATCAGGACGGCACTGCGCGACGCCAACGCCCTGGAGTTCGTCGACCACCTCCCGGACGGGCTCGACACCTCGGTCGCCGACCGCGGCTCCCACCTCTCCGGTGGCCAGCGGCAGCGCCTGGTGATCGCCCGGGCGCTGCTGCGCGACCCCCGCCTGCTGATCCTCGACGAGGCCACCTCCGCCCTGGACACCCGCTCCGAGGCCCTGGTGCAGCAGGCGTTGGCCAGGCTCGTCCACGGCCGGACCACCTTCGTCGTCGCCCACCGCCTGTCCACCATCCGGGACGCGGACCGCATCGTCGTCATGCAGGACGGCGCGATCATGGAGATCGGCTCCCACGACGAACTGCTGCGCCGCGGGGGCGCCTACACCCGACTGCACGCGGGCCGACCGGCCTGACGCCGGGCGGACCCGTTCGGCAGGCCGCGCTGTGAGGTGTCGAGTCGCTCGCCGAGCGGCGAAATTTGCGAATATAGTTTCGAATTTTTGCGAAACAACTCGTCGGCGCACCCCCACTCACCGCCCTGCGACCGAAGCGCCACGCACCCCTCACCCAGGGCCCTTCACCTGGGCTTACGGGACGGGCCGCAAGATCGCCCTTAACCGGTTCGCCGGTGTTCATGCATGTAAACCACGGCTTCGGGTCGGCTCCGACCAGGCCTTGATCGGCCAAACTGTTTCGGTTAATACTGCTTAACGTTTCGAACCCGAACAGCGTGTGGCTACGACGCAACCCCGCCACCCGCACCGAGCGGACCATCGACCGCTCCGACCCCAACCCACCCACCCGCACTACCGCGGGTGCTCCCCAGAAAGCGCCGAACATGACGCTGACAGCGAAGTCAGTCTCAAGAGTCGCACTCGTGTCGACCTTGGTCGCCGCCGCCGCGGGCGCCGCGGTGCTCGTGGCGTCGCCCGCCAGCGGCGCCGCCTCCACGCTCGCGGCGGCGGCCCAGCAGAGCGGGCGGTACTTCGGCACCGCGGTCGCGGCCAACAAGCTGGGCGACTCCACCTACGTGGGGATCCTCAACCGCGAGTTCGACATGGTGACGGCCGAGAACGAGATGAAGATGGACGCCACCGA
>NZ_JAJHUO010000053.1:24531-50088 GCF_020859565.1 Saccharothrix luteola | reverse complement strand
AACGCGGCAGCAACGAGAACACCAACGGCCTACTCCGCCAGTACTTCCCCAAAGGCAGCGACCTGTCCGTCCACACACCCGAACACCTCGCCGCCGTCGCCGCCCAACTCAACCGCCGCCCACGCAAGACACTCGACTGGGACACCCCAGCCGAGCGCCTCACTAAACTCCTCACCGACAGCAGTTGACCACCGTGATGCGACGACCGCTGGAATCCACCTGTCAAATCGAGCCGGGCTTGACCACCGAGCGTTCAACTCGGCCATCCCGAACGTAGGACTCACCCGTCCTGAACGTAGGACTCTCACGCTCCGAACGTAGGACTCTCGCGTTCTGAGCGTTCGACACGCGGGACCTGAAGGTTCGACACGCGGGACCTGAAGGTTCGACACGCGGGACCTGAGCGTTCGACACGCGCGAGGTCAGGGGGGATGGCCGGTGCGGCGCCCGGGCGCGCCCACTCGCTGAAGTCGAACGGCTGGACGTCCAAGCCGATCAACACCGGGTCGGCCTCGTAGCTCGCCCTGATCCCGTCCACCACCCACACCACCACCAGGGTCACCACACGGCACGGCCCGGGTCGCCGCACCGCACGACCCGGGCCGCCCACCCCAGCACTAGCAGATGCTCTGCCTGCTGTTGACCAGCGTGTTGTTGCGGAACGTGGTGTTCGTCCCGCACGGGTTCTCGGTGATCGCCGAGTTGGTGACGGTCAGGTTCTGGATGAGGATGTCGCGCGTCACCGGGAACTCGCTGCGCGCCGCCAACCGGATCTCGCCCCCGCCGCTGACGGTGCCGCTCTGGGCGGCGATGTTCACGTTGTAGCAGTTCTCGAGCAGGATCGCGTTGTTGCCGGTGTTGGCGATGTCGATCCGGTCGATCTGGAGACCGCCGCTCTCCGAGACGCAGAAGATGCCACGACCGCCGCCGCGCGCCTTCACCGTGCCGACCCGGATGTTGATCGGGTAGCTGCTGCCGACCCGGCCGTTGCGGTTGGCGGTGCGGAACGCGGCGTAGCCGGTGCCGGTACCCGCGTTCTCGGCGTCGACCGTGCCCACCGTGGCGTTGATCGTCTGGTTGAGCAGCAGGCCCGACTCGCCGACGCTGCGCGCCACGACCGTGCCGATGGTCAGGCCGTCCACGCCGTAGGTCTCCACGGCGTGCGACCTGGCGCCCTGCACGTAGACGTAGTCGATGCGGACGTTGCGGGTCCACTGGCTGGTGTCGCCGCGGTTGTCGATGCGCACGCCCAACCCGCCGGACAGGCGCATGTTGACGTTGCCGATCACCACGTTGGTGACGTTGCGCATGAAGATGCCGTACAGCGGGGTGCCGGTGAGGGTGAGGTTCTGGACCTCGATGTCGCGGACGCCGCGCGCGTAAACCGGCGCGTAGTCGCCCGAGCCGCTGCCGGTGACGTTGATGGTGCCGCACAGGTCGATCGTGGTGTAGCTGCGCATCGAGTACCGCTCGCCCGCGGGGATGGAGCCGGACGCCCGGACGACGATCCGCTCCTTGGACGTGCGGTTCGCGGTCAGGCTGTCGTTGGCCGCCTGCATCGCGGCGCGCAGGCTGCTTCCGGTGTAGACCGTGCTGCTGCCCCGGCGGGCGGTGAAGCTGCTGCCGGACCCGGTCACCTCGGCGTGGTAGGTGCCGTCCCCGCAGGCGGCCTGTGCCTCCGGCGCGGTGACCTGGAGGAGCGCCGCTGTCAACGCTGACACGGCGAGTAGTGCTTTCATGTGGTGATCTCCTAGGGCTTGGTAAGCGCTTTCCTGAGTGGCGGCGGAGATCGTGCTGGACATTCGGTCGGAGGGGGTGGCCGGCGGCGGCCCGCCGAGGGACGTGACGGGCCGCCGTCCGAGTCGGAACTGGGAGCGTTCCCAGGCCTTTCCGGTAGTGAATCCGAAGTGACCGACCTACGTCAAGGGCCTGCCGCACCACTGTGAGGCAGGCCCTTGATCGGTACAGCGGGTCAGGCGCGGCCGCGGCGCTTGGTCCACACGTCGTAGGCGACGGCGGCCAGCAGGACCAGGCCCTTGACCAGCATCACCCGTTCGCTGGGCGCGCCGATCAACGACATGCCGTTGTTGATCACACCCATGATCAGACCGCCGGTGATCGCGCCGACCACCCGGCCGACGCCGCCCTGCACCGCCGCGCCGCCGATGAACGCCGCCGCGATCGCGTCCAGCTCGAACGCGTTGCCCGCGGTCGGACCGGCCTGGTTGAGGCGCCCGGCGAAGATCACGCCCGCCAGCGCGGACAGCAGGCCCATGTTCACGAACACCCAGAACGTGACCTGCTTGACCTTCACGCCCGACAGCGTCGCGGCCTGGAGGTTGCCGCCGATGGCGTAGATGTGCCGGCCGAACACCGACTTGTTCGCCATCACCGAGTAGCCCAGCGCCAGCACCGCGAGCAGCACGAGCACCCACGGCAGGTTGCGGAACCGGGCCAGCTGCACGACCACGGCCAGCACCACGGCCGCCGCCAGCGCGATCTTCGCCACGAAGATCGGGAACGGGTCGACGACCTGCCCGTAGCTCAGCCGCGCCTTGCGGTTGCGCCACTGGTTGAACGCGAACCCGGCCACCACCACGACACCGACCAGCAGGCTGACCACGTCCGCGCCGCCGAGCGGGCCGAGGCCGACGTTGCCGAGGTAGCCCTCGGTGAACCCGTTGGCCAGCGTGCGGATCTGGTCCGGGAACGGCCCGATGCCCTGGTTGCCCAGCACCGTCAACGTCAGCGCGCGGAACACGAGCATGCCCGCCAGCGTCACGATGAACGCCGGGATGCCGAAGAACGCCACCCAGTAGCCCTGCGCCGCGCCGATCACCGCGCCCGCGAGCAGCGTGATGATCACCGCCAGCGGCCACGGCAGGCCCATCTGGACGGTCAGCACCGCGCAGATCGCGCCGGTCAGCGCGACCACGGACCCGACGGACAGGTCGATGTGCCCGCCGATGATCACCAGGATCATGCCGATGGCCAGGATCAGCACGTACGAGTTCTGGACGATGATGTTGGAGATGTTCTGCGGCGTCAGCAGGGCGCCATCCGTCAGCACCGTGAAGAGCACCACGATCAGGGCGAACGCGATGTAGATGCCGGACTGCCGCAGGTTGAACGTGAACCTGCGCTGCGGCCCGGCCGGGGTCTTCAGCGCCTTGGCCGCGGTTTCGGTGGTCATGAGGTCTGTCCCTGGGTCATGTGGTGCATCAAGCGTTCCTGGGTTGCTTCCGCGCGGTCGAGCTCACCGGTGATGCGGCCCTCGGACAGGGTGTAGACCCGGTCGCACAGGCCGAGCAGCTCCGGCAGCTCGGAGGAGATGACCAGCACCGCGCGGCCCTGGTCGGCCAGGTCGTTGATGATCGAGTAGATCTCGTACTTCGCGCCGACGTCGATGCCGCGGGTCGGCTCGTCGAGGATGAGCACGTCCGGGTCGGTGAACATCCACTTCGCCAGCACGACCTTCTGCTGGTTGCCGCCCGACAGCGACGCGGTCGGGGTGGCGACGCTGGGCGTCTTGATGTTCATCGAGTCCCGGTACTTCTCGGCGACCGAGTGCTCCTCGTTCTCGTTCACCCAGCCGCGGGGCGCCAGCTTGGCCAACCCGGCCGCGGACACGTTGAGCTTGACGTCCTGGATCAGGTTGAGCCCGTAGCGCTTGCGGTCCTCGCTGACGTAGGCCAGGCCGTGGTCGATGGCCTTGCGGACGGTGCGCGTGTCGATCTCGCGGCCGTCCTTGATCACCCGTCCGGAGACGCCGACGCCGTAGGACCGCCCGAACACGCTCATCGCGAGCTCCGTGCGGCCCGCGCCCATGAGGCCGGCGAGACCGACGATCTCACCGCGCCGCAACGACAGCGTGGCGTTGTCGACCACGACCCGGTCGGGCTGGGACGGGCTGTGCACGGTCCAGCCCTCGATCCGCAGCACCTCGTCGCCGATGTGGGGCGTGCGCGGCGGGAACCGGTGCTCCAGGTCGCGGCCGACCATGCCGGAGATGATCCGGTCCTCGGTCACGTCCTTGGCGGGCAGCGTCTCGATGGTGCGGCCGTCGCGCAGGATGGTGATGCTGTCGGCGATCCTGGTCACCTCGTTGAGCTTGTGCGAGATGATCACCGAGGTGATGCCCTCGTCGCGCAGCCCGTCGAGCAGGTCGAGCAGGTGCGCGGAGTCGTCGTCGTTCAACGCCGCGGTCGGCTCGTCCAGGATCAGCAGCTTCACGTCCTTGGCCAGGGCCTTGGCGATCTCCACCAGCTGCTGCTTGCCGACGCCGAGGTCGTGCACCGGCGTCGTCGGGTTCTCCCGCAGGCCCACGCGGGCGAGCAGGGCGCCCGCCGCGTGGTTGGTGCGGTTCCAGTCGATGAACCCGCGCTTGGCCCGCTCGTTGCCGAGGAACAGGTTCTCCGCGACGGACAGCTGGCCGCACAGCGCCAGCTCCTGGTGGATGATCACGATGCCGCGCCGCTCGCTGTCGCGGACGCCGCCGAACGAGCAGGGCTCGCCCTCGAAGACGATCTCGCCCTCGTACGAGCCGTGCGGGTGCACGCCCGAGAGGACCTTCATCAGCGTGGACTTGCCCGCGCCGTTCTCACCGCAGATCGCGTGGATCTCACCGCGCCGCACGGCGAGCGTGACGTCGTGCAGCGCGGTGACCCCGGCGAACCGCTTGGTGATGCCGCGCATCACCAGGATTTCGTCGGACATGGTGTGCAAACCTACTTCAGCTGATCCGCGGTGTAGTAGCCGCTGTCGACGAGCACCTTCTGGTAGTTGCCCTTGTCCACGATCACCGACTCGAGCAGGTACGACGGCACGACCTTCTTGCCGTTGTCGTAGTCCTTCTCGTTGTTGACCTCGGGCTTGTTGCCCTTGAGCACGGCGTCGGCCATCTTCACGGTGGTCGCCGCGAGCTCGCGGGTGTCCTTGTAGATCGTCGAGAACTGCTCGCCCGCGATGATCGACTTCACCGACGCGACCTCGGCGTCCTGGCCGGTGACGATCGGGTACGGGTTGCCGCCGGTGCCGTAGCCGCTGCTCTTGAGCGCGGACAGGATGCCGATGGACAGGCCGTCGTACGGCGACAGCACGCCGTGCACCTGGGCGCCGCCGTAGGAGGAGGTCAGCAAGTCTTCCATGCGCTTCTGGGCCGTGGCCGGGTCCCAACGCAGGATGGCGACCGTCTTGAAGTCGGTCTGGCCGCTCTTGACCACCAGCGTGCCCTTGTCGATGTGCGGCTGGAGCACCGACATCGCGCCGTTGAAGAAGAACGTGGCGTTGTTGTCGTCGGGCGAGCCGGCGAACAGCTCCACGTTGAGCGGGCCGGTCGCGGTGCCGGGCGTGCCGTCGGCGTTGAGGACCTTCAGCCCGGTCAGCAGCGACGTCGCCTGCTGCACCCCGACCTTGAAGTTGTCGAAGGTGGCGTAGTAGTCGACGCTGTCGGTGTTGCGCAGCAGCCGGTCGTAGGCGATGACCGGGATGTTGGCGTCCTGCGCCTGCTGCAGCTGCGACGTGATCGCGGTGCCGTCGATCGAGGCCACGATGAGCAGCTTCGCGCCCTTGGTGATCTGGTTCTCGATCTGGTTGGCCTGCGTCGGGATGTCGTTCTCGGCGTACTGGAGGTCGACCTTGTAGCCCTTCTCCTCCAACGCCTTCTTGATGTTGTCGCCGTCGTGGATCCAGCGCTCCGACGAGCGGGTCGGCATGGTCACGCCGACGAGCGCGCCTTCCGTCGAGCCGGTCTGCTGGTCGACGGACTTCTCCGCCGACCCGCAGGCGGCGAGCATCAGGCCGGCCGCGGTGATGGCGGCGATCCGCGGAAACCTCATTGTTTCTCTCTCTCCCTAGATGTGGTGCTTGGTCCGCGACCGGCCGGCTTGCGGGCCGGCCGGTCGCGGGACCGGCTAGCGCAGACCTTGCGCGAGTCGGAAGTACGCCTGGTTCCAGCGCAGGCGGTCACCGAACGACGCGGTCGTCGTGTCCTGGTCGATGACCACCAGTTCGGTGTTCACCATCGTCGCGAAGTCCCGCAGCGTATCCGCACCCACGGCCTGGGTCATCACGGTGTGGTGCGGGCCTCCCGCGGTCAGCCACGACTCGGCCGACGTGGACAGCGACGGCGCGGGCTTCCACACCGCGCGCGCGACCGGCAGGTTCGGCAGCGGCTCGTCGGGCGGCACGACCTCGACCTCGTTGGCCACCAACCGGAACCGCTCGCCGAGGTCGGCCAGGCCGACGACGACCGCGGGGCCCGCCGCCGCGTCGAACACCAGCCGGACCGGGTCCTCCCGGCCGCCGATGCCGAGCGGGTGCACCTCGCACGACGGCTGGTCGGCCGCGATGGTCGGGCAGACCTCCAGCATGTGCGCGCCGAGGATCTTCGGCTCGCCCGGTCCGAAGTGGTAGGTGTAGTCCTCCATGAACGAGGTGCCGCGGCCGGTGCCCGCGCCCATCGCCTTGACCGCGGCCAGCAGGGCGGAGGTCTTCCAGTCGCCCTCGCCGCCGAAGCCGTAGCCGTCGGCCATCAGCCGCTGCACGGCCAGGCCCGGCAGCTGCCGCAGCCCGCCGAGGTCCTCGAAGTTCGTGGTGAACGCGCCGAAGCCGCCCTCGGTGAGGAACCGGCGCAACCCGGCCTCGATGCGCGCACCGTAGCGCAGCGAGTCGTGCCGATCGGCGCCCTTGTGCAGCTCGGGGGCGAGCCGGTAGGTGTCGGCGTACTCGGCGACCAGCAGGTCGATCTCGTCGTCGTCGACCGCGTCCACCAGCTCGACCAGGTCGTTCACGCCATAGGTGTTCACCGAGACGCCGAAGCGCAGCTCGGCCTCCACCTTGTCGCCCTCGGTCACCGCGACGCCCCGCATGTTGTCGCCGAACCGGGCCAACTTCATCCCGTTCAGGTGACTGTAGCCGGTGGCGGCGCGCACCCAGCCGTCGATCCGGTCGGCCAGCCGCGGGTCGCTCGCGTGGCCCGCCACGGTCTTGCGCGGCACACCGATCCTGGTCTGGATGAACCCGAACTCGCGGTCGCCGTGCGCGGCCTGGTTGAGGTTCATGAAGTCCATGTCGATGGTCGACCACGGCAGCGCCTCGTTGAGCTGCGTGTGCAGGTGCAGCAGCGGCTTGCGCAGCGCGTCCAGCCCGGTGATCCACATCTTCGCGGGCGAGAACGTGTGCATCCACGCGATCACGCCGATGCACGACGGGTCGGCGTTCGCCGCGAGCATGACGTCGCGGATGGCGGCGGTGTCGGTCAGCACGGGCTGCCACACCACCTCCGCGGCGATGCGGCCCGACTCGGTGAGCATCCGCTGGATCTGCTGCGACTGCTGGGCGACCTGCTCGAGCGTTTCCGGGCCGTAGAGGTGCTGGCTCCCGGTCAGGAACCAGACCTGCGGCTTCCCAGCAGGCGACATGCGGGGCTCCCCTCGTGGGCTCATTGCCCGTAGACGTTCTGGTAACGGGCGTACAGGCTGTCGATGTGGTGCTGCTCGATCGGCTTCGGGGTGCCGAGCTGGTGTGCGAAGTGGACGGTGCGGGCCACGTCCTCCACCATCACCGCGGCCTTCACCGCCGCACGCGCGTCCTTGCCGATCGTGAACGGGCCGTGGTTGCGCATCAGCACGGCCGGCGACCGGCTGCCGCGCAGGGTCTCCACGATGCCCTGGCCGATCGAGTCGTCGCCGATCAGCGCGAACGGGCCCACCGGGACGTCGCCGCCGAACTCGTCGGCGATCATCGTGAGCACGCACGGGATGGGCTCGCCGCGCGCCGCCCACGCCGTGGCGTACGGGGAGTGCGTGTGCACCACTCCCCCGACCTCGGGCATGTGCCGGTACACGTAGGCGTGCGCGGCGGTGTCCGACGACGGCGAGTAGTCGCCCTCGACCAGGTTGCCGTGCAGGTCGGTGACGACCATGGCCTCGGGGGTCAGCTCGTCGTAGGACACGCCGGACGGCTTGATGACCATCAGGTCCTGGCCGGGCACGCGGGCCGAGATGTTGCCCGCGGTCCAGATCACCAGCTCGTAGCGGGTCAGCTCGCGGTGCAGGTCGGCGACCGTGCGACGGAGGTCTTGGATGGCGGACACCGACTACTCCCCCTTGACGGCGCGGCGACGCGCCTTGAGCCGGTGCATGACCTCGTTCGCGCCGCGGCCGAAGTAGTCGTGCAGCTCCTGGTACTCCACGAACATCCGCTCGTACGCCTCGACGTTGTCGGGGATCGGCAGGTACGCGCCGCGCTTGATCGAGCCCATCGCCTTGGCCGCGGCGTGGATGTCCTCGTAGGCCTTCGCCGCGACGGCCGCGTGCATCGCCGAGCCCAGCGCCGGGCCCTGCTCGGAGCCGATGACCGACAGCGGCAGGTTCGTCACGTCGGCGTAGATCTGCATCAGCAGCGGGTTGCGCAGCAGGCCGCCCGCGATCACCAGCTCGGTGACCGGGATGCCCGCGTCGGTGTAGGAGTCCACGATGACGCGCGTGCCGTAGGCCGTGGCCTCCAGCAGCGCCCGGTAGGTGTCCTCGGCGCGGGTGGCCAGCGTCTGCCCGACGATGACCCCCGAGAGCTCGTGGTCGACCAGGACCGAGCGGTTGCCGCTGTGCCAGTCCAGCGCGATCAGGCCGTGCTCGCCGATGCGCTGCTGCGCGGCCAGCTCGGTCAGCAGCTCGTGCACCGAGATGCCGCGCGCCCGCGCCTGCTCGTGGTACTCCGCCGGCACGCCGTGCTCGACGAACCAGGCGAAGATGTCGCCGACGCCGCTCTGCCCGGACTCGTAGCCCCACAGGCCGGGCACGATCCCGCCGTCCACCACGCCGCACATGCCCGGCACGTCGGCCAGCACGTCGGCGTTCATCACGTGGCACGTGGAGGTGCCCATGATCGCGACCATCTGGCCGGGTTCGACGGCCCGCGCGGCGGGCGCGGTCACGTGCGCGTCGACGTTGCCGACCGCCACCGCGATGCCGGGCTTGAGGCCGGTCCACTCGGCGGCCTGCTCGGTGAGCCCGCCCGCCCGGTCGCCGAGCTGGCCGAGCGGGTGCTCGAGCTTGTCGGAGACGAACGTCGCGAAGTCGGGGTTGAGCGCGGACAGGAAGTCCGCGGACGGGTAGCCGTCCTGGTAGATGCCCTTGTAGCCGGCCGTGCACGCGTTGCGCACGTAGGTGCCGGCGAGCTGCCAGACGATCCAGTCGGCGGCCTCGACCCAGTGGTCCATCGCCGCGTAGACCTCGGGGGCCTCTTCGAGCAGCTGGAGGCCCTTGGCGAACTCCCACTCCGAGGAGATCAGCCCGCCGTAGCGGGGCAGCCAGCCCTCGCCGCGCTGCGCGGCCAGGTGGTTGATCCGGTCGGCCTGCGGCTGCGCCGCGTGGTGCTTCCACAACTTCACGTACGCGTGCGGGTTGCCCGCGAACTCGGGCAGCTCGTTGAGCGGCGTGCCGTCGGCCTTGACCGGGACCATCGTGCACGCGGTGAAGTCCGTGCCGATGCCGATCACGTCGGCCGGGTCGACCCCGGCGTCGGCGATGGCCGCGGGCACCGCGTGCTTGAGCACGTCCACGTAGTCCTGCGGCACCTGCAACGCCCAGTCCGGGGGCAACGGGCGCCCGTCGGGCAGGGCCCGGTCCAGCACGCCGTGCCGGTAGTCGTGCACCGCGGTGCCGAGTTCGAGGCCGTCGCGCACCCGCACGACCACCGCGCGGCCGGACAACGTGCCGAAGTCGACACCCACCACCAATGGATCGCTCGCCATGATGGGCAGTGTTATCGCTAACATTCACGGCGTCAAGACCTGCCCGCAACGTGGTCTTAAAGAGTTAGTGAGCGTGCACAAAACCCGGTGTTCAGCGGGCTGCGTGGCTGAGCGCGGTCACACCGTCAGCCTAGGCGTGTTCGGGCCGCGTGCGGGACCGCAGATGCGCGGAGTCCGGACGAAAAAGTTGCGGGCCCGGTCCCGGCGACGCCGCCGGCGGGTGGCGTGACGGTATACCGCCACCCGGGACGGCGTGAGGGCGGCACGACGCCGCCCTCATCGGTTCACCCCGGGCGGCGGCACGACACCGCCCACGTCCGTTCCAGCGCGGTGGCCGCGCGACACCGTGCCCGTCCACCCCCACCGCGGAGGCCGCACCAGGCCGCCCCCGTCCGTTCCACCTCGGCGGCGGCACGTCGCCGTGCCGCCGCCGGGGTCACTGCACGGGAGGCGCGACGCTGTCCCGCTTCACCAGCGCCGGTGGGACGTTGCGCTGCGGCGCGCCCACCTCGCCGTCGGCCACCTGCGCCAGCAGCAGCTCCAGCGTCTCCTTGGCGACGGCGTGGAAGTCAGGCCTGATGGTCGTCAGCGGCGGGATGAAGTAGGCCGCCTCCGGCACGTCGTCGAACCCCACGATGCTCACGTCGTGCGGCACCCGCCGGCCCCGCTCGCTCATCGCGCGCAGGATGCCGAGCGCCAGGTGGTCGTTCGCCGCGAAGATCGCGGTGACCTCAGGCATCCGGGCCAGCATCTGGCCCGCCCGGTAGCCCGAGGCCGCGCTCCAGTCCGCCGGCACGACCGGCGGCACCTCCAGGCCCGCCGTCTCCAGCGCCGACCGCCAACCCCTTATGCGGCCGAGGCTGTCGAACCAGTCCGACGGCCCGGAGACGTGCCACACCGTGCGGTGGCCCGCCTCCAGCAGGTGGGTGGTCGCGGCGAAGGCTCCCGCCGCCTGGTCGACCGTCACCAGCGGCGTCGAGCGCTCCGGGTCACCGTCCACCGTGACCAACGGGATGCCGGCGGACACGTCCCCGACCGCGTCGTTGGCCGACGCGGTCGGCGCGATGACCACTATTCCGGCGACCCGCTGGTCGCGGTGGCGTTCCACGGCGTCGGAGATGGAGTTGCGGTCCAGGACGTTGACCCGCCCCACGCTCACCGCGAACCCCGCCTCGGCCGCCGCCGCCTCGAACGCGGCGAGCAGCGACGCGGGACCGTAGAGCGTCGAGTTCTGCGCCACCACCCCGATCAGCTGCGACCGGCCGGTGACCAGCGCCCTGGCCGCCTTGTTGGGCCGGTAGCCCAGCTCCGCGATGGCCGCGCGCACCCGCAGCCGGGTCTGCTCCCGGACGTTGGGGTGCCCGTTCAGCACCCTCGACACCGTCTGGTGCGAGACCCCGGCGAGCCGGGCGACGTCCGTCATCGCGGGATCGCGCGAGGTCCTGTGCTCCACTAGCGCCCCATCTCCCCTGTCGACATTGCAGCCTTCGTACTCGATGTTAGCGATAACACGCCTGGTCCACCGTGAAGGTGCTCACGGTCCATTGTCCACCAGAGACCCTTCCGACCAGCGCAGGGACACGTCGGCTCACCCGGAAGGCCGCACGTCCCCGGGCCCCTCCGTCGCCACCCGGCTTGGACACGACCACCCGGCCGACACCGTGCGTCAGGTGGCGTCCCGGTCCGCCGTCCCGGTCCGTGCCGGGACGTGCGGACCGCGCCGGCCGCTGCGGCCATCACAACGCGGGACATGCGCGCTCCAGTGCTCCTCGTCGTGGTCAGGGGAACGCGGCCCGGACCCGGTCGAGCTCGGCCTTGGTCACCGGCAGCACGGTGCCGTGCCGGGGACGGCTGGGCAGTTGGTAGTCCGCGGCGAGGGTCCACTTGCCGGACGCGAGGTCGGTCGTCTCGAACGGCACGTAGCCCCGGCCGCCGAACTCGTCGATGAACAGGTACCAGCGGTCCTCGGTGTTGGACTTGAAGACCGTCGGCCCCTCGCCCTGGTTGATCGAGCCCTTGCCGATGCAGTCGGCGACGAAGTCGTACGACGTGTCGCGCAGCTGCGCGGACTTCTCGGCGAGGATGAACTTGCTGCACGGCGTGGTGGACGTGTTGTTCCGCTCGTCCTTGGTGAACCGGTAGTACTCGCCGCCGTGCTTGATCACGGTCGAGTCGATGACCGAGTAGCCCGGGTCGACCCAGACCTGCGGCTCGCTGAACGTGCGGAAGTCGCGCGTGGTCGCGTACAGCATCTTGTTGTAGGTGTTGCCGGTGTGCTCCGGGTCGTCCTCGGCGTAGAGCTTCGAGGCCCAGAACACCACGTACGCGCCGATCGACTCGTCGTAGTACGCCTCGGGGGCCCACGTGTTGCCCGCCGTCTCCGGCGACACCTGCACGTGGCGCTGCTGCCCCCAGTTGACCAGGTCGGTCGACTCCCACACCTCGACGTGGCGGCTGCCCTTGCGCTGCACCAGGTCCCAGTTGCCGTTGCCGTGGATCTTCAGGTCGGTGGCGATGAGGTAGAACTTGTCGCCCTCCGGCGACCGGATGATGAACGGGTCGCGCACGCCCTTGTCGCCCAACGAGGACGTCAGCACGGGCTTGCCCTGGTTCAGCTCGTCCCACTTGAGCGCGTCGTTGCCGCGGCTGGCGGCGAGGTAGACCTGCTCGCCGGTGGCCGAGCCCTCGCCGGTGAAGTAGCCGAACAGGTAGCCCTCGTAGTCCTGCTTCGCGGGCAGGGGCGTCACGGTGACCTTGAACTTCTTGCGGGTGGTCTCCTCGCCCGCGCGGATCTCCGCGGTGAGCTGCACCTTCACCGGCTTCTCGCCGAACGCGGGCCGGGTGACCTCGCCGGTGGGCGTGATGATCCCGGGCTTGTTGCTCTTCCACGTGATCGCGGTGCCGTGCAGGCCCGTGGTCGGCAGGGTGATGTTGCCGCGGATGTCGTCGGAGTCCCACACGACGAGCGCGGCGTCGGCCTCGGCGACCTTCTCGTCGTCGGTCAGCTGCGGGCGCACGGTGACCTGGAAGTCGCGGGTCTGCCCGAACGCGGTCGCGGTGAGCGTCACGGTCGCTGGGGCGGCGCCGGGCGCCGGACGGGTCACCACACCGGTGGTGGACACGACCGCGGGGTCGCTTGACCGCCAGGTGATCGCGGAGCCGTACGGGCCGGTGGTCGGCAGGGTGAGGTTCGCGGTGACGGCGGAGGTGTCGCCGAGGTCGATCGCGGCCAGGTCGCGGCGGCCCTTCTCGTCGTCGGCGATGAAGCCGAGGTCGTGCGCCTCGGCCGCGGTGAGGGCGCGGTCGTAGAGGCGGAAGTCGCGGACCGCGCCCTTCAGGCGGCGGTCGCCGCTGTAGACGGAGCGGCCGATGTAGTTCGCGGTGGTCGTGCCGCCGCCGATCATCGCCGGGGTGATCGTGACGCCGGTCTTGCGCGCGACCTCGACGCCGTCCTCGTAAAGCACGGCGGTGCCGCCGCCGAGCGTGTAGGTAAGCGTTTTCCAAACACCCCTGGCGAGATTGCGGCCCGCCGTCACGGTCTGCTCCGTCGACCAGTTCCCGGTCGCGATGGACGACCGGTAGGCGTTGCCGGTGGTGAACAGGTAGCCGTTACCCGCCGTGCCCGAGGAATTACCGAGGCCGTAGACGAAGTACGGCGTCGCCTGGTCCGGCGCGATGCGCACCTGGAGCGACACGCTGACTTCCGTCAAACCGCGCAGCACGTTGTCGGGCAGCTTCACGTGGCCGTCGACGCCACCCAACTGAAGGCCTTCAGGACCGCCGGGGGTGGCGTCGCCGATAACGGTTGCGTTGCGACCTCCGCCCGAGGTGTCGGCCACGACGGCGCCGTCGGTTTCGGTGAGGGGGTAGTGGAGCACGAGTCCGTCGGCGGCGGATGCCGGCGGGGCGCTCAGAGCCGCCGCGACCAGCGCCGTGACGACAGTCGCGACGAGGGTGCGTGGACGATGACGAAGGGTGACCATTTGGGGCGTCGCTCTCGTCTTGCGCGCGGCACGAGGCCGCGGATGAACAGGGCATCCGGGTGTCGCGGTGTGATGGGTCACAAAAGTGAGCGCTAACATACGACCGGCCTAACAAACGTGTCAAGGATGCAAAGTTGACGTTTCCGGGGGGTTGACGGGCCGATTGTGAGCGTTCACTCTTGTGCCCCAGGTGACCACCGTCACGCGGTTCGCCGATCCCGTCAGTGTCTCGGGTTCACACGGAGGAAGACCAGTGTTGAAGAAGATCACGACCGCCGCCGCCGCGGTCCTGTTGGCCGCGTTGACCGCGTGCGGATCCGGTGGGTCCGGGGACGCGGGGTCGACGGGCGCCCCCAAGGGCAATGACGATGGCAAGATCACGATGGGCTTCGCCCAGGTCGGCGCCGAGAGCGGCTGGCGCACCGCCAACACCAAGTCGATCCAGGAAGAGGCCGCGGCCGCCGGGATCGAGCTGAAGTTCTCCGACGCGCAGCAGAAGCAGGAGAACCAGATCAAGGCGATCCGGTCCTACATCCAGCAGAAGGTGGACGTCATCGCCTTCAGCCCGGTGGTGGAGACCGGTTGGGACGCCGTGCTGCTGGAGGCCAAGCGCGCGAACATCCCGGTCATCCTGACCGACCGCGCGGTCGACTCCGACGACACGTCGCTCTACAAGACGTTCCTCGGCTCCGACTTCGTGGAAGAGGGCAAGAAGGCCGGCGAGTGGCTGAAGGCCAACGCGGCGGGCGCGAAGAACGTCGTGGAGCTGCAGGGCACGACGGGCGCGGCGCCGGCGATCGACCGCAAGAAGGGCTTCGAGGACGCCATCGCGGGCACGGACCTGAAGGTCGTCGCCACGCAGACCGGTGACTTCACGCGGTCGGGCGGCAAGCAGGTCATGGAGGCGTTCCTGAAGTCGGTGCCGCAGATCGACGTGGTCTACGCGCACAACGACGACATGGGCCTGGGCGCGATCGAGGCCATCAAGGCCGCGGGCAAGGTGCCCGGCAAGGACATCAAGATCATCACCGTGGACGCGGTGAAGGACGGCATGACCGCGCTGGCCGCCGGTGAGATCAACTTCATCGTCGAGTGCAACCCGCTGCTCGGCAAGCAGCTGATGGAGCTGGCGAAGAAGGTCGTCGCGGGCGAGGAGGTGCCGCCGCGGGTCGTGACCGAGGAGGGCACGTTCACCGTCGAGCAGGCGAAGACCGAGCTCCCCAACCGCAAGTACTGATCCAGACCGCGGGCCCCGCCACCCTCCGGGTGTGGTGGCGGGGCCCGCTCCCGTCGTTTCTCGTGTGAGGGTCTTGTCGTGAGGTTCTTGTTGTGAGGGTCCGCGTGAGGGGAGTTGTCCGGTGACCGAGCCGGTCGTCGACATGCGGGGCATCTCGGTGGAGTTCCCCGGAGTGAAAGCCCTGCAAGAGGTGGATTTCCGGCTGTTCCCCGGCGAGGTCCACGCGTTGATGGGTGAGAACGGAGCGGGCAAGTCCACGCTCATCAAGGCGCTGACCGGGGTGCACTCGCTCGCGGCGGGCGAGGTCCGCTACGCGGGCGAGCCCGTGTCGTTCCACGCTCCCGCGCAGGCGCAGGCCGCCGGGATCAGCACGGTGTACCAAGAGGTCAACCTGTGCGGGAACCTCACCGTGGCGGAGAACATCCTGCTCGGGCGCGAGCCGCGCAAGTTCGGCCGCATCGACGGCAAGGCGATGCGCGCCCGCGCCGCGGAGCTGTTGGCGCGCATCGGGCTGCACATCGACCCGGGCTCGGTGCTGGAGAGCCACCCGATCGCCGTGCAGCAGCTCGTCGCCATCGCGCGGGCCGTGGCGGTGGACGCGCGGGTGCTCGTGCTGGACGAGCCGACCTCCAGCCTGGACGCGGACGAGGTCGCGGAGCTGTTCCGGATCATCCGGGTGCTGCGCGACGAGGGTGTCGCGGTGCTGTTCGTGACGCACTTCCTGGAGCAGGTCTACGAGATCTCCGACCGGATGACGGTGCTGCGCAACGGCCGTTTGGTCGGCGAGCACATGACCGCCTCGCTGAGCCGCATCGACCTGGTGTCGGCGATGCTGGGCCGCGAGATGGGCGTGCTGGAGGAGATCGAGCGCCGTTCGGGCACGCCGGGCCAGTCGTTCCTGGTGGCCGAGGGCGTCGGGCGCAAGGGTTCCGTCGCGCCGTTCGACCTGGAGGTCAGGTCGGGCGAGGTGGTCGGGCTGGCCGGGCTGCTCGGCTCGGGCCGCACCGAGGTGGCGCGGCTGCTGTTCGGCGCGGACAAGGCCGACTCGGGCCGGATCCTGGTCAACGGCAAGCCGCTGAAGCTGACCGGGCCCAGGGCGGCGATCGAGGTCGGCATCGCGTTCTCGTCGGAGGACCGCAAGGCCGAGGGCATCGTGGCCGACCTGAGCGTGCGGGACAACCTGATCCTGGCGATGCAGGCCGCGCGCGGCTGGGCCCGGCCCGTGCCGCGCAAGCTGGCCGACGAGCTGGTCGCGAAGTACATCGAGCTGCTGGACATCCGGCCCGCCGACCCGGACCGCGCGGTCGGCAACCTGTCCGGCGGCAACCAGCAGAAGGTGCTGCTGGCCCGGTGGCTGGTGACCGAGCCGAAGCTGTTGATCCTGGACGAGCCGACGCGCGGCATCGACGTCGGCGCGAAGGCGCAGATCCAGAAGGTCGTCGCGGACCTGGCCGCGGAGGGCATGGCCGTGCTGTTCATCTCCGCCGAGTTGGAGGAGGTGGTGCGCGTGTCCGACCGGGTGGTGGTGATGCGCGACCGGCACAAGGTGGCCGAGTTGGACGGCGACGCGGGCGTGGACGACGTGATGGCGCTCATCGCGGGCGGCGGCGACCACGGTGTGGACACGGATGCGCGGAAGGCGGTGGTGTCGTGAAGAACCGACTGCTGTGGCCGGTGCTGGCGCTGGTCGCGCTGCTGGTGCTGAACGTGGTGGTGACGCCGTCGTTCTTCTCGCTGCGGCTGCAGGACGGGCACCTGTACGGCAGCCTGATCGACATCCTGCGCAACGGCGCGCCGACGCTGCTGATCGCGTTGGGCATGACGCTGGTGATCGCGACCCGCGGCATCGACCTGTCGGTCGGTGCGGTGGCGGCGATCGCGGGCGCGGTGACGTGCACGTACATCGCCTCGGGCGGTGACGCGTGGACCGGCATGGGCCTCGCGCTGGTGCTGTGCGGCGTGCTGGGGCTGTGGAACGGGTTCCTGGTGTCGGTGCTGGGCATCCAGCCGATCATCGCCACGCTGGTGCTGATGACGGCCGGGCGCGGTATCGCGATGCTGATCACCGAGGGCCAGATCGTCACGGTGGACTCGCCGACCTTCCGCGAGGTGGGCGCGGGGTTCGTGGTGCTGCCGATCGCGATCCTGATCAGCCTGGCGGTGCTGGGCCTGGTCGCGCTGGTGACCCGGCGCACGGCGCTGGGGCTGCTGATCGAGTCGGTCGGGGTGAACCCGTCGGCGTCGCGGCTGGCCGGCGTGCGCGCGCGCACGATCATCTGGACGGTGTACGTGTTCGCGGCGCTGTGCGCGGCCGTGGCCGGGTTGATGATCAGCTCGAACGTGAGCGCGGCGGACGCCAACAACGCCGGTCTGTGGATCGAGATGGACGCGATCCTGGCCGTCGTCATCGGCGGCACGTCGCTGGCCGGCGGTCGGTACTCGTTGACCGGCACGCTGCTCGGCGCGTTGATCATCCAGACGTTGACCACGACGGTCTACACCATCGGCATCGCGCCGGAGATCACGCTGGTCTTCAAGGCGGTCGTGGTGATCGCGGTGTGCCTGGTGCAGGCGCCGGTCCGGATTCGGGTTCGTGGGGTTCGTGGGAAGCAAGGGGTGCCCGCGTGAAGCAGCAGACAGTGGTCGTGGAGCCGGAGGTCGCCGCGGCGGGCGCGCCGGGGCGGTCCCGTGGGCGCGTGAACGTGCCGAAGCGGTTCCTGCCGGTGATCGCGACGTTCGTGGTGTTCGTGGCGACGTTCGGCGTCGGCTCGGTGCGGTACGAGGGGTTCGCGTCCGGGCAGGTGATGGCGAACCTGTTCATCGACAACGCGTTCCTGATCGTGCTCGCGGTCGGGATGACGTTCGTGATCCTGACCGGCGGCATCGACCTGTCGGTCGGGTCGGTGGTGGCGTTGTCCACGATGATCGCGGCGGCGGCGTTGCAGGCCGGGTGGCCGGTGTGGCTGGTGGTGCTCACGGTGCTCGCGGCCGGTTCCGGGCTGGGGCTGGCGATGGGCTGGGTGATCCACCGGTTCGGCGTGCAGCCGTTCATCGTGACGCTCGCGGGCATGTTCCTCGCCCGCGGGTTGTGCTTCGTGATCAGCGTGGAGTCGGTGTCGATCAAGGATCCGACGTTCCGCGAGCTGGCCACGGGGTCGATCGAGCTGCCGGGCGGGGTGACCATCACCTACGGCGTGGTGATCGCGCTGGTGGCGGTGCTCGCGGCGGTGTACGTGCTGCACCTGACGCGGTTCGGGCGCACGGTGTACGCGGTGGGCGGCAGCGAGTCGTCCGCGCGGCTGATGGGTCTGGCGACCACGCGGGTGAAGATCGGCGTGTACGTGATCAGCGGGTTCTGCTCGGCGTTGGGCGGGTTGCTGTTCAGCCTCTACATGCTGTCCGGCTACAGCCTGCACGCGGTGGGCATGGAGCTGGACGCGATCGCGGCGGTCGTGGTCGGCGGCAGCCTGCTGTCCGGCGGCGTCGGGTTCGTGATCGGGTCGGTGGTGGGCGTGCTGGTGCTGGGCACGATCCAGACGCTGATCTCGTTCGAGGGCACGCTGTCGTCGTGGTGGACGAAGATCGTGATCGGCGCCCTGCTGCTGGCGTTCATCGCCCTGCAGCGGATCATCGTGCGGCGGACCTAGGTTCCCGCTCGTGCCAACGCGAAGACCCGTCGCCCGCCAGTCCGGGCGGCGGGTCTTCGCGTTGGCGGGTCAGGTGGTCCGCCAGCTCGCGAGCAGGTCGGCGGCTTCCCTCGTCCGCGGGTGGTTGTCGCCCTGCACGGCGGACATCTCCGCGAGGACCGCGCGCAGTTCGTCGACCGCCTCGTCGGTGTGGCCCGCGCGGTGGAGGAGCTGGGCTCGTTGTTGCCTGATCCGCAGCGCGCGGGGGTGCCGGTAGCCGAAGGTCCGCTCCACCGAGTGCCGCAGGGCGGTCAGGTGGTGCAGTGCCTCCGGGTCACCCGCCATCCCCTGCCAGAACACCAGGTTCGAGCGGTAGGTGAGGGTGGTCGGGTGGGTTTCGCCCAGGGCCCGTTCGGCGTCGGCACTGGCGGTGGCGAATTCGGTGATGGCTCGGGGCAGGTCGCCGGCGACGGCACGCCAGTAGGCCAGGTTGTGGCGCGCGATGAACGTGTCGTGGTGGCCTCGGCCGGCCACGGCCTCCAGGCCGTCGACGGCTTCTTGGTAGGTGGCCACGGCGGTGTGCGCGTCCCCCGTCTCGCCGATCCAGCGGCCCAGGCCCAGCACGACGCGCAGCGTCTGCTTGTGGCGCGGGCCCAGTTCCCGGCGCAGGGTGGTGACCAGGTCGTCCGCGGCGTCGCGGGCGGCGGTGAGGTTGCCGGACAGGCCCAGGCACAGGATGCGGTCGTCTTCGGCCATGACGCGGACCGGGTGGGCGGCGGGCAGGCCGCAGGAGTCGATCAGGGAGGTCAGCTCGGCGAGGGCCTGCTCGATGAGGCCGGTCTCCAGGCGGTAGTTGGCCTGGTGGAAGCGGGCCCACAGGGTGTCCTCGTCGGTGAGCCCCAGGGTGTCCTCGGCGGTGGCGCGGATCTCGGTGAAGTGGGCGAGCGCGGTCTGCGGATCACCGAGGTCCCCGATCGCCTTGGCGACCTGGGTGCGCAGTGCGATGACGTCCCGCGGGTCGGTGGCGTGGGTGAGCAGCGCCGTGGCCACGTCGCGGGCGGCGGCGGGGCGCCCGATCTCGGCCAGGTACCGGCCCAGGCGGCGCAGCACGGGGTGCATTCCGCCGGTCCACAGGTGCTCGCCGGCGACGGTCCGGAGCACCTCGGCGTTGCGGTAGAGGGCCGCGGCGGTGTCCGGGTCGGCGGTCGACCACTCGCGTTCGATCGCGTCGGCGGCCGTGACGGCAGGCGTCGCCAGGTCGGGCAGCAGGTCGCGGGCGGCGCGTTGGACGAGGGCGTGCGCCTCGACCCGGCCGTGGTGGGTGACGAGGTTCAGCCGGTGCAGCGCCCGCAGTGCCGGGAGGTGGTCGGCGAGCAGTGACTCGGGGATGCCGTCCGAGGCCAGCACGGAGATCAGGCCGAGCGCGTCGACGGCGTCGGCGGCCAGGGTGCGGGCCCGTTCCACGGCCAGTCGGACGGTGCCCGCGACCGTGTCGTGGTGGTCGTCGGCGGGCGAGGTGGGCGGGAACAGGTCGGCCACGCGCTGGCGGCGGTCGGCCAGGAGGTCCAGGTAGGTGGGGACGTCGGTGCCGCTGTCGATGAGGAACGCGGCGGCCTGCGAGAGCGCCAACGGGAAGCGGCCCAGCGCGTCGGCGAGGGTGGCCAGGTCGGCGGGGTCGTGGCGCGGGTCGACGGAGAGGCGGGCCGACAGGTAGGCGGTGGCCTCGTCCGCGGTGAACATGCCGACGGTCACGACCCGCGCGTCCGGGCGTAAGAGGGACGCGTCGCGGCGCTGGGTGGTGATCAGCGTCCGCCCGTCGCCCGCGGGCCAGAGGCCGGCCAACTCGGCCGGGTCGTCCACGTCGTCCATCACCACGAGCCAGGACGTGGTGGTGGAGCGAAGCCAGGCGAGGAACAGGTCGGCTTGGGTCTCCTCGTCGGCGTCGGCGGCCTTGGCCAGCGCGCGCCAGGCGCGGGCGTAGCCGGTGAGCACGGACTGCCTGGTGCGGGCGCCCACCCAGACCAGCACGTCGGCGCGGGCGCGGTGGAACGCGGCGGTGGCCAGTTGGGACTTGCCGACACCACCCGGTCCCGTGAGCAGGACCTGGCGGACGTCGGGCGCCCGCAGCGCGGCGTCGATCGCGTCCGCCAGGTCCGGGCGGTCGCGCAACGCCGCCGCGTCGCTCGGCGGCCGGCCGACGACCAGCCGTCCCGACTTCGGCGTGGCGCGGCGGTCCCGGTGGGCGGCACGCCACAGGTCGCGCAGCTCGGTCGGCTTCGGCACGCCGCCGGTCGCCATGGCCACCGCCAGCACCACGTCGAAGTCCCGGGGCACGGACTGGCCGCCGACCCACTCCCCCAGCCGCCGCGCGTTCACGGCCACGCGCCGGCCGGACGGCAGCACGACCGCGCTCGCGCGCCGGGCCACCGCCTCGTCGGACACGTCGGGTAACCGTCCGCGCAACCGCGCCAGCGCCTGCGCGAACGCCGCTTTCGGGTCGCTCACCGCCACCTCCAGATGATCACGCAGTCTAGATCCCCGCAACGGCCCGGAACGGGGACCTGGGCACGGCTTCCCACCTGTGCGAACCCGTGCGGGCCGCGCGGCGCGGCCGGCCGCGTGGCTAGCTTGCGGCCGAAGCCGAGCGGAAGGAGCGGACGTGGCGCGACAGGACGGGAACGGTGCGGTGGTGTGGAGGGTGCTGCTGCTGCTCGGCGTGCTGCTGAACGGCATCGGCTTGGTGGCCGGGCTGCCGTTGCTGCCGCTGGTCGGCGCACCGATCGCGATCGCGGGGCTGATCGGCCTGCTCGCCGCCCGCCGCAAGGCGTCCTGACCACAGGACGCCGGACACGACGAAGGCCGCCCCACGCCAGGGGCGGTCTTCGTCGTGTTGGTGCGGATGGCCTACTCGGGTGCCCGACCGTTGACTTTCCCGCCGGGGCTCTGCAACGCTGCGATCCGGTTACGCAAGAAATCGACAATTATGCGGAACTTTCTAACAACACGCCGGAACAGCCCTAAGAGAAGGGCCAGCACGACCATGTCAACGACGACACGCGCCCGTTCGCGCCTTGCCTCCTCACTGCTCGCACTGAGCCTCACGGCGTTCACCCTGAGCCCCCCTGCCGCTCAGGCCGCGCCCTCGGCCGGGGTGCTCGACCTCGGCAGACCGACCCGCATCGACCAGGTCCGCCTGTCGCTGCCGGACGACGAGGCCACGTTCTCCGTCCAGACCAGCCTCGACGGCAAGGGGTTCGCCACCCTCGTGCCGTCCTCGCCGCGCCGCGGCGAGGACCAGGCGTTCGACTTCGACCCCACGCTGGTGCGCTACTTGCGCGTGGACGGCGCGCCGGTCCGCGACATCGACGTCCGCCAGGCCTCCGACGTCACCGCCAAGCTCGCCGCCACCTACAGCGCGAGCAGCCACAACGACGTCTACCAGGCGTCCAACGCCGGTGACGGCAACCAGGCCACCTACTGGGAGAGCGCGAACAACGCGTTCCCGCAGTGGCTGCGGGCCGACCTCGGCGCGGCGGTCAAGGTCGACCGGGTCGTGCTCAAGCTGCCGACGGCGGGCTGGGGCTCGCGCACCCAGACGTTGGCCGTGCAGCACAGCACCGACGGCCAGAACTTCGGCGACCTCGTCCCGTCGGCGTCGCACGCGTTCAACCCGACCTCGAACAACGCGGTGACGATCCAGTTCACCGCGACCACCACGCGGTTCGTGCGGCTGTTGATCACCGGCAACACCGCGTGGCCCGCCGGTCAGGTCTCGGAGTTCGAGCTGCACGGCCCGACCACGGGCGACACGCAGGCGCCGTCCGCGCCGACGAACCTCGCCCACACCGCGCCGCAGTCCGGCCAGATCAGGCTGACGTGGTCGGCTTCCACCGACAACACCGGCGTCACCGGCTACGACGTCTACGCCAACGGCGTGCTGCGCACGAGCCTGCCGGGCACGGTGCTGACCTACACCGACTCCCAGCCGGACGGGGTCGCGGTCACCTACCACGTGATCGCCAAGGACGCGGCGGGCAACCAGTCGCCGCCCAGCAACTCCGTCACCCGGCCCGGCTCGCCCGGCTCCGGCGCGAACCTGGCCAAGGGCAGGCCGATCACGTCCTCCTCCCACGTGTTCAACTTCGTGGCGACGAACGCCAACGACGACGACGTGACCACGTACTGGGAAGGCGCGACCTACCCGAACACGCTGACCACGCAGCTCGGCTCGAACTCCGACCTCAGCTCGGTCGTGCTGAAGCTCAACCCGGCGTCGGCGTGGGGCGCCCGCACGCAGAACATCCAGGTGCTTGGCCGCGAGCAGAGCGCCTCGGGCTTCACGAACCTGGTGCCCGCGCGCGACTACGCGTTCAACCCGGCCTCGGGCAACACGGTCACCATCCCGCTGTCCGCACGGGTCGCGGACGTGCAGCTGCGCATCACGTCCAACACCGGCGCGCCCGGTGGCCAGGTCGCCGAGTTCCAGGTGTTCGGCGTGGCCGCGCCCAACCCGGACCTGACCGTGAGCGCGACGTCGTTCACCCCGACGAGCCCGGTCGAGACGAACCCGATCACCCTGTCCGCGACCGTGCGGAACGCGGGCACGGCGGCGTCCGGCGCGACCGACGTGACGTTCTTCCTCGGCGACGACGCCGTCGGCACGGCCCAGGTCGGCGCCCTCGCGGCGGGTGCGTCGGCGACGGTCACCGCGAACATCGGCCCGCGCGGCTCCGGCTCCTACTCCTACACCGCGAAGGTCGACGAGACGAAGAAGGTCGTCGAGCAGAACGAGGCCAACAACGCCCGCCTCCACCCGAGCGCCCTGGTCGTCACGCCGGTGCCCAGCTCGGATCTGGTAGGCGCGCTGAGCTGGTCGCCGAACAACCCGGCCAACGGCCAGAGCACCACGTTCACCGTCGTGCTGCGCAACGAGGGCTCGATCGCCACCGCGAGCGGCGCGCACGGCGTCACGCTCACGCTCCTCAACGCCACCACGGGCGCGACCGTGCGCACGTTCACCGGCAGCCACACCGGCGCGATCCAGCCGGGCCAGTCGGCCGGGCCGATCACGCTGGGCTCCTGGGCCGCCGTCAACGGCAAGTACGCGCTGCGCACCGAAGTCGCGGTGGACGCCAACGAGATCGCCGCGCGGCAGGCGAACAACCTGACCACGCAGTCGCTGTTCGTCGGCCGCGGCGCGAACGTGCCGTGGCAGCACGTCGAGGCGGAGGACGCCGTCACCGCGGGCGGCGCGCAGAAGATCGGCCCGAACCGCACCATCGGCGACCTCGCCGGCGAGGCGTCCGGCCGGCGCGCGGTGACGCTCACCAGCACCGGCTCGTCGGTCGAGTTCACCACCGGCGGGTCGACCAACACCCTCGTCACCCGCTTCTCCATCCCGGACGCCGCGGGCGGCGGTGGCATCGGAGCTTCGCTGAACGTGTACGTCAACGGGTCGTTCCACAAGGCGATCAACCTGCACTCGCGGCACATCTGGCTCTACGGCAACGAGGCGTCACCGGGCAACTCGCCGGGCGCGGGCGGGCCGCGGCACATCTACGACGAGGCGAACGTGATGCTCGACGGCACGTTCCCGGCGGGCACGAAGATCAAGCTGCAGAAGGACGCGGCGAACACCACCAACTACGCCATCGACTTCGTGAACTTCGAGCACGCGGTGGCGCGGGCCAACCCCGACCCGGCCCGGTACGTCACGCCGACCGGGTTCGGCCACCAGGACGTGCAGAACGCGCTGGACCGGTTCCGCATGGACACCAGCGGCACGCTGCTCGGCGTGTACCTGCCGGCCGGCACGTACACCACGGCGCAGAAGTTCCAGGTGTACGGCAAGCCGGTGCGGGTGATCGGCGCGGGGCCGTGGTTCACCAGGTTCGTCGTGCCGACCACGCAGGAGAACACCGACGCGGGCTTCCGGGCCGAGCAGTCGGTGAACGGCTCGACGTTCAGCGGGTTCGCGTTCTTCGGCAACTACACCTCCCGCATCGACGGGCCGGGCAAGGTGTTCGACTTCTCGAACGTCGCCAACATCACCATCGAGGACATCTGGGCCGAGCACATGGTCTGCCTCTACTGGGGCGCGAACACCGACTTCATGACCATCAAGGACTCCCGGATCCGCAACATGTTCGCCGACGGCGTCAACATGACCAACGGCAGCACGGACAACCGGGTGGCCAACATCGAGGCGCGCTCGACCGGTGACGACAGCTTCGCGCTGTTCTCCGCGATCGACGCCGGCGGCGCGGACGAGAAGAACAACGTGTACGAGAACCTGTCGTCGTTGACGACCTGGCGCGCGGCCGGGTTGGCGGTGTACGGCGGCTTCCTGAACACGTTCCGCAACATCTACGTCGCCGACACGTTGACCTACTCGGGTGTCACGATCAGCTCGCTGGACTTCGGCTACCCGATGAACGGCTTCGGCCCGGAGCCGACGACGTTCAGCGGGATCACGCTGGTGCGCACCGGCGGGCACTTCTGGAACGGGCAGACGTTCCCGGGGATCTGGATGTTCTCGGCGTCGAAGCCGTTCCGGGGCATCCGGGTCGACGACGTCGACATCATCGACCCGACGTACTCCGGGATCATGTTCCAGACCAAGTACAACGGGACGACGCCGGAGAACCCGATCCAGGACACCGTCCTGACGAACATCTCGATCTCCGGGGCCCGGTTGAGCGGCGACCAGTTCGAGCACAAGTCCGGCATCGGTCTCTGGGCCAACGAGATGCCGGAGGCAGGCCAGGGGCCCGCGGTCGGCTCGGTGACGTTCAACGACCTGCGGTTCAGCAACAACAACGAGAACATCCGCAACCGGACCTCGACGTTCACCATCAGGGTCAACCCGTAGTCCGCTCCAGCCGAGGCGCCGCCCCCGCCCCCCGGGGGGGCCCCCCCCCCGCGGGGGGCCGGCGCCGGCGGCCCGCGGCGGGCCCG
>NZ_JAJHUO010000053.1:0-24521 GCF_020859565.1 Saccharothrix luteola | reverse complement strand
TCCACTTCACCAATCCGGGTCACCCTGTCGCCCGCCCCCCCCGCGCCCCCCCCCGGCCCCCGGGGGCGCCGCCTCGCGCGTCGTGCGCCAGGCTCGTCCGGCCGGCGTCGAGCCCGTCCTTGTAATGGCACGGCGCCCGCCATCGATCTTGACTGTGACGCCCGGCGACCCTCGCGCCGCTGGGCCGGGTTCGTCCTGCTCGGCTGGGTAGGGGGTGGCGGTGACGGACGTGGTGAGGGTGTCATGGCCCGAGGCACCGGTGCTGGACGTGGTGTTCCTGCACGGGCTCGGCGGGAACGCCCGGACGACGTGGTCGGCGGGCGAGGCGTTCTGGCCGGGTTGGCTGGGCCCGGACGTGCCGGGGGCCGGGGTGTGGTCGGTGGGGTACGACGCGTCGCCGTCGGGGTGGTTGGGACGGGCGATGCCGATCCAGGACCGCGCGGTGAACGTGCTGGCGCGGTTGCAGAACGAGGGCGTCGGCGAGCGTCCGCTGGTGTTCGTGACCCACAGCATGGGCGGGCTGCTCGCCAAGCAGATGCTGCTGCACGCGGAGGGCAGTCCCGCGTACCGGTCGTTCGCGCGGAACGCCCGGGGCGTGGTGTTCCTGGCCACCCCGCACACCGGCGCCGATATGGCCGGCTACCTCAAGCGGTTGGGGCTCGGACTGCGCTTGACCGCGGCGGTGGCGGACCTCGAGCCCGACAGCGCCTACCTGCGGGACCTGAACGTGCGGTACCGGGACTGGGCGCACCGGTCAGGCGCGCGGAACCTGGTGTTCTTCGAAGCGCACGCCACCCGGGGCGTGCGGATCGTGGACGCGGGGTCGGCCGACCCCGGCCTGGTCGGCGCGGGCCCGATCCCGGTGGACGCCGACCACTTCGCGATCTGCAAACCGGCGGACCGGGACGCGCTGGTCTACGGCCAGGTCCGGCGGTTCCTCGTCGGGATCCGCGACGCCCTGCCCGCCGACGCCCCGACCCGGGAGGGCACGCCCACGCCTCCCACGCCCACACCTCGCACTCCGGACGAACCCGCGGCGAGTGCCGTCGACGAGTCGAAGCAGATCGCCAGGCGCGTGGGCGACCTGCTACGGCAGTTCGACCGCAATCAACGGCGGTTCCACGTCGACTCGGCCGCGAGGACCGCGGCGCACCGCTTCGACCTGCCCGAGCTCGGCCCCGACGAGAAGATCATCGGCCTGGTCGACTGCTGGGAGTCCACGGTGCAGGACTGGTTCAACAGGGTCAAGCCGAACTCCTTCTACCTGTTCACCGACACCGCCCTGCACTACAGCGGCTACCTGCACACAAGCAAGGGGTACTACCGCGACGAGGAGATCGTGCGGATCCGGCTGCCGTACGCGGAGATGGGCGATCACAGCTTCACCCACCGGACCGCCGGGGCGCCTTCGGTGAGAAGACCCCCGTCGACCTGGATCGAGATGACCTCGGCGGGCGGGACGACGAGGTTGATCCTCTTCGGCTGGAGCGCGAAGGAGTACCGGAGGATGGCGAACCTGCTGCAGAACATCTCGGACTTCGCCTCGGGGAGGTGACCGCCGGCGGACGTCGCACCGGCCGCCCGGCCACGCGCGGGAGGCGGCCCCTGGCGGGGAGAGTCGCCAGGAGCCGCCGAGTGGCGGGGTGCCCAGTCGGACGACTAGCCGACCTTGCCCACGCCCGCGCCGCTCTGCACGGTCGACTTCACGCTGCTCGCGCTGTCGAGGCTGTAGCCGTACGGGATCGCCTTGACGCTGCCGCCCTGGTCGCCCGAACCCGAGTTGACGAAGTGGTTGTTGCGCGCCACCAGGTTGGCGGGGTCCGAGCTGCCCTCACCGCGGTGGAACGGGTCGCGCGTGTTCTCGAAGTAGTTGCCCTCCACGAGCACGCCCGCCTCCTCCGTGGAAGCGACACCGTACGACGTCACGCCGCCGTAGTAGTTGTTGTAGACGTGCACGGGGTTGCCGAAGCGGACCCGCGGGTGGCGCTGGCCGGTGCCGTCGAACCAGTTGTTGTGGTACGTCACCCGCAGCTTGCCGCGGTCCTCGCTGCCGTTGTCGTCGCTGTGGCCCAGCAGCATCGTCTTGTCGTGGGAACTGATCTTGTTCCACGACACGGTCACGCAGTCGGAAGCGCGCTTGATGTCGATGGCGCCGTCGTAACCGTTGCGCAGGCTGTTGTGGTCGATCCAGACCCTGGTCGAGTACTGGACGTTGATCGCGTCATCGGCCCAGTTGGTGAAGTTCAGGTTCCGGATGATCACGTTCGACGCGTTCGAGACGTTCAGCCCGTGCCCGGTGATGGTCGCGCCCGAACCGACGCCGATGATCGTCTTGTTGGAAGCCACCTTCGTCATGCTCGACAGCGAGATGGAGCCGGACACGCGGATCACGGAGGCGCTGGACGAGCCGACCGCGGACACGAACGCCGAGGTGGTGCTGACGGTGACCGGCGTGGCGCTGCCACCACCGGTGGTGCCGCCGCACTGCGTGGCCCAACCCTGGAGGTTGAACGACGCGGCGTTGGCCGAGGGCGCCATGATCACGGATGCGGCCAGGGCCGACACCGCGAGCAGCGCGCGGGAGATCTTGCGGGACATGCGGTTTCCTCCATACGACTGTGGATGAAAAGGGAACCGGCGGCGGTATTGCGCGTGGCGGCGACCGAAGTCCTACACCGGACTCACCACCTCTCCACGGTGTGCTCGCGGATGTGCTCGACGTCGAACTCGTCACCGAGACCCGGAGAGGAGGTCAGGGTGACGTGCCCGTCCGCGTCGAGCGGGTCTGCCATCGCGAGCCGGTGCGGCGGCACGCGGTCGAAGTCGTGCAGCGGGTGCAGCAGGCCGCGCTCGTACCAGCGGCCGTTGTCCGTGCCGCCGAGCACGGCCAGGCTCGCCGAGCCGTCGCCGTGGATCTCGCAGTCCACGTTGAACGCCTCGGCCAGGTGCAGGGCCTTCACCGTCGGCGAGATGCCGCCGACGTCGGTGGGGCCCGCGCGCAGGATGTCGCACGCGCCGGACGTGATCCACTCGGCGCGGGTCATGTGCTTTCCCCACGCCACCTCCGGGCCGATCACCGGGATGGACAGCTGCTCGGCCAGCCACCGGTAGGAGCTGATCGACGCCTCCTCCATCGGCTCCTCGAACCAGTAGAAGTCCAGCTCCTCCAACGCCCGGCCCAGGGCCAGCGCCTCGGTGCGCGAGTACCAGTGGTTGGCGTCGAGCATCAGCTCGACACCGGGCCCGACGGCCTCGCGCACCGCCTCGCAGGCCGCGATGTCCGCGCGCACGCTGGGCGCGCCGGGCACCGGCGGCATCCACGTGTGCAGCTTGATCGCCCGGTAGCCGCGCTCCACCAGCTGCTTCGCGAACGCCGCGTAGTCCCCGGGCGTGCTCAACCCGCCGGGGATCTCGTCGCCGCACATGGTGCTGGCGTAGGCCGGGACGCGGGACCGGGCGCCGCCGAGCAGCTTCCACACCGGCTGCCCGACCTTCTTGCCCACCAGGTCCCACAACGCCGTGTCGACGTAGCCGAGCGCCCGGTCGGTGAACCGGCCGTGGGAGCCGCGCTGCTTGCGCGCCATCTTGCGCCACAGCCCTTCCCGGTCCCACGGGTCCGCGCCGATCAGCACCGGCTTCACGATCGAGTCGAGCACGGCGGGGCGCAGCTGGTCGGGGTGCACCTGGACGCGTCCGACGACACCGTCGGAGTCGGTGATCTCGAGCAGGGCCTCCCGGACCTCGTGCTCGGCGCTCGGGTGGCGGTGCCCGTGCGGGTCCACCGCCGTCCACGCGGTCGTCGTGAACACCGACACCTCGACGCGCTCGATCACCGCGACCTCCGCAGGCTCTCGCGGCCTTCGGCGTGACGACCGGTCTCGACCGGGTGGGACGGAGCCCTGTTCATGACATCCCCTCGCTCAGGTGGCCGGTGTGCGAACGGCGTGCCGCTGCCGCGCTCGGCCCGGTTTCGGGCAGGTGGATCCTGGAGCCTTCCCCGCCGGAGGGAATCGCGTCCCACCGGCGGGGAAGGAGTCACTTGCGGTCGTCCCACTCCTTCTGCGCCTCGGTGAGCTTCTTCGCCATGTCGTCCAGGAACTGCTGGCCGGTCAGCTCGCCGAGGAGCACCTTCTGGTACTGGGGCTCGCTGTCGGTCTTGGTGATCGACGAGTACTGCGGCAGGTAGACCGGCGCGGGCACGAGGACCGTGGCCGGGTCTTCCAGCACGCCGAGCGCCATCTTCACGTGGGCGGCGGAGTCGATCCACGCCGCGCTGCGCACGTCGGTGTTGGCGGGGATCTGGCCGACCTTCTCGTTCCAGTAGCTGTTGGACTCGGCCGAGGTGAGGAACTCGGCGAACTTCCAGGCCGCGTCCTGGTTCTCGCTGTTCTTGAACACCGCGAAGCCGTCGGTCGGGTTGGGCACCACGGTCCGCTTGCCGCTGGGGCCGACCGGCAGCGGCATCGCGGCGACCTTGTCGCCCAGCGCCTTGGTGACGTCGCTGTAGGAGCCGAGGTTGTGGTGCATCATCGCCACCGAGCCGCCGGTGAACTGGGCGATCATCTGGGTGAAGCTGTTGTTGACGTCGGCCTCGGGCGTGGCCTTCTTGTAGAGGTCGGCCACCTTGTCGACGAGCTCGGCGTTGGCCGGGTCGTTGAGGGTGCTCTTGCCGTCCTTGAAGAAGTTGTCCACGCCGGAGTACGCGTAGGCCTCGGTGATCAGCTGGAACACGGAGCCCGCGCCGCCGCGGATGGTGTAGCCGTACTTGTTCGCGGCCGTGTCGGTGAGCTTGGTGGCCGTGCTGATGAACTCGTCCCAGGTCTTCGGCGCTTCCAGGCCCGCGTCCTTGAACCAGTCGGTGCGGTACCAGATGATGTCCATGTTGGCCGAGGACGGGACGATGTAGAGCTTGCCGTCCGGCGCGGTCTGGCGGACGGTCTCGACGAGCGACGGGAGCAGCTTGTCCTTCAGCGGGCCGCTGTTGATGCGGTCGTCGAGGGGCGCCAGCGCCTCCTGGCCGACCAGGTGCGCGAGGTACGAGGTGGTCACGCCGCCGACGTCGGGCGTCTCGCCGCCCGCGATGGCGGTGTCGTACTTCTGCTGCACCGACGCGCTGGGGATGCCGACGTACTCGACCTTGATGGTCGGGTTCGCCTTCTCGAAGCGCGAGATCAGCTCCTTGTAGATCGGCTCGCGGGCGGGCCCGCCGTTGTTGTCCCAGAACGTGATGGTGACGTTCCCGTCGGCGCCCGCACCTCCCTCGGACGAGCAGGCGGACAGCGCCAGGGCGGCGGCCACGGCGACCAGCAGTTTTCTCATGATGCTCCCTATCCCTTGACAGCCCCGGCGCTGAGCCCCTGCACCAGGAACCGCTGCACGACGGCGAAAACCAGGACCACCGGCACGGCGGCGACCACGCCACCGGCGGCGAGTGCTCCGAAGTCGGTGTTGAACTCACCCAACGTGTAACTCAGGCCGACCGGCAGGGTGAACTTGTCCTGCTTCGTCGCAAACATCAGCGCGAACAGGAACTGGTTCCAGGCACCGATGAACGCGAACGACCCGACCGCCACCAGGGCGGGCTTGAGCTGCGGCAGGACAACCGCGAAGAACGCGCGCAGGCGCGAGCAACCGTCCACCATGGCGGCTTCTTCGAGCTCCACCGAGATGTTGCGGATGAACCCGCTCATCAGGATCAGCGACAGCGGCAGCTGGAACGCCACCTCCGCGATGACCAGGCCGGTGATGCTGTTGAGCAGCCCCAACCCCTTGAAGATCACGAACAGCGGGATCAGCATCATCGCGCCGGGGATGAACTGGCTGCACAGCATGGCCAGCAGGAACGCCCGCTGGCCGCGGAACTTGAACCGCGCCAGCGCGTAACCGCCCATCACCGACAGGATGGTCACGAACACGAGCACGCCCAGGCCCATGACCACGCTGTTGTAGAAGAAGATGCCGAACCCGATGTCGTTCCACACCGTGTCGAAGTGCTCGAACGAGATCGGCCACGGCACGAGCTGCGTGGAGCCGGCGGGCCGCACCGCGAACACCAGCATCCAGTAGAACGGGATGAGGGTGAACAGCAAGTACAGCACCAGCGGCACGTGGATCATCCACGGTTTGCCCGGTTCCTCGGCCACGGCCCGGCGACGCCGCTTGGTCGGCTGCCGGGGCGGCGCGGTGTCCACCGGCGGTCGGGTCAACGTCTCGGTCATGCACGACTCCCGAACTTCGACAACCGCAGGTAGGCGATCGAGAAGAACAACAGGATCAGGAACCCGGCCACGGTGAGCGCCGAGCCGTACCCGAAGTTGTGCGAGTCGACGGCCTGCCTGGCCACGTACAGCGGCAGCGTGGTGGTCTGGTTCGCGGGACCGCCGCCGGTGAGGGTGTAGATGAGGTCGACGTTGTTGAACTCCCACACCGCGCGCAGCAGCGTCGACAGGATGATCGCGTCCTTCAGGTGCGGCAGGGTGACGCTGGTGAAGCGCCGCCACCGGCTCGCGCCGTCCACGGACGCCGCCTCGTAGAGGTCCTTGGGGATGCTTTGGAGGTCGGCGAGCAGCAGGATCGCGAAGAACGGCACGCCGCGCCACAGCTCGGTCACCACGAGGGCCTCGAACACCGTGTCGGGGTTGCCGAGCACCGAGGTGCCCGGCGAGCCGATGCCGAGGTTCGACAGCTCCTGGAAGATGCCGGTCGACGGGTTGAGCAGCAGGATCCAGATGCCCGTGGTGAGCACGCCGGACACCGCCCACGGCGAGAACACCAGCGCCCGCGCCATGCCCCGGCCGATGAACGTCTCGTTCACGATCAGGGCGAGCACGAGGCCGAGCAGCAGTTGCAGGCCGACCTCGACGAGGACCCACTTGACGCTGAACGCCAGGCTCTGCCAGAACAGCGGGTCGTCGAACAGCATCTGCTTGAAGTTGTCCAGCCCCGCGAAGCCGTTCTTCCACGGCTGCGTGACGTTGTACCGCTGGAGGCTGTAGTAGACGACGCTCCCGATCGGGTAGACCAGGAAGATCGCCATCAGCACCAGCGTGGGTGCGATCAGCGCGTAGGGCGTCCAGGTGCGCGTCCTCATGCGGGGTTCCAGTCGCCGAGGTACGCGCGCAGGGTGTGCTGTGCCGCCTGGTCGTGGGTCAGCTGCGGCCGGTCGGGGCCGGCGGTGGCGCCGGGACCGGAGTTGCGGAACTCGGCGAACCGGGCGTCGCGCCAGGAGAAGCCGGACATGTCGGTCCACGGCGCGGTCTTCACCGCGGCGGGCAGCTTCGTGTCGCGGATGACGACGGAGGCGATGGCGTCCGGGTCGCCGCCGGGGTGCCACGGCCGGCCGAGGTAGTAGGTGCCCGCGGGCGCGTCGCTCAGGATCGTGGAGTTCATGATCAGGAAGCCGTGCGGGTTGTCGCGGCGCGTGCTGGCGGCCGTGACGTAGCCCGCCGGACTTCCACTGGGGCGGTCGCCGCCCCGGTCCAGCGCGCGGATCGTGACCTGGTCGAACACGGCGGTGGCGCGGCCGAAGATGAAGTCGACGTCGCCGACGATCTCGCCGCCCCGGTAGTACTGGCGGGCCTTCGTGCCCACCGCGCGCGTGTCGGCGTACAGGGTGTCCTGGTGGCCGAGGAACCGGACGCGGTCGTAGTACTGCCGGTCGCCGGTCGCCTTCACCGCGACGGCCTGGGTGTTGGTGATCTCGGGGTGGGCGGCCCGGTCGAACGAGTTGCTGAACGTGAGGTCGCGCGCGGTGAAGCCGTCGGCCTCGATGGTCGCGGTGGCCGAACCGGTGGTGCCGTAGGTCGTGCCGTCGGGCTTCTTGGTGCCGTTGGCGTTGTCGTAGTCGATCACGACGTCGCGCGCGGTCCCGGTGGAGCCCTTGAGGGTCAGGTCGGGCTTGGTCGCGGGCACCCGGATCACCTCGCGGTACACGCCCTTGCCGATGGTGATCGTGGTGCCCGGCGGGGCGGCGTCGATCGCGGCCTGCACCGTGTCGAAGTCCGTGCCCTTGGCCACGTGGTAGCGCTCGCGCTGCTGCGCACCGGCCTTGAGGTTCTTCACCCGGGACGTGGCCTCCAGGCCGCGGGTGAACTCGGGCGTCCAGCCGGCGTCACCCGCGAGCTGCGCGGTCGGGTTGGCCGCGTTGAACGCGTCGAGCACGTCGACCGGCCGGCCGTCGACCAGCGTGCCGACCTCGGTGATGGCCGTGCCGCCCCAGTTGTAGATCAGGTCCTCGACCGCGCCGCCGTTGGCGAGCTTGACGTAGTTGTTCTCCACGTACAGCTTCGACTGCACTCCGACGCCCCAGCCGTAGACGAACGTCGGTCCGGGCTCGTACAGGTTGTTGTAGACGTGCACCTGGCCGAACCGGACGCGCGGCAGGCGTTCCTCGACGTTGCGGAACACGTTGTGGTGCACCGAGATCCGCAGCTTGCCGGGGTCGGTGGTCGAGGTGTTCGACGAGCCGATGAGCATCGTCTTGCCGTGGTCGGTGAACAGGTTGTACGACGCGGTGACCAGGTCGGTGCCGTTGGTCATGTCGAGCGAGCCGTCGTGCTGCTGGAAGGGGCGGCCGAAGTAGGTCGGCGCCGCGCTGTCCGGTGACGGCTGGTCGGTGAACGTGTTGTGGTCGACCCACACGTTCGTGGCGCGGTTCAGCGAGACCGCGTCGTAGTCGGAGTTCCAGTTGCCGGTGGCGCCGTCGGTCGGGTCCCACTGCGGGAAGCAGTCCCGGGTGTCGCGGAACGTGAGGTTGCGGACGATCACGTTGCTCGCGCCGTGGATGCGGACGTTCGCGCCGGTGATGCCCGCGCCCTTGCCGTCGCCGACGATCGTGGTGTCGGAGCCGACGTTGAGCGCGATGGCCTCCGCCTGGCGGCGGGCGGACGCCGCGCGGGCGTCCTCCAGCGGGCCGCTCGGCTCGGTGTCACGCCCCCAAACGGCGGGGTCGTATGCGGCCAAATAGCCCGCGAGCGTGTAGCCGTCCGTGGCATACGTTGCGCAATCAGCCCTGAAGTCGATGACGCCGCGCACCTTGATGAGGCGTGGCGCGGGCGACGCCAGGGCTGACCGCAGCTCCGCCGGCGTGCGCACGACGTGCTCGGTGGTCGCGGCCGACCCACCGGTCGTGCCGGTGCCGCTCGAAGCCCAGCCGTCACCGGGTTGGAGAACCTGTCTCCCCAGGTCATGGCCTGCGTGCGCGGGTGCCGCCGCGATCACGCCAAGGGCGCAGGAAAGCACGAGCGCAGTACTGAGTATCCGCATGACGAGGGGCCTTCCCCGGCGAATTTGTTCATAAGTGTGAACACGTTCCAGATGTGCGAACAGAGTATTGCGAAAGTGTCCGGCACACGTCAACGACGTAACTTCGTTCGACGGCCGTTCGACGGTCTGTTTCGACGTGTAGTCGAATTCGAGTCGAATTCGATGGCGCGACCGGCCCACCGGGGCGTCCGTCCGGACGCGAGCCGCCCCCGACCCTGGGCGGGCCGGGGGCGGTGTGGACGGTGGAACCGGTGCCGGCAGGACTGGACGCGGTGGCGATCGAGGGTGGGACCGGTGCCGGTGGGGCGTCAGACCGGCGGGGTGAAGGCGCCGATCCGGGCGGACAGGGCTCGGGCGTGCGGGTTGCCCGGGTGGCGGTCGGCCAGGTGGCGCAGCGGGCGCAGCCGGTCGGCGACGCGGGTCGAGCGGATCGTGGCCGCCAGCGCCAGGGCCCGCCCGCCCACTTCGGCCGCGTGGTCGAAGTCCCCGTCCACCAAGTGGTTGGCGGCCAACGCCATCAGGCTGAACGCGCGGCTGCGCGTCATGGCCTCCGAGTAGCCGGCCACGGCGGTGGTGAGCGAGTCGATCGCGGGCGTGGTGCGCGACGGGTCGACCGTTCGGGCCAGGTCGGTCAGCACCACGCCGGTCAACCCGGACAGGTCCGTCTCGTCGAAGAAGCGCGCCCATCCCGGCGCCGGGTCCGACGCGCGGGCGAACTCGTCCTGCGCCAGGGCCAGCAACCGCATCGCCTCCTCCTTGTGGCCCAACCCCGCGTGCGCCCACGCCTGGTTCGCGCGCAGCATCGCGACGGCACGCCGTGAACCCGCCCGGCGGGCCGCGTGCAACCCCGACGCGAACGCCTTCAGCGCCTCGCGCCGCCTGCCGCCGTGCAGCCGCATCCGGCCGACGCGGTAGTGGACGTTGGCCGCCAGGTCGTGGCGCCCCGCCTCCACCGCCATGCCCAGCGCCCGGTCCCAGTGCCGCGAGGCCGCCACCTCGAAACCGGTGTCGAAGCACGTCCACGCGGCCAGGTTGTGCAGGTCGGCCAACGCCACCAGCAGCCGCTCCCGGACCGCGCCCGAGGCGGCGACGTCGAGCAGCAAGTCGTGACGCGTCGCGCACTCGACCGCCGAGTCGCGGCACGCGCCGCCGCCCCTCCGGTAGTCCACGTCGCGCAGGCGTTCGGTCTCGGCCGCCAAGCGCTCCACGTCCTCGATTCCGATGCGTGCCGGGACGTGCTGAGGTTCTGCCATCGCCGCACCTCGCAATTCCACTAGAGCGGTGGAGGGGATCCAACTGGCATGTGGCTGCGGGGTACCCAGGGTGACAGCGCCGCCACCCTGACGGGAGCCGCCGTCAGGGGCGCGCATCGGCCTCCTGCGCCGACGCCCGCGACGGGCCGGAATCGAAGGGGTGATCGGTTCCGCACGGCCCCGGACGCGCCCGTGCGCCCCTCCCCCACCACCGGCTCCGACGGCGTGGCTGCCCGCACTCGTCGTCGACAGGAGAGATTCCATGCCAACGAGACCCTCGGACGCGCGCTGCGAGGCGACCGGCGAACCAGGCGCGGCCGAGGTCGTGCGGCCGGCGCGGTCCGGGTGAGCGGCAGGTCCACTGTGGACTAGTCGGTGGCGCCGGCGTGGACGCGCTGTGCAAGGCGGCCGGCGTCGGCCTCGCCGAGTGGCCCGGTCAGCCCCGGTCGGCCTGGTCTGCCCTCCACTGCCGCACGACGTGCTCGACGTCGTACGGCATCAGGTTCAGCGGCGGTCCCGACATCGGCTTGCGGATCGCCTCGACGATCTTCGCGTTGATGTCGGCCAGGATCGACCGCACCTCGGCCTCGGTGCGCGCCCGGCCGGCGGCCTCGCGCGCGGCGGCGGCCTCCTTGCGCAGCAGCAGCGTCGGCGGGAGCGCGGTGCCCTCCTCGCGGCGCAGCTTCTCCTTCACCCACCACAGCTCGTCGTGGGGCTCGTGCAGCCCTTTCAACGGCCGGCCCGCACCCGGCAGGTCATCGAAGTCACCGCGGTCCTGAGCCTCGCGGATCTGCCGCTCGATCCAGGTCTCGAAGCCGACTCCGGCTGGTTTGCGCTTCGTCACGACGCACCACCCCCTACCGAGGGTACCGGCTGCGGTCACCCTACCGACGGCGCGCTTCAACTCCGCGTGGCAGCACAGGACAGCGCCACCAGCGTGTCGGCCCGGCCCTCACGTCCGGGTGACGGCTCGCGGGTGGCCCGGGGGCGGGCCACCCCCGCGAGGTCCGGTCAGGACAGCGTGCAGATCGGCACCGGCACCCAGCCGGTGGCGTCACCGGTGCCGTTGAACCCGACCTTGGTCGAGCCCGCCGGCGGGATGCCGCCGTTCCAGGACGTGTTGGACACCGTCACCGCCGTGCCGCTCTGGGTGAAGGTGCCGTTCCAGCCCTGGTTGAGGGACATCCCGGGGTTGAACGTGAACCCGATGCGCCAACCGCGGCTCGGCGAGGTGCCGCTGTTGCGGATGGTGATCTCCACCGTGAACCCGCCCGGCCACTGGTTGACGACCTTGATCTCGACGTCGCACGACCCGCCGGGGACGGAAGTCGTGGTGGTCGTGGTCGTCGTGGTCGTCGTGGTCGTGGTCGTGCTGGTTGTCGTGGTGGTCGTGGACGTGGGCGTGGTGCCGTTGAGGGCGGACACCACGGCCGGGATCCACTTGTTCGCGATCTTGCGATCACCGGACGAGTTCGGGTGAACGCCGTCGTAGGTGTCACTGGCCGTGTTGAACCCGGCCCACTGGTCGACCACGGTGATCGGCGACTGCGCGGTGGACTTGCCCGCCGCCCAGCCCGTGATCGCCGCGTTCAGGTCGACCACCCGCTGGGGGCACTCCGCGCACGCGCTCGCCGCCATCGGGATGATCTTGGCGACGATCACCTTCATGCTCGCGTTGTTCGCGCGCATCTGGTCGACCAGCTTGCCGTACGCGGCCAGGATGGTCGCGGTCGACCGGTTGCTCCAGACGTCGTTGGTCCCGAAGTGCATGAGCACCACGTTCGGGTTGGTGGCGGCCAGCCACCCGACGAGCTGGTTCTGGTCGGCCACCGCCGTGACCAGCGCGCCGCCGTGGCCCTCGTTCTCGCCGTCGTAGGCGAAACCGCAGCCGTCACCGGCGCGGGTGCCCACGAAGTCGATGTTCGTGTGCCCGGCCGCGCGCAGGTCGCGGTCCAGCAGGGCGCGCCAGCAGCCCGGCGAGCCCGTGATCGAGTCGCCCAGTGCCATGATCCGCGTCGGCGCGGCGGCCTCGACCGCCTGACCGGGTGCGGCGACCAGGAGGCCGACGAGCGTGGCCAACGCCGCTAACAGCGCCGCTACTGCGGCTTTTCTCGACATCGCGGTCTCCTTTAGGCCGTGGTGCAGGTGGCGCCGTTGAGAGTGAACGCGGTGGGCGCCGAGTTGGTGCCGTTCCACGACCCGATGAAGCCGAAGCTGACCGAGCCGTTGACCGGGATGGTGCCGGTGTAGGACACGTTGGTCGCGCTCAGCGTGGAGCCGGACTGGGTCGTGGTGGCGCCCCAGGACTGGCTGACCGTCTGGCCGTTGGCCCAGGTCCAGCGCAACGTCCAGCCGTTCACGGCGGCCGTGCCGGTGTTGGCGATCTTCACGTCGCCCTGGAAGCCGCCCTGCCACTGGCCCGCGACCTTGTAGGTGACCGCGCACGTGCCCGTGCCGCCGCCGGTCTGGGTGGTGACGTTGACCGTGCCGGAACGGGTGGAGCGGTTGCCCGCCGCGTCCCGCGCGTACACGGCGAACGTGTAGGTGGTGGCGGCGGTCAGCCCGGTGATGGTGGCCGTCGTGCCGGCGGTGCCGGCGGCGGCGGTCTCGGTGGTGCCGTTGACGCGGACGACGTCGTAGCCGGTGACGCCGACGTTGTCGGTGGACGCGGCCCAGGACAGCGTGGCGCTGGTGGACGTGACGCCGGAGGCGGTCGGGGTGCCGGGGGTGGACGGCGGGGTCGGGTCGGTCGTGCCGCCGCCGTAGACGCTCGCTTCGCGCGAGGTCGCCTTGATGCCGTTCGCGCCGTTGACCGCCCGCTGGCCCCAGCTCGTGAGCTGGGCGGCGTTGAAGCCGGTCACCATGTCCAGGTACTCGACGCCGCCGCCGTTGCCCGACCAGGACCACGCGAGGTAGCCCAGCTTGAGCGACTGGGTGGTGGCGAAGATCGTGTCCTCGTCCGGGTTGCCGTCGGAGTGGTCGTGGCCGAACTCGCCGACCACGATCGGCAGCTTCGCCGTGACGAAACGGTTCAGGTAGTCGTTGATCTCGGCGGCCGTGTCGAACACGCCGTACATGTGGATGGAGAAGACGGTGTTCTTCTGCGGGTCGGCGGCGAACACCGAGGCGGCGTTGTCGCGCATGGTGAAGGCCCAGTCCTGGCCCCAGTTCGGCGCGTCCACCATGATCGTGTGCTCGAAGCCCGCCGAGCGCAGCGAGGTGATGGCGTCCTTGGTCGCCTGGGTCCAGCCGGTGTAACCGGTGTTGCCCCACGGCTCGTTGCCGATGTTGAGGATGACGTACTTCTCCTGGCCGGCCATGGCGCTCTGGATGCTCTTCCAGTACTCCACGGCGCGGGCCAGGCTCACGGCGCCGCTCTGCTCCTGGTAGCCGGTGGTGTCGTGCACCTCCATCACGCAGATGAGCTTGTTGGCCTTGCACTGGCCGATGACGTTCGCGACGTCGGAGGCGGTGTTGAGGGTCCACCGGTCGCCGGAGCTCAGCACCACGCGGACCGTGTTGGCGCCCGTGGCCTTGATGTCCTTGAGCGCCTGGGTGGTGCGGTCGGCGTACCAGGTGTGCGCGTGGTTCACGCCACGCATCACGAAGTCGTTGCCGTTGGCGTCGAGCAGACGCCCGTTGCTGACGGTGAACCCGGCCGCGGCGTGTGCCGGCGTCACCGTCAGCAGTGACAGGACCAAGGCGGCGACGGCGGCGCCCACCAAGGCGAATCGCTTGCGCATGGATGTACCTCGCGTTGTTGTCGACGTTGACGTAGCGAGCGCAGGGCAGCGCGCCTGCCTGCGGCAGGCCTCAACACCAAAGCAATTAACCGCTTAAGTGTCAACGGTGTCATCGCCACCGACTCCCACCGCTTCCCCACCCCGCCACCCGTCAACGGGCACACCTCAGCGACCTTCTGGGACCGCTCCCAGAACGCCACTCGCCAGTCTCCCCCACCCCGCCCCGCCACACCACCCCCACCCTTCGTGCGTGTCGAACCCTCAGCGCCCGCGTGTCCTACGTTCAGAACGCGCGTGTCCTACGTTCAGGACCCCCGAGTTCAACGCTCAGAACAAGCGACCTGGGTTTTTGCGGCATCACAACCGCCGCGACGCGAACGTAGGACACACGCGTTCCGAAGGTAGGACACACCGGACCTGAAGGTTCGACACGCGGGACCTGAGCGTTCGACACGCGCGGGGTCAAGGGGGTGGGGGGTGGGAGGTGCTGGAGCGGGGGACCAGTTCCGGGTCCGAGGTCTTCACCTGTTCCGGAGGGGCGCCGTTGATCACGTCGAGGAGCAGGCGCACGGCGGCGGCGCCGCGTTCGGCGATCGGGCGGCGGACCGCGGACAGGGCCGGGCGGACCAGGCGGCACAGGGCCGAGTCGTCCCACGCCACGAGGGACAGCTGATCGGGAACGGTCAGGCCCAGCTCGTGGGCCACGCCGAGCGCCGACACGGCCATCACGTCGTTGTCGAACACCAAGGCGGTCGGCGCGATGCCGCCCGTCAGGACCCGCCGCGTCACGCGGGCGGCGGCCTCGTCGGAGTAGTCGGCGTGCACGACCCGGGCGTCGGGCAGGCCGAGGCGCGCGGCGGCCGTGGTGAACGCGCGGGAACGGGTCTGGGTGTGCACGAACTTCGTCGGCCCCGCGACCCGGACGATGCGGCGGTGCCCCAACGCGACCAGGTACTCCAGCACCTCGGTCACGGCCAGCTCGTCGTCCGTCCACACGCACGGCAGGTCGGGCACGCCCGGTTCGCCGAGCACGACCGCCGGCAGCCGCAGCTCCCGCACCAGCTCCACCCGCGGGTCGTGCTGGACCAGGTCGACCAGCAGCACGCCGTCCACGCGCCGCTCGCCCCACCACCGCCGGTACGCCGCCAGCTCGGCCGCCGAGTTGTCCGTCACCTGGAGCAGCAACGACGTCGGCCCGCCCGCGAGCGCGTCCTGGATGCCGGAGATCAGCTGCATGAAGTACGGCTCGACGCCGATCACCCGCGCGGGCCGGTCGACCACCAGCCCGATCGCGTTCGCCCGACCGTCGCTCAACGACCGCGCCGCACTGCTGGGCACCCAGCCGAGGCGGTCGGCGATGTCCATGATCCGACGACGTGTCGGCTCCGAGACGCCCGGCCGGTTGTTGAGCGCGTAGGAGACCGCGCCGGTGGACACGCCCGCGGCCTTGGCGATGTCCGAGATGGTCGGACGCTTACCACCTACCACCCGCGCCTCCTCGGTCGGTGATCATCAAGTCTAGCGGCGGCCACGGCGCCTGAGCCCGGTAGGGTGATTAAGCGCTTAACGGATTATGGGAAAGGGGACCCCCGTGCCCTGGTTCGACCTCTCCGAGCGGGAGCTCGCGCTGTACCGGACCGACACCGCCGAGCCGGACAACCTCGACCAGTGGTGGAAGGCCCGGCTGGACGAGGCGCACGCCGCCGCGCTGCCACCGGTCCTCACCCCGTACGCGGCCGACGCCTACGGACCGCTCGCGGTCTGGGACGTCGAGTTCTCCGGGTACGGCGGCGACCGCGTGCGCGGCTGGTACATCCGCCCGGCCGGCGCCGGCGTCGAGGCGCTGCCGACCGTCGTCTGCTACATCGGGTACGGCGGCGGGCGCGGCCTGCCCTCGGAGCACGCGCTGCTGCCGTCCGTGGGCTACGCGGTGTTCGTGATGGACACCCGCGGCCAGGGCGGCCGGTGGACGCTCGGCGCCACCCCGGACTCCGGCTTCGCCGGCCCCGAGCACCCCGGCGTGATGACGCGCGGCATCGCCAGCCCCGAGACCTACTACGTCACGCGCCTGATGGTGGACGCCGCCCGTGCCGTCGAGGTGGCCGCTTCCCTGGACGGGGTGGACGAGACGCGGATCGCGGTGTCCGGCGGCAGCCAGGGCGGCGGGCTGGCGCTGGCCGCCGCCGCGCTCAACGGCGAGGCGGTCAAGGTCTGCCACGCGGACGTGCCGTTCCTGTGCGACTTCCAGCGGGCCATCACCCTGACCGACGCCGAGCCGTACGCGGAGATCGCCAAGTTCCTGGCGCAGCACGTCGACCTGATCCCCGCCGCCCGCGACACGCTGCGGTACGTGGACGGCGCGTTGCTGGCCAAGCGGATCACCGCGACGTCCCTGCTGAGCGTCGGCCTGATGGACGAGGTGTGCCCACCGTCCACTGTGTACGCGGCCTACAACGAGATCACCGCGCCGAAGGAGATGGCGGTGTTCCCGTTCAGCGGCCACACCACGCCCCGGGTGCACGACGAGCGCAAGCTCCGCCACCTGCGCGCGCACCTGTGAGTCGAAGCGGGGCGTGAAGGGGGCCACCGCCATAGCCCCCCTCACGCCCCAGCCCGGTCAGTGGACTCGGCGGCTCTCCGGGGGCCTCGGGTTGCTCGACCCGAGGCCTCCCGCGTCCACGACCAGCTCCTGGACCACCTCGTCGGGACGTGGTGGTCAGCGGTTCCGCGGGGTCAGCGGGACGTGCTGGTCACCGGGGTCACCAGCACGCGGTCGTACCCGACCACGCGCGGCTCGCCCGTGACCGGCACCGAGTGCTCCCAGCGGATGTCCTCGCTGGAGCAGCCGACCTGCAGCACGACCTCACCCGTCTCCACGATCCGCTTGCCGTCGCGGCCGGTGAACGAGGTGCGGTCGGCGTGCAGCCGGAACGTCACCTCGGTCGCTTCGCCCGCCGCCAGCTCGACCCGGGCGAAGCCGACGAGCTGGCGCACCGGACGGGTCACGCTGGCGACCGGGTCGTGCAGGTAGAGCTGGACGACCTCGGCGCCGGGCCGGTCGCCGGTGTTGCGCACCAGGCACGACACCTCGACCTCGCCGTCGGCCGGGAACTCCGCGCCACCGGCGAAGTCGGACAGCTCGAACGTGGTGTACGACAGGCCGTGCCCGAACGGGTAGGCGGGCGACGGGTCGACCGAGCTGACCCCGCCCGGACCGCCCAGCGGCGGGTGCAGGTAGGTGGTCGGCTGTCCGCCGGAGCCGCGCGGCACCTGCACGGGCAGCTTGCCGGACGGGTTGACGCGCCCGCTGAGCACGCCGGCGACCGCGCCCGCGCCCTCCTCGCCGGGGAAGAACGCCTGCACGACCGCGGCGGGCCGGGCGGCCTCGCCTTCGGCGGGCTCGACGTAGCGGCCCAGCGCGTACGGGCGGCCGGTCAGCAGCACGAGCACGACCGGCACGTCCAGCGCCAGCAGCCGCTCCAGCAGCTCGCCCTGCACGCCGGGCAGGTTCAGGTCCTCCGCGTCGCAGCCCTCGCCGGACGTGCCGCGGCCGAACAGCCCGGCCCGGTCGCCGAGCACGGCCAGCACCACGTCGGCCTCGCGCGCCACCGCGACGGCGTCCTCGATGCCCGACCGGTCCGCGCCGTCGACCTCGCAGCCCTTGGCGGTGGAGACCTCGGCGTTCGGGAACTCCTTCAGCACGGCCTGGACCATCGTGTCCATGTCGACGCCGAGCGGCACGTCCGGGTGCTGCACGCCCACGTGGTTCGGGAACGCGTAGCAGCCCATGAGCGCCAGCAGGTCGTCCGCGCACGGCCCGACCACCGCGAGCTTGCCGGTGTCGGCCAGCGGCAGCAGGCCGGCGCCGTTGTCCAGCAGCACCACGGAACGCTCGGCCATCGTGCGGGCCAGGTCCCGCAGCGCGGGCGGGTCGAGGTCGACCGGCTCGCCGCGCAGCACCGCGGGCGAGTCCGGCTGCCAGCCCTCGTCCAGCAGGCCGAGCTCGCACTTCTGGGTCAGCACGCGGACGACCGCGCGGTCCACCAGCGCCTCGTCGACCTGGCCGGACCGCACCAGCTCGGCCAGCGGCTCGCCGTAGCAGCGCACGCTGGGCAGCTCGACGTCGATGCCGGCGGCCAGCGCCAGCGCGGCGGCCTCACCGGGCGAGCCCGCGACGCCGTGCGCGGTCTCCAGGAACGACACCGCGAAGTAGTCGGCGACCACTACGCCGGTGAAGCCCCACTTGTCCCGCAGCAGGTCGGTGAACAGGGTCGGGTCCGAGCCGGCCGGCACGCCGTCGACCTCGGCGTAGGAGTTCATCACCGAACGCGCCCCGCCCAGGCGCAACGCCATCTCGAACGGCGGCAGCACCACGTCGGCGAACTCGCGCGGGCCCATGTGCACCGGCGCGTGGTTGCGCCCGCCGCGCGAGGCCGAGTAGCCCGCGAAGTGCTTGAGCGTGGCCACGATCCCGCTGGACTCCAGGCCCTTGGTGTAGGCGGCACCGAGGAGACCGACGAGGTACGGATCCTCGCCGATGGTCTCCTCGGTGCGTCCCCACCTCGGGTCGCGCGACACGTCCAGCACCGGGGCCAGCCCCTGGTGGACGCCGACGTCGCGCATCACGAGACCCACCTCGCGTGCCATCCGCTCGACCGTCACCGGGTCGAACGAGGCGCCCCACGCGAGCGGGATGGGGAACACGGTGGCCTGCCACGCGGTGAAGCCCGCCAGGCACTCCTCGTGCGCCATGGCCGGGATGCCGAACCGGGTGTTCGCCACCAGCTTGCGCTGCGTCTCGGCCAGCACCTTCGCGCCGACCAGCGGCTCGACCGGCCCGGTGCCGAACACGCGGGTCAACTGGCCGAGGCCGGGCTTGGTCAGCTCGTCCCACGGCGGCAGCGGCTCGGCGAACTCGTGCTGCGCGGGGGCGACCTCCTCACCCTCGGAGATACCCACCCACACGCCCACCAGCTGGGCCAGCTTCTCCTCCAGGGTCAGCTCGGCCAGCAGGGCGGCGACCCGCTCACCGGTCGGCCTTCCGGGATCGGCCCAGGGGTTCAGCACGGCGGCTCCTTCGTTGACGATCGGACGACGAGTTCGGTGGCCAGTTCCACCCGTTCGGTCTCCACGGGGCGACCCGCGATCAGGTCCGCGAGCATGCGGCCCGCGTGGCGGCCCATCTCGGTGAGCGGCTGGCGCACGGTGGTGAGGGCGGGCGAGGACCACACCGCGACCGGCAGGTCGTCGAAGCCGACCACGCTCAGGTCGTGCGGCACGGACAGCCCGACGACGCGGGCCGCCTCGATCACGCCTAAAGCCTGCTCGTCGTTGCCGGCGAAGATCGCCGTCGGCCGGTCCGGCAGCGCCAGCAGCTCGGCCGCGCGGCGGAACCCGCCCTCGTGCTTGAAGTCCCCGTGCTTGACCAGCTCGGGGTTGAACGCGATGCCCGCGCGGTCCAGCGCGGCGCGGTAGCCGTCGACCCGCGCGCGGCTGCACAGCATCCCGGCCGGTCCGCCGATGACGCCGACCCGGCGGTGGCCGAGGCGCAGGAGGTGCTCGGTGGCGGCCAGGCCGCCCGCCCAGTTGGTCGCGCCGACGCTGGGCACGTTCGGCTGCGGCAGGTCGACCGGGTCGATGACCACGACGGGGATGCGGGAGTTGGCCAGCACGCGGCGGTCGGCCGCGGTCAGCTGGGAGGTGACCAGGAGCGCGCCCGCGCGCCTGGCCTCGACCAGCGACGCCGCCCACGACGTGTGCTGACGGGGTTTGTCGGTGGACGACACCACGACGTGCAGCCCGGTGTCGACGACGCCACGGATGATCTCCACCGCCCAGGGGCTGTCCAGGGCGGTGAACACGAGGTCCACCAGCAGGTGACCGGAGGCCCTCCGGGACCCGACCGGCACGTAGTCATACTCGGCTAGGAGCTGCCGCACCCGGGCCCGGGTCTCCGCGCCGACGTCGTCCTTCCCGTTGAGGACTTTGGACACCGTCGGGAGAGACACCCCCGCTGCTGCAGCAATCGTGGCCAACGTGGCTCGACGCATGGGCCGATAGTATCGAAACTCGATCGAAACACAAGAGTGACCTCCTGACGTGCGAAAACATCACCCGGACACGCCGAATGGTGACGCTTGACACCGGTTGGACACGGGCCTAAGGTCTGCGCAAGTCGTGGATGTTTCGAAATGTTTCGATGCCACGAACAAATCCGCAGCGTGGCAGAAGGGTGGCGGTCGCATGTCCCGCCGTTCATGGGTGCGTCCCCTCATCGCGATGGGGCTAGTCGCCGTGACAGCAGTGGTGTCCGCGTGTGGCACGTCCGGTCCGGGCGAGACCAACGCCGGCGCACTGAAGATCTGGGCACTGGAAGACCCGGTGCTCAACAAGATCGAGAACAAGTCGATCGACTCGTTCAAGGCGGGCGGCGGCAACGCCTCGCTGGAGACGTTCGGCAACGACCCGTACAAGCAGCGGCTCCGGGTGGCCATCGGCTCCCCGCAGGCCCCCGACCTCTTCTTCAACTGGGGCGGTGGCAACCTCAAGGAGTACGTCGACGCCGGCAAGGTGGCCGACCTCACCCAGGTGCTGAACGACAACAAGGCCGCCAAGGACGCGTTCATCCCGAGCGTGCTCAACGGCGCGAAGCTGGGCGACAAGTACTACGGCGTGCCGATGCGCGGCATGCAGCCCGTCCTGCTGTTCTTCAACAAGAAGGTCTTCAGCGAGGCGGGCGCGCAGCCGCCGACCACGTGGGACGAGCTGCTCACCGCCGTGGACACCTTCAAGGCGAAGGGCATCACCCCGATCGCCCTGGCGGGCACGCAGGCGTGGACCGAGCTGATGTGGGCCGAGTACGTGCTCGACCGCGTCGCCGGCCCCGAGGTGTTCAAGAACATCCGGGACAAGGGCCCCGAGGGCTGGAAGGACCCGGCCGTCGTCGAGTCCATGACCAAGCTCAAGGACCTGATCGACCGGGGCGCGTTCGGCAGCAACTTCGCCTCCGTCGGCTACGACGCCGGTGGCGCGTCGACCATCCTGGCGCAGGGCAAGGCCGCGATGCACCTCATGGGCTCGTGGGAGTACACCAACCAGCTCGACCAGAGCCCGGACTTCGTGAAGAACGGCGACCTGGGCTGGGTGGCGTTCCCGTCGATCCCCGGCGGCAAGGGCGACGCGGGCAACCTCGTCGGCAACGTGAGCAACTTCTACTCGGCCACCCAGGACTCGAAGAGCCTGGACGCGGCGAAGAAGTTCGTCACCACCGAGCTGCACAAGGACTCCTACGTCGAGGCGCTGATCGAGGCCGGTGACGTCCCGCCGGTGGTGGGCGCCGAGGAGAAGCTCAAGAAGTCGCCGAACCCGGAGTACGCGTCGTTCATCTACGAGCTGGTGCTGGACTCGAAGAACTTCCAGCTGTCCTGGGACCAGGACCTGCCCGCCGATGACGCGACCTTCATGCTGACCCAGCTCCAGGAGTTCTTCCTGGGCAAGGTCTCGCCGCAGCAGTTCGTCGACGCGGTGGCCGCGCGCTGATGTCGTCCCAGCGGCCTTCGGCCTGGTATGCCGTGCCGGCGTTCGCGTTCTTCGCCCTGTTCGCCGCGTTGCCCATGCTGCTCGTGATCTACCTGAGCTTCACCGCTTGGGACGGTCTGGGCTCACCGGCGATCAACGGGGGCGAGAACTGGTCCCGGCTGCTCGAAGACAGCGAGGCGCGGGCCTCGGTGTGGCGGACCCTGGTGCTGATGGTCGTGTCGTGGCTCGTCCAGACCCCGATCGCGTTGCTGATCGGGGTCTGGGCGGCCGGCAAGCAGCGGTCCCGGGCGGTGCTCAGCTCGATCTTCTTCCTCCCGCTGCTGCTGTCCACGGCCGCCATCGCGTTGTTGTGGCAGGCGCTGCTCGAGCCGAACTTCGGCGCGTTCGTCGGCGGACCGCTGTTCCTGGGCGACCCCGACATCGCGCTCTACACGGTGGTGCTCGTGATCTCGTGGCAGTTCATCCCGTTCCACACCCTGCTCTACCAGGGCGCGGCGCGGGCGGTGCCGGCTTCGCTGTACGAGGCGGCGACCATCGACGGCGCCTCGCGGGTCAGCAAGTTCCGGCACATCACGCTGCCGCAGCTGCGGTACACGATCGTCACGTCGTCGGTGCTCATGCTGGTCGGCTCGCTGACCACGTTCGACACCGTGCTGATCCTGACCAACGGCGGACCGGGCACCGCGACCCGCATCCTGCCGCTGCACATGTACATCACCGGCTTCAGCGGGTTCGAGATGGGCTACGCGAGCACGATCGCGGTCGTTCTGGTCGTGCTCGGCACCGCGCTGTCGCTGGCGGTCATGCGCTGGAGCGGGTTCCGCCAGATGAGCAGCCAGCAGGAGGGGTCGTGAAGTCTCGTCCCAACTGGCCCGCCGGGATCTTCGCCCTGGTGTGGCTGGCGATCGTCGTCGGACCGCTGCTCTACCTGGTCACGGTGTCGCTGCGCACGCGCGCCGAGTACCTCGGCAAGAGCGTCTGGGAGATGCCGGACGCGTTGTCGCTGGACAACTACGTGACCGTGCTGACCGGCGGCTTCGGCCAGTACCTGCTGAACAACGTGATCGTGACCGTCGCGACGGTGGCGATCGTGGTGCTGGTGACCGTGCCCGCCGCGTACGCGGTGGTGCGCAACACCAGCCAGTTCGTGCAGCGCGGGTTCACCCTGCTCCTGATGGGGTTGGCGATCCCCGCGCAGGCCACGATCATCCCGGTGTACCTGATGATCACCCGGATGCAGCTGTACGACACGTTGACCGCGATCATCCTGCCGACGGCGGCGTTCGCGCTGCCGGTGGCGATGCTCGTGCTGGTCAACAGCCTGCGTGACGTGCCGCGCGAGCTGTACGAGGCGCAGGCGATCGACGGCGCGGGTCCGCTGCGGGTGCTGGTGTCGCTGGTCCTGCCGCTGGCGCGGCCGGCGATCATGACCGTCGTCGTCTACACGGCGCTCAACGCGTGGAACGGGTTCCTCTTCCCGTTGGTGCTCACCCAGTCGGAATCGTCGCGGGTGCTCACGCTCGGGTTGTGGGACTTCCAGGGGCAGTTCGGCACGAACGTGCCCGCGCTGCTCGCGGCCGTGACGTTGTCCGTGCTGCCGATCTTCGCGGTGTACCTGATCGGGCGGCGGTTCCTGCTCAGCGGCCTCACGGCCGGTTTCGGCAAGTAGCACGTCCGGACTGGAGGGACGCTCATGCCCGACGACCCGCCCGTTCCGGTCACCGGTTCCGCCGCCCCCCCCCCCCCCGCGCCCGCCCCCCCCCCCCCCCCGCTCCGACGGCTGGCGGCGCCGCACGGGCTCGCGTTCGGCACGGCGGTCAACCTGACGGCGTTGGCGGAGGACCCGGCGTACCGGGCGTGGGTGGCGGCGCAGTTCGACACCGTCACGGCCGAGAACGCCATGAAGTGGGCCGAGCTGGAGCCGACCCGCGGCCGGTACGAGTGGGGTCCGACCGACGCGCTCTTCGCGTTCGCCGAGGCGAACGGGCAGCGCGTGCGCGGCCACACGCTCGTCTGGCACAACCAGAACCCGGCGTGGCTGGCGGACGTGCCGCCCGACGAGCTGGGCGCCCTGCTGAAGACCCACGTCCAGACCACCGTGCGGCGGTTCAGGGGCCGGGTCTGGCAGTGGGACGTGGTGAACGAGGTGTTCGAGGAGGACGGGACGCCGCGCGACACCATCTGGCTCCGGGCACTCGGTCCCGGCTACGTCGCGGACGCGTTCCGGTGGGCGCACGAGGCCGACCCGGACGCGCTGCTGTTCTACAACGACTTCGACATCGAGGCCGTGAACGCCAAGAGCGACGGCGTGTACGACCTCGTGCGTGAACTGAAGCGACAGGACGTGCCGATCCACGGCGTCGGCGTGCAGGCCCACTGCTCGGTGGAGAGCCCGCCGACGACGCCGGCGGAGAACCTGGGGCGGTTCGACGCCCTCGGTTTGCACACGGCGCTGACGGAAGTCGACGTGCGGATGGCGATGCCGTCCGATCCGGTGAAGCTGCAGGCCCAGGCGAACGTGTACCGGTCGCTGCTGCGCGCCTGCCTGCTGACGCCGCGTTGCCTGTCGTTCACGGTCTGGGGGTACACGGACAAGTACTCCTGGGTGCCCGGGTGGTTCGAGGGTGCTGGTGCGGCCGGCATCCTCGACGAGAACTTCGCCCCCAAGCCCGCTCACCGGGCCCTGCGCGACGACCTCTCGTCCGGCGGCGCACGCCGCCGG
>NZ_JAJHUO010000052.1 GCF_020859565.1 Saccharothrix luteola | reverse complement strand
CACCACCCGAACTAGGCTCACCTCCCATGTCGAACCGGCGGATCGGGGTCATGGGTGGCACCTTCGACCCGGTGCACCACGGCCACCTGGTCGCGGCCAGCGAGGTCCAGGCCCGCTTCGACCTCGACGAAGTCGTCTTCGTGCCGACGGGCCAGCCCTGGCAGAAGAGCGAGCGCGAGGTCAGCGCCGCCGAGGACCGGTACCTGATGACGGTCATCGCCACCGCGTCCAACCCGCGGTTCTCGGTCAGCCGCGTGGACATCGACCGGCCCGGTCCGACGTACACCGTCGACACCCTCACCGACCTCAAGGCGAGGCACCCGGACTCGGACCTGTTCTTCATCACCGGCGCGGACGCGCTGGAGCAGATCCTGTCGTGGCGGCGTGCGGACGACGTGTTCGACCTGGCCCACTTCATCGGCGTCACCCGACCGGGCTACGAGCTGGTCGACACGCACCTGCCGCCGGGCGCGGTGTCGCTGGTGGAGGTGCCCGCGATGGCCATCTCGTCGACCGCCGTCCGGGACCGGACGGCCTCCGGACTGCCCGTCTGGTACCTCGTGCCGGATGGTGTCGTCCAGTACATCAGCAAGCGCCGGCTTTACTCGATGCCGGACTGAGCCGGGACGCCGGTACCCTCATTGACTCGTGCGGGCGTAACGGCGTCCGCCGGTGTGATGAGGAGTGACGTGGCAGCCACCGACGAGGCACGACGGTTGGCGCTGGTCGCCGCTAGCGCGGCAGCCGACAAGAAGGCGCACGACGTGATCGTGCTCGACGTGTCCGACCAACTGGTGATCACGGACTGCTTCGTGATCGCCTCCGCCGCGAACGAGCGGCAGGTCGGCGCGATCGTGGACGAGGTCGAGGAGAAGTTGCGCGAGACCGGCCGCAAGGCGGTCCGCCGTGAAGGCGCGCGCGAAGGTCGTTGGGTCCTGCTGGACTTCGTGGACGTGGTCGTGCACGTCCAGCACGTCGAGGAGCGCACCTTCTACGGCCTGGAGCGGCTGTGGAAGGACTGCCCGCGCATCGAGTTCGACGCCGGGCCGCCGACCGACGAGGCCGCCGAGGCATGACCCTGAACCGGCTCGTGCTGTGGCGGCACGGTGAGACCGATTACAACGCGACCGGCCGCATGCAGGGCCACCTGGACTCGTCGCTGACCGAGACCGGGTGGAACCAGGCGCGGTTCGCGGTGCCGGTGCTCGCCGGGTTCGAGCCCGAGCTGGTGGTCGCCTCCGACCTGCGCCGCGCCAGGGACACCGCCACGGTGTTCACCGACGCGACCGGCGTCGACCTGCGCGTCGACGAACGGTTGCGCGAGACGCACCTGGGCAAGTGGCAGGGGCTGACCTCGACCGAGATCGAGGTGGAGTGGCCGGGCGCGCTGGACCTGTGGCGCGTCGACGGCACCCTGGCGCCGCCGGACGGCGAGACGCGCGTCGAGGTCGCCGAGCGCGCGCTCGCCGTGGTGGCCGATGTGGACGCGGAGTTCTCCGGCACGGTCATGCTGTGCGCGCATGGCGGCCTGATCAGCGCGTTGACCGGGAGGTTGCTGGAGCTGCCGGTTGACCGCTGGGCGCTGCTGGGCGGCATCGGCAACTGCCACTGGACCGTGTTCACCCGCCGGCCGCACGGCGACGGCAGGTGGCGGCTGTCGTCGTACAACGCCGGAATCACCCGGTGAGACTGCTCGTCCTCGGCGATTCGCTCTCGTTCCACGGTCCGCAGGGGCCGTTGCCCGCCGATCACCCCCGGTTGTGGCCGAACGTCGCGGCATCGGCGTTGGGCGGGCACGCGGAGCTGGCGGCGGGGTTCGGCTGGACGGCGCGTGACGCCTGGTGGTCGTTGACCGGTGATCCGCGGGTGTGGTCGTTGCTGCCGCGCACGGACGTGGTGGTGCTGGCAGTGGGGCACATGGACACGCTGCCGTCGCCGTTGCCGACCTACCTGCGGCAGGGGTTGCGCTACCTGCGGCCGGACGGGCTGCGGCGGCGGGCGCGGGCCGGGTACCGGACGTTGCAGCCGGTGCTGTCGCGGGCGTTCTGCGGGTACCCGGTGGCGCTGCCGCCTCGGTTGACCGTGCGGTACCTGAACGACTCGGTGTGCGCGGTGCGTGCTCTGCAGCCCGGTATCCGGGTGGTCGGGATGACGCCCTCGGTGCACTGTTCGGCTGCGTACGCCGGTGTGCACAGCGGGCGTGCGGCGGCGGAGCGCGCGCTGCGTGAGTGGGCTGTCGGGGTGGGCGTGCCGCTGCTGGACGTGCCGCCGCTGGTGGGCGAGCACCTTCGGTCACGGCTCGGCAACCCGGACGGCATGCACTGGGGTTGGGAAGGGCACGAGCTGGTCGGGCGGGCCATGGCGGAACTGATCAGGTCCGTGGCGGTCGGCCACTCGGGTGCGGCGGAGCCGTAGTCTCGGCACTCGTGTCCACCACGATCGTCACCGACTCCACGGCGTACCTGCCCGAGGGGTTCGCCGAGCGGCACGGCGTCCGGGTCGTGCCGCTGCACGTGGCCGTGGACGGTCGCAGCAGGTTGGACGGGGTGGATTTCGGGCCGGCCGAGCTGGCCGCCGCGTTGGGGGAGCACCGCCGGGTGACCACGTCCCGGCCGACGCCGGGTGAGCTGGCCGAGGTGTACCGGTCCGTGCTGGCCGAGGGCGCGGAGGCGATCGTGTCCGTGCACCTGTCCCGTGACCTGTCGGGCACGTGGGAAGCCGCGCGGTTGGCCGCGGAGGAGGTCGACCCGAGCCGGATCAGGGTGGTCGACTCGCGGGCCACGGGCATGGGGCTGGGGTTCGCCGCGCTGGCCGCGTGTGCCGCGGGTGGTGACGCGGAGTGCGCGGAGGAAGCCGCGGTGGCCGCCGCTGCCCGGGTCAGGATGTTCTTCTGCGTGGAGACGCTCGACCACCTGCGGCGAGGTGGGCGGATCGGCGCCGCGGCCGCGTTGGTCGGCACGGCGCTGGCGGTGAAGCCGTTGTTGCACGTGGACGACGGTCGGATCGTGCCGTTGGAGAAGGTGCGCACGATGGGGCGGGCGATCGGCCGGCTGGTCGACCTGGCCGCGTCGGCGGCGGGTTCCGGGCCGGTCGGCCTGGCTGTCCACCACCTGGCCGCGCCGGAACGTGCGGCGGAACTGGCGACGTTGCTGGACGAACGCGTGCCTGGCTCGACCGGATGCCTGATTTCCGAGGTCGGAGCCGTGATCGGCGCGCACACTGGCCCCGGTGTGCTGGGTGTGGTGGTGCTGCCCGGAGGGGTGTGCTAGCTCCCTTATCCATCATTCAGCCGGTTATCCACAGATCGAAAACCCGCACCCCACCCCCTGCTTCATCCGGCCTAACGTCGAGCCCATGTTCGACAAGAACCCGGAAACCACGACCGCCCGCCTGAAGGCCCTCATCTCCCAGGAGCGGGGCAGACACCGCGCGGCGGACGCCGAGACGTTGGTCTTCGTCTCGTCGGACGGCCGCGCCGCTCCGGCCGCGCCACTGCTCCGCCTCTTGCGCCGCTGGCTGCCCGAACCAGCCGTCCCGCACCGCCGCAGAATCCTGCTCGCGGGCGTGATGGCCGGCGTGGCGCTGGTCGTCGCCCTGGCCCTGTGGTGGGAGCGCCCGGTGCCGGAGAGCCCACCGGACCTCCCGGTGGCGGAAGCCGCCGTCGTCACCCGCGCCGAGGAACAACTGGTCGTCAACGTGGTGGGCCTGGTGCCCGCCCCCGGCCTGGTGACCGTCCCGAACGGCGCCAGGGTGGCCGACGCGCTGCAAGCGGCGGGCGGCGCCAACCCGGGCGCCGACCTGACCCCGCTGAACCTCGCCCGCAAGGTCACCGACGGCGAGCAGATAGCCGTGGGCATCGCCGTCCCACAACAGTCCGACACGACCACCGAGCCCTTGAACCTGAACACCGCGACCAAGGACCAACTGGACACCTTGCCGGGCGTGGGCCCGGTGACAGCACAGCGAATCGTCGACCGGAGGCAGAAGCGCGGCCCGTTCACGTCCATGGACCAACTGGGCGAGATCGAGGGCATCGGCGACGCGAAGCTGGCCAAACTCCGCGACCTAGTCCGCCTCTGACCGCCCGACACCATGCCGCCGCCCCACCGCCCCACCCCGACCCCACTCGGAGACCACCATGCGTCCCACCCGATCCTGCCCCCATGCCCACCACTCAGCGCCCAATCCACCGCGCCGCAACGCATCCGACCCCCACCGCCAGACCCGCCAACTCCTGAACCGCGTCCGGCGCACCCTCCGCACCACCGGTTCCCGCCTGACCACCCTGTCGAGGTTCCGGTGGGTGACCTCGTGACCCGCGCACCCAGCCCTCACCGCACCACAGACAACCCGCCAACGACATGCTCGTCCCGGGACGGGCCGCACTTACCCCGACTCCCGGCGGCCCGGCCCTGAGCCAAACGTGAGCCCATAAACCCTCACGCATCGGCTGCCGGCTGCTTTCGCATGGCCTGGCCGGCCTGACCCACGGTTCGAGGGCACGGGCGTCGCCACACAAGCGGCCTGAACTGCGGCGCTCATCGGGCTGCACCTAACGAAGTGGGCGTAGTTGGCGGTGTGGGCAATCGGCCTGACCGCCGTCGTTCTCGGTCGTTCTCCGCGGTTCTCCGCGCCCTACATCCGGGGGTGAGGTCGTGAGTCCTCGTGCGTATCTGGTCCCCGCCGCGCTGGCGGTGTGGGCGACGGCCCTGGCCGGGCTGCTGTGGGCGTGGTGGGCCGCCCTCGCGGTCGGTCTGGTCGCTGCCGTGATCGGCGGCTCGGCTTTGCGTCGGTGGCGACCGGCAGCGGTGGCGGTGGCGGTCGCGGGTCCGGTGGCGGCGTGCTGGATCGGTGCCCAGGTGCACGGAGCGGCCCACCACCCGCTGGGGGTCGCGGCGGAGCGGGGCACCCCCACCACTGTCCACTTCGAACTGGACAACCGGCCGCACGGCTTGCGCACCAGTGGTTTCGGCTCGCGGGCGAGCGGGGTCGACCTGGTGCTGGTGCGCGGATCGCTCGATGGCGGCGGTCGGATCGCCGTGCTGGCGCCGGCGGCGCGGTGGCGGGACCTCCTGCCCGGCCAACGGGTCACCGCGCGTGGCACCCTCGCCCTTCCCCGCGAAGGCGAGCTGACGGTCGCGGTGCTTCGGGTTCGCGGGCCTCCGCAGGACGTGACCGAAGCGCCGGTGTGGCAGCGGGTCGCCGAGGACCTGCGGGCCGGACTGCGGAACGCGAGCACCGCGCTCGACCCCGAACCGGCCGGGTTGCTGCCCGCGCTCGTCGTCGGCGACACCTCCGGCCTCCCACCCAGGGTGGTGGAGGAGTTCCGCACGGCGGGTCTCGCCCACGTCCTCGCGGTCAGCGGTGCGAACCTGGCGATCGTCTGCGGCGCGGTCCTGTTGTTGCTGAGGCTGCTGCGGGTCGGTCCGCGTGGTTGCGCGGTGGGTGCGATGGCGGCACTGGTCGGTTTCGTGGTGCTGGCCGGGCCGGAGCCGAGCGTGTTGCGGGCTGCGGTGATGGGTGCGGTGGCGTTGCTCGCGCTGGTCCTGGGTCGGGAGCGGTCGGCGTTGCCGGCTCTCGCGGCCGCGGTGGTGGTCCTGGTGCTCTACGACCCGGAGTTGGCCACCGAGCCGGGGTTCGGGCTGTCGGTGGTGGCGACGGCGGCGCTGGTGCTGCTCGCGCCGAGGTGGGCCGCCGCGATGAAGGAGCGCGGCGTCCCGGTGGGCTTCGCCGAGGCGTTGGCGGTGCCGGTGGCGGCGAACCTGGCCACCGCGCCGCTGGTCGCCGGGCTGTCCGGCCAGGTGAGCCTGGTCGCGGTGGTGGCGAACCTCCTGGTCGCGCCGGTCGTGGCCCCGGCCACCGTGCTCGGTGTGGTGGCCGCCGTGCTGGCGCAGGTCCATGAGCCGACGGCCCGGCTGGTGGTCGAGGTGGCCGGTCCGGCGGTGGGCTGGCTGATCACGGTCGGCCGGCACGCGGCGGCCGTGCCCGGCGCGGCGGTCGGGTGGCCCAGTGGCTGGGTCGGTGGGCTGCTGCTGGCCGGGGTGCTGGTGCTCGGCTACGCGGTCACCAGGCTGCGCCGCGTGCGGACATTGGTCGTGGCGGCCGTCATCGGCGCGGTGGTGGTGGTCGTGCCGCTGAACGTGGTCGCGCCGGGGTGGCCGGTGCCCGGCTGGTCGGTCGTGGCCTGTGACGTGGGCCAGGGCGACGCGGTGGTCCTCGCCACCGCCGAGCGCGACCGGGCGGTGTTGGTCGACACGGGGCCGGACCCCGTGCCGGTGCTGTCGTGCCTGCGGCGGCTCGGGGTGCGGCGCATACCGCTGGTGGTGCTCAGCCACCTGCACGCCGACCACGTCGGCGGGTTGGCGGCGGTGCTGGCTGAGCGGGGTGTGGGCGCGGTGGCGGTGGGGCCGTCGCGGGAACCGGGGTGGGCGTGGGAGGAGGTGAGGGAACGGGCGCGGACGGCGGGGGTCCGCGTGGTGGAGCTGGGCGCCGGGCAGCGGCTGAGCTGGCCGGGTCTGGAGCTCGACGTGCTCGGTCCGCGCGCGGACCCCGTGAGCGGGACGGACACGAACACGGCGGTCAACGACGCGTCGCTGGTGCTGCGGGCCTCCACCGCGGCCGGGCGGGTGTTGCTGACCGGGGACATCGAGCTGGCCGGGCAGGCTGACCTGCTCGGCGGGCACGTGGACCTGCGGGCCGACGTGCTCAAGGTGCCGCACCACGGGTCGCGGTACTCGTCACCGGCGTTCCTCGCGGCGGTCCGGCCGCGGATCGCGTTGGTGAGCGTCGGCGCGGGCAACCGCTACGGCCACCCCAGCGGGGTGCTGGTCGACGCGTTGACGAGCCGGGGCGCGCTGGTGCTGCGCACGGACCGGGACGGCGACACCGCCGTCCTGGCCGGCCCGGACGGGCCGCGGGTCGCCCGCAGGAGCGGCGGCCAACCCGACAACGGACAAGGGGAGAACGATGAGGAACGACGTCTGGATCCGATTGCACTCCGGCTGGTCGCCGCAAGGCGACAACCGGGCCGTGGCGTGGGCGCTGTGGCAGCCCGGCTACACCGCGCAACCCTGGCCGACCGACGAGCTCCGGCCGGCGTTCACGTACTACGTGTGCGAGGAACTGCCCGGCGGTGAGCGCGGAATCGTCGCCAGGGCGACGGCCACCGCCGTGATCCGCCTGGCACAGGTCCCCTCGCCGGACACCGCCTACCGGCTGATCGCCGACGGCCTCTTCGACGCCGACCTCGCCATACCGCCGGAGGCGTGGCACGCCGAGCGCTACAACCAGGAGAAGGCGAAACGACCCTGGCCGCAGATGCTCACCGCCTGGCGCGTGGTCACCGAACCGGTCGGCCCGCACGTCCTGCCCGAGCTGACCGCCTTCCCCCGGACCGGGTGGCTCCGCTCCTCCAGGATCGCCCTATGACCGCGACAGCGGACAGGAGAGCGCCGGCAGGGCGAAGAGGTTGGCCGGCACTGAGCCGACCGCCGCCGCACGGGCTGCCGCCGTGCCGCGCCTAGTGCCGCACCGACCGCCGCCGCGCCGCCTGGTGCGGCGCGGGCCGCCGCCGCGCCGCCCGGGGCCGGAACCATGGTCCGACCCCGGGCGAGCACGGGCGGAAGGTGATCAGTCCTGGAGGGCATTCAGGACGGCCTCGGCCGACGGCGGGACGTTGGCGCGGGGGCCGACGCGGTCGCCGAGGGCGTCCAGGGTCTTGAGGCCGTCGCCGGTGATCAGGAGCACGGTCTCGCCGTCCGGGTCCAGTTGGCCGGTCTCGATGAGCTTCTTCGCGGTGGCGACGGTGACGCCGCCGGCGGTCTCGGCGAAGATGCCTTCGGTCCGGGCCAGGAGGCGGATGCCCTCGACGACCTCTTCGTCGGTGACGTCCTCGATCGCGCCGTTGGTGCGGCGGACGGCGTCCAGCACGTAGGGGCCGTCGGCGGGGGCGCCGATCGCCAGCGACCTGGCGATGGTGTCCGGGCGGACCGGGGTGACCACGTCGTGGCCCGCCTTGAAGGCGGCCGAGACGGGGGAGCAGCCGGTGGCCTGCGCGCCGAACACGCGGTACGGGGTCTGCTCGACCAGGTCGAGGTCGCCCAGCTCGCGGAAGGCCTTGTCGACCTTGGTCAACTGCGAGCCGGACGCGATGGGCACCACGATCTGGTCGGGCAGCCGCCAGCCGAGCTGTTCGGCGACCTCGTACCCGAGCGTCTTGGAGCCCTCGGCGTAGTAGGGGCGGACGTTGACGTTGACGAACGCCCAGTCCTCGTGCTCGGCGGCCAGTTCCTGCGCCAGCCGGTTCACGTCGTCGTAGTTGCCGTCGACGGTGATCAGGTTGCCGCCGTAGACGGCGGTCATGAGGATCTTCGCCTGCTCCAGCGTGGAGGGGACCAGGACCACCGACTCCCAGCCCGCGCGGGCCGCGGCGGCGGCGACGGCGTTGGCCAGGTTGCCGGTCGACGGGCAGGCCAGGACCTTGAAGCCCAGTTCGCGGGCGGCGGCGAGGGCGACGCCGACCACGCGGTCCTTGAACGAGTGGGTCGGGTTGCCGGTGTCGTCCTTCACCCACACCTTGCGCACGCCGAGGGCCTTGGCGAGGCGGTCGGCCTGGACCAGGCGGGTGCCGCCGGGGTTGGTGTTGGGGTGCGACTCGACGGTGGTCGGCACGGGGAGCAGGCCGCGGTAGCGCCAGATCGACCGGGGGCCCGCCTCGATGTCCTCGCGACGGATCCGACCGAAGTCGTAGGCCACTTCCAGCGGCCCGAAACACTCGAGACAGGCGTATTCGGCGGCGAGCGGCGTCTCGTGGCCGCATTCGCGACACGACAGCGCGCGGGCAGGACCGAGGTCGAAGGAGGTGGTGGCCGAGGGCACACTGACAGCAGTCATCGCGAGGTATCTCCTCATCTTTCCCGCGCACCGCGGGTCGGAATTGGCACCGTGGTCGCCAGCGGACGCTGTGCGACGGGTTGCCGGGGCTTCTTCGGGCCGATCCCTCTGCCCCTCTGGATGAGCGGTATTCAGTTGTGGGCTTCAACTTACGTCACGATCCCGACCCTCAGCCAGAGACGTCCACCATCCGGACGTCTGCCACCCGTGGGAGGATCGCGCCCGTGAGTGCGCCCGCTGACATGCCCGACGCCGTGCACCTGATCCTCGGCGAGGAGGAGTTGCTGGTCGAGCGCGCGGTGCGCGGTGCGTTGGCGGCGGCGCGCAAAGCCGATCCGCAGGCCGACCTGACCCGCGTTCGCGTGACCGATCTCACCACGCCTGAGCTGGCGGAACTGGTGAGCCCGTCCCTGTTCGCCGAGGGACGGGTGGTTGCGCTGGAGGCCGCGCAGGAGTGCGGCAAGGAGATCGCCGACGCGGTCGTCGGCTACGCCAAGGCCCCGGCGGACGGGGTGACGGTGGTGGTCGTCCACAGTGGCGGCGGGCGCAGCAAGGCGGCCAAGGACCTGCCCGCGGCGCTGCGCAAGGCAGGTGCCCGCGTGACCGAGTGCCCGAAGATCACCAAGGCGGCGGACCGGGAAGCGTTCGTGCGCAACGAGATCCGCGCGGCGGGCGGCGGCAAGGCCGATCCGGAGGCCGTGGCGGCGCTGATCGAGGCGGTGGGGTCGGACCTGCGCGAGCTGGCGGCGGCGGCCTCGCAGCTCGTCGCCGACACCGGCGGCAAGGTGGACGCCGAGGCGGTCCGCCGCTACCACCGCGGCCGGGCCGAGGTGACCGGGTTCGCGGTCGCGGAGAAGGCCGTGATGGGCGACCGGGCCGGTGCGCTGGAGGCGTTGCGGTGGGCGATCCAGCTCGGCGTGCCGCACGTGCTGGTCGCCGACGCGCTGGCCGACGCCGTGCGCACGATCGCACGGGTGTCCGCGGTGGGCCGGGGCGACCCGTTCAAGCTGGCGGGCGAGCTCGGCATGCCGCCGTGGAAGGTGAAGAAGGCCCAGGGCCAGTCGCGTGGCTGGGAGGACCGGGGGCTCGCGGCGGCGATGACGGTGGTCGCGGACCTGAACGCCGACGTCAAGGGCGTCGCCGCCGACTCGGGCTACGCCCTGGAGCGCGCGGTGCTGAGAATCGTCGCCGCTCACGGCCGCCGCTGAGCGCGGAGCCGGTTGTGCGGCTATCGACCGCGCGACTGCCGGGGCGGTGGATGGCGGGCGCTGACTGCCTGCCGCCGGGGCGCTAGGGCGCTGACTGGTGGGGCGCTGACTGGTGGGGCGCTGACTGGTGGGGCGCTGACTGGTGGGGCGCTGACTGGTGGGCGGCTGCCACCGACGCGGCGACGCGCGTGGCTGTGAGGTAGGCGGCTGCCGGGTCGCCGGGTTGGTGGCTGCTCGGCCGCTGGCTGCGGGCCTGCCGGCCGGGGTTGCCCGCTCGCGGGGCTGTCTGCTGGCGGGGCTGTCTGCGGACCGGGTTGCATTGCCGGCTGCTGTGGCCTGCTGTCCGAGAGAGCGCAAACGACAAGCGCCGCCCACCCCGCGCGGGGTGGGCGGCGCTTCAGCGTGAAGACCAGATCAGATCTGGTTGGCGCGCCGCGCCAGCGCCGACTTCTTGTTGGCGGCCTGGTTGGCGTGGATCACGCCCTTGGAGACGGCCTTGTCGAGCTTGCGCGACGCGTCCTGCGCCAGCGCGACAGCCTTCTCCTTGTCACCGGCCTCGGCGGCCTCACGGAACTTGCGGATGGCGGTCTTGAGGGACGACTTGACGGCCTTGTTGCGCAGGCGCGCCTTCTCGTTCGTCTTGATCCGCTTCATCTGGGACTTGATGTTCGCCACGCGAAAGCCACCTTTTCCTCGGTCTCGGAGTCGCACCGCGCTTGTCACCGGCTCCGCCCCACGAGGGGGCGGTCTTCCTCCACAGCGGAATGCCGCGCGGTACGACCGAGAAGGTTATCAGGGCAGCTCACCGCACCGTGAATCGAGCCCTCCCGTCGCCGACCACGACCTCGTAGTCACCCCTGGCGACCTCGGGCTTGCCCGAGGCGTCCACGTCACCCGCCGTCACCGCGAGCCGCCGCACGTCGAACGTCACCTCGACCGCCCGCTGCTCGCCGGCCTTCAACGCCACCCGCGTGAAGCCGACCAGGCGCTGCGGCGGCGTGAGCACCTTGCTCACGGGCTGGTGCACGTACACCGGCACGACCAGCGTGCCGTCACGCCCACCGGTGTTGGCCACGGTCACCGACACCTTCACCTGGCCGTCCCGCCGCACCTCCGCCGAACCCAACTTCGGCGCGGACGTGGTGAACGTCGTGTACGACAGGCCGTGCCCGAACGCGAACGCCGGGTCGTACCCGGAGCCGGCCACGGTGTTCGCACCGCGCAACTGGTCGTACGAGAACGGCTGGTCGCCGACCGCCTTCGGCCACGACACCGGCAGCCGGCCGCTCGGGTTCACCGCGCCGAACAGCACGTCGGCGATCGCGCTGCCGCCCTCGGAACCGGGCAGCCAGCCCGCGACCAGCGCCGACGCGTCCGCCACCGTGCCCAGCACCTGCGGCCGGCCGGTCAGCAGCACGACCACGACCGGCTTGCCGGTCGCGCGCACGGCGTCGACCAAGCCCTGCTGCGCAGCGGTCAGCGCGGGCTCCTCGGTGTCCGCCTCACCCTCCGCGCCCGGGTCCTCACCGAGCACGACGACGACCGCGTCGGCGTCACCGGCCTGCGCCACCGCGTCGGCCTGCGTGGCCGCGCTCACCACGTTCGCCGACGGCGCGGCGGCCTTGATGCCCTGCAGCACGGTCACCGTCGGCGGCATCGGCGACCCGTTCGGCACGCCCTGCCAGCCGACCGACCAGCCACCGAGCTGCCTGGCCGCGGAGTCCGCCGTGTCACCGGTCACCACGAGCTTGCCCACGCCGGTCGACAGGGGCAGCACGCCGTCGTTGCGCAGCAGCACCGTGCTCTCCGCCGCCGCCTGACGGGCCAGCGCCCGGTCCGCGCCGTTCACGATCGCGTCGGCCTTCTCCACGTCGACGAACGGCTTCTCGAACAGCCCCAGCTCGAACTTGAGCTTCAGGATCCGCCGCACGGCCTGGTCGATCCGCTTGCCGGGGATCGCGCCGCTCCGCACGCCCGCCAGCAGCCCGGCGGTGAACCCGGCCGCGTCCGACGGCTCCATCGCCATGTCGACGCCCGCGTTCACGGCCATCGCGATGGCCTCCTCGTAGTTCGCCGCCACGTGGTAGCGGTCCACCAGGAACCGGATGTCCTCCCAGTCGGTGATCGCCACGCCCCGGAACCCCATCCGGTCGCGCAACTGCGTGGTCAGCAGGTACTTCGACGCGTGCGCGGGCACGCCGTTCACCGCACCGGAGTTGATCATCACGGTGCCGACGCCCGCGTCGAACTGCGGCTGGAACGCGGGCAGCACGGTGTCCTGCAGGTACCGGATCGGCAGCTGGGCGGGCGCGCGGTCGTGGCCGTTGAACGGCTCCGAGTAGCCCGCGAAGTGCTTGGCGGTCGCGGTCAGCTTCGCGGTGCCGTCGGTCGGGTCGGCCTGCTGCCCGCGCACGTTCGCCGCCGCGAGCGCGCCGGCCAGCACCGGGTCCTCGCTGTAGGTCTCGTAGTACCGGCCCCAACGGGTGTCGCGCGCGATGTCGGACACCGGCGCGAAGTTCCAGAACACGCCGGTGGCGCGCATGGCCCGACCGGTGGACTTGCCGAGCTGCTCCTGCAGCTCCGGGTTCCACGTCGCGCCGAGGCCGATCTGGTGCGGGAACATGGTGGCGCTGAGCACGTTCGAGTGGCCGTGCACACCGTCCGCGCCGTAGATCAGCGGGATCCGCAGCCTGCTGTGGTCCAGCGAGTACTTCTGGATGGCGTTGGTCATCTCGGCCCACGCGCGCGGCGTGTTCGGGTTCGGCGCGTCGCCGCCACCGGACAGGATGGAGCCGACCTTCGCGTCCTCCAGGACCGCCTTCATGCAGTCCTCGCGCAGCGGACCGGGGTTCCACTCGCAGTTGCCGCGAAGCTTGCCCAGCCTGATCTGGGTCATCTGGCCGACCTTCTCCTCCAGCGTCATGCGCTTGAGGAGGCTCTCGACGCGTCGGTCGACCGGCGCCCGGGCGTCCTGGTAGTCCTGCCCGGCAGGCTCGATGATGCCGCTGGCCTGCGCGCCGGTGACCAGCAGGGCCAGGGCGACCAAGGCGGCCACCGCGGTCCGCTTGCGGGATCTCAACACCGAGAAACCTCCTGCGTGGTTCGGGAGAACGTCCGAGGACACCCTTTCCCGCGTGACCTGGCACACAACAGGGCCGAACGGCCCATTTGGGAGCGTTCCCACACCGTCGACCAGCACGGAGAGGCGTACTGCTAAAAAACAGTACAACCGTCCGGTTAGACTGGACGGGTGACCGCCGCACTCGACTGGCCCGGTTTCGGGCACATCTCGCTCGCCGCCCTGCTCTTCCTCTGCCTGGCCGCCGTCGTCGCGGGCGCGGTCGACGCGGTGGTGGGTGGCGGCGGACTGGTCCAGCTGCCCGCGCTGCTGCTGATCGCGCCCGGTGGCCAGCCGCTCTACGCGCTGGCCACCAACAAGATCGCCTCCGTGGTCGGCACGGCGGCCGCGGTGCGCACCTACTCCCGGCAGACCACGATCGACTGGTCCTCGGCGTTGCCGATGGCGGCGGCCGCGTTCGCGGGCGCGGTGGGCGGTGCGGCGTTCGCCGGTGCGTTGGCGCCCGGTGTGCTCAACGGCGTGGTGCTCGTCGCGCTGGTCGGCGTCGGCCTCTACACGTGGCGCAAGTCGGAGTTGGGCGTCGCCGAGACGCCGAGGTTCACGCGCTTCGCGCAGATCGCCGTGATGGCCGCGGGTGGCGCGCTGATCGGCTTCTACGACGGCTTGGCGGGTCCGGGCACGGGCGCGTTCCTGGTGTTCCTGCTCGTGGGTCTCGTCGGGTTCGCGTTCCTGCGCGCCTCGGCCACGGCCAAGGTCGTGAACGTGGCCACGAACCTGGGCGCACTCCTGTACTTCATCCCGGCCGGAAAAGTGTTGTGGGGCTTGGGTTTGGTGCTCGCGCTGTGCAACGTGACCGGAGCGGTGTTCGGCGCGCGCCTGGCGGTGCGGCGAGGCTCGGCGTTCGTGCGCCGGGTGTTCCTCACCGTCGTGGTGGCGCTCGTGGTCAGTCTGGGGTGGAAGGCGGCGGTTGGATGACCCGGAACGTCGCGCCCATCGGGTCGCCGACCGTGGTGAACCGGCCGAACCGCGACTCGACCACGTCGCCGACCGTGACGCCGCCCAGCTCGCTCACCCGCCGCACCGCCGCGTCGGCGTCGGCCACCGCGAAGTAGGTCATCCAGTGCGGCGGGATCTCGGCGGGGATCTCGTCGGCCATCCCGAACACGCCCGCCACCGCGCGCCCCTCGACCCGCAGCTGCGTGTACGGGAAGTCCGGCAGCGGGTCCAGCCCCACGTCGAACACCTGTTGGTAGAACTCCGCCGCGCCGAACGGGTCGCGGGTGGCGAGCTCGTTCCACACCACCGAGCCGGGCTCGTTCACCACGTACGCGCCGATGTGCGTGCCCGCCTCCCAGAGCCCGAACGCCGCGCCGTACGGGTCCACCGCGATCGCGCCGCGGCCCGGTCCACCGGTGTCGAACTCCGGCACGAGCACCTTGCCGCCGTTGGCGTTCAGCTTCTCCACCGACTCGTCCAGGTCGTCGGTCGCCAGGTAGGTCGTCCACACCACGGGGAACATCACGTCCGACGGCATCTCGCCGAAACCCGCCACGGGCAGGCCGCGCACCAGCGCCATCGTGTAGTGCCCGGTCTCCGGGCCGCCGATCTCGAAGTCCCAGCCGAACAGGCCGCCGTAGAACTCCATGGTGGCTTCACGGTCGGTGGTCATCATGTCCACCCACGCGGGTGTTCCTGGCAGGTACGGGGCGTCCATCTCGCTCACCTGGCCAACAGTCGCACCAGCCGTCACGCTCCGCGAGTTGATCACGGCCCGACCGGGTGGCACGCGAACGCCGTCGGTGCGATGGGTCCGCACCGACGGCGTCGGTCATCCGGTGGAGCCGTCCCCGTCGCTCTTGCGGGGCCGGCCACGCCTGGGTTGGTCGGCCGCGCCGGTGGGCAGGCGGCCGGCTTCGGCGAGCGCTCGGCGCAGCAGGAACTCGATCTGCGCGTTCGTGCTGCGCAGCTCGTCGTTCGCCCACCTCGTGAGCGCGTCGTGCACCGCCGGGTCGAGGCGCAGCAGGACGCTCTTGCGCTCGGCCACGTCAGGTGTACAGCGACCCGGCGTTGACCACTGGCTGGGTGGATCGGTCGCCGCAGAGCACGACCAGCAGGTTCGACACCATCGCCGCCTTGCGCTCCTCGTCCAGTTCCACCACGTCCTCCTCGGCGAGCTTGGCCAGCGCGAGCTGGACCATGCCGACCGCCCCCTCGACGATCCGAGACCGCGCCGCCACCACCGCGCCCGCCTGCTGGCGTTGCAGCATCGCCTGCGCGATCTCCGGAGCGTAGGCCAGGTGCGTGAGCCGGGACTCGATCACCTTCACGCCGGCGGACTGCACGCGTGCCGCGATCTCCACCGACAGCGTCTCGGTGATCTCGTCCGCGTTCTCCCGCAACGACAGCCCGAGCTCCTCGTGGTTGTCGTACGGGTAGCTGGTCGCGATGTGCCGCACCGCGGTCTCGGTCTGGATGCCGACGAACCGCACGAAGTCGTCCACCTCGAACTTCGCCCGCGCGGTGTCCTCGACCTGCCACACCACCACGGCGGCGATCTCGATCGGGTTGCCGTCCGCGTCGTTGACCTTCAACGTCGCGGTCTCGTGGTTGCGGATCCGGGTCGACACCTTCACCTTCGTGGTGAACGGGTTCGCCCACCGCAGGCCGTCCTGGCGGACGGTGCCGGTGTAGCGGCCCGCGAACTGCAGCACGCGCGACTCGCCGGGCGCGACGGTGAACAGCCCGGCGCCCGCGAGGGCGCTTCCCGCCATCAGCAGCGCGCCGCCCACGATCCCCGGGACGCTCGGCCCGTCGTCGCCCGGGATCGAGCTGAGGACGAGCACCGCGACACCCAGCAGCAGCGCGACCACCGCGCCGCCGAAGACACCCCACCCCGAGACCGCGCGCGCCTCCCGCTCCCGGACCACCGGAGTCGGCATCTGCACCGCCAAGTCCGCCATCGCGTCCATGTTCCACCCCTCGTTCGCATATCGCGTGCTTAGCAAAGTGATATCACTTTTTTCGAAGGTCGGGCAAGTCGGGCGGGTTACGAGGACAGAAGTTGACCGCAATGGGTCCTACGGTGGGCGCATGACCCCGGTACTGAGCCGTCGCGCCCTCGGCCGAGCCACCCTGGCCCGCCAGTTCCTGCTGGCCCGCACCGGGGCGACCGTGCCCGAGGTCGTCGCGCACCTGGTCGGGTTGCAGGCCCAGACGCCGCACACCTGGTACACCGGCCTGTGGTCGCGGATCGCGGGCTTCACCCCCGACCGGGCCGCGGACCTGCTCGTGGACCGGCAACTGGTGCGCATCGCCGTGATGCGGTCGACGATCCACCTCGTGACCGCCGCGGACGCCCTCGCGCTGCGCCCCGCGGTCCAGCCCGCGCTCGACCGGGACCTGTTCCGCAACTTCACCCACGGCCGGGACATGCGCGGCCTGGACGTGGACGCCGTGGTGGCCGCCGGTCGCGCGTTGCTGGCCGAGAAGCCGCGCACCAACAAGGAACTCGGCGCGCTGCTGCACGAGCAGTGGCCGGACCGCGCCCCCGCCTCGCTCGCCTACGCGATCCGGTGCCTGGTGCCGTTGGTGCAGGTGCCGCCGCGCGGGCTGTGGGGTCGCAGCGGCACGATCGCGCACACCTGCGCGGAGACGTGGCTGGGCGCGTCGGTGGTGGACCGGCCGTCGGTGGACGACCTGGTGCTGCGCTACCTGGCCGCGTTCGGGCCCGCGACGGTGAAGGACGTGCAGACCTGGTCCGGCCTCACCAGGCTGCGCGAGGTGGTCGAGGGGCTGCCGCTGCTGCGGCTGCGCGACGAGGACGGCCAGGAGCTGTTCGACCTGCCCGACGCGCCCCGGCCGGACGAGGACGTGCCCGCGCCGCCGAGGTTCCTGTACGACTTCGACAACCTGCTGCTCTCGCACGCCGACCGCCGCCGGGTCGTCACCGACGACGTACGCGCGCAGAAGTACGACCCGCACGGTCCCGTGCCGCAGTTCTTCCTGGTCGACGGCGTCACGGCGGGCGACTGGAGGCTGCACCGCACCAAGGAGGTCGCCACGCTGGAGCTGCGGCCGTTCCACCGCGTGCCCGCGATGGACGAGGTGGAACGGGAGGGCGAGCGGCTGCTGGCGTTCCTCGCGGCGGACGTGCCGCGGCACGAGGTCCGGACAACCTCGCCGGCGGCGGCACGTCTCTGAACGCATGGGGACGATCACCGTGCGCTCACCACGCGCCGAGGACGTGGCTCCGCTCGTCGAGGTCCACGTCAAGGCCCGCCGCAGCTACTACGACGGCCACCTGCCCGAGGCGGAGTTGGCCGAGTGGGAGCAGGCGGTGCGGGCCAGGGGCTACGACCTCGCCAAGCCCGGCCGGGTGTGGCTGTGCGCCGAGCTGGACCACGTGCTCGCCGGCTTCGCGCTGGTCACGCCCGGTGGCGAGTTGTCGCAGCTCCAGGTCGACCCGGCGTGCTGGGGCAACGGCGTCGGCCACGCGCTGCACGAGGCGGCGATGGACGCGCTGCGCGACCTCGGCGTCACCACCGCCCGCCTCGACGTGTTCGCCGAGAACCACCGCGCGCAGCGCTTCTACACCGCGCACGGCTGGCGCGCGGACGGCCGCGACGGCGACCACGTGCGAATGGCGCTCGACCTGCAGGTGTGATCGGCTGGCCGGCGTGGAGATCCTGAGCAGCCGCGTCCTCGTCCGCTCACGGCAGCCGGAGCGCGCTCGGGCGTTCTACCGGGACGTGCTGGGCCTGGCCGTGTACCGGGAGTTCGCCGGCGGGACCGTGTTCTTCCTCGGCCAGGGGTTCCTGGAGGTCTCCGGCGCCTCGACCGAGCACCCCACGGACGCCACGCAGCTGTGGCTGCAGGTGCGTGACCTGGGACGGGCCGCCGAGGAACTCGCCGAGCACGTCGTCCGGCCCGCCCGCCGCGAGCCGTGGGGCCTGGACGAGCTGTGGATCGCCGACCCGGACGGCAGGCGGATCGTGCTGGTCGAGGTGCCCGCCGACCACCCGCTACGCCGGGACGTGCGCCAGTAGCTGCACCGCGGGCCCGACCACGCCGCCGTACTGGTGCAACGACGTGCGCACCCCGGTGAACCCCGCCGCCTCGGCCTCCTGGATCAGGTCGTACTCGGAGGTGTCCAGCACCCGCCGGTGCACCGAGACGACCAGCCTGCCGCCGGGCCGCAGCACCCGGAGCAGCTCGTGGAACGCCGCCGGCCGGTTGCCCCACAGCTGGAGGTTGTTCACCGAGATCACCACGTCGACCGAGTCCTCGGGCTGACCGGTACGCGTCGCCGCGCCCTCGCGCAGCTCCACGCGGCCCGCCACGATCAGCTCCGCGCACCGCTCGCGCGCCTCGTCCAGCATGACCTGCGACGGGTCGACGCCGATCGCCTTGAGCGCGCGTTCGCCGGCCAGCTTGAGCCCCACCCCCGGACCCGGGCCGAGCACCAGAACGACCTCTTCCGACGTCGGCGCGGCCACCTCGGTGACGTGCTCCTCGACCTTCGCGTTCAGCACGGCCATGACCCGGCCGCCCAGCTCACCCACCTTGCCGCGCGGGTGCCCGAACGCCGCGTCCAACGCCTTCATCAGGTTGTTCGCCATGCCTCCAGGGTCGCCGCGGCGCGTCGCGACCGCATCGGGGACCGCCCTGAGACCGGCCCGGGGGCACCCCGGGAGTGCTGCTCGGAGGCAGCGGTCCCGGGGGTGGGTCTCACCGCCAGCCCATCCGCCGCAACGCGTCCACGACCAGCGAGAACCGCTCCGGCTCCAGCACCGAGCCCTCCCGGCGGATGTCGTCCTCGTCCAGCTCGAACACCCGGTCCAACCGCAGGTAGGAGTGCCTGCCGTCGCGGTCCCAGCGACCCACGCCGAGGTCGAGGCAGTCGTCCAGCTCGTGCCGGTCGGGGGTCTTGCTGGTCAGCATCAGGCCGAGCAGCGCCCGGCGGTGGCGGCCGACGACCAGCAGCGGCCGGTCCTTGCCGCGGGTCGGGTCCTCCTCGAAGGGCACCCAGGCCCACACGACCTCGCCCGGGTCGGCCAGTCCGTCCAGGTCGGGGGAGTACTCCAGGGTGGCCGCCACCGCGGCCGTGTGGACCTCGCGCACCGCGCCCCTCGACGGGCGGGCGTCTTCACCGTTCGCACGCACGGCGGGCAGCTTATGGCCTCCGTCACGCACGCGTGGAACGCCACGACGGCGTGACGTGAGATGCTGTGCCTAGTTGAAATGGGCAGATCCCGTCCTTCCTGTGCGAGGAACCTGAGTGACCACGTTCGCCGACCAGACGTTCACGCCTCCGGACCTGATCCGGAACTTCTGCATCATCGCGCACATCGACCACGGCAAGTCGACCCTGGCCGACCGCATGTTGCAGCTCACCGGCGTCGTCGACGCGCGGGCGATGCGCGCGCAGTACCTCGACCGCATGGACATCGAACGCGAACGCGGCATCACCATCAAGGCGCAGAACGTGCGGCTGCCGTGGCAGGTCGAGGGCCAGGACCACGTGCTGCACATGATCGACACCCCGGGTCACGTCGACTTCACGTACGAGGTGTCGCGGGCCCTGGAGGCGTGCGAGGGCACCGTGCTGCTGGTCGACGCCGCGCAGGGCATCGAGGCGCAGACGCTGGCCAACCTGTACCTCGCGATGGAGAACGACCTCACCATCATCCCGGTGCTCAACAAGATCGACCTGCCCGCGGCGGACCCGGACAAGTACGCCAAGGAGCTCGCGCACATCGTCGGCTGCGAGCCCGAGGAGGTGCTGCGCGTCTCGGCCAAGACCGGCCTCGGCGTCGGCGCGCTGCTGGACGAGGTCGTCAAGCGCGTGCCCGCGCCGGTCGGCGACGCCGACGCGCCGCCCCGCGCGATGATCTTCGACTCGGTGTACGACACCTACCGCGGCGTGGTCACCTACATCCGCGTGGTCGACGGCAAGATCACCCCGCGCCAGCGGATCCGGATGATGTCCACAAACGCGACCCACGAGCTGCTGGAAGTGGGCATCATCTCGCCCGAGCCGAAGCCGAGCGCGGGCCTCGGCGTCGGCGAGGTGGGCTACCTCATCACGGGCGTGAAGGACGTGCGCCAGTCGAAGGTCGGCGACACCGTGACGGCGGAGAAGCACGGCGCCACGCAGCCGCTGGCCGGCTACCGCGAGCCGCGCCCGATGGTCTACTCCGGCCTGTACCCGGTGGACGGCTCGGACTACCCGATCCTGCGCGAGGCGTTGGAGAAGCTCCAGCTCAACGACGCCGCGCTGACGTTCGAGCCGGAGACGTCGGCGGCCCTGGGCTTCGGCTTCCGCTGCGGCTTCCTCGGCCTGCTGCACCTGGAGATCACCCGCGACCGGCTGGAGCGCGAGTTCGGCCTCGACCTGATCTCCACCGCGCCCAACGTGGTCTACCGCGTGGTCATGGACGACGGCACCGAGCACGTGGTGACCAACCCGTCCGACTGGCCGGACGGCAAGCGCGCCGAGGTGTACGAGCCGATCACCAAGTGCACCATCATCGCGCCGAGCGAGTACATCGGCGCGATCATGGAGCTGTGCCAGTCCAAGCGCGGCCAGCTCGGCGGCATGGACTACTTGTCCGAGGACCGCGTGGAGCTGCGCTACACCATGCCGCTCGGCGAGATCATCTTCGACTTCTTCGACGCCCTGAAGTCGCGCACGCGCGGCTACGCGTCGTTGGACTACGAGGAGTCGGGCGAGCAGGACGCCGAGCTGGTGAAGGTCGACATCCTGTTGCAGGGCGAGCCGGTGGACGCGTTCAGCGCGATCGTGCACAAGGACCACGCGTACGGGTACGGCACGAAGATGGCGAGCAAGCTGCGCGAGCTGATCCCGCGGCAGCAGTTCGAGGTGCCGATCCAGGCCGCCGTCGGCGCCCGCGTGATCGCCCGCGAGACGATCCGCGCCATCCGCAAGGACGTGCTCGCCAAGTGCTACGGCGGTGACATCACGCGCAAGCGCAAGCTGCTGGAGAAGCAGAAGGAAGGCAAGAAGCGGATGAAGATGGTGGGCCGCGTCGAGGTCCCCCAGGAAGCCTTCGTCGCCGCCTTGTCCACCGACGACTCCGGCAAGGACAAGGGCAAGAAGTAGTACCACCGGCCAAATCCGCGCCGACCGCCACATCTTCGGGTGACTGGTCGGCGCGGATTGCTGTTTTCGGGGATCCCCTCCGCCATGGTTGGCGCACCAACCGGAAGGAGGGGACCATGACGGTCATGGCGCATGACCAAGGCGGACGTCCCTACACGGTCGAGGACCTTGGAGGGATGCCAGATGATGGCCGGCGTTATGAGCTCATCGACGGGATGCTGCTCGTGAGTCCAGCTCCCGGCGCTCGGCACCAGAAGGTCGTCTTGAGGCTCGGCATGTTCATGGAGCTGCGATGCCCGGACGACTTGCACGTGTTTTCCGCACCCTTCTCAGTGCGGACGTCCGAGTCGAATGAGCTGCAGCCCGACCTTCTCGTGGCCAGGGATGCGGATCTGACCGACAAGCTGCTGCCTGTCGCACCGCTGCTGGCGGTGGAGGTGCTGTCGCCGAGTACCGCGCTGAACGACCTCAACACCAAGAAAGCGGCCTACGAGCGGATGGGGGTGCGCAGCTACTGGATCATCGATCCGCAGGACCCCAAGCTCACCGTGTTCGAACTCGACGCCGATGGTTGCTACGGACAGGTGGCCGAGGTGAAAGGGGAGGACTCGTTCGACGCGACGCTGCCGTTCCCGGTGCGGATTGTGCCTGCGCAACTGCTCGGCACCCTGTACAACCGGCCCGTGGAATGACGGAAGGGCCCTCAGGACGCCCCTGTCCTGAAGGCCCTCGAAGGGGTGTGGCGGCTCAGCCGTGGTTGCGCAGCGTGGTGCTGAGCGCCTGGCGGCGGAGGATCGCTTCGATCTCACGCGCCTCGTGGCTGGAGTGCCGGGCGAGGATGGCTTCCATGTCCATCCGGGCGCTCGGGGTGTCGTAGGCGGCCAACTCGCGGTTCAGGTCCGCTTCCCGCTTGCGGATCTGCCGCCGGGTGGCGAAGTACGTGCGAACGGTCTCCAGAACGGTGGTCATATCGCCTTTCGGTCGTCCTTCTGTATCGGTTCACCTACTATGATGCCGCACGTCAGAGCCTTGTGCGACCGGATTCGACGTGATCTCCGCCGCAAGTGTCACGGCGGCGTGAAGGCCACGTCACCGGCCCAGGATGTCGAGGGCCTTCGAGTACTTCGCCCGCAGCCGGTCCTGGGTGGCGGTGTCCAGCAGGGCCAGTCGGGGCGGTGACGTGTTGTCGGCGATGTCGGCCCGCTTCACCTCCACCGCGACGGGATCGGTCAGCACCCTTCCCAGGTAGTCCTCCTGCGACTCCCCCTCACGGTGGCTCAACGTGACGACGGTCGCCACCACCTCCGGCGGGCAGCCGGCCGCCAGCAGGTCGTCGGCGGTGAGGGCGGTGTCCTCGACGACGTCGTGCAGCACGGCCGCCATGCGCGCGTGCTCGCCGGACACCCGGCCCATCACCCGCAGCGGGTGGCCGATGTAGGGCTGCCCGGACTTGTCGACCTGTCCCTCGTGGGCCGCCCGCGCGATCCGGATGGCGTCATCAACGGTGAACGTCATCGGATCATTGTTCACACCTTGACAACCCGCAGTGGTCTAGTCCATTTTTCGAGTGGCCCACCTCACCTGTGCTGGGCCTTGGCCGCCGACGAGGACGTGGAGGTCGACGTGGTTTCGAGGACGAGACGCGCACTGGGCGCGGTGCTGGCGGGTGTGCTCGCCATCGCGGGCCTGACCCTGGTCGTGGTGGGCAGCGCGTCGGCCGCCAACCTGGTCGCCAACCCCGGGTTCGAGGGCGGCACGGGCGGGTGGACGTGCAGTGCCGCGGCGACGGCGGCGACCACGACCAAGCGCAGCGGCACGCACGCGATGGCGGGCACGCCTGCGGGCCAGGACAACGCCCGCTGCTCGCAGACGATCTCCGTGCGTGCCAACACCGCCTACCAGCTGTCCGCGTGGGTCCAGGGCAGCTACGTGTACCTGGGCGTGACCGGCACCGGCAGCGGCGACAAGAGCACGTGGACGCCGGGCTCGGCGGGCTTCAGCCGGCTCTCGATCGACTTCACCACCGGCGCGAGCAGCAGCGTCACCATCTACGTGCACGGCTGGTACGGCCAGCCGACCTTCTACGCCGACGACGTGAGCCTCGACGGCCCCGGCACCCCGCCGACGAGCACCACCACCAGCACCACCACCAGCACCACGACCACGACCACGACGACCACCACCACGACCACGACGCCCGGCAACCCGGACCCGTCGCTGCCCAAGCACGCGCTCACCGGGTACTGGCACAACTTCGACAACGGCTCGCGCCTGCTCAAGCTCGCCGACGTGCCCACCACGTACGACATCGTGGCCGTCGCGTTCGCCGACGCCACCACCACGCCGGGCGCGGTCGCGTTCACCCTCGACCCGACGTTGTCGAGCAAGCTCGGCGGCTACACCGACGCGCAGTTCAAGGCCGACATCCGCACGCTGAAGGCGCGCGGGCAGAAGGTGATCATCTCCGTCGGCGGCGAGAAGGGCACGATCAGCGTCGGCAACTCCACCGCGGCGACCACCTTCGCCAACAGCGTCAAGACCCTGATCGCGAACTACGGGTTCGACGGCGTGGACATCGACCTGGAGAACGGCGTCAACGCCACCTACATGGCGCAGGCGTTGCGCGCCATCCACGCGGGCGGCGGCAAGGTCATCGCGATGGCGCCGCAGACCATCGACATGCAGTCCACCGGCGCGGAGTACTTCAAGCTGGCGTTGGCGGTGAAGGACATCCTCACCGTGGTCAACATGCAGTACTACAACTCCGGCTCGATGCTCGGCTGCGACCAGAAGGTCTACTCCCAGGGCACGGTGGACTTCCTGGTCGCGCTGGCCTGCATCCAGCTGCAGAACGGCCTGCGCCCCGACCAGGTCGGTCTCGGCCTGCCCGCCTCGCCGTCCGGCGCGGGCGGCGGCTACCAGTCGCCCGCCAACGTGAACCGGGCGCTCGACTGCCTGGCCAAGGGCACGAACTGCGGTTCGTTCAAGCCCGCGCAGACCTGGCCCGGCATCCGCGGTGCGATGACGTGGTCGATCAACTGGGACGCCTCCAACAACTGGCAGTTCGCCAACGCGGTGGCGCCGCACCTGGACACGCTGCCCTGACCCCACCGCGCGTGTCCTACCTCCAGAACCCCCGAGTTGACCGCTCGGAACGCGGCGTTTTGCGGCAGAACGCCGTAGACCTGGCACTACGTGACCACAGCGGTGGCGCGGGTTAGGGTCGCGCCATGTTGGACCGACTCGAAGTGCCCGTCATCGCCGCGCCGATGGCCGGTGGGGCGTCCACACCCGCGCTCGTGGCCGAGGTCGGCCGGGCGGGCGGCCTCGGGTTCCTGGCCGCCGGCTACCTGTCCGTCGAGGCGGTCGCCGAGCAGATCACCGCGACCACCGCGCTGACCGACCGGCCGTACGGGGTGAACCTGTTCGTGCCCGGCCCCCGGTCCACCACCGACCTGTCCGGTTACCGCGACCGCGTCAAGGCGCAGTCGCCCGCCGAGCCGGGCGAACCGCGGTGGGACGACGACGCCTACGCCGCCAAGCTCGAGCTCGTGATGGCGTTGCGCGTTCCGGTGGTCTCGTTCACGTTCGGCTTGCCGAACCCCGAGGACGTGCACCGGCTGCACGCCGCCGGCTCCACGGTCGTCGTCACGGTCACCACACCGCAGGAAGCCGCCCAGGCGGCGCAGGTCGGCGCCGACGCGCTGTGCGTGCAGGGCAGCGAAGCGGGCGGGCACCGCGGCACGTTCGCCGACGACGGCGTCTCGCCCGGGGGCGGCGAGCTGTTCGGCGTGCTGGCGGCGTTGCGGCTCGTCCGCGCGAAGGTGGACCTGCCGCTGATCGCGGCGGGCGGCCTGGTGCACGGCGCGGACGTGGCCGCCGTGATCACCGCGGGCGCGGTCGCGGCGCAGCTGGGCACCGCGTTCCTGCCGACGCCGGAAGCGGGCACGTCCGCCGCGCACCGCCAAGCCCTCGCCGAAGGCACCCGCCGCACCGCGTTGACCAGGGCGTTCAGCGGACGTCCGGCGCGCGGCCTGGTGAACCGGTTCCTGGTGGACAACCAGGGGCAGGCGCCCGCCGCCTACCCGGAGGTGCACCACCTGACCCGGCCGGTGCGCGCGACCGGCGACCCGGAGCTGATGTCGTTGTGGGCCGGGCAGACCTACGCGCTGGTCCGACCGGCCCCGGCGGCCGAGGTGGTGGCGAGGCTGGTCGGCGAGGCGCGCCAAGCCCTTTCCGTCGCGATCACGCGCATTTCACCGGCGTAGCACCACAGAATGGCGACGTGACCACCGCGCGCGAACTCGCCGACGAGATGCTGACCCTGGTCCTGGACGACGATCCCGTCATGGCGACGCTGCTCGGCATCCCGGGCTGGGACGACCGGCTGCCGGATCCGAGCGCCGAGGGCGGACGCGCGCTGCGCGCCCGGGCCGAGGACGTAGCGCGGCGGGCGCGCGCCGTGGACGACGACCCGGTGACGCGCGCGGTGGTCGTGCAGCAGGCGTGGAGCCTGGTGCACCGCCTCGACGCGAACCTGGTCGAGCACACCCACGCCGAAGGCCTCACCGCGCCGCTCGCGGTCCTGCTCGGCGCGTTGCCGCTGATCCGCCCGACCGACGACGGGGCGCGGCAGGCGTACCTGACCCGGCTGTCGTCGCTGCCCGGCTACCTCGACGTGCTCACCCGAAGACAGCGCGAGTCGACCCGACGTCCGCTCAGACACCTGGTGGAAGCCGCCGTCCACCGCCTAGACCGCTACCTGACCGACGACGAGGACCCGCTCGGCACGCCGTTGCACGGCAGCCCGCACGCCGCCGAGTGCGCCCGACTGCTGCACGAGACCGTGCGCCCCGCCATCACCCGCTACCGCGACTTCCTGCGCGCCGAGGTCGTCGACCGCGGTCGCGGCGAAGACCGGCCCGGCCTGTGCTGGCTGCCCGACGGCGACCTGATCTACACCGACCTGGTCCGCATGTACACCACGACCGGCCACACGCCCGAGGAACTGCACCGGATCGGCCTGAACCTCATCGAGGAACTGGACCGGGAGTACGAGGAGATCGGTGGCCGGGTGTTCGGCCCGACCACGGCCGCCGGCGTGCGCGCCCGGCTGATGGCCGACCCGGAGCTGCGCTGGAGCAGCCCCGAGGAGATGGTGACGCTGGCGGCGCGGACCATCGCCCGAGCGGAGGAGGCCGCCGAGGCCTGGTTCGGCACGGTGCCGCGAGCCCGGTGCGCGGTGGAGGTCGTGCCGGGGGCGGAGGCGCCGAACGCGCCGCTGGCCTACTACGTGGACCCGGCGATGGACGGCTCCCGGCCGGGCACCTACTTCGTCAACACCCACCAGTCCGGGCTGCGCGAGCGGTTCAGCGCCGAGTCGACCGCGTTCCACGAGGGCGTGCCGGGTCACCACTTCCAGATCGCGCTGGCCCAGGAGGTCGACGACCTGCCGCTGCTGCGCCGGTTCGCGGGCATCGAGGCCTACCTGGAGGGCTGGGCGCTCTACGCCGAGCGGCTGGCCGACGAGATGGGCCTCTACAGCGACGACGTGGCGCGGCTGGGGATGCTGTCGGGCGACTCGCTGCGCGCCGCGCGCCTGGTGGTGGACACCGGTCTGCACGCGTTGCGCTGGACCCGGCAGCAGGCCGTGGACTACCTGCGCGCCAACGCCGTCATGCCGGACGTGGACATCTTCTCCGAGGTCGACCGGTACATCGAGAACCCCGCGCAGGCGCTGTCCTACATGGTGGGGCGGCTGGAGATCCAGCGCCTGCGCGGTGAGGCGGAGCGGAGGCTGGGCGACCGCTTCGACATCAGGGCGTTCCACGACCTCGTGCTCGGCGGCGGGCCGCTGCCGATGGCCGTGCTCGCCGACGTGGTCGACGACTGGTGCGACTCAGTCCTCGCGGTCGGCGTTCGCGGGGTTGTTGAGGACTGACCTGCGCTTGCTGTAGGCGAAGTACACGACCAGCCCGATGAGGAACCAGACGCCGAAGCGCAGCCAGGTCTCCGGCGCGAGGAACGTGATCAGCCACAGCGAGAACACCACGCCGATGATCGGCACGACCGGCATGCCCGGCGTCTTGAACGTGCGCGGCAGGTGCGGCTGCTTGTACCGCAGCACGATCACCGCGACGCAGACCACCACGAACGCCAGCAGGATGCCGATGTTGGTCAGCTCGGCGGCCTCGGCGATGGGCAGGAAGCCCGCGATGACGGCGGACGCGACGCCGAGCACCCACGTGGTGCGCGTGGGCACGTGCTTGACCGGGTGGGTCTTGGCGAACCACTTCGGCAGCAGGCCGTCGCGCGACATCGAGTAGCCGACCCGCGCCGCGCCCATCAGGAACGTGAACAGCACCGTCGTGATGCCGAGCACCGCGCCGACGGAGATGATGATGCCCAGCGCCGGCAGGCCGATGTCGGCGAACGCCGAGGCGAACGCGCTCTCCGCGTCCACGTCCTTGTAGTTGACCATGCCGGTGAGCACGAGGCAGGCCAGCACGTACAGCACCATCGAGACGGCCAGCGAGTAGATGATCGCCTTCGGCATGTGCTTCTGGGAGTCCTTGGACTCCTCGGCGGCCGTGCTCATGGCGTCGTAGCCGAACACCGCGAAGAACACCGTGGCCGCGCCGGTGAGCGCGCCCGAGATGCCGAACGGGAAGAACGGGTTGTAGTTGTCGGTGTTGATGTGGAACGCGCCGACGACGATCACCAGCAGCACCACGGCGACCTTCAGGTACACCAGGGTCGTCTCGAAGCGGGCCGCGTTCTTCATGCCCATGTTGAGCACGAACGCGATCAGCAGGCAGAGCAGCACGGCGAACAGGTTGACCTTGTAGCTGCCCGCCGCGACGTCACCGGTCTCGGTGCCGGGCGCGCCGAGCATCCACACCGGCAGGTCGAGGCCGAGCAGGTTCAGCAGCTCGTTGAAGTAGCCGCTGATGCCGATCGCCACCACGGCCACGATCGCGGTGTACTCCAGCAGGAGGTCCCAGCCGATGAACCAGCCGACGATCTCGCCGAGCACGGCGTAGCCGTAGGTGTAGGCCGAGCCCGCCCTGGGGATCAGGCCCGCGAACTCCGCGTAGGAGAACGCCGCCGCGGCGCTGGCGATGCCCGCGACGAGGAACGAGATCAGCACGGCGGGGCCGGCGGTCTTGTTGGCCACGGCGCCCGCCAGCGAGAAGATGCCCGCGCCGATGATGCCGCCGATGCCGATCGCGGTGAGCTGCCACAACCCCAACGTCCGGGTCAGCGCCGTCTTCTCGTCACTGATCTGCTCGATCGGCTTGCGGCGGAACACCCCGCTGCCACGGCCGAACCCGTCCTGGACCGTCATTCGTCCAACTCCCTCGGTGGATCGGTGTGCGGCGAACCGTACGCCGGTCAACTGTCACGGGGTTTGTCCGATTGCACCATTCGAGGGAGTGGATTTTGTGCGGGCGTACGGGTTGACGAAGCTCAGCCGCGCGTGAAGACGATCTTGCCCGCGGTCTCGCCGTCGAGCATCGCGCGCAAGCCCTCCTCGACCCGCTCGAACGGCAGCTCCGCGCCGATCTGCGGGCGCAGGCCCGTCAGGTCGCAGAACGACAGCAGGTCGCCCAGCTCCTCGCGCGTGCCCATGGTCGAGCCGACCACCCGCAACTGCAGGAAGAACAGCCTCGGCAGCTCGGCCGCCGACGCGTCACCGCTCGTCGCGCCGGAGATGACCAGCGTGCCGCCCGGCTTGAGCGCCTTCATGGAGTGCGACCAGGTGGCCTTGCCGACGGTCTCGAACACCGCGTCCACCCGTTCGGGGAGCCGCGCGCCGGACTCGAACGCCTGGTGCGCGCCGAGGCTCTCGGCCAACGCGCGCTTCTCCTCGCTGCGGCCGGTCACCCACACCCGGAACCCCGCCGCACGGCCCAGCTGCACCAACGCCGTCGAGACGCCGCCGGACGCGCCCTGCACGAGCATCGTCTGCCCCGGCCGCAGCCCCGAGTTCACGAACAGCATCCGGTACGCGGTCAGCCACGCCGTGCCCATGCACGCCGCCTCGGCGAAGCTCAGCCCCGCGGGCTTCGGCAGCGCGTTGCGCTTCGGGACGACGACGTACTCCGCGAACGTGCCCTGGTGCTTCTCGGTGAGCAGGGTGCGACGCGGGTCGAGCGTCTCGTCGCCGGACCAGTCCGGGTCGCCGATCACGGAGTGCAGCACGACCTCCGTGCCGTCCTCCAGCACGCCCGCGCCGTCGCAGCCGAGGGTCATCGGGAACTGCTCGGGCTTGATGCCGACGCCGCGCAGCGTCCAGAGGTCGTGCATGTTGAGGCTCGCCGCTTTCACGGCCACCTTCACCCAGCCCTCCGGGACCTCGGGTTCCGGTCGTTCGCCCACGCGCACGGCGGCGATCGGGTCTTGGGGGCTCGGCTCGGCTGCGTAGACGGCGAACATGCGGGCAACTTACCGAGTGGTAGTGATCCGTGTGCGGTGAAGCGCGTCACGGGACTACGCTCGCCGGTGTGGTTGACGCGTTCGAGCAGTGGTGGGACGGGGTCGAGCTGTGGCTGGCGCAGCTGGCGTTCCCGTTCCAGTTCGCGCTGCTCATGTGCGTGCTGCTGCCGTTGTCCCTCGGTGTGGCCAGGTTCATCGACCGGGTCGTGGACAACGCCTCGACCAGGTTCAACCCGGTGCCCAAGGTCGACCCGGCAGGTGAGAAGGACCGGCCCCGGGAGGTGGACGCGGGCGGGCCTTCGTAGGCTCTGCGACCGTGACTCCCGCCCGGCGCCTCTCCGTCGCACTGCTCGGCCTGATCGCGCTGGTCGTGGTCGGCTACTTCGCCAAGGACCTCACCGGCACGTCGTCGGACCCCGCGCCGCCTTCGGCCTCCGCTTCGGTGCCGGGCGCGGGCTCGGGGCTGCCGGTCGAGCCGCTGTCGGGCCTGCCCGCGCAGGTGAAGGCCACGTGGGAGCTGATCGGGAAGGGCGGGCCGTTCCCGTACCCGCGCAACGACGGCGTGACGTTCCAGAACCGCGAGAAGCTGTTGCCCGCCAAGCCCTCCGACTACTACCGGGAGTACACCGTGCCCACGCCGGGCAGCGACGACCGCGGCGCGCGGCGGCTCGTGACCGGGTCGTCCGCCGAGGTCTACTACACGGCCGACCACTACGAGTCGTTCGTCGTCGTGGACGTGAGCAAATGACCTACCGGCACGTGGTGCGCCGGGGCGCGCGCACGAAGAAGGACGCCATCGGGGCCATCGCGGAGGCGTTGAGCTTCCCCGACTGGTTCGGGCACAACCTGGACGCGCTGTACGACTGCCTGACCGACCTGTCGTGGCTGCCCGAGGGCGAGCACGTGCTGGAGTGGGAGGGCGGCAACGCCGAGGTGGAGGCCGTGCTGGCGGACGCGGTCGCCCGAACCGCCGAACTGGGCGACCGCGTGCTGACCGTGGTCTACCCGGACTAGTCCTCCGCAGGCACCCACGACGGCTTGCGCTTGCCCACGAACGCGGCGATGCCCTCCTGGCCCTCGGGGCCGCCGAAGTGCCGTGCGGACAGGGCGAGCATGTCGGCGAACACCTCGCCCAGGTCGGTGGACCGCGGTTCCTGGAGCATCCGCTTGGTGGCGGCGAGGGCGTTCGGCGCGCCCAGCGCGAGCATGTCGGTGTAGCGGGTGACCTCGGCGTCGAGGCCGTCGGCGGGCACGGCCGAGTTGATCAGGCCGATGGCGACGGCCTTCGGCGCGGCGAATGCCTCGCCGGTCAGGAACAGCTCGTGCGCGGCACGTGGCAGCAGGCGGGGCAGCACGGTCACCGAGATGACGGCGGGCACCAGGCCGATGCGGACCTCGCTGAACGCGAACGTGGCCGTGTCCACCGCGACCGCGATGTCGCACGCCGCGACCAGGCCGACGCCGCCCGCGCGCGCCGGGCCCGCCAGCCGTGCGACCACGGGCTTCGGGCTGGTCCAGAGCTGGTCGAGGATCGCCGGGAACTCGTTGACCCCCTGCTGGTCGGCGCTCGCGCCGCCCGCCTCCTTGAGGTCCATGCCGGAGCAGAACACCGGTCCGGTGTGGCTCAGCACGATCACGCGCACGGCGTCGTCGGCCGTGGCGGTCTTGAGGTGCCCGGTCAGCTCGGCGCGCAGCTGCGCGGACAGGGCGTTGCGGTTGTGGGGTGAGTCCAGCGTGATCGTCGCGATGCCGCGCCGCACCTCGTAGTGGACCAGCTCGTCTGCCATGGGTGGCACTCTACGATCCGGACTTCTTGACAGCGTGCTGTCAAAATGACAGGATACTGTCATGACGACGAAGACGGTTCACCTCGCCCTCTACGACACCCTGGCCGACTGGGAGTTCGGGTACGCGACGGCGCAGATCAACACGCCGCAGTTCCAGAAGGTGCCCGGTCGGTACCGGGTGCGGACCGTCGGTGCGACGCTCGACCCCGTGACGTCCATCGGCGGCCTGCGGATCACGCCGGACCTGGCGTTGGCCGACGTCGACCCGGCGGACAGCGCGATGCTGATCCTGCCCGGCGCGGACACGTGGGAGAGCGGCGACAACGCGGTGTTCGGGGCGGCGGCGCGGCGGTGGCTGGACGCGGGCGTGCCGGTGGCGGCGATCTGCGGCGCGACGATCGGCCTGGCCGCCGAGGGCCTGCTGAACACCCGTGCGCACGGCGGCAACGCGGTCGAGCAGCTGGCGGCCGTGCCGGGGTACACCGGCGCGTCGTTGTTCAGCCCGGAACGCGCGGTGCGGGCGGACGGCGTGATCACGGCCGGCGCGGCGTCGGCGTTGGAGTTCGCGCGGGAGATCTTCGTGGAGCTGGACCTGTACGAGCCGGCCGTGCTGGAGGCGTGGTACGGCCTGTACCGGACGGGCGACCCGGCGTGGTTCGGCAAGCTCGTCGCCGCGGTGTCGTGAGCGGCGTCGAGCCCCGCACGGAGGCGGGGGATGTGCTGACCGAGGTCATCATGCGCACGTTCCGCCTCTACGGCGGCTTCCTGGAGGCGGCGGAGCTGATGACGAAGCCGGTCGGTCTGACCGCCGCGTGGTGGCAGGTTCTCGGCGCGGTCCTCCGCGAGCCGTTGCCGGTGTCGGGGATCGCGCGGGAGATGAGCTTGACCAGGCAGAGTGTGCAGCGCATCGCCGACGTGCTGGTGGAGAGGGGTTTGGCCGAGTACCTGCCCAACCCGGCGCACAAGCGGGCCAAGCTGTTCCGCCCCACGGCGGCGGGCTACGCGGCCGTCTCCGGCCTGGCGCGGGCCCAGCACGCGTTCACCAACCGCATCTCGGCCCAGGTGGACCTGGACGACCTGCGCACCACGCTCAAGGTGATGGAACGACTGGTCGAGGCCTTGGACGCGGACGAGTGGTCCACAGGCGACGCCTGACCGGACGTCCCGCCGCCCTGCCCGCGCCGGTGCGACGCCCTACCGTGAAGTCATGGATCTCGGCGAGACGTTCGAGTGGGAAGGGCGGCGCATCGCCTGGGGTCGTGCGGGCAGGGGGCCCGCGGTGGTGTTCTGCCACGGGACGCCGTGGTCGTCGTGGCTGTGGCGGCCGTTCGCCGAGGCGTTGAGCGGCGACTTCACCGTGCACCTGTGGGACATGCCCGGCTACGGCCGTTCGTCGAAGCACGCCGGGCACCCCGTCGACTTCGGCGTCCAGGCGGAGGCGTTCACGGCGCTGCTCGCGCACTGGGGGCTGGACCGGCCGCACGTCGTCGCGCACGACTACGGCGGCGCGGTCTCGCTGCGCGCCAATCTGGTGCACGGTGTGCCGTTCGCGTCGCTCCTGCTGGCCGACGTCGTGGCGATCCCGCCGTCCGGCTCGCCGTTCTTCCGACTCGTCCAAGAGCACCCGGACGTGCTCGCCCGCGTGCCGCCGTACATCCACGAAGCGCTGGTCAGGGCTTACATCGGCAACGCGAGCCACCGCGAGCTGCGCGAGGACGACCTCGCGGAACTCGTGGCGCCCTGGCTGGGCGAGGAGGGCCAACCGGCGTTCTACCGCCAGATCGCCGCGTACGACGAGCGCTACCTAGTGGAGAACGAGGCGCTGCTGGACCGCGTCGACCTCCCGGTGACCGTCCTGTGGGGCGTCGAGGACACCTGGATCCCGTTGGCGACCGGCGAACGGCTGGCCGCCGCCATCCCCGGCGCGGCGCTCACCCAGGTCGCCGGGGCGGGTCACCTGATCCAGCTCGACGCACCGGTGGCGGTGGCGTCGGAGTTGCGTTCCTGGCTCACCCGGGTGTCGTCCTGAGGGCGGTCGGGACGTTCTGAGCGTTGAACTCGGGTGTTCCGAACGTAGGACACGCGCGACGCGAACGTAGGACACACGCGTGCTGGACGTAGGACTCTCGCGGGGTCAGGCGGTGCGGGCCAGGTCGGCGGTCAGGGCCGAGCGGTAGCGGTGGAGGATCAGCTCGGCCACTTCCGGGTCAGGGCCCAGCGGTGGGGCGATGATCGCGCCCTCGCCGGCCAGCCGGGTCACGCGGTCCGGGAGGAAGCCCGGTGCCAGGAACCACGACGCCACGGCGATGCGGCGGGCGCCTCGGGCGCGCAGGCGGGCCACCGCCGTGGGCACGTCAGGGGTGGCGGCGGAGGCGAAGGCGGCTTCCACGCCCGCCCAGCCGGCGCCTGCGGCCCAGCGGGCGGCGATGGAGGACACCAGGGCGTTCGCCGGTGCGTGGGACGAGCCCGCGCCCGCCAGGACGACGCCGAGCGTGCGGTCGCGGGAGCGGACGCCGACCGAGGCCAGGCGACGCAGGGCGGCGGACTCCAGGCGGGGATCCGGGCCGAGCACGTCGGAGATCGTCACGTCCAAGCCGGGCAGCCGGGCGTCCGCCACCGCGCCCGGCACGTCCACCCGCGCGTGGAAAGCCTTGCCCAGCAGCAACGGCACCACCACGGCCGAACGGTGGCCGTCCGCGTACGCCCCGCGCAGCACGTCGCCCAGCAACGGCACGGAGAGGTCCAAGAACGACCCGCGCACGTCCAGCGACGGCGCCAACGCCCGCACCACGTCCAACAACTCGTGCACCACGGCCGCCGAGCGCGGATCGCGGCTGCCGTGCGCCACGGCCACCAACGCCGTCACAGCGCGCCCGTCAATCCGCGCGCCCGCAGCACCGCCCGCTCCAGCGGCCGGAACACCAGCAGCTCGATCCCCACGCCGACCAGCAGGATCAGGAAGATCGCCGCGATCACCATCGAGATGTCGTTCAACGCCGACCCGTTGTGCAGGTACTGCCCCAGCCCCTCACCGAGCTGCGGCGACGTGGCGATGATCTCCGCCGCCATCAGCGACCGCCACGAGAACGCCCACCCCTGCTTCAACCCGGCCAGGTAGCCCGGCAGCGCGGCGGGCAGCAGGATGTGCCGAGCCGCCGCCATCCGACCGGCGCCCAACGCCTGGCCGACGCGCGGCAGCAGCGGCGGGATCTGGTCGACGCCCGACACCAGGCCGTTGGCGATCGACGGCACCGAGCCCATCAGCACGACGAAGTAGATGGTCGCGGGCGTCGCGCCGAACCACAGGATGCCCGCCGGCACCCACGCCACCGACGGCAGCGACTGCAGGCCGGTCAGCAACGACCCGATGGCCGCCCGCACCACGCGCACCTTGGCGATCAGCAGCCCCAGCGGCGTGGCGATCACCACGGCGGTGAGGAAGCCGAGCACGGCGCGGCTGACCGACGTCCACAGCACCTCGAACGCCCGGCCGGTCTCGACCGCCTCGAGGACCGCCGCCCACACCGTGCCGGGCGCCGGTAGCTGGTACTCCGGCCAGAACGCCAGCGCCCACAACGCCTGCCACACGCCGAGCAGCAGGGCGAACGCGATCAGCGGCGGCACGGCGGTGCGGACGAACCGCTTGCGCCACGACGGCCGCCGCTCCTCCGACGGCGCGTCGAGCGCGTCCAGCCCCGCGCCGACCGCCGAGAGGTCCGTGTCAAGCTGCGGCATGACCGCTGATCACCTCTCGCAGGTGGGTCGTGATGTCCTCGATGACGGCGGGCTCGTCGCAGTCCGCGGTGGACCACTCGCGCACCACCCGGCCGGGACGGGAGGACAGCAGCACGACCCGCTGACCCAGCCGCACGGCCTCGCGCACGTCGTGCGTGACGAACAGGATCGCCGTCGACGTCTCCCGCCACACCCGCACCAGCTCCGCCTGGAGCACGTCGCGGGTGATGGCGTCCAGCGCGGCGAACGGCTCGTCCATGAGCAGCAGCCCGGGCGTGCCGTCCTCGGCGCTGCCCAGCGTGGAGGCCAGGGCGCGCGCCAGCGCCACGCGCTGCCGCATGCCGCCGGACAGCTCGTGCGGGCGCTTGTGGCCCGCGCCGACCAGCCGCACCAGCGACAGCAGCTCGCTGGCCTTCTCCCGCCGCGGGCCGCGCTTGAGCCCCGCCAGCCGCAACGGCAGCTCGACGTTGCGCGCCGCGGTCAGCCACGGCATGAGCGCGGCTTCCTGGAACATCACGGCGGGCCGCGAGGTGTTCAGCTCGATGGTGCCCGAGGTGGGCGCGTCCAGCCCGGCGACCACGTTCAGCAAGGTCGACTTGCCGCAGCCGGACGCGCCGAGCAGGCACACGAACTCGCCCGGGGCTACCGACAGGTCGACGCCGTCGAGCGCGACGACGCCGGCCGAACCGTGGCCGAAGACCTTCCGCACCCCGGACAAGGTCACCGCGGCGTCCACGTCGGACACGGCCGCTGGGGTCTCAAGCGTGGCGGTCATGGTGTGCCTGCCTTCCTCGAGTTACTTCTTGTCCAGCCCGGCGGTGTCCACGGTCGGCTTGCCCGCCGCCGAGAGCACCTTGTTCAGCAGCGTGAAATCGGCGAGGCCGGCCACGTTCGCGGCCTCCTTCGCCACGCCCGCGGTCACCGCGTCCTGCGCCAACCGCGGGAAGGACTTGGCCTGCGGGTCCAGCGTCAGCTCGATGTTGTCGAACGCCCGGTCCAGCACCGGTTCGCCCAGCGCCTTGCCGGTGAGCTGCTTCAACGCGTTGTTGACGACCTGCTTGGCCTCGACCTTGTTGTCCAGCGCGAAGTCGGTGGCCGCGAGGTGGCCGCGCAGCAGCGCCTCGACGGTCTGCGGGTGCTCTTGGAGGAACTTCGCCCGCACGAGGATCACCGTGGTCGGGAACTTGCCGCCCTCCCACAGGTCCTTCTCGTCGAGCAGCACCTTCGCGCCGGCGTCCAGCACGAGCCGTGACGACCACGGCTCCGGCGCCCACGCGCCCTGGATGTCGCCGCGCTTGAACAGGTCGAGCGACTGCGAGTTCTCGACGTTGGTCACCTGCACGTCGAGCTTCTCGTCGGCCAGCCACTTCTTCAGCGCGACGTCCTGCGTGTTGCCGAGCTGCGGGGTGGTGAGGACCTTGCCGTTCAGGTCGGCGGGCGAGGTGATCTCGGGCTTGACCACGAGCTGCGCGCCGCCCGACGTGGCGCCGGCGACCAGCCGGACCGCTTCGCCGCCCGACTTCGCGTAGGCGTTGATGGCCGGGCCGGACCCGATGAACGACACGTCCAGCGAGCTGCCCAGCAGCGCGTTCACCGCGTCGGGGCCCGCGTTGAACGTCTGGGTGGTGAGCTTGGTCGAGCCGAGCTCCTTGGCGAAGAAGCCCTTGTCCACGCCGATCAGCGCGGCGGCGTGGGTGACGTTGGGGAAGTAGCCGAGGCGGATCTCCGCCGCCGCCCCCTTGTCCTGGGTGGGGGCGGCGTCGGCGCCGCGGTCGATCCGGGAGCACCCGGCGAGTGCCGTGAGTGCGGTCAGTACTGCCAGCGAGGTGGTCAGGAAGCGGCGCTTGGTGCTCACGATCGCGGGACCTTTCAGGGGCCGGGGGACACGAGGGCGTGGCTGTCGGGCTGGGCGGCGTCGCCGCCCTCGGTACAGCTGTCCACGCCGTCCACCTCCGGCAGCGGGGCGCCCACGAGCCCGGCGGCCAGCGTGCTGCCGTCGGCGGCGTCGATGACCAGGAACGCCCCCGTGCGGCGGTCCTTCGTGTAGTCGTCCACCGGGATCGGCTCGGCGGTGCGCAGCGAGACCTGGCCGATCTCGTTGAGCGACAGGGACCCCGGCGCGTCGGTGCTGGCGAGCTTCTGCTCGTCGAACCGGGTGCGCAGCTCGGTGACGATCGCCTGCACGGTCCGCGTGCCGTGCTTGACCAGCACGCGCGCGCCCGGCGTCAACGCCTTCTCCGACAGCCAGCACACCGTGGCGTCGAACTCGTCGGTCACCTTCGGCGGCTGCCCGGCGGTGGCGATCAGGTCGCCGCGCGAGATGTCGAGGTCGTGCGCCAGCAGCAGGGTCACCGAGTGGCCCGCGGCGGCTTCCTGCAACGGGCCGTCCGCGGTGTCGATGCCGGTCACCGTGGACCGCAGCCCGGCGGGCAGCACGGCGATCTCGTCGCCGACCCGCACCGTGCCCGCCGCGACCTGGCCCGCGTAACCGCGGTAGTCCGGGTGCTCGGCGGTGCGCGGGCGGATCACGTACTGCACCGGGAAGCGGAACGGCGCGTCGTGCGCGTCGGCGTCGACCGGCACGGACTCCAGGTGCTCCAGCAGCGTCGGGCCGTCGTACCAGGGCGTCCGCGTCGAGCGCTCCACCACGTTGTCGCCCGCCAGCGCGGACACCGGGATCTCCACCACGGCGTCCTCGGCGTACCCGAGGGCCGTGGCGTGCGCGGTGAACTCCTTGGCGATGCGGGAGAACGTGACCTCGTCGAAGTCCACCAGGTCGATCTTGTTGACCGCCAGCACCAGGCGCGGCACGCCCAGCAGCGCCAGCACGGCCGCGTGCCGCCGGGTCTGCTCGATGACGCCCTTGCGCGCGTCGACCAGCAGCACGCCGAGCTGCGCGGTGGACGCGCCGGTCACGGTGTTGCGGGTGTACTGCACGTGGCCGGGGGTGTCGGCCAGCACGAACGAGCGCTTCGGCGTGGCGAAGTAGCGGTAGGCCACGTCGATGGTGATGCCCTGCTCGCGCTCCGAGCGCAGGCCGTCCACCAGCAGCGACAGGTCCGGCGTGGTCAGGCCGCGGTCGGCGCTGGCGCGGTGCACCGCGTCGAGCGTGTCGGCCAGCACCGACTTGGTGTCGTACAGCAACCTGCCGACCAGCGTGGACTTGCCGTCGTCCACGCTGCCCGCCGTCGCCAACCTCAACAGGTCGCTCATCTAGAAGTAGCCCTCCCGCTTGCGGTCTTCCATGGCGGCCTCGGACAGCCGGTCGTCCGCGCGGGTCGCGCCGCGCTCGGTGAGCCTGCTGGCCGCCACCTCGGCGATGACGGCTTCGATGTCGGCGGCGTCGGACTCGACCGCGCCGGTGCACGACCCGTCGCCGACGGTCCGGTAGCGGACGGTCTTCTCGAGCACCTGCTCGCCCTCGCGCGGACCGCCCCACGGGCCTTCCGCCAGCCACATCCCGTCGCGCAGGTACACCTCGCGCCGGTGCGCGTAGTAGATCGACGGCAGCTCGATGCCCTCGCGGGCGATGTAGTGCCACACGTCCAGCTCGGTCCAGTTGGACAGCGGGAACACCCGGACGTGCTCGCCCGGGCGGTGGCGGCCGTTGTAGAGGTTCCACAGCTCCGGGCGCTGCCGGCGCGGCTCCCACTGGCCGAAGGCGTTGCGCAGGCTGAAGATCCGCTCCTTGGCGCGGGCCCGCTCCTCGTCCCGGCGACCGCCGCCGAACACCGCGTCGAACTTGTGGCCGGTGATCGCGTCCAGCAGCGGCACGGTCTGCAACGGGTTGCGCGTGCCGTCGGGGCGCTCGGCCAGCCGGCCGTCGTCGATGTAGTCCTGCACCTTGGCGACTTCCAGCCGCAGCCCGTGCTGGGCCACCACCTTGTCGCGGAACTCGATGACCTCGTCGAAGTTGTGCCCGGTGTCCACGTGCAGCAGCGGGAACGGCACCGGCGCGGGCCAGAACGCCTTGACCGCGAGGTGCAGCAGCAGGGTGGAGTCCTTGCCGCCGGAGAACAGGATCACCGGCCGGTCGAACTCGCCCGCCACCTCGCGGAAGATGTGGATCGCCTCGGACTCCAGGCGGCCCAACGTGTCGAGAGCTGTCGCGGTGGTCATCCGTGCAACCCGCATTCGGTCTTGGCCTGGCCCGCCCAGCGACCGCTGCGGGCGTCGGCGCCCGGCAGCGGCTTCGCGGTGCACGGCGCGCAGCCGATGGAGGGGTAACCCGCCTGCACCAGCGGGTTCTCGAGGATCCCGTGCTCGGCGATGTAGGCGTTGAACTGCTCGTCGGACCAGGGCGCGATCGGGTTGACCTTCACCAGCCCGTTGCGCTCGTCCCACGTCACGATCGGCGTGTTCGCCCGGGTCGGCGCGTCGACGCGGCGCACGCCGGTGACCCACGCGTCGTAGTCCTTCAGCGTGCGCCGCAACGGGATGACCTTGCGCAGCTCGCAGCACCGGTTCGGGTCGGTCTTGTTCAGCAGGCCGAACTGGGCCTCCTGGTCGGCCACCGACTGCTCGGCCGCGGCGTTGACGATGTGCACGCCGGGGTAGACCAGGTCGACGGCGTCCCGCGTGCCGATGGTCTCGGCGAAGTGGTAGCCGGTCTCCAGGAACAGCACGTCCACGTCCGGCTTGACCTTGGTCGCCAGGTCGATCAGGACGGCGTCCTGCATGTTCGACGCGACGATCCAGCTCTCGCCGAACGTGCGGGCGGTCCACGCGAGCGCCTCTTCGGCACTGGCGTCAGCCAGCTCTGCCGAAGCGGCCTCCGCGATCACCTTCAGTTCCTCGACCCTGGTGGGGGCGGTCATCGCTGCACCTCCTGAGGAAGGTTGAGACCAACGAACTTGACGGTGAACACGCGGCGACAGGAGGCGCACAGCCACGAGTAGCCGGGCTCCTCCTGCGGACGGAGGTCCTCGTCGCCGCAGTACGGGCAGTAGAAGGGCGTAGCGCGCTCGGTGCTCATGGCCGCTTCTCCGGAGACGGCGGCGCGGTCGCCTGGAAGTCGCGAAGGACCGACGCGACCGCGCTCACTTGAGATCACCCTCGTCCGCTCGGGCGACCCACTGCGGGAACCGCTCGTCCGGCTCCCGCTTGGCCACGAAGTTGCGCACCACGCGCTCGACGTAGTCCGACAGCTCGGCGGCGGTGACCTTGTGGCCGCGCAGCTTGCGGCCGAAACCGGCGTCCAGTCCGAGCCCGCCGCCCAGGTGCACCTGGAAGCCCTCGACCTGCTTGCCGTCGGCGTCGGTGACGATCATGCCCTTGAGCCCGATGTCCGCGGTCTGGATGCGGGCGCACGAGTTGGGGCAGCCGTTGATGTGCACGGAGATCGGCTCCGTGATGCCCGCCACCACGTCGGCCAGCCGGGACTCCAGCGCGGACACCAGCTCCACCGCGCGCGCCTTGGTCTCGACGATCGCGAGCTTGCAGAACTCGATGCCGGTGCAGGCCATCACGCCCCGCCGCCACGGCGACGGCTCGGTCTGCAACCCCAGCTTCGCCAGGTCGGCCTGGAGGTTCTTGACCTCGGCCTCGGGCACGTCCAGCACCACGAGCTTCTGCTGGGGCGTCAGCCGCACCCGGTTCGAACCGGCGCGCTCGACCACCTTGGCGATCTCGACCAGCGTGGAACCGGACACCCGGCCCGCGATCGGTGCCGCGCCGATGTAGAACAGGCCGTCCTTCTGCTTGTGCACGCCGATGTGGTCGCGGGGGTTGGTCGGGTTGTGCGGCGCGGGGCCGTCGACCAGCTTGCGCTTGAGGTACTCGTTCTCCAGGATCTCGCGGAACTTCTCCGGGCCCCAGTCCGCGACCAGGAACTTGATCCGCGCGCGGTGCCGCAGCCTGCGGTAGCCGTAGTCGCGGAAGACGCTGATCACGCCCTCCCACACGTCCGGCACCTCGTCGACCGGCACCCACGCGCCCAGGCGCTTGCCGATCATCGGGTTGGTGGACAGGCCGCCGCCGACCCACAGGTCGAAGCCGGGGCCGTGCTCGGGGTGGTCCACGCCGACGAACGCCACGTCGTGGATCTCGTGCGCCACGTCCGGCAGGCCCGAGATCGCCGTCTTGAACTTGCGGGGCAGGTTCGAGAAGCGCGGGTCGCCGATGTAGCGGCGCAGGATCTCGTCGATCGCGGGCGTGCCGTCGACCACCTCGTCCTCGGCGATGCCCGCCACCGGCGAGCCGAGCACCACGCGCGGGCTGTCGCCGCAGGCCTCCATCGTGGTCAGGCCCGCGTCCTCCAGCTTCTGCCAGATGGTCGGGACGTCCTCGATGCGGATCCAGTGGTACTGCACGTTCTGCCGGTCGGTGATGTCGGCCGTGTCCCGCGCGTAGGTCTGGGACAGCTCGCCGATCAGCGCCAGCTGCTGCGTGGTGAGCCGGCCGCCGTCGATGCGGACGCGGAGCATGAAGTACTCGTCGTCCAGCTCCTCCGGCTCCAACGTCGCGGTGCGACCGCCGTCGATGCCGGGCTTGCGCTGGGTGTAGAGCCCGTACCAGCGGAAACGGCCGCGCAGGTCGGCCGGGTCGATCGAGTCGAAGCCACCGTGGGCGTAGATGTTCTCGATCCGCGACCGGACGTTGAGCGGGTTGTCGTCCTTCTTGCTCCGCTCGTTCGGGTTCAGCGGCTCGCGGTAGCCCAGCGCCCACTGCCCCTCACCTCGGCGCTGCTTGGTGCGCTGAGGCGTCGTCGTCGGGGGGACCATCCTCGTCCTCCGGGGATTCGGGGCGCTGGTGCGCGTGCGAGTCCCGGTGGAGCTGTGGTGGGGGTCTCGTCAGCGCACCCGGCGCCGACGGGAACAAAAAGGCAGGCGCGGGTTATGCCGAACGACGGCACATCGCGCTGGAGACACGACGGAAGTCGACGTGGCGGCGGACCACCAGGCGGACTCCGGTCGATGTCATGTGCCTCAGCGTGCCATGCGTCCATCTCGTGGTCCACCGCCATCCGCATCGTGGGACGGGTTGCGCTGCTGGTAGATGGGACAATGGGAGCCATGCCCTCCGCTCTGCCGATCGGTGACCCCGCGCCGCCCGACGGCTCACTGCCCACCTCCGCGCTCACTGGTCTGGGTGACCGCCCGTTCGGGGTCTACGTGCACGTCCCGTTCTGCGCGACCCGGTGCGGCTACTGCGACTTCAACACCTACACCGCCGGTGAGCTGGGCACTTCCGCGTCACCGGCGTCCTGGCTGGAAGGGCTGCGGCGCGAGTTGGACCTCGCGGCGTCCGTGCTGGGTGTCCCGCCGGCGGTCGACACGGTGTTCGTCGGCGGTGGCACGCCGTCGCTGCTCGGCGCCGAGGGGTTGGGCCAGGTGCTCGACGCGGTGCGGTCGTCGTTCGGCCTCGCGCCGGGCGCGGAGGTCACCACGGAGTCCAACCCGGAGTCCACGTCGCCTGGGTTCTTCTCCGCCATCCGTGATGCTGGTTACACCCGCGTCTCGCTCGGGATGCAGTCGGCCGCCCGGCACGTGCTGGCCGTGCTCGACCGCGTGCACACGCCGGGCCGCCCGGTGGCCGCCGCTCGGGAGGCGCGCGCGGCTGGGTTCGAGCACGTGAACCTCGACCTCATCTACGGCACGCCGGGCGAGACCGTGGACGACCTCCGGTCGTCGCTCGACGCCGTCCGGAGCGCGGGCGTGGACCACGTGTCGGCGTACGCGCTGATCGTCGAGGAGGGCACCGCGCTGGCCCGCCGGGTGCGCCGCGGCGAGCTGCCGATGCCCGACGACGACGTGCTCGCGGACAAGTACGAGCTGATCGACGCGGCCATGACCGCGCAGGGTTTGACCTGGTACGAGGTGTCCAACTGGGCCGCGTCGGCGGACGCCGCGTGCCGGCACAACCTGCTGTACTGGCAGGGCGCCGACTGGTGGGGCGCGGGCCCCGGCGCGCACAGCCACGTGGGCGGCGTGCGCTGGTGGAACGTCAAGCACCCGGCGAAGTACGCCGAACTGCTGGCCGCCGGCGCGTCACCCGCCGCCGGCCGCGAGGTCCTCGCCGACGACGACCGCCGGGTGGAACGCGTGCTGTTGGAACTGCGCCTGGCCACCGGCCTGCCGCTGGACGTCCTCGACCTGGAGGGCCAGGCCGAGGCCAAGGCCGCCGCCGCCGACGGCCTGCTCGACGACACCGCCCTCGCCCGCGGCCGCTGCGTGCTCACCGACCGGGGCCGACTGCTCGCCGACGCCGTGGTCCGCCGGCTCACGTGATCAGTACGACTGTCGGACCCCGTCGGTAGAATCACTGCAAGGGTTTCCCCTGGCGGGGACCCGCGCGAAGCCGTTGCTCGAGCGTGACCGACGTCGAGTGGCCGATCGTCCGGTAGCCCAACGGCCCGTACAGGCGCGTGACCTTCCCGTCCGGCTCGGTCTCGAGGAACGGCGTGCAGCCCGAGCCGAACACCAGCGCGGTGAGGTCGGCGCAGACCGCCGACGCGATGCCACGACCCCGGAACGCCACCGGCACCGCGATCCCCGCCACCTGCGAGAGACCGTGCCGCGGCGCGGTGTGCGCGCCCGCGCCCACCGGCTCGCCGTCCAGCCGGGCCAGCACGATCACCCCGTCGTCGCGCAGCAACGACCGCTGCCGCGCCACGTCCTCCGCACCGACCACCCCGTCGACGCCGAACGCCGTGTGCTGCACCACCGACACCGCGTGCAGGTCGTCGTCCGAGGTCACCGCCTCGACCGTCAGCCCGGCGGGCCGCGGTGGCACGACCAGCTCGTCGATCGCCATCACCGGCAGCAGCCGGTCGACGGCGAACCCGGCCGCCTCCAGCGCCGCGTCCACCGCCGGCCACGGCCGCAGGTACTCCAGCCTCGGCGTGCGCGACCGGGACCGGAACGCCGCCACCAGGGCGTCCACCTCACCCCGCGTAGGCGCCGCGCCCTCGTCGGGCACGGCGTAGTTCATGGACAGGTGGTCGCCGTGCGCGTCGAAGCGGACGAGGAACGGCCCGACGCGCTCGGCATCGGCCCTGATCACGTCGCGCAGGGCGGCCTGGATGCGGGTGAGCACACCCGAAGCTACCGACCTCGACCGCCGACCGCGCCGAAGTCCGGCGAGCGGGTTTTCCGATCCGGGCGCGAACCTCCGTAAACTCGAGGTGAAGGACCCTGTCCGTCCCTGGAGGTGACGTGCGTGAACGCCGATGAGCGCCGGTTCGAAGTGTTGCGCGCGATCGTCGCCGACTACGTCTCCAACCAGGAGCCCGTCGGCTCGAAAGCCCTGGTCGAACGGCACAACCTGGGCGTTTCGAGCGCGACCGTGCGCAACGACATGGCGACGCTGGAAGAGGACGGGTACATCACCCAGCCGCACACCAGCGCCGGCCGGGTGCCGACCGACAAGGGCTACCGCCTGTTCGTGGACCGGCTCAGCGAGGTCAAGCCGCTGTCCACGCCCGAGCGCCGGGCCATCCAGAACTTCCTCGAAGGCGCCTACGACCTGGACGACGTGCTGCGCCGCAGCGTCCGGCTGCTGGCCCAGCTGACCCGCCAGGTCGCCGTCATCCAGTACCCGACGCTGAGCCGCTCCACCGTCCGGCACATCGAGGTGCTCGCCATCACACCGGCGCGCCTGATGCTGGTGCTGATCACCGACACCGGCCGCGTCGACCAGCGCTCGGTCGACCTCGGCGACGTGATCACCGAGGACAACGTGGCGCGCATCCGGTCCATGCTCAACGGCGCCATGGTCGGCAAGCGCCTGTCCGACGCCTCCGCCGAGGTCGCGAAGCTGCCCGACGAGGTGCCGGGCGACCTGCGCGACATCGTGCTGCGGGTGAGCACGGTGCTCATCGAATCGCTGGTGGAGCACCCCGAGGAACGCCTGGTCCTGGGTGGCACGGCGAACCTCACCCGCAACGTGGCAGACTTCCCCGGTTCGCTGCGCCAGGTGCTCGAGGCGCTGGAGGAGCAGGTCGTGGTGCTCAAGCTGCTCGCCGCGGCCCGCGACCCGGGCCGCATCCTGGTGCACATCGGCGAGGAGAACGAAGCGGCCGAGATGCGCAGCACCTCGGTCGTGTCCATCGGCTACGGCAGCCGGGACAACCTGCTCGGCGGCATGGGGGTGGTGGGGCCCACCCGCATGGACTACCCCGGCACGATGGCGGCGGTGCGAGCGGTCGCCAACTACGTGGGGGAGATCTTGACCGGACGGTGACGGCGGGGAACACCGCGGTCCCGAAGGACGTTCCGCAAGCGAGCGGACGCGTGTCGAAGCGCGTTCGCAGGAGGAAACACGGTGGCGAGGGACTACTACGGCACGCTCGGGGTCTCCAAGAACGCGACTCCCGACGAGATCAAGCGCGCCTACCGCAAGCTCGCGCGGCAGCTGCACCCCGACGTCAACCCCAACGAGGAAGCGCGCTTCAAGGAGGTGACCGCCGCCTACGAGGTCCTGTCGGACCCGAAGAAGCGGCAGGTCGTCGACCTCGGCGGCGACCCGTTGGAGTCGGGCGGCGGTGGCGGCATGCGCGACCCGTTCGCGGGATTCGGTCTCGGCGACATCATGGACGCGTTCTTCGGTGCGGGCGGCGGTGGCGGACGTGGTCCGCGCAGCCGCGTGCAGCCCGGCTCCGACGCGCTGATCCGGCTGTCGATGACGCTGGAGGAGTGCGCGGCGGGCGCTTCGCGCGAGCTGACCGTCGACACGGCGATCCTGTGCGACCGGTGCGTCGGCAGCGGCTGCGCGGACGGCTCGTCCCCGGTGCGCTGCGACACGTGCGGCGGGCGGGGCGAGGTGCAGTCGGTGCAGCGCTCGTTCCTCGGCCAGGTCGTCACGGCGCGGCCGTGCCCGGTGTGCCGCGGCCTCGGCGAGGTCATCCCCGACCCGTGCCAGCAGTGCGCGGGCGAGGGCCGGGTGCGCTCGCGGCGCACCATCTCGGTGCAGATCCCGGCCGGCGTGGCCGAGGGCATGCGGGTGCGGCTCGCGGGCCAGGGCGAGGTCGGCCCCGGCGGCGGACCGGCCGGTGACCTGTACGTCGAGGTCGAGGAGGTGCCGCACGAGGTCTTCGAGCGTGACGGCGCCAACCTGCACTGCTCCGTCCGCATCCCGATGACGACCGCGGCCCTCGGCGCCGTGCTGCCGTTGCAGACGCTGGACGGCGAGGAGGAGCTGGAGATCGAGCCCGGCACCCAGCCGAACACCGAGCTGGTGCTCACCGGCCGCGGCATGCCCCGGCTGCGGTCCAGCGGTCGCATCGACGGCCGCGGCGACCTGCACGTGCACCTCGAAGTCGTCACGCCGACCAAGCTGGACGCCCGGCAGGCCGAACTGCTGCGCGAGCTCGCCGTGTCGCGTGGCGAGGACGAGCCGACGCTGGCGCACAACGGCAAGGGCGGCGGCGGGCTCTTCTCGCGGCTGCGGTCCGGCCGCAACCACCGGTGACGCTGCCGGTCTTCCTGGTCGCCGCGCTGCCTCCCGGTGACGAGGCCGTCCTGGACGGCCCCGAGGGGCGGCACGCGGCCACCGTGCGCCGGTTGCGCGCGGGGGAGGAGCTGGTGCTCTCCGACGGCACGGGCGCGCAGGTGCGGTGCGTGGTGGCGGAGGCGTTCAAGGACTCCCTGCGGCTGCGCGTCGTCGAACGGTGGACCGTGCCGGAGCCGTCCGTGCGGGTGGTCGTGGCGCAGGCGCTGGTGAAGGGCGACCGGGGGGAACTGGCCGTGGAGCTGGCCACCGAGGCCGGTGTGGACGGCGTCGTGCCGTGGCGTGCCTCGCGCTGCGTGACCAAGTGGGAGGACGGGCCACGCGGCGTGAAGGCCCTCGAACGCTGGCGCAGCACCGCGCGTGAGGCGGCCAAGCAGGCGCGCCGGGCGCGCGTGCCGTCGGTCGCGGAACCCGTTTCCACCGCCGGGTTGGCGCGGTTGGCGTCCTCGTCGGCGGTCACTCTGGTTTTGCACGAATCCGCTTCGGTCGGCATCGGATCGGTTCAGCTGCCCGCGTCGGGTGATGTGCTGCTGGTCGTCGGACCGGAAGGCGGCATCACCGACGAGGAATTGTCCACGTTGACCGGTGCGGGCGCGCACGTAGTGCGACTGGGACCTACCGTTCTGCGAGCGTCGACGGCGGCTGCGGTCGCTTTGGGTGCGCTGGGTGTGTTGACCGATCGCTGGCGGTAATTGGTGTTGCCCCCTTCTGGCGAACGCCTGACATAGGGGTTACCCTCATGGCAGAGGGGTTCCATTGGGCTAACCAGGGTCGACCCCTCGACCAGACTCGCCGGACACCTCCCCCCTCGGTCCGGCGCCGCCGCGTCGCGGTGGGACGACCCCCAGGTCCCACCGCGACGCGGCCTCTTTTTTGTGTCCAAGGGGTTTCGATTGCGCATCGTGTACGGGCCGCACCCGAGCCAGTTCGGCGAGTTTTCCGCGCCGTCCGGTGAATCGTTTCCGGTGATCGTGGTAATCCATGGTGGTTTTTGGCATCAGCGTTACGGATTGGAACTCGGCCGACCGCTGGCCGCTGACCTGGTCATTCACGGCGTGGCCGCGTACAACGTGGAGTACCGGCGGGTAACCGGGGGCGGCGGTTGGCCGGCCACGGGCGACGACGTGCTCGCCGCGATCGACGCCCTCGACCCGGCGCTCGGCCCGGTGGTCACGCTGGGTCACTCCGCCGGCGGGCACCTGGCCGTGTGGGCCGCCGCCCGCCACCCCCGCGTGGTCGGCGCCGTCGCGCAGGCGGGCGTGCTCGACTTCCTCCAGCACCCGGAGATCACCCGGCGTGCCGCCGAACTGCTGGGCGGCACCCCGGCCGAGGTCCCCGACCTCTACGCCGACGCCTCACCCGCCGCGCAGCTGCCCATCGGCAAACCCCTGGTCCTGGTCCACGGCGAGGACGACGAGGACGTGCCGTTCGCCCAGAGCGTGGCGTTCGCCCGCGCCTCCGGCGCCGAGCTGGTCGGCCTGCCCGCCACCGACCACATGTCCCTGATCACACCCGGCACCCCGGCCTGGACCGCCTGCCGCACCGCCGCCCTCCGCCTGGCCCGAACGTAGAACTCGGGGTACCTGGACGTTCGACACGCGGGCCTTGAGCGTTCGACACGCGCGAGAGTCCTACGTCCGCGCCGCGCGTGTCCTACGTTCAGAACGCGCGTGTCCTACGTTCAGGTACCCCGAGTTCAACGCTCAGGACGCGTGACCGGCCCGGGTCGGTAGCCTGCGGAGCCATGTCCGACTGCTTGTTCTGCCGCATCGTCGCCCGTGAGATCCCGGCGACCGTGGTGCACGAGACCGACACCACGCTGGCGTTCCGCGACATCGCGCCCCAGGCGCCGACGCACGTCGTGCTGGTGCCGAAGGTGCACGCCGCGGACGCCGTGGCCCTGGCCGCCGCCGCGCCCACCGTGCTGGACGACCTGTTCCTGGCCGCCGGCGAGGTGGCGAAGGCCGAGGGCGTCGCCGACAGCGGCTACCGGCTGCTGTTCAACACCGGCGCGGACGCCGGTCAGACCGTCTTCCACGCCCACCTGCACGTCCTCGGCGGACGGCGGCTCGGCCCGCTCGCCTGAGCCCGGGAGCCTCAACCCAGGGCCTGCATCACCGGCGCGTAGAGGCGCGCACGGTCACCGCTGAACGCACCGCGCACCATCAGGTCCGCCGTGAACCGCGGCAGCACCCCGTGCGCCTCCAGCCACGCGCCCAACGCCGGGTCCCGCACGTCCACCCGCGCCGTCGCACCCGCCGCCACGTCCGCGACCAACTCCGCCGCACGCACCGCCGACGGCGCCACGACCGGACCCACCATCGTCAACGGCCCGTTGCGCCACGCCGCCACGAACCCGTCATCGGCCACCCTGACCTGCGACGCGAACCTGAACAGCTCGTCCCACATCGCCGACCGGTCGGCGCCGAACACCTCGGCGTCGACCGCCACCAGCTCCGCCCGGTCCGCCTCCTCCGCCGGCCGCGACGTGCCCGCGGCCGTGCCGCCGAACGCGCCGACGTGCGCCGTCACCACGCCCACCGACCGGAAGCCCAACTTCTCGTACAGCGGCTTGCCGTAGGAAGTCGCGTGCAACGACACCACCGGCGTGCCCGCGAACTCCAGCGCGTGCTCCACCACCCTCCGCCCGAGCCCGCGACCGCCGTGGCTCGACGCCACCAGCACCATGCTGACCGCCGCGTGCTCGTCACCGAATCGGGTGACGATGGCGGTGCCGACCAGCTCATCACCGTCGAACAGCCCGAACCCGGTGCCGACCCGCAGCAGGAACGCCCACTTCTCCGGCTCCTCCGGCCACCCCCGGTCCGACGCGAGGCGAACGCAGGCGGGCAGGTCGTCCGGGGTGAGCACGCGCAACCTCGTCACGTCCCGAGTACACCCGCCGTGTCCAACCCGTTTCTTACTCCGGTGCGGAGTGTCGGTGGTGGCGGCTAGCATCGGGAGCGGTAGGTCGAGTTCATTCGAGCAGGGCGCGAACGCGCAGGAAGAGGGCCCGAGGCCACGTGGCCGGTACCGACGACAACACGCCGCAGGCAGCCCCGACCGCGGCCGACGCCCAGTCCAAGTTCGCCGTGCCCGACGGCGCGGTGCTCGCCCTGCTCGGGTCGCGTGACGAGAACCTCCGGCTCGCCGAGGAACTGCTGGTCGCCGACGTGCACGTGCGCGGCAACGAGATCACGCTCTCCGGCCAGCCCGCCGACGTGGCGTTCGCCGAACGCGTGTTCGCCGAGCTGGTCACGCTCGCCAGCCGCGGTCAGCAGATCGGTCAGGACACGGTCCGGCGCACGGTCGCGATGCTGTCCGCAGGCACCGCCGAGTCGCCGGCCGAGGTGCTGAGCCTCGACATCATCTCCCGGCGCGGCCGCACCATCCGGCCCAAGACGCTGAACCAGAAGCACTACGTGGACGCGATCGACCAGAACACCGTGGTGTTCGGCATCGGTCCCGCCGGCACGGGCAAGACCTACCTGGCCATGGCGAAGGCCGTGCAGGCGTTGCAGGCCAAGCAGGTCAACCGGATCATCCTGACCCGCCCGGCGGTCGAGGCGGGCGAGCGCCTGGGCTACCTGCCCGGCACGCTGTACGAGAAGATCGACCCGTACCTGCGCCCCCTCTACGACGCGCTGCACGACATGGTCGACCCCGAGTCGATCCCCCGCCTCACCCAGGCGGGCACGATCGAGGTCGCCCCGTTGGCCTACATGCGCGGTAGAACCCTCAATGACGCGTTCATCATCCTGGACGAGGCGCAGAACACCACGCCCGAGCAGATGAAGATGTTCCTCACCCGATTGGGCTTCGGTTCGAAGATCGTGGTGACCGGTGACATCACGCAGATCGACCTGCCCGGCGGTCAGCGCAGCGGCCTGAAGGTCGTCAAGGACATCCTCGAAGGCGTGGACGACGTCCACTTCTCCATCCTGACCAGCAACGACGTGGTGCGCCACCGGCTGGTCGCGGACATCGTGGACGCCTACGAGAAGTGGCAGGTCGAGCAGGACGAAGGCGACGCGGCGGACCGGCACCAGCACCACGCCGGACCCGGTGCGCGGTCGCGCGGGCAACGCCGGGGACGATAGGCGCCGTGAGCATCGAGATCGCGAACGAGTCGGGCGTGAACGTGGACGAGCCGTCCATCGTCGCCGCCGCCCGGTTCGCCCTGGACCGGATGGGCGTCAGCCCGTTGGCCGAGCTGTCCGTCCTGCTGGTCGAGCTGGACGTGATGGCGGACCTGCACCAGCGCTGGATGGACCTGCCCGGGCCGACGGACGTGATGGCGTTCCCGATGGACGAGCTGGACTCGGCCCGCCGGCCGGACGCGGCGGGCCTGGGGCCTGCGCTGCTCGGCGACATCGTGCTGTGCCCGGACTTCGCCAAGGACCAGGCCAAGAAGGCGGGCCACAGCCTGCTGGACGAGCTGCACCTGCTGACCGTGCACGGTGTGCTGCACCTGCTCGGCTACGACCACGCGGAACCGGCCGAGGAGCGGGAGATGTTCACGTTGCAGAACCGCATCCTGGGCGACTTCCGCACGGCGGCGGCCGAGGCGGAGCGCAAGTCGGCGCAGCGCGAGGCCGACTCGAAGCTCCTCGGGGCGGTCGGCCTGGAGGACGCGGACCGGCCCGAGCCGACAGCCTGAGGCGGCCGAGGTGATGGGCAGTCCCGCCGGCTTGCTGGTGCTGGCCGTGGTGTTGGTGTTGTCGGCGGGCGCGTTCGCGGGCGTCGACGCGGCACTGGGCACGGTGTCGCGGGCACGCGTCGAGGCGTTGCAGCGGCAGGGCCGGGCGGGCGCGGGGCACTTGATCCAGCTGCTGGCCGACCGGCCGCGGCACGTGAACCTGCTGCTGTTGCTGCGCCTGGGCTGCGAGCTGGCGGCGACGGTGCTGGTGACCGTGGTGTGCCTAGGCCTCATCGCCACCGACTGGGTGGCCATGCTGGTCGCCGGGCTGAGCATGCTCGTGGTGTCGTACGTGCTGGTCGGCGTGGGTCCGCGGACGCTCGGCAGGCAGCACCCGTACGCGGTGAGCCTGCTCGCGGCGGGCCCGATCCGGGTGCTCGGCCGCGTGCTGGGGCCGTTGAGCAAGCTGCTGATCCTGGTCGGCAACGCGATCACGCCGGGCAAGGGTTTCCGCGAGGGCCCGTTCTCCTCCGAGGTCGAGCTGCGCGAGCTGGTGGACATGGCGCAGGAGCGCGGCGTCGTGGACGAGGGCGAGCGGGAGATGATCCACTCGGTCTTCGAGCTCGGCGACACGATCGCGCGCGAGGTGATGGTGCCGCGCACCGAGATCGTGTGGATCGAGCAGGCCAAGTCGATCCGCCAGGCGCTGGCCCTGTCGCTGCGCACCGGGTACACGCGGGTGCCGGTGATCGGGGAGAGCGTGGACGACATCGTCGGCGTGGTGAACCTCAAGGACCTCGTGCGGCTGACGTTGGCCGAGGAGCCGAACGGCACGGCGGTGGCGGACGTGATGAAGCCGGCGTCGTTCATCCCGGACTCGAAGCCGATCGCGGACCTGCTGCGGGAGATGCAGCTGTCGCGCAACCACCTGGCGGTCGTGGTGGACGAGTACGGCGGCACGGCCGGCCTGCTCACCATCGAGGACATCCTGGAGGAGATCGTCGGCGAGATCACCGACGAGTCCGACACCGACGACCGGCCGCCGGTGGAGCACCTGACCGACGGTTCGGTGCGGGTCAGCGCGCGGTTGCCGGTGGACGACCTGGACGCGTTGTTCGGCACGGAGCTGGACGACCACGAGGTCGAGACGGTCGGCGGCCTGCTGGCTCAGCGCCTGGGCCGCGTGCCGTTGCCCGGCACGGAAGCGGAGATCGCGGGCCTGCGGATGCGGGCCGAGGGCGGCAAGGACGAACGCGGGCGGATGCGCATCACGACGGTGCTGGTCCGCCCGGTGCACAACGGCGACGACAGCGAGGGGACCACCGGTGAGTGACCTCGACCCCGAGGACCAGAAGATCGTCACGCTGGCGCGCTCGGCGCGGGCCCGCACGGGTGCGGCGGAGGGCGCGGCGGTGCGCGACACGGACGGCCGGACCTACGCGGCCACCACGGTCGCGTTGCCGTCGCTCAAGCTCACCGCCCTCCAGGCGGCCGTCGCGGCGGCGGTGTCGAGCGGCGCCGAGGGCTTGGAGGCGGCAGCCGTCGTCACCGCCTCGGCGGACGTCGACGCCGACTCCGTCGCGGCCGTGCGTGACCTGACCGCCGGCGCGCCGGTGCTGCGGGCCGACGCGTCCGGCGCCGTCCAGGAGACCGTGTAAGGGCTGGAGCAGCACGCCTGCCGAGAGGGTCGACGCGGATGCCCGGTGGGCGGATCGCCTGAGCCGGCTCCGCCGCCGGGGGTTCCGCGCTCGAGCGATGGCGACTTCGCGGTCACGCGGCGG
>NZ_JAJHUO010000051.1:20807-55776 GCF_020859565.1 Saccharothrix luteola | reverse complement strand
CCCCCCACCGCTCATGCGGTCGGTCCGTGGTGCCGGACCGTCCGTTCTGCTCGGGTCACCCCACGGTGCAGGGGTTCCCGTTCACCCGGAAGTCGGTCGGCGGGGTCGTCGAGCCCGACCCCGAGGAGTTGAAGCCGACGTTGACCGAGCCGTTGACCGGCACGTTGGCGTTCCACCCGACGTTCGTCGCGGACGCCGCCTGACCCGACTGGGCCCACGTGGCCGACCAGCCCTGCGTGATCTTCTGGTTGCCCGGCATGGTGAACTCCAGCTTCCACGACGTCCACGCCGACGGGCTGGTGTTCGTCACGGTGATGTTCACCGACATGCCCGTGGACCAGGTCGAGGCGCGCCAGACCACCTTGCAGTAGCCGGCCACCACGTCCGGCTTGGTCCGCACGCTCACCTGCGGCGACATCGCCGAACGCAGGTTCGCGCCGTTCTTCGCCACCACGGTGAAGGTGTACGCCGTGTTCGGCCGCAGCCCCGTCAGCGTCGCCGTCGGCGAGGTGACCGTGGCGACGACGCGCAGCGCGTCACCCTCGATGGAGATGACGTCGTACTCCTTGACGCCGCTCTCCGGGTCGGTGGACGCCGTCCACGTCAGCTTCGTGCCCGTCGCGGTGGTGTCGGAGGCCACCGGGGTGCCCGGGGTCGACGGCGCGGTGGTGTCGACCGGCGGCGCGGTCGTGACCTTCTCCGCCGCCCAGTTGGCGATCCACGCGAGCGCGGAGTTCCAGTTGACCGTGACCTCGTTCACCGAGTACGCCTCGATGTGGTCCACGAAGCACTTCTGCGCCTTGCACCCCGCGAGCAGGCGAGCGGCGATCGGGTCCTGCAACGCGCTGTTCGGACCACCCGAGAGCGCGCCGGGCGGCGCGGTCGGGAGGGTCGGCTCCAGCTGGTTCGCCCAGTGCCGGTGGTGCACGTTCTTCACCGGCTGGTCGCCGTAGCCCGAGACGTACGAGTACGACATCGGGTTGCGGCCCAGCAGGTAGTTCAGGCCCTGGAACACGCCCGCGCGGTACTTGGCCGCGCCGGTGAAGTCGTGCGCCAGCGCGAGCACCGAGATGTTGTTCGCGACGAGGCCGTTGGAACCCCAGTCGTAACCCGTGGGCGTGAGGTATGGCGCGGGGTAGCCCTGGGTCGACATCTGCGACAGGTGGGCGTCCGCGACCGTGGTGAACGCCGACTTGATCGCCGTGACGTCCGCGGCGGGCAGGCCGTTGGGCACGAGCGCCAGCGTGATGTCGCCCAGCGGGCCGGTGGAGCCCCAGTCGAAGCCGCGCGCCGTCAGGCTCTTGCCCTTGAAGTGCGTCGACGACGTGAGGTCGCTGCGGTAGGACGCCTCACCGGTGGTGGTGAACATCTCCGCCGCGGCCCAGTAGAACTCGTCGGTCAGGATGGAGTCGCTGTAGGAGCCGCCGCCGGTGCCGTCGTTCGGGTCGGCGATCTTGTTCGGGTTCGCCTTCGCCGCCGCGTACGCCTTGGTGGCCGCCGCGAGCGCCTTCGCCGAGAACGCCGGGTCGATCGTCTTCCAGATGCGCGCCGCCTGCGCCGCCACCGCGGCCGTGTTCAGCGTCGCGGCCGTGCTGGTCGCGGACAGCCTGCGGGCCTGCGGGTCCTCGTGGGGGAGCAGCGGCAGGCCGGTCCAGTTCTGGTCGTGGATCTTGTGGTGCACCATGCCGTCGGGCGCCTGCATCTTCAGCAGGAACTCGACCTCCCAGCGCGCCTCGTCCAGGATGTCCGGCACCCCGTTGGCCTTCTCCGGGATGTTCAGCTTGCCGTCGCCCAGCGCCGCGGCGTCGCCGATCAGCTTCGCGCGCTCGTAGGTGTTGAGCACCTGCCAAGCGGAGATGCCGCCGTTGACGACGTACTTGCCGTGGTCGCCCGCGTCGTACCAACCGCCGCGCACGTCCAGCGTGTAGCCGCAGGTGATGGTCGCGAGGCAGGGGACGTTGTTGTCACCCTGGTTCGGCGCGACGTTGAGGTGGCCGGCGGGGCGCGCGTACTGCTCGCCCACGTACTGCGCCTCGATCGGGATGCCGCTGCGGTTGTGGTAGAAGTACGCCAGCGAGTCGTACCGCAGCTTCTTGATCTCGTCCGTCGCGATGTCGAACGGGAAGCTGGTCTCGGTGCCGACGGTCAGCGTGTAACCGGTGCCCGCGGTGTCGTACGACGAGAAGTCGATCAGGTGCGTGGAGTCGCCCGATTCGGCGTCCGCGCCCTTCGGCGTCGTCTGGCCCGAGGCCACCGTCGTGCCCGCGGAGTTCTTCAACGCCCACGGCTGCGCGGTGGTCGCGTCCGAGGTCAGGGTCGCGTGCTTGGGCAGGCCCGGCACGTAGGCGACCTGGTTGACGTTGATCTTCTTCGGCGGGTTGACCGGGTCGCCGCCCGGCGGCTTCACGCCGCCGACGAGGGAGACGTTGTCCACGCAGACCGTCGTGTCGGCCGCCTGCGCGCCCAGGTGGAACGTGACCTGCCCGGGCCCCGCGTCCGGGAAGTCCAGCTCCGAGGTGAACGTGAAGGTGAAGCGCTGCTTCGTCGTGGTCAGCGCGACGTCGTGCTTGGCGATCTGCCGGTATGGGCTGACGCCCTCACCGGCCACCGCCGCCGCCGGCCTGGCGACCGAGGCGTACGCGTCGAAGGTCATCGTGTAGGACTGGCCCGCCTCGAACGGCACGCCGTTCTGGCCGATCAGGGAGTCCCACGGGTTGACCGTGCCGCCGGTGACGGTGGCGCACAGCTCGCCGTTCGTGACGCGGTTCGACACGCCCGCGCTGGCCCACCACGGGTCGGCCGAGCCGCTGTTGAACGAACCGTTGACGAGCCGTTCGTAGTCCGCCGCGTGGGCCGTTCCGGACGCTAGCGCGCCGCTCACCGCCACTAGTGCGAGGGCTGCGGTGGCCTGGCGGCGCCACCGGGGAGAAGGAAGCGATCTCATGGACTTGGGTCTCCTCCGTCTGCTCTGACGGTTGACGACGCTTCTGGGAGCGCTCCCTGGGAGCGCTCCCAGGGACTCTAGAGTGACTCGGCTTACATTCACAACCCTGGATTTGACCTCCAGTTAGCTGGAGGTCACACATTGTGAGCGTTCACTTCGGGTCGTTCTTCGAGATGAGGTGCGCGCAATGCGTTCGACAGGGTTCGACGGGATGAGCGCTGCCTTCGTGGTGGCACGATGACGCACGTCGGGATCACGTTGCCGGGCTTCGGGGCCGACGCGGTGGAGCACGCGCAGCACGCCGAGGGGCTGGGGCTGGAGTCGGTGTGGCACGGCGACCACCTGATCCCGGTGAACCCGTTCCCGGACGCGACGTTGGTCCTCGCGACGGTCGCCGCCACGACCACTCGGATCAAGCTCGGGTTCGGCGTGATGGTCCTGCCGCTTCGGCCGGTCGCCTGGGCGGCCAAGCAGGTCGCCACCTTGCAGCACCTGTCCGGGGAACGGGTGCTGCTCGGCGTCGGCACCGGTGGTGACGCCCACGGCGAGGCGGCGTGGCGCGCGGTCGACGTGCCGTTCGCGGAGCGTGGCCGGCGGCTGGACGCGGCGCTGGCCGTGCTGCCGGACCTGGTGCGGGGCGAGGCGGCGTCGGTGCACGGCGCGGACGTCGTGCTGTCGCCGGGCGCGGCGATGCCGCCGGTGCTCGTCGGGGGTGGCGGCGGGGCCGCGCTGCGGCGGGCGGCGCGGTTCGGAGACCACTGGTACCCGGCGTTCGTGCCGTTCCGGGCGGTCTCGTCGGGGGTGGCGCGGTTGCGGGAGCTGGCCGAGGAGCACGGGCGGCCGGTGTGCGGGGTGACGGTCGGGGTGAGCGTGGCGCTGGGCGACGTGCCCGCGTCCGCGGTGGAGCACCGGATCCGGTCGATGACCGACTACGGGCTGACCGAGCGGCAGGCGCGGGAGGTGCTCGTGACGGGGTCGGTCGACCAGGCCCGCGACCACTTCGGGCGGCTGGCGGAGGCGGGCGCGGACCGCGTGGTCGCGATGCCGTTCACCGAGGACCGGTTCCGCCAGGCCGAGCTCGTCGCGAGCGCCGCGGTGGCGTGACGACCGAGCTGATCCCGCGGGCCGATGTCGACCGGTGCGCGGAGCTCGTCGGCGGATCCGGCGGCTCGGTGATCCCCGATCAGCGGCGGTCGATGATCGCGGCGTAGCCGTGGGGCACGATGGTCTCGGCCATCTGCCGGTACGCCTCCGGGTCGTCGGGCGCCCACGTGGCCAACCCGTCGACGTAGCGGTTGGCGGCGCAGAACATCGCGGCGATCAGCACGGTGTCGTGCACCTCGATGTCCGTGGCGCCGTTGTCCTTCGCCTTGGCGACCATCTCGGACGTCACCGCGCGCCCGCTGTCGGTCACCGCCGTGGCGATGTCGAGCAACGCCAGCATCTTCGGCGTGTGCTCGTAGTCCTCGGGCAGTTGCGCGGCGGCGAAGGCGCCGTGGGAGCCGGCGCAGAACTTGCACTTGTTCAACTCGGAGACGTGCGCGGCGATCAGCTCGCGCTCGCCGCGGGACAGGTCGCTCGGGCCGCGCAGCATCACCTCGGTGAGCTCGGTGAGCGGTCGGCCCGTCTCGGGGCGGAAGTTCATCAGCCCGGCCATCCCGGGCAGGTCGTTGTGCAGCTCGATGTGCGGCATGTGTCCAGTGTTCCGACTGGGGGAGGCCAGGTCGAGCGGCGATCGGGCGAAAACACAACACAGTTATGTTACGTGTTCGCCCGACTCGCCGACCCGGTTCACCTGGACGGACGGCGCTTCCCGCGTCCGATGCGCGTCAGGCGCAGGCGTTGCGGTCCACCTGGTAGGCCGGGGCGTTCCGCTCGGCGCGCACCGGCGTGGTGGAGGTCGCCGTGGCGACGCCGTCGACGACGGCGTGGGTGACGCGTTCGCCGTCGTAGAGCCGCGGGTCGGTCGTCCGGTCCACCGCACCCAGGACGGTCACGAGGAGGCGTCGGCCCTCGACGTCCACGCAGCCGTACCGGCTGACCGCGCTCGCGCCGCCGCCCTCGGTGAGCCTGAGCGTCGCGCCGTCCGGCGTGGTGATGGGCCGCAGCCGCCTCGCGTCCAGGCGCCACACCGTGAAGTGGTCGGTGTTCGCGCCGCGGACCTCGTTCACGACCACCTCGTCGCGGCCGTCGCCGTCCAGGTCGGTGATCCGCGGCGGCAGGGCGCCGAACGTGCTGTCCACCGGCATGAAGGCGCTGATCCGGAAGCCGCGGACGACGGCGGTGAGCTCCTGCTTGGTCGGGTCGGTCGCGGCCACCCGGACGGAGATCCGGTCCGCCCGGCCGTCGCCGTCCAGGTCCGCCGTGACGATCCCGTCGCCCGGCGCCGTCCCCCACAGCGCCGGCACCGCCGCGACGAGCGCGAACGCGGGCGCAAATGCCTTCAGCACAACGATTCCCCCTGTTTTCGGGCACCACGAAGACACCTCGTGGCACCGGTTCCCCCGGACGCGATCGCGTCGACAACCAGGAGACGGGCGGTGACCGGCGCCGTTCCACGGTGTGGCGCACGTCACAGTCGAGGTCGGCTGTCGATGAATGTCCTCTGTGGACGGACGGGTGGGCGCGACCGCGTCGGAGTGGTGGTGCCGCCGTTCGTGTGAGCGCTCCCACGGGGTCGGCGCGAATGTGCGAATAATTCGCTTTCACCCTTGACTGGTGTAGACCATTTCCGGTTGAGTGGCCCCCGTCACACGTCCGAGGGCGCTCGAACGGAAAAGAGTGATCTTTGTGTCGAGATTCCGCGCAGTGGCGGCGATCGCCGCTTTCGTGGTCGGGGCGGCGCTGACCGTCGCGGTGGCCAACACCGCCGCCGCGGCGGCCTGTGCGTCCGCCTGGACCTCGTCGGCCGTCTACACCGGCGGCATGACGGCGTCGCACGCCGGGCACAACTGGCAGGCCAAGTGGTGGACCCAGAACGAGACCCCGGGCTCGGCCGCGGTCTGGGCCGACCAGGGCACCTGCGGCGGTGGCACGACGCCGCCGCCCGCCTGCGACCACCCGGCGTGGGTGCAGGGCCAGTGGTACACCGCCGGCAGCATCGTGCGCTACACCGACGGCAAGTACTACATCGCCGAGCACGACAACCCGGGCTACGACCCGGTCATCAGCACCTGGTACTGGAACCCCCACAGCTGCGGCTCGACCCCGACCACCACGACCAGCACGCCCGCGCCGGGCGGCTTCGTGGTGAGCGAGGCGCAGTTCCGGCAGATGTTCCCGAACCGGAACCCGTTCTACACCTACGCCGGGCTCACGGCCGCGCTCGGCGCGTACCCCGGTTTCGCCAAGACCGGCTCGGACACCGTCCGCAAGCAGGAGGCGGCGGCGTTCCTGGCCAACGCCAACCACGAGACCGGCGGGCTGGTGCACATCGTCGAGCAGAACCAGGCGAACTACCCGCACTACTGCGACGCGGGTCAGCCCTACGGCTGTCCCGCGGGCCAGGCGGCCTACTACGGCCGCGGTCCCATCCAGCTCAGCTGGAACTTCAACTACAAGGCGGCGGGCGACGCGCTCGGCCTGCCGCTGCTGACCAACCCGTGGCTGGTGCAGAACGACGCCTCGGTGGCCTGGAAGACCGCCCTCTGGTACTGGAACACGCAGTCCGGCCCGGGCGCGATGACCCCGCACAACGCGATGGTCAACGGCTACGGCTTCGGCGAGACGATCCGCAGCATCAACGGGTCGCTGGAGTGCGGCGGGCGCAACCCGGCGCAGGTCCAGAGCCGGGTCGACGCCTACCAGCGGTTCGTGGGCATCCTGGGCGTGCCCGCCGGCGCCAACCTGTACTGCTAGGGGTGGTGACGGGGGTCGCGCGGCGGCCCCCGTCCCGCGTCACCGGTCCAGGTGCGCGAGCACGGCCCACCCGAACGACCCCGGCGACTCGACCCACGGCAGGTGGCCCGCGCCGGGCAGCACGACCCGCGCCACGTCCGGCAGCGCGGCGGCCGGCGAGTCCACCGCCCACCCGGGCCGCACGTCCGCCGCGCCGTCCACGATCAGCGTCGGGACGTCCAGGCCGCGGCAGCGGGCCATCAGTTCCTCCCCGTCCCACCCCTGTCCGGCGCCGGAGACGCAGACCAGCGACGAGACCCGGTCCGGGTGCGCCAGGGCGTAGCTCAGCGCCACGTCCGCGCCCCGGGAATGGCCCAGCAGGGCCATCCCCGGCAGTCCGAAGTGGACCCTGACGGCCTCGAGGTCGGCGAGCGCGCGGGCCACCGGCCCCTCGGACCCGTCGCCGTCGCGCCCGCCCCAGCGGATCACCCGCACCCGGTCGGCCGGCAGCGCGGCGAGCCCGTCGAACGCGTCCCCCGGTCCGGGGTCGCCGTGGCACAGCACCAGCGGCTCCCGCCCCGCGTCGGCGCGTCCCGATTCGGCCGCCCACAACACGCGGCCGTCGTCCGCGATGACCTCGTGCTCCTCCATGCGGCCCAGTGTCGGTCAACCGGCCGCCGGATCACACCGGTGGGACCAATCGAGTCGACGGGCGACGCGTTCACAGTCAGGGCTGCGCGCGGCTGGACCAGTCGGTTCAGATCCTTGACCCGGATGACGTTCACGATTATGGTCTAGACCACATCGCGGAGTGTGACGCACCGTTCCCGGTTCGTCACGCGTCGCGTGTTCCGGCCGCCGCGGAAATGGACCCTGCCTTGGAGACCCCCTCCGGGTTTCCTCCGAAGGAGCTGGACACATGAGCCTGAAACGCAAGCTCGCGGTGGCACTGGCCGCCGTGGGCATCACCCCGTTCTTCGTCGTGATGTCGGCGGGGACGGCGAGCGCGCACGGCTACATCTCGTCGCCGCCCAGCAGGCAAGCGATGTGCGCGCAGGGCCGAGTCTCCAACTGCGGCCCGATCGTCTACGAGCCGCAGAGCGTGGAGGGCCCGAAGGGCCAGCGCAACTGCCACGCCGGGTTGAGCCAGTTCGCCCAGCTCAACGACGACGGCCGGGCCTGGCCCACCACCCAGGTCGGCAACAGCGTGACGTTCAACTGGACGCTCACCGCCCGGCACGCCACCAGCACGTGGGAGTACTACGTCGGCGGCACCCGGATCGCCGAGTTCAACGACGGCGGCAGGCAGCCCGCGGCCACCGTGACGCACAACGTCAGCCTGGGCGGTCGCACCGGCCGGATCAAGCTGCTGGCCATCTGGAACATCGCCGACACGCCCATGGCGTTCTACTCGTGCGTCGACCTCCAGGTGGGCTCCGGTGGCGGCACGCCGACCACCACGACCACGCCGACCACCACCACGCGGCCGACGACTACCACGACGCAGCCCCCCGCGGGCGGCACGTGGGCGGCCAACACCGCGTACTCGGTCGGTTCGCAGGTGACGTACGGCGGCGTGGGCTACCGCTGCATCCAGGCCCACACGTCCCTCGTGGGCTGGGAGCCGCCGAACACCGCGTCCCTGTGGCAGCGGCTCTGAAACCCTGACGCAGAGCCGATGTGACCGCAGCCCGTCCGCGCCGACCCTGTGACGGCGCGGGCGGGCCGTCCGGCGAAGGAGACGACCTTGCGACGCCTCGCAGCCCTGGTGGCCGGTGTGCTCGTGCTGGCCGGTTGCGGCTCCACCCCCGCGGCGACCCCGCCGCCGGCTCCGACCGTGGTGGAGAGCAACGAGTTCAACCAGACCGACGTGATGTTCCTGCAGATGTCCGTGCCGCACCACAAGACCGGGCTGGAGATCGTGCGCCTGGCCGAGGACGGCCCCGTGCGCGCGGAGGTGAAGACCCTGGCCGCGGCCATCGAGGTCACCCAGCTGTCCGAAGTGGACTCGATGACGAAGTGGCTCGCCGACTGGCAGCAGCCGGAGACCGCGGGCGACGACCCGCAGCTGCACGCCGGCCACGGCGGCGACCACTCCACCAGCCCGGAGGCCATCGCGGAAGTGGCCGCGACCGGGTCCGCCGAGTTCGAGAAGGCGTTCCTCAACCTGCTCATCGGCCACCAGCACAACGCGGTGGCGATGGCGAAGCTGGAGAAGGAGGGCGGCGTCAACCCGCAGGCGAAAGAGCTGGCGGAGCGGATCTTCCAGTCCCGCACCGCGCAGATCGCGCAGATGCTCGGCTACCTGGACTAGAGGTCGAGCCGGAGGCCGCTGGTGAAGCGACGGTGCTCGCCCGTCACCGGATCGGTGAACTCGAGCACCTTCGCCAGCAGTTGCAGCGGCTCGGTGAAGTCGTCCAAGGGCTTCTCGCGCAGGACGGGGTAGAAGTCGTCGTGGCGGATCGGCACGCCGAGCGACGCCATGTGCAGGCGGAGCTGGTGCGTGCGGCCGGTGAGGGGCACGAGCCGGTAGCGGCCCCAGCCGTCGCGGTGCTCGACCAGTTCGACCCGCGTCTCGGCGTTGGGCGGACCGGGCACCTCCTGCGCGGTGATGACGCCCTTGACCTTGACGATCCGGCTGCTGACGGTCCTCGGCAGCGTCAACGCGGGGTCGTGCGGCGCGATGGCCTCGTACTCCTTGCGCACCGCGCGGTCGGCGAACAGGGTCTGGTACTTGCCGCGCAAGGTCGGTTCGACCACGAACATGACCAACCCGGCGGTCACGCGGTCCAGCCGGTGCGCCGGGCTCAGGTGCGGCAGCCCGAGGTCGCGGCGCAGCCGGACGAGCGCCGTCTCGACCACGTGCTTGCCGCGCGGGATGGTGGCCAGGAAGTGCGGCTTGTCGACCACGAGGATGGCGTCGTCGCGGTGCACGACCCGGATCTCGAACGGCACCGCCACCTCGTCGGGCAGGTCGCGGTGGAACCACACCGCGCCGCCGGGCGTGAACGCGGCGTCCGGCGCGATGGGCCCGGCGAGGTCGTAGACGCGGCCTTCGGCGAGCATCAGGTCGATCCGCTCGGGCGCGACCCGGGGCAGCCGCTCGACCAGGTGATCGCGAACGGTCGCCCACGGCCCCTCGTCGGGGAACCGCAGGCGTGCCGGGTCGAGGCCGTGGCGCTGGTCGAGCGGCGGCCGGAGCTTGCGCCTCATCGTCGGGCAGCATACGCCGTTCCGGACCGGCGCCCCGGTGTCCTCCGGCACGCCGGCGGTCGACGTGATCGCAGGTCCGGGACGGGGAGGGCACCATGACCGAGGACTCGGAAGGCCGACCGGAGCCCGCGCTCGGCGAGCACGTCGAGACGATCCGGCTCAACCCCTGGTCCCGGGGGTTCGGCACGGCAGTGGCGTTCGCGGTGCTGCCCGCGTTCTTCGGGATCCTGCTGCTGTTCCGGGCCGACGGGGACGTGCTCGCCCTCGTCGGCGGCATCCTCCTCACCGCGCCGGCGGTCGGGATCCTGGCGCTCCGCGAAGTCCGGCAGAGGGTGCTGCTGATCGGTCCACGCGACCGAGGCGGGCAGCACCCCCGTGCCCGCCTTGCACCGCGAGACCGTCCTCGCCTCGGCCAGGGCGGGCGGCGCGACGATGCGCTAGCGCGCCATCGCCGGTTCCCGGTCGACCTCGGACCGGGCGGCGAACCCCTTGGCGATCAGCAGCACGCCCAGCGCGATCTCGAACAGGCCGCCCGGGACGGACAGCGCCACGCCGACGCCGTAGCCGAGGACTTCGAGGACCGCGCCCAGCAGGAAGACGGCGTAGCCGACCACGCCCCACACCGCGATGGCGCGGGGGACCAGGCGGGCGCGGAGCAGGACCCGGCAGAACAGCACGCCCACCGAGCCCACGGCCATCATCGCGACCTGGTAGCTGTAGTGGTTGCCCGCCGGCACCGGTTCCGGCAGCAGCAGGAAGACGACGCCGACGGCCAGCAACGCCGCCTCCACCGCCCGTCCGACCAGGTACGCGTGCGCGGTGAGCTCGCTGTGCGGCCGCAGCACCGGGAACGCCAGCACGCCGATGCCCGCCACGATGGCCGAGTTCGCCAGCATGAGCAGCGCTCCCACCGGAACCGACGCCGAGCCGGCCAGGGCGGTGCCGATGCCGTACGCGAGGAACGCCAGCAGGAACAGCGCTCCGATGGCCCGTCCGGTGGTTCTCGATGACATGGGTCTTCCCTCCGACGGCGACGCACCAGCCTTACTAAGTAAGGCGGACGGTACCGTACAAAGTACGAACCTGTCACCACCGGAGGTCACGAGTGCCGAAGGGCGCACCGCTCAGCCGGGACCGCGTGCTGCGCGCCGCCGTCGCGATCGCCGACGCGGGCGGCATCGGGGCGTTGACCATGCGGTCGCTCGCCGACGCGCTCGAGGTCAAGCCGATGTCGGTCTACCACCACGTGGCGAACAAGGACGAGATCCTCGACGGCATCGTGGACCTGGTCTTCAGCCGGATGGAGCTGCCCACGCCCGGCGGCGACTGGCGGCGGGAGATGGTCAAGCGGGCGAACTCCGCGCGCGAGGTGCTCGGACGCCACCCCTGGGCGGTCGGGCTCCTGGAGTCGCGCACCGCGCCCGGTCCGGCGACGCTGCGGCACCACGACGCGACCATCGGCACCCTGCGCCACGCCGGCTTCACCGTCGCGCTCACCGCGCACGCCCTCGCCCTGCTGGACAGCTACGTGTACGGGTTCGCCGTGCAGGAGGCCGCGCTCCCGTTCCACGGCCCCGATTCCGCGACCGAGGTGACGGGGGACATCATGCGGCGCTTCGCGTCGGGCGAGTACCCGCACCTCGTGGAGATGGCGACCGAGCACGTCCTGCGGCCCGGCTACGACTTCGCCGACGAGTTCGCGTTCGGGCTGGGCGTGGTCCTCGACGCGATGGCGGCCTGGCTCAGTCCAGGTTCGTGAACTCGACCTGGTACCCCAGCGCGCCGAACATGCCGGTCAGCATCTTGCGGGTGTTGTCGTCGGCCCGCTGCACCAGCCCGGACTCCCGCGCCGCGTCGGAGATCTTCTGCTCCGCCGCCACGTAGAACGGCTGCTGGTCCTGCGTCTCCACCAACGACGCCAGCCGGTCGAACAGCCCGCGCTCCTGCGCGAACACGTAGCACCGCTCCTGGTCCAGGTTCGGCTTGTCCAGCACCGCACCGGGCAACGCCAGCTGCACCTTGCGCGCCTCGCCGGACGCGTTCGTCGGCGAGACCCGCAGCGCGTCCTCGGCCAACCCGCCGAAGTCGACGTAGGCGTTCACCGTGCCGGCCGCCACGAACAGCGTCCGCTGCCCGGCCAACGCCGACGGCACGTACCGGACGTCGCGCTCGATGTCGAGCACCACCTGGAACTCGCCCGCCGAGGCGTGGTACTGGCTCAAGTCCCGCAACGACTGCAGCAACGCCGGCTGGCTGCGGTCGATCGTGTCCGCGCCCGTCAGGAACCGGGGCACCACCAACACCGCCGCCACCAGGACCCCGACCACCACCAGCACCGCCGCCGCCACACCGATGCGCCATTTCATGCCGGCGGAGTACCCCGGCGCGCTACCGGGGAATCCGCTTCCCGTCGCGGAAGAACCCGCCGGTCGGCCCGTCGTCGGGCACCGTCGCCGCCCGCACCACGCTCGCCGCGCCTTGCGCCACCGGCCGGCCGCCGGTACCACCCATGTCCGTGGCGACCCACCCCGGGCACACCGCGTTGACCTTCATCGCGGCAGCTCGGCGGCCAACATCGAGGTCAGCGCGTTCAACGCGGCCTTCGACGTGCCGTGGGCCGGTGTCCCGCCGCCCATCGACGCCGGCGACGCGGCCTCGCTCGACACGTTCACCACCCGCGCGCGCCGGGCCGCCCGCAGCAGCGGCAGCAGGGCCAGGACCATCCGCCACGGCCCGTGGAAGTTGGTCTCCATGGCCTCCCGCACGACCCCCGGATCGGCCGACGACGCGCGCTGCCAGGTGTCGTAGTGGATGGCCGCGTTGCCCACCGGCACGTCCAGCCGCCCGTGCCGCGTGGTCAGGTGCGCCGCCGACCCGGCCTTCTCCGCGTCACGCGGTCAGCACCACGGCGTGGCCGAGCGCGGCCGGCTGGCGGCACACCTCCAGCCCGATGCCCCGGTTCCCGCCCGTCACGACCGCCACCGGCGCGTCCGCCGTGCCCGGCCTCCCGACTCGTGCCCGCCCGGACGTTCTCCCTGGTTGACCGCCGGTCCGGCCGATGAGGTTCGATGGTGGGGAGGAGTCGCGCGAACGTGGGGAGACCGCCGTGTACGAGACGTTGAAGAAGATCCTCGTCGACACGTTGAAGGTCGAGCCGGAGCAGATCACCCCGGACGCGACCAAGGACGACCTCGACCTGGACTCGCTCGCGTTCGTGGAGCTGTCGATGGTGCTCGGCAAGGAGCACGGCCTGCACATCAGCGACGACGAGCTGTTCGACATGGAGACCGTCGGCGACATCGTGGCGCTGATGGAGGAGCGCGCCGGTGACCGGTCTTGACATCGCGGTGACCGGGCTCGGCCTCGTCACGCCGGGCGGTGTCGGCGTGGAGGCGGGCTGGGCGGCGGTGCGCGCGGGCCGTTCGACCGCCGCGCACGACCCGGTGCTCGCCGGCCACGAGGTGACGATCTCGTGCCGCGTCCCCGACTTCGACGCCGACGCGCTGCTCGGCGCGCGGCGGGCCGTGCGGCTGGACCGGTTCTCCCGGTTGGCGCTGGTCGCGGCACGGGAGGCGGTCGCCGGGGAGGACCTCGCCGGCTGGGACGCGGCGCGGGTCGGCGTGGTGATCGGCACGTCGGCGGGCGGCGCGGAGACGGTCGAGCGGCAGCACGGCGTGCTGCTCGCCGACGGCCCGACCGCGGTGTCGCCGCTGGTGCTGCCCATGCACCTGCCGAACATGGTCGCGGGCCAGGTCGCGATCGAGTTCGGCTTCCGCGGGCCGAACCTGGTGGTGTCGACGGCGTGCGCGTCCGGGGCCACCGCGATCGGCGTCGCGTGCGACCTGCTCGCCGCGCGGCGGTGCGACGTGGTGCTGGCCGGCGGGGTCGACGCGCTGCTCACCCCGCTGACCGTGGCGGGTTTCGCCCGGATGGGCGCGCTGTCGCGACGGGACGACCCGGCGACGGCGTCGCGGCCGTTCGACGTGGACCGGGACGGGTTCGTGGCGGGCGAGGGCGCGGCGGTGCTCGTGCTGCGGCGCGCGGAGGACGCGCGGGCCGACGGGCGGCGGGTGCGGGCGCGGGTCGTCGGGTACGGCGCGACCGCCGACGCCCACCACATCACCAACCCGGACCCCGAGGGGCGGGGCGTGATCGCGGCGACGAAGGCGGCGCTGGCCGACGCGGGCGCGTCGCCGGCGGACGTCGGGCACGTCAACGCGCACGGCACGTCCACGCAGCTCAACGACCTGGTGGAGGGGCGCGTGCTGGCGGACCTGCTGCCGGCGGGGCCGCTGGTGACGTCGACCAAGGGCGTGACCGGGCACATGCTCGGGGCGGCCGGCGCGGCGGAGGCGGTGTTCACCGTGCTCTCGGTCGAGCAGGGCGTGGTGCCGCCGACCGCGAACCTCACGACCCTCGACCCCCGGCTGGACCTCGACGTGGCGACCTCCGCCGTGCCGAGGGGGATCGACCTGGCGTTGAGCAACTCGTTCGGGTTCGGCGGGCAGAACGCGGTGCTGGCCATCGCGAAGGCGTGAGCGGGGGAGGACGATGACCTATCGCGGTGCGGTGATCCTCGGGGTCGGCGCGAGCCTGCCGGCGCGGGTCGTCACCAACGACGACCTGGCCGCCCGCCTGGACACCTCGGACGAGTGGATCAGGTCGCGCACCGGCATCGGCGCGCGGCGGTGGGTGGAGCCGGGCACGTCCACGTCGGACCTGGCCGTCGACGCGGGCGCGCGGGCCCTGCGCTCCGCCGGGGCGTCCACTGTGGACGCGGTGATCGTCGCGACGACCACGCCGGACCGGTCGTGCCCGGCGATCGCGCCGGCCGTCGCGGCCCGGCTGGGCCTGATCGGCGTGCCCGCGCACGACGTGGCCGCCGTGTGCACCGGCTTCCTGTACGGCCTGGCGAACGCGGTCGGCCTGATCGCGAGCGGCGCGGCGCGGACCGTGCTGCTGATCGCCGCCGAGACGTTCTCCACCATCCTCGACCCGGACGACCGCGGCACGGCGGTGATCTTCGGTGACGGCGCGGGCGCGGTCGTCGTGGGCGAAGGGGAGGGCATGATCGGTCCGTGCGTGCTCGGCAGCGACGGCACCGGCGCCGACCTCATCCAGGTGCCGGCGGGCGAGCGGTACTTCCGGATGAGCGGCAAGGAGGTGTTCCGGCAGGCGGTCGAGCGGATGTCGGACGTCGCGCTGGACGCGCTGGCCCGCGCCGGCCTCGGCCCGGACGACGTCGACCACCTCGTGCCGCACCAGGCCAACCGGCGCATCTGCGACGCCGTCGCGCGCCGACTCGGCCTCGACGAGGCGAAGCTGCTGACGGACCTCGACGCGGTCGGCAACACGGCCGCCGCGTCGATCCCCGTGCTGCTGGCCGACGCCGCCGCGGCCGGTCGGCTCAAGGCGGGCGACCGCGTGCTCACCGTGGCCTTCGGCGGCGGCCTGACCTGGGGCGCGGCCACGCTGGTGTGGCCGGACGCGACCGCGGACTTCGGTGTGCTGGGGGAGCGGTGACCGGCTACCTCGCGTCGCCCGTGGAAGTGCTGGAACGGTCCGGCGCGACCGTCGTCGCGCGCATGGCGGTCGCACCGGACGACCCGGTGTTCGCGGGCCACTTCCCGGGGTTCCCGATCTTCCCCGGCATGGCGGTCGTGGAGTTCGCGCACCGCGCGGCGACCGCGACGGGCGCGGTGCGGCTCGCCGCGGTCGAGTCGGCCCGGTTCGTGCGGCCCACGTTCCCCGGCACGACGTTGACCGTGCGTTTGACGTGGGACGACGCGGGGCGGAGGTGTGCCGCGGTGGTGAGCGACGACGACGGCGTGGTCGCCCGGATCAAGCTGCGGTACGAGGCGTGATGACCTCCTCCGAGATCCTCCGACTCCTGCCGCACCGGTACCCGCTGCTGCTGGTGGACCGGGTGGTCGACGTGGTGCCGGGCGAGTCGTTGACCGCGGTCAAGGCGGTCAGCGCCAACGAGCCCTGGCACGCCGGTTCCGGTGACTTCCCGTCGACGCTGCTGGTGGAGTCGTGGTGCCAGGCGGCCGTGCTGCTGGCGTCGTGGGACGAGCCGGACACCGGCCGGGTGGTGCTGTTCGGCGCGCTCGCGGACGTGGAGTTCCACCGGCCGGTCGCACCGGGGTGCGTGGTCCGGCACTCGGTGCGCGTCCTGGACGCCCGCGGCGACACGGTGGCGTTCACGGGGGAGGCGGAGGCCGACGGGCACGTCGTGATGACGGTCGGCCGGGTCGTCACGACCGCCCGTGCCGCTAGCCTGGAGTCGTGACCGTGGGTGCGATGCGGTTCGTGCACGGCGGGTTCGGGCCCGACGCGGTGGCGTACGAGCAGGCGTACGCCGAGCAACGGCGGCTGCACGCGCTGCGCGTCGCGGACGAGATCACCGACGTCTGCGTGCTCCAGGAGCACCTGCCCGTCTACACGGCGGGCAAGCGCACCAAGGCCACCGCGTTCCCGCCCGACGACGTCCCGGTGCTGACCGTGGACCGCGGCGGTGAGATCACCTGGCACGGTCCCGGCCAGCTCGTCGGCTACCCCGTGGTGAAGCTGCCGGTGCCGCTCGACTCCGTCGGCCACGTCCGCAGGCTGGAGGACGCGCTGATCGGCACGTGCGCCGAGTTCGGCGTGGTGACGGCGCGGCTGGCCGGGCGCAGCGGCGTGTGGGTGCTCGGCGACCGGCCGCCCGCGCCGGACGTGCCGCCGTCGGCCGCCCGCGCGCACGGGCAGCACCGCAAGATCGCCGCGATCGGCGTGCGCGTCGAGCGGTGCACCAGCCTGCACGGGTTCGGCCTCAACTGCGACCCCGACCTGACCCCGTTCGACCGGATCGTGCCGTGCGGCATCGAGGACGCCGGCGTCACCTCGTTGTCCGCCGAACTCGGCCGTCGGATCACGCCCGCCGACGTGGTGCCCGTGGTCGAACGCCACCTGACGAGGGTGTTCGCGACCGATCGCGGGTGACGGCCCTCGGGGCAGTCACCCCGGCAGGAAGCGGGCCACCGTGCGGGCGATGCCGGCGGCGTCCAGGTCGTGCATGCGCAGGATGTCGGCCCGCGAACCGTGCGGGAGGAAGTCGTCGGGCAGGCCGAGGATCCGGAGCCGGCGGCTCAGCCCCGCCTCGCGCAGCGCGCCGGCGACGGCCTCGCCGACCCCGCCGCCGCGCACGCCGTCCTCCACGCAGACCACCACCCGGTGCTCGGCGGCCAACGCCACCACCGCCGGGTCGACCGGTGCCACCCAGCGCGGGTCGCACACGGTCACGCCGACGCCCTCGCCGGCGAGCGCCACGGCGGCGGCCACCCCGTCGGACGCGAGCCCGCCGACGGTCACCAGCAGCACGTCCCGCCGGGACGACCGGTGCAGCACGTCCACCCGGCCGAGCCGGTCCACCGCGGGGACGTCCGCGCCGATCGCGCCCGCGGGGAAGCGGACCGCGGTCGGCCCGTCGTCGGCGACCGCCTCGTCCAGCAGCTCGCGCAGCCGGGCGCCGTCGCGGGGCGCGGCCACCCGCATCCCGGGCACGACGCGCAGCAGCGCCAGGTCCCAGGCGCCGTGGTCGCTCGGACCGTCCTCGCCGGTCACCCCGGCCCGGTCGAGCACGAACGTCACCGGCAGGCGGTGCAGCGCGACGTCCATCAGCACCTGGTCCGCCGCCCTGGTCAGGAACGTCGAGCACAGGGCCACCAACGGCCGCAGCCCGCCCATGGCCAGGCCCGCCGCGCACGTGACGGCGTGCTGCTCGGCGACCCCGGTGTCGAGCACCCGGCCGGGGAACGCCTCGGCGAACGCGGCCAGCCCGGTCGGGTGCGGCATGGCCGCGGTCAGGCACACCAGGTCGGGGTGCCGGTCGGCGAGCACCGGCAGGTGCCGCCCGAACACCGACGTCCACCCCGGACACCGGGAGGCCGACGGCGCGGGCACGACGTGCAGGTGGTCCACCGGGTCGTCCTCCGCCGGCGGGTGGCCCCGGCCCTTCTCGGTCACGCAGTGCACGACCACCGGCCGCCGCAACGCTTTCGCGACGCTCAGCGCCTCTTCCACCCGCACGACGTCGTGCCCGTCGACCGGGCCGAGGTAGCGCAACCCGAAGGCGGAGAACACGTCGCCGCCCGCGCCCGCGCGCAGCGCGGCGAGGTGCGCGCCCACCGCGCCCGCGGTCGGCGCGTAGGACCGGCCGTTGTCGTTGAGCACCACCACGACCGGGTGGTCGACGCCGCCGAGGTTGTTCAACGCCTCCCACGCCATGCCGCCGGTGAGCGCGCCGTCGCCGACGACCGCCACCACGTGCCGGTCGTGCTCGCCGCGCAGCCGCGCCGCCCGCGCCAGACCGTCCGCATAGGACAGTGCGGTGGACGCGTGGGAGTTCTCCACCAGGTCGTGCGGCGATTCCTCGCGACTGGGGTAGCCCGACAGGCCGCCCTCGCGGCGCAGGTCGACGAACGCGTCCGCCCGGCCGGTGAGCATCTTGTGCACGTAGGACTGGTGCCCGCTGTCGAACACGATCCGGTCGTGCGGCGAGCGGAACACGCGGTGCAGCGCCAGCGTCAGCTCGACGACGCCGAGGTTCGACCCGAGGTGACCGCCCGTGCGGCCCACGGCCTCGACGAGGCGTGCCCGGAGTTCGCGCGCCAGCTCGTCCAGCGCGCCGCGCGGCAGGTCGCGCAGGTCGGCCGGACCGGTGCGCCGGCCCGCCGGTGCTCGGACGGCTCGGTGCAGGGTGTCGGTCATCAGGCCACTCCATGCGGTGCGAAAGCCCTTGCGGCAACGTGGGGTGAGGCGAACGTGCCGCACCCGGCCGGCCGGGACAAGCGGGCCGACGCGTTTCACGCGAACGAGATCACGGGTGCCACACTGACGTGTGCGTGTCGTCCCAGGAATCGGGAAAGCGGCCCGCCCGCGCGTCAGCCACGTCGGAGTTGCCGCGAGGTGATCCCGCCGACCGCGCGGGACGCGAGCCGGCACGGTCAGGTCGAGTAGCGTCGGTCGGGTGAGGCCGCTGGTGCTGCTGGACGTCGACGGGCCGCTGCACCCGTTCGCCGCCCGCACCCCGCCCGACGGGTACGTGGAGCACCGGTGGCGGCTGTCCCGGTGGGGGCGGGCGGTGCAGCGGGCCTGGCTGAACCCGTCGCACGGGCCGGCGTTGCTGGAGCTGGCCCGGCGGACCGGCGCCGAGCTGGCCTGGGCCACGACGTGGGAGCACCGGGCCAACTCGACGGTCGGCCCGGCGCTCGGCCTGCCACCGCTGCCGGTGGTCGGGGTCCGCGCCTACGAGGGCAAGGCGGACTGGAAGTTCGGCGCGGTCGGCCGGTTCGCCAGGGACCGGCCGCTGGCCTGGCTGGACGACGACTTCGACCTGTTCCCGACCGCGCGCCGGGCATTCCTGGACCGCCGCCGCGACCCGACCGCCCTGATCGCGGTCGACCCCGCCACCGGCATCACGGCCGACCACCTGGCCGCGGTGGCGGCGGCTTTGGGCTCCTAGCGCAGGGTGCGGTCGAAGAACGACACCACGTGCCGGCGCACGGTCGGCACCGCGACCGCCGGGTCGAGCGTGCCCACCATCGCGGCGAGCCCGGCGTCGTCCATCAGGCCCGCGGCGCGCAGTTGCGGTGCTGTGGCGGCGAAGTCGGTCAACGTCCAGTGGTTCGCGTCGGCGATCACGTGCTGCCGGGTGTGGCCGTGCGCGAGCATCGCCGACCACGCGCGCCGGTAGCGGTCGTTCTGGAAGCCCTCCGTGCCGAGCAGCAGCAACGGCCGGTCCACGCCGTGCCGGGCGACGGGCAGGAGCTCGCCCTCCTCGCCGGGCTGCTCCGGGTGGTAGTCCAGGAAGCCCTCCATGTTGATCGCCGCGTCGATCCGGCGGCCCCGGTCGGCGTACATCGCTTCGGCCGCGATCGTGCCGCCGAGACCCTGGCCGTACATGCCCACCCGGCGCAGGTCGAGGGCACGGCCGAGGTTCTTCGGGAGCGCACGGCCCCCGGCGTCGGGGTTGCCGCCCGCCGCCAGGACCTCCAGCCGGTCGAGCACGAGGTCGGTGTCCGCGAGCCGGGTGGCGATCACCGCCCGGTAGAGCCGCGGGTCCGCGCTGGGGATGCCGGGCAGGCCCACCGGCCGCGGCCCGGACGGCAGGTCGACGGTGAAGGTCTCGCCGGGGTGGTCGATCGTCACCACGACGTAGCCGCGGCTCGCCAGCTCCTCGGCGGTGGTCACGCCGAACGCGCGCGGCTCCACCAGCCCCGGGCTGTAGAGCACGACCGGTCGGCGCGCGGGGCGCGCGGGCGCGTCCACGTGCGAGTGGGTGCGGGTGGCGCCCCAGTCCACGCCGCTCGTCGGCAGGTGCGGGAACCCCCACGGCGCGTACGACGGGAACGCCGCCGCCGCGCCCGGCGTCAGCTGCGGCGCGGCCGGGTGGTCGCGGACGTCCAGCGCCGGGTAGTGCACCGACGCCATCACCTCGCGGGGCCGGCCGTCGGCGGACCACGGGTCCGGGCGCTCGGCGTCGACGAGGTGCAGCGCGGTCACGCCGACGCGGTGCGGGCCGGTCGGCGCGGGCAGGCTCGGCGTCAGGCCCGGTTCCGCCGCGGCGACGCCGGTCAGCGTCGCGGCGAGGACGGCCAGGGCCGTTATGGACGCACTGGTCCTGTGGAACATCTCTCCCCCTTGATCATTCGGCTGACAATGCCGCGTACATGCGGGCCACGTAGTCCCACAGGCCGTCGCCGAGGTCGTCCACCGGCTGACCCGGCAGCACGTCCCGCAGCACGCCGCGCCCGTTCTCGCGGAACAACGCGCCCATCGCGCTCAGGATCTCCCGGTCGCCGGCGGCGAAGGTCTCGCCGACGTCGACCAGGCGCCGAGCGGTCCGGCGGACCTCCGGGTCGTCCACCGGGTCGCCCGCGCGGTAGTGCCCGACCACCTTCGCGAGCACGTCGGGCCACTCCTCGTCGAGCCTCTTGCGGGCGTCGGGACCGACCTCGAAGGCGTGCCGGTCCAGGAAGTCCCGCTGTTCCCGGGTGAGGCGCCCGTCGAAGATCGTGGTGCTGCCCAACAACGCGAGGAGCCGGTCCGGGTCCGGCCGGGTCGGTCCGCTCAGCTGGGCGAGCAGCCCCCTCGTCTGGCGGCGCAACGCGTTGAGCCGCCAGACCTGCTCGTCCAGCTGTTCCAGGTGCCCGGCGAGCACCCGGGCGAGCGGGCCCGGGTCGGCCGCGCCGGTCAGCACGCCGCCGATCTCCTCCAGCGACATGCCGAGCTGCCGCAGCAGCCGGATCTGGTAGAGCCGGTGCAGGTCGGCCTCGGTGTAGCGCCGGTGGCCGGCGGGCGTGCGCTCGCTCGGCCGCAGCAGGCCCAGCTCGTCGTAGTGGTGCAGCGTCCGCACCGTCATCCCGGCCACCTTGGCCAGCGCGCCGACGCTCCACCGCGGCTGGTCGAGGCCCCCCTCAGCGCTCATGGCACGACCCTAGAACCTCACGTCGCGTCAGGTTCAAGTCTGTTTCCCGGTCGGGACAACGAGGTCATACTATGGCGTGAATTTCTACCAAGTGGTAGAAATCTGCCTGGGAGCGCTTCCATCCACGCCCGACGCCGACGTCAGGAGCCCGTGATGAGCAGAACGTCCGTGCAGCTGTACTCCGTCCGCGACGCGTTCGCGGCCGACCCCGGCGACACCCTGCGGCGACTGGCCGCGATCGGCTTCACCCACGTCGAGCCCTACGGCGTCCTGGAGAACGCCGACGTGCTGCGCACCGCGCTGCCCGAGCACGGCCTCACCGCGCCGACCGCGCACGCGCAGCTCATCGGCGCCGACCAGCACGCGGTCTTCGCCGCCGCGGCCGAGTGCGGCATCGAGGTCGTGATCGACCCGTACGTGGACGCCGAGCGGTGGCAGGACCCGGCGGACATCGCCGCCACCGCGTCCGCGCTCAACGCCGCCGCCCGGGTCGCCGCCGGTCACGGCGTCCGCGTCGGCTACCACAACCACTGGTGGGAGCTGGCGTCCCGGATCGACGGCCGCAGCGCGTTCGAGGTGCTGGCCGACGGGCTCGACCCCGAGGTGGTGCTGGAGGTCGACACCTACTGGGCGACGGTCGGCGGCGAGGACGCGCCCGCGCTGCTGCGCCGCCTCGGCGGTCGGGTGCACGCGATCCACGTCAAGGACGGCGGTCTCGCGCAGGACGCGTCGGGCCAGGTCCCGGCCGGCCAGGGGCGTGTGCCGGTGGTGGACGTGCTGGCCGCCGCGCCGCAGGCGTTGCGCGTGGTCGAGTTCGACGCCTACGACGGCGACGTGTTCGCCGGTCTCGCCGAGAGCCACGCGTTCCTCGCCGAGGTCGCGGCGTGAGCGCCCCGGTCGGCGTCGGGGTCGTCGGCACGGGCGTGATCAGCGAGGAGTACCTGCGCAACCTGACCGCGTTCCCGGACCTGCGGGTGGTGGCCGTCGCCGACCTCGACCCGCAACGGGCGGCGGCGCGGGCGGCCGCGCACGGCGTGCCGCGATCGTCCACTGTGGACGAGCTGCTGGCCGACCCGGACGTCTCGGTCGTGGTCAACCTGACCGTGCCCGCCGCGCACGTCCCGGTCAGCCTGGCCGCGATCGAGGCCGGGAAGCACGTGTGGGTGGAGAAACCGCTCGGGCTCGACCTGCCCGGCGCGCGAGACCTGCTCGACCGGGCGGCGCGACGGGGGCTGCGGGTCGCGTGCGCGCCCGACACCCTGCTCGGCGCCGGGTGGCAGACCGCGCGCCGGGCCGTCGACGGCGGTCTGATCGGCGAGCCCCGCACGGCGCTCGCCCTGTTCCAGACGCCGGGTCCGGAGAGCTGGCACCCCGCGCCGGAGTTCCTGTTCCAGGCGGGCGGCGGGCCGCTGCTCGACATGGGTCCGTACTACCTGACCGGGCTGGTGCACCTGCTCGGCCCGATCCGCCGGGTCACCGCCGCGGGCAGCCGGGCGCGGGACACGCGGGTGATCGGGTCCGGGCCGCGGGCGGGCGTCGAGTTCGAGGTGACCGTGCCGACCACGGTGACCGCGCTGGTCGAGTTCGAGCGCGGCGGGACGGCGCAGGCGGTGTTTAGCTTCGACTCGGCGTTGTCGCGCACGGGTTTCGTGGAGGTCGCCGGCACGCTGGGCACGGCCGTGCTGCCAGACCCGAACGGTTTCGGCGGCACGACCGAAGTGCACCTGTCCGACGGTGTGCAAACGCTTGCGCCGCAGGGGCACTCGGCGTCACGCGGCACGGGCGTGCTGGAGCTGGCGCGGGCGATCCGGGCAGGCGTTCCGGAACGCGCGTCCGGCGAACTCGCCTACCACGTGCTGGACGCGATGCTGGCGATGGAGGAGTCCATCGCCCTCGGGCGCCCGGTGGACGTCGGCAGCACGGTCGAGCCGCCGCCCGCGCTGCCGGTCGACTGGGACCCGGACGTCCTCAGTCCAGCGGGACGGTGAGCAGGCTGCCCAGGTAGAACCGCAGCGAGCCGACCAGGTCGACCTCGTCCGGCGTGGTCAGCCACTGGACCTGCAAGCCGTCCATCAACGCGATGAACGCCAGCGCCGCCGCCGCCGGGTCGACGCCCGGGCGCAGCTCGCCCCGGTCCGCGAGGGCCTGGAACGAGCCGACCACGCCCTCGCGCGCCGCCCGGTAGTGGCGGACGAAGTAGTCGTGCGCCGGGTGGTCCGCGGCGACGGCCTCGGCGGCCAGGCGCGAGTAGAGGTCGACGATGCCGGGGTGGCGGACGTTGTGCTCGGCCAGGGCGAGGAAGTGGCGCAGGACGTCGACGCCGGGAGTGGCCTGCAACTGCTCCCGCTCGGCGTCCTCCGCGTCACGGCGTTCCAGCACGGCGGCGAGCAGCGCTTCCTTGGTGGGGAAGTAGTACAGCAGCCCGGCGTGCGTGATCCCGGCGCGCTTGGCGATCTCGCGCAGCGACGACCCGTGGTAGCCGGCCTCCCCGTACACCGCGACCGCCGCCGTGATGATGTCCTCGCGGCGGATCCGGCCCTTCAGGTAACCGCCGGTCCCGGGGCCCGCCGTCGTCTCGCGCACGCGGACATCATGCCCCACGGCCCCCCGGTGGCGCGTCTCGCCGAAGCGGCGACGAACTCCGGCGCGGCGGCGCCCGGGTCACGCCGGCGGGGTCCACGTCCTGAGCCGTCCGGCCGCCAGTTCGGCGAACCTGCCGGTGCGCGGGTTGTGCGCGATCGGCGTGAAGCCCTCGACCAAGCCCGTCCGCGCGCCGTCCGCGGGGTCCCAGATCTCGAGCCCCGCCGCCGTGGCGACGTAGAGCAGGCCGTCGTGCCCCCACATCCGCCCGACCGGACCGGCGAACGCCGTCACCCGCCGCGCGTCCACGACGTCGTGCACCTCGACCCCCGCCACCGCCGGCCGGTCCCACCGGTCGATCGGCTGGAGCACCGCGGTGCGCTCGTCCAGCCACGCCATCGGCACGTCCCACGTCGCCCGGGCGGCGAGCTGCCTGCCGTGCTCGGTCGCGTGCACGTCACCACCCAGCCACGCCGCCACGTCGTGCACGACCGTCACCCCGTCCGGGCTCCACACCCAGCCGTCGTCCAGCAGCCACCGCCCCGACGGGTCGAGCAGCAGCGCACCGTGGAAGTAGTCCAGGTAGTGCTCGGGCTTCGGATCGTCGCCCGACCACGTCGTCACCCGGTCGGTGAGCAGCCGGCCCGAGGCGAGGTCGACCGCGTCGAGCCGGTTCCAGTCGGTCGCGGCGACGACGACCGCGTCGGAGTCCGTGCCGACGAACGCCACCGGGAAGGACGTGTGGCGGTAGCGGTAGTCGCCGCGGTCCAGGGCCAGCACCGGCGTGCCGGTGACGAGGTCGAGCACCACGCCGTGGCGGCCGAAGTCGGTCACCACCGCCGCGTGCCGCCCGTCCGGCGAGGTGTGCACCGCCGGGCGCGGTCGGTCGGCCGGCCAGGAGTCCGGCGGCTCGACGGGCAGCGACACCGGCGCGACGAACGTCGTCCCGGTCCCGTCGACCCGCACCAGGCCGGCCTCGGCGAGCACCAGCCAACCGTCGGGCAACGCGGCCGCGCACCACGCGTTCACCGGCTCGACCGGGCAGTCCGCGGTCGTCCACGTGCCACCGGGATCGGCGTCGCGGTGGCGGACCTCCGGCTGCCCGATCCAGTCGACGAGGTCGCTGTGGTCCTCCACCCGCTCCACGCAGCCGACGCACAGCACGATCAACGACGGGTCGTCCCGCCCCGCGCACGCCTCGCACACCCGGTCGTACGCCATGCCGACCCCGGTGAACCGCCCGTAGTGGTCGGGGGGTCGTTCGGCGACGAGGTGCGCGCAGCCGCGGGACCCGGAGTCATGCGCGGCATGCCCGCACGGCAGCACGTCCACCGGCCCATTGTGGACCACCTGTCGGACCAGGGCGGCGGCGTTGACGGACCGTGCACATGGACGCCTGGGTGATCCGCCATTCAGGCATGACTTTCGTCGGAAACCAGCAAAAGTATTGCCAACTTCGGTTGGTTCTGAACAGAATTGCGCTCGCGTTCCAGCTGTGAGCTGGACCACAGAGCCATCGTCCGCGAAGCCCAGCGTTGTGCGACCGAGGAGACAGCGGTGCGACGTCAGCGAAGCACGCTCGGAACCCGTCCCCGAACCACCCGCGGATCAGCCACCGCACTCGCCCTCACCGCGGCCCTGGGCGCGATGACCCTGGTCGCGACACCCGCGACGGCTCACCCCGACGGCGAACACCTCCTCGTCTTCTCCAAGACGGCGGGCTTCCGGCACGACTCGATCCCCGACGGCATCGCCGCGATCACCGAGCTCGGCTCGGCGAACGGCTTCACCGTCGAGGCGACCGAGGACGCCGCCGCGTTCACCGACGCCAACCTCGCCAGGTTCGACGCCGTGGTCTGGCTGTCCACCACCGGCGACGTGCTGGACGAGGCGCAGCAGCAGGCGTTCCAGCGGTTCGTGGAGAACGGCGGCGGCTACGCGGGCGTGCACGCCGCCGCCGACACCGAGTACTCCTGGCCCTGGTACGGCGGGCTGGTCGGCTCGTACTTCAAGTCACACCCGCCGATCCAGGAGGCCGACGTCGTGGTCGAGGACCACGACCACCCGTCGACCGCGCACCTGCCGGACACCTGGACCCGCACCGACGAGTGGTACAGCTACCAGTCCAACCCGCGGTCCAAGGTGAAGGTGCTGGCGGCGCTGGACGAGGCCGGCTACACGCCGACCGACCCGTCCGGCGACCACCCGATCTCCTGGTGCCACACGCCCGGCCAGGGCCGCTCCTGGTACACGGGGTTGGGCCACACCAGGGAGTCCTACGCCGACCCGGCGTTCCGGCAGCACCTGCTCGGCGGGCTGCGGTACGCGCTCGGCGTCGCGCCCGCCGACTGCGAGCCCGAGGAGGCGCCGCCGACCGACCGCGACTTCGACCAGGTCACGCTCGCGCTCGGCGAGGAGAAGACCGGCGAGCCGATCGCGTTGGCCGTGCTGCCGGACCGCCGGGTCGTGCACACCTCCCGCGACGGCCGGGTCTGGCTCACCAGCCCGGAAGCCACGACCACGCTCGCCGGCCGCGTGCCCGTCTACAACCACGACGAGGACGGCCTGCAAGGCGTGGCGGCGGACCCCGGCTTCGCGGACAACCGCTGGCTCTACCTCTACTACGCGCCGCCGTTGGACACACCCGCCGGTGACGCGCCGGAGACCGGCACGGCCGCCGACTTCGAGCGGTTCCGGGGCCACAACCAGCTGTCCCGGTTCAAGCTGACCACCGACGGCGTGCTGGACCTGGCGAGCGAGCAGCGCATCCTGCAGGTGCCCGCCGACCGCGGCCTGTGCTGCCACGCGGGCGGCGAGATCGACTTCGACGCCGCGGGCAACCTGTACCTGTCCACCGGCGACGACACCAACCCGTTCGCCTCCGACGGCTACACGCCGATCGACGAGCGCCCCGACCGCAACCCCGCGTTCGACGCGCAGCGCTCGTCGGCCAACACCGACGACCTGCGCGGCAAGGTGCTGCGGATCAAGGTCCAGGACGACGGCACGTACACCGTCCCGGAGGGCAACCTCTTCGCGCCCGGCACGGACAAGACCCGGGCCGAGATCTACGCGATGGGCTTCCGCAACCCGTTCCGCTTCGCCGTCGACAAGGCCACCGGCTGGATCCACCTCGGCGACTACGGCCCGGACGCGGGCGCGGCGGACCCGGCCCGCGGCCCCGGCGGCAGCGTCGAGTTCAACCTGGTCAAGGCGCCCGGCAACTACGGCTGGCCCTACTGCGTCGGCGACCGGGTCCCGTACGTCGACCACGACTTCGCCACCGGCACGTCCGGCGCCGCGTTCGACTGCGCCGCGCCGAAGAACACCAGCCCGCGCAACACCGGCCTGCTCGACCTGCCGCCCGTGCAACGCGCGTGGATCGGCTACGACGGCGGTTCCGTGCCCGAGTTCGGCAGCGGCGGCGAGTCGCCGATGGGCGGCCCCGTCTACGACTTCGACCCGGACCTGGACAGCCCGACCAAGTTCCCGGAGTCCTTCGACGGCAAGACGTTCGCCTACGAGTGGGACCGCGGCTGGATCAAGACGATCGACGTCGGCGCGGCCGGCGAACGTGGCGCGATCACGCCGTTCTTCGACTCGATGACGCTCACCCGGCCGATGAACCTGGAGTTCGGCCCGGACGGCTCGCTGTACGTGCTGGACTACGGCAGCGGCTACTTCGGCGGCGCGGAGGACTCGGCGGTCTACCGCGTCGACTACGCCAGGGGACGCCACACGCCGGTCGCGAAGCTGAGCGCCGACAAGACGTCCGGCCCCGCGCCGCTGACCGTGCGGTTCGACCCGGGCGGCACGGCCGACGAGGACGACGACCCGCTGACCTACGCGTGGGACTTCGACGGCGACGGCACGACCGACGACACCACGGCCGGACCGGTCACGCACACCTACACCGCCGTCGGCCAGTTCACCGCGAAGCTGAACGTCACCGACCCGACCGGCCTCGTCGGCTCGGCGAGCGTCGTGGTCAACGTCGGCAACACCGCGCCCGTGGTGGTGCTGAACGCTCCCGCCGACGGCCGCGTGTTCAGCTTCGGCGACGAGGTGCCGTTCTCCGTCACGGTCACCGACCCCGAGGACGGGCAGGTCGACTGCGCGAAGGTGACCGTGGAGTACATCCTCGGCCACGACAGCCACGGCCACCCGCTCACCCGCGCCACCGGCTGCGAGGGCGTGCTCCCGACGCCGTCCGACGGCGGGCACGGCCTGGACGCCAACATCTTCGGCGTCATCCACGCCTCCTACACCGATGGCGGCGCGCCCGGCGCGCCCGCGTTGACCGGCGAGGCCGAGGCGATCCTGCAACCGAAGGCCAAGCAGGCCGAGTACTTCACCGCCATGCAGGGCGTGCAGGTGGTCGAGACCGGCACCGCCGAGGGCGACAAGCGCGTCGGCTACGTCGACGACGGCGACTGGATCGCGTTCGACCCGGTGCACCTCGGCGGCGTCACGTCGATCGGCTACCGGGTGTCCTCCGGCGGCAGCGGCGGCACGATCGAGGTGCGCGTCGACTCGCCGACCGGCGCGCTCGTGCAGCGGCAGCCCGTGCCGTCGACGGGTGGCTGGGACAACTACGTCGAGCTCGCGCCGTCGCCGATCACCGACCCCGGCGGCTCGCACCGGTTGTTCCTGGTGTTCAAGGGCTCCGGCAGCCTGTTCGACGTGGACGCGATCCGGTTCACCACCGGCACGGCGCCGCCGTCGTGGGAACCGGTCCGGCGCACGCCCGCCGAGTCGTACTCCGCGCAGCGGGGCACCTCGGTGATCCGCGCCGAGGAGGCGCAGGGCGGCGAGCAGGTCGGCAACGTCCACGACCGCGACTGGATCGCGTTCGACGCCGTGTCGCTGGCCGGCGTCACGGGCATCGGCTACCGGGTCTCGTCGGCCACGGCGGGCGGCACGATCGAGGCGCGCGTCGACTCACCGACGGGACCGCTGGTGTCGAGCACCCGGGTCGAGGGCACGGGCGACTGGCGCGCGTACGCCGAGCTGCCGCCCGCGGCGATCACCGATCCGGGCGGCACGCACCGGCTGTACTTCGTCTTCCGCGGGGGGCGGGGCGCGTTGCTGGACCTGGACACGATCACGTTCCGCGGCGCGGGGACGGTCGCGGCGGTCGACGTGCCGGCGGAGGCGTTGAGCGGGCAGCAGGGCGTGAACGTGTACGACCGCGAGACCGCGCAGGGCGGCAAGCGGGTCGGCGAGATCAACGACGGCGACTGGGTGTCCTACGCCGACGTCGACCTGTCGAAGACCGCGGGCATCGGCTACCGGATCTCGTCCGGCGGTGTCGGCGGCACGCTGGAGGCGCACGCCGACTCGCCGACCGGGCCGGTGGTGCACGCGCCGGTGACCGTGCCGGTGACGGGGAGTTGGGACTTCTACCTCGACCTCGCGCCGCAGGAGGTGCGCCTGACCGGCGTGCGCGACCTGTACCTGGTGTTCAAGGGCGGTCCGGGCGCGCTGTTCGACGTCGACACCATCAGGCACCTCCGCTACAAGCCGGCCAGTGGCGCGTGCAAGCCCACCAAGCCGGAAGCGGGTTATCGCAGCCTCTACGACGGCACGGGCGCGACCGGGTGGCGGCAGGCCGGTCCCGGGCGGTTCGTGGAGGAGGACTGCGCCCTGCGCACCGAAGGCGGGCTCGGGCTGCTGTGGTTCGAGGAGGAGTTCTCCGCCTACAGCCTGAAGTTCGACTGGAAGGTCGCGGGCGACGACAACTCCGGCGTGTTCGTCGGCTTCCCCGACCCCGGCACGGACCCGTGGGTGGCGGTGGACCACGGCTACGAGGTGCAGATCGACGCGACCGACGCGCCGGACCGCACCACGGGCGCGATCTGCTCGTTCCAGTCCGCCGACCTCGCCGCCCGGGACTCCGCGCTAAAACCGCCGGGTGAGTGGAACACCTACGAGATCGTCGTGCGGGGGCAGCGCATCCGCGTCTTCCTCAACGGCGTGCTGGTCAACGACTTCACCGGCACCGACCCGGCTCGCGACCTGACCAGCGGGCACGTCGGCCTGCAGAACCACGGCGACGGCGACGACGTGTGGTTCCGCCACGTCCGCGTCAGGGAACTTCCCCGATGACCGGAGCCGCGCCCCCACCGAAGCCCGATGACCGTTCCCAGCCGATCGAGGAGTCACCCATGCCGTCCCGCCGCACGTTCCTCAGCACCGCCCTCGCCACCGGCGCGGTCGTCGCCCTGCCCTCCGCCGCGTCCGCCGCCGACCACCCGTGCCGCCGGGTGCCGAAGGAGTCGATCAGCATCCAGCTCTACACCTTGCGGGGCATCATGGGCGACGACCCGGAGCCCGTGCTGTCGGCGTTGGCCGACATCGGCTACCGCAAGGTCGAGCTGGCCGGCACGTACGGCCGCAGCGCCGCGGAGTTCGCCGCCGTGCTGCGGCGGTGCGGGCTGCGGGCGACGTCCAGCCACGTCGGCATCGACGGCGACCTCGACCAGGTGATCGCCGACGCGCGCACGCTCGGGCACAAGTACGTGGTGGTGCCGTGGGTGGACTACCCGACCCTGGCGCAGTGGCGGGCGTTCGCCACGCGGTTGGAGGCGGCGGGGGAGAAGGTGCGGCGCGCGGGGTTGAGCCTCGGCTACCACAACCACGCGCACGAGTTCGCTTTGGTGGAGGGCGTGCGGCCGTTCGACGTGATCACGGCGGGCACGACGCGGCGCAACGTGCACCTGGAGCTGGACCTGTACTGGGCGGTGGCGGGCGGGGTCGACCCGGTGGCGGTGCACCGGGCGAACTTCCCGCGCGTGCGGCAGTTCCACGTGAAGGACCGGGCGGCCGACGGGTCCTTCGCCGACCTCGGCACGGGCACGATCGACTTCGCGGCCATCTTCCGGGCCGCGAACGTGACCGATTACATCGTGGAGAACGACCAGCCGCGCGACGCCCTCGTCACCGCGCGGGTCGGCTACGACTACCTGGTGAACCTCCGGTTCTGAGGGCGGCCGGCTTGCCCGCGGCGACGGTCAACCACCAAGATTGCGCGCGTGACGTCGCACGGTGCCCAGCCGGATTCGGCGCGTGACGTGGCCGAGTTCGTGGCGATGTTGCGCGAGCTCAAGGAGAAGTCGGGGTTGACCCTGCGCGGCCTGGAGGAGAGCGCGGCCGCGCAGGGGGAGGTGCTGGCCCGCAGCACGGCCGCGGACATGCTGCGCCGGGACAGCCTGCCCCGGGCGGAACTGCTGACCGCGTACGTGAAGGCGTGCGGGGTCGAGCAGCCGGAGCCGTGGTTGAGCGCCCGTGAGCGGCTGGCCACGGGCGTGGTGGCCGCGGTGCCCGAAACGCCGGCTCGTCCCGCGTGGCGCCGCCCGTGGACGGTGCCGGCCGCCGCCGTGGTGGTGCTGGCGCTGGTGGTGACGGCGGTGCTGGTGTGGGGTGACGCGCCGGACACGGCGGCGATCGACCCGACCACCAGGCCGAAGCCCGACCTGCTGCCGCTGGTGTCCGCCGGCAGCTGGGCGAGCATCCACGCGGCGGACGCGCCCGACCTGTGCCTGACCGAGGGCCGTGACAGCACCAAGCGCTACGAGCCCGCGGTCGCGGCGCTGCGGCCGTGCCTCGATCCCGGGCCGCGGGTGTTCCTCCAACCGGTGGGCGCCGAGTTCACCACCATCAAGTGGGAGCACCCGGTGGACAAGGAGATCGGGTGCCTGACCGTGCGGCGCGAGGAACCGGCGCTGCACCTGCTCGAACCGTGGAACCACTGCGCCGACGACAACGCCGACCAGGTGTTCCGCGTGGAGCAGTCCCGTCCCGGTCGGTACCGCTTCCGCTCGGCGGGTGGTGCGGCGTGCGTCGGTCTGCGCGGTGGCGCGGTCCGGGAGGGCGCGGAGGCGATCCGCGAACCGTGCGCCGACGAACCGGATCAGGAGTTCACCGTCGACTTCACCCCCGCAGAGCGCTGAGCTGGCGGGTGAGGTGGCGGCGTTCCGCGTCGGTCGGGGCCAGGGCCAGGGCCCGCTCGTAGGCGGCGAGCGCCTCGGTCGTCCGGCCGAGGCGTCGCAGGAGGTCCGCCCGGGTGGCCGGGAGCAGGTGACCGGTCACCTCGTCGGCGAGGTCGTCCACCAGCGCCAGACCGGCCGCGGGGCCGTCCGCCATCGCGACGGCCACCGCCCGGTTCAGCCGCACGACCGGTGACGGGACCAGCTTGGCCAGCTCGCCGTAGAGCAGGGCGATCTGGGGCCAGTCCGTGTCGTCCGCCCGCGCGGCCGTGGCGTGGCAGGCGGCGATGGCGGCCTGCACCTGGTAGGGCCCCGGTCGGCCGCGCCGCAGCGCCGAGTCCAGCAGCGCCACGCCCTCCTCGACCTGCCCGCCGTCCCACCGCGACCGGGCCTGCTCGTCGAGCGGCACGAGGTCGCCCGCGTGGTCGAACCGCGCGTCCCGGCGGGAGTCCTGCAACAACGTCAGCGCGAGCAGGCCGACCGCCTCCGGCTCGTCGGGCATCAACGCGACCAGCGTGCGCGCCAGCCGGATCGCCTCCGCGCACAGGTTGCGCCGCAGCAGGTCGGCGCCGCCGCTGGCCGCGTAACCCTCGTTGAACAGCAGGTACAGCACACCCAGCACGCCACCCGTGCGATCGGGCAGCAGGTGGGCGGGCGGCACGCGGTAGGGGATGCGGGCGTTGCGGATCTTCTGCCGGGCCCGCACCAGCCGCTTGGCCATCGTCGCCTCCGGCACCAGGAACGCCCGCGCGATCTCCGCCGTGGTCAGGCCGGCGACGGTGCGCAGGGTCAGCGCGACCCGCGCCTCCAGCGTCAACGCCGGGTGGCAGCACGTGAAGACCAGCCGCAGCAGGTCGTCACCGATGTCGTCGCCGTCGACCTCCTCCGGTGACCCGTCGGGCACCGCCACCACCTCCCTCAGCTTCGCCGCCTCCACGCTGGAGCGCCGCAACCGGTCCAGCGCGCGGTTGCGGGCGGTCGTGGTGAGCCACGCGCCGGGACGGCGGGGGACGCCTTCGCGGGGCCAGCACTCCAGCGCCCGCGCGAAGGCGTCCTGCACGCACTCCTCGGCCAGGTCCCAGTCGCCGGCGAGGCGGATCAGCGTCGCCACGATCCGCCCCCGTTCGGCCCGGAACAGCTCCGAGAGCTCCGCCTCGACCGTCATCCGGTGTAGAACGGCCGCACCTCGACCGACCCGAACCGCGCGCACGGGTGCCGTGACGCGATCCGGATCGCCTCGTCCAGGTCGGCGCAGTCGACGACGTCGTAGCCCACGATCTGCTCTTTCGTCTCGGCGAACGGCCCGTCGCTCAGCAGCACCTCGTCACCGCGCGCCCGCACGGTCGTGGCGTCCTCGACCGACCGCAGCCGCGAGCCGTCCAGCCGCCGGTCCCCGAGCTCGGCCACCCACTGCTCGATGGTCGGATCGCCTTCCGTCGGCTCGATGGTGTCGTCGACGCAGATCAGCAGCATGTACTTCATCGGTCACTCCCGTCGTCCGGTGCATTCCACCACTACGACGAACGGGAACCGCCGAGGAGGACACCCGCGGTCCGCGTAGCACGTGAGCGCAAATCCCGGTCTCGTGTTTGCGCGCGCGTGACAAGAATCCGCAGGGTGCTTGACCTGCGAGAACAGGTCGCGCCATGGTTCGGCGGTCGTCACCCGAGCTCGACGAGGAGCAGCCCATGCGATTGCACCGGGGGTGGGCCGTCGCGCTCACCGCGGTCCTGACGGCGGCCGGCACGACCGACGCCGCCGCCCAGATCTCGTACACCGGACCGAGCCCCGCGCCGGCCAACGGCGACGTGCTGCGGTCCGAGCCCGCCGACTTCTTCCTCGACCCGGTCAAGCTGCTGCGCGCGCCCGCCACCGTGCACCGGATCCTGTACCGCAGCACGGACACGCACGACCGCCCGATCGACGTCAGCGGCACCGTGCTCACGCCGCACGTGCCGTGGTCCGGCCCCGGCCCGCGTCCGGTCGTGGGGTACGCGCCGGGCACGCAGGGCGTCGGTGACGACTGCGCGCCGTCCCGGCAGCTGGCGATGGGCAGCGAGTACGAGGGCCCGTTCCTGGCCGGTCTGCTCACCCGCGGCTACGGCGTCGTGGTGACCGACTACGAAGGCCTGGGCACGCCCGGGATGCACACCTACGTCAACCGCGCGGCCGAGGGGCACGCGGTGCTGGACGCGATTCGCGCCGCGCAACGGCTGCCGGAGGCGAACCTGCCGGACGACGGGCCGGTGGCCGTCGCCGGGTACTCGCAGGGCGGCGGTGCGGCGGCCGCGGCCGTCGAGCTGTACGCCGGGTACGCGCCGGAGCTGGAGCTGAAGGGCGCGTACGCGGGCGCGCCGCCCGCCGACCTCGGCGCCGTGGCGCGGAACCTGGACGGTCACTACGCGGCCGGGTTCCTGGGCTACTCGCTGCTGAGCCTCGACGCGGCGTACCCCGAACTGGACATCCCCGGCGTGCTCAACGACGCCGGCCGGAAGCTGCTGGCGCAGGTGGCGCGCCAGTGCACCGCCGAGGCGCTCCTCGCGCACGCGTTCCGCAAGTCGGTCGACCTCACCGCGGACGGTCGGCCGCTGGCCGCGTACCTGGACGAGGAGCCGTACCGGTCGCGGGTGGAGCAGCAGCGGATCGGCGTGCGCAAGCCGGGTGCGCCGGTGCTCGTGATCCACAGCGCGCTGGACGACATCGTGCCGTACGCGCAGGGCGCCGAGATGGTGCGGCGGTGGTGCGCCCTGGGCGCGAACGTCAGGTTCAGCACGTCGCTCGTGCCGACGCACGCGGCCGGGATGGTCGCGGCCTACCCGGAGGCCTTCGCCTGGCTGGAGGCCCGCTTCGCCGGCGTGCCCGCGCGCGGCACCTGCTGAGCGTCGCGGGGGGGGGGGCGGGCGCGCCCCCGGGGCCCCCCCCCCCCCCCCCGCCCCA
>NZ_JAJHUO010000051.1:0-20797 GCF_020859565.1 Saccharothrix luteola | reverse complement strand
CGGCCGGGGGCCCCGGGCGGCGGCCCCCGCGGGCGCGCCCCCCCCGCCCCGCCCCCCCGGGGGGCCCCGCAACGCGATCTCCAGCGTCAAGCGCTCGTCGGGGTCGGCCAGCCGGTCGCCCAGCAGCTCCTCCAACTGGTGCATCCGGTACCGGACGGTCTGCGGGTGCACGTCGAGCCGGTTGGCGATCTCGCCGATGCCGCCGCGCGTCTCCAACCACGCCAGCAACGTCGTCTCCAGCCGTTCCCGCTGCTTCACCGTCAGACCGTTGAACGCCGCCAGCGCCCGCCGGCTGAGCTGGCCCACCAGGAACTCGTCCGACAGCAGCGCCAGCGTGGCCAGGTGGTCGTCGCACCACGTCACCGGCGCGGCGGGCAGCAGGCCGCGCCGCACGAACCCCAGCGCCCGCCGCGCGCACGCCAACGACTGCCGCGCCTCGGCCAACGGCACCGTCGGACCCACCGCGGCGAGCCGCCCGCGCAGCTCCGGCTGCGAGCGCCCCTCGGGGTTGGCCACCACCAGGCAGGGCGTGGAGCTCTCCAGGTCCACCAGCACGTCACGGCCCAGCGTCACCGACGGGAGCTGGTGCTGGTCCTCCCGGTACTCCAGCGCGACCACCGCGACCCGTTCCGGCAACGGCCAGTCCGTCGTGCCCGCCAGGTCCGCGAGCGACCTCGGCGACGGCGGCTGCTCGGCCAGCACCAGCTTGAGCAGCTGGCGCCGCCTGCGCTCCAACGCGCCGCTGGCGTTGGCCTGCGCCTCCGAGTAGCCCTCGATGGCCACCCGGCACAGCTCGTCCACCCACGCGAAGATCGCGTCGGCCACCACGAACAGGGTGTCGGTGGACACGCCCACCGCGCGGCCGTGCTCGCTCAGGTGCCGCCACACGACCCGTGCGCCGACCCGCACCGCGGTCTGCAACGAGTCCATCGTGCGGCCTTCGAGGTACTCCATCCGCCCGCTGTAGCGCAGCACGGCCTGCCAGTCGGTCTGCGCCGCGTCCGGGTTGGCGATGTTGTCGAAGCACTTCACGATCGCCATCTCGACGGCGCCGACCAGCACCTCGCGGAACTTGCCCTCCAGCGGCTGCGCGTACGCGGGCACGGTCCGGCGGATCTCCCGCACCACGTCCCGCACCAGGACCCCCGACAGCGGCGCCATCTTCTCCGCCAGCTCGCCCGGGATGGTCGACCACAGCTGCCGCGCCGCGCTGTAGGTCCGCTGCCGCGCCAACCCGCCGTTCAGTGAGATCGTCATGCCGCCTCCGCTTTGCGCGAAGCACCGCCCTGGGACTTCGCCCGGCCGACCATAAAATCATCCGCGACGGTGTGTCAAACATTCTTTCCGCAACCGGGCTGCGTTCACTCTTTCGAGTGATGGCGCTGGTTGTACGAGCATTACAAATCCGGTTTCGGAAACACGCACCCGGATGACAAGTCGGCCGATCGGTCTGGACCGGCCGCGCCGGATTAATGCACTGTGCATTGTCCCTGTCGTATTTCCCGGGAGGTGTCGTTTTGCGAAAGATGTTCTCATTATCGGCGGTCGCGGTCGTGGTGGCCGCCGCCGTCACGGGCCTCGCGCCCTCGGCGGCGGCCGACGACTCGTTCTACGTGCCGCCCAGCCCGCTGCCCGCGGGCGCGCCGGGCGATGTCATCCGGTTCCGCGCGTCGCGGGCGGGCGCCCTCGGCTCGACGGTGCACGCGTGGCAGGTCATGTACCGGTCGACCGACGCGTTGGGGCAGCCCAACGCGGTGACCGGCACGGTGCTCGTGCCCCGTTCGGTCGACCCGGCCACGGCGCCGGTGGTGGCGTTCGCCGTGGGCACGCACGGCCCGGCGTTCAGGTGCGCGCCGTCGGAGATGGTGCGCATCGGCGCGCTCTACGAGCAGCCCGCGGTGGACGGCCTGCTGCGCGCGGGCTACGCGGTCGCCATCACCGACTACGAGGGCTACCGGCCCGACCCGAGGACCACGTACGTCACCGGCCGGTCCGAGGGCCACGCGGTGATCGACGTGGTCAGGGCCGCGCAACGGCTGCCGGACGCCCGGCTGTCCCGTGACGCGAAGGTCGTGTTCCGGGGCTACTCGCAGGGCGGCGGCGCGGCGATGTGGGCGGGTCAGCTGCAGCCCGGCTACGCGCCGGAGCTGAACCTGGTCGGCGTGGTCGGCGGCGGCGTGCCCGCGGACCTCGTCCAGGTCGCGCTGCCGTTGGACGGCCGCAAGGGCTTCGGCCTGCTCGCGTACTCGTTGATCGGGTTGGACCACGCGTACCCGGAGCTGGACCTGGAGGACTACCTCAACGACGCGGGCCGCGCGGAGTTCGCCCGCGTGGAACGGGAAGCGTGCACGTTGGAGCTGCTGGTCGACTACCAGGGGCACAGGCTGTCCGACTACACGACGTCCAGCCCGGTGCTCACGCCGCCGTGGCTGGCGCGGGTGGCGGAGAACAAGCTCGGCGGGACGGTGATCCGCGTGCCGGTGCACGCCTACCACGCCACCGGGGACGACCTGGTGGACTTCACGCAGGCCAAGGCGTTGCGCGACGCCTACTGCGGGCTCGGCGTGCAGGTCGACTGGCGGACCTACGCCACCGACCACATCACCGCCGTGCACACGGGCAGCGCGGCGGCGCAGGCGTTCACCGCGGACCGGATCGCGGGCCGCCCGGCGACGTCGAACTGCTGAGCCGCCCCGGAAATGGAGGAGACCGCCGCGGTCGGACGCGGCGGTCTCCAGTGCGGTCGAGGTCTTGCCGGTTACGCGGTTTTCGCGGTGAGCGTCAGGTCGATGGTGTTGTCCGGGCCTGCGGCGAAACCGCTGACTAGGGCGTTGAGCGGACCGCAGCCCGTCAGCGCCGGGATCGTGTACGTGCCGGCCAGCTTGCCGCCCTTGAGCGGGTCGAAGCCCGCCGCCGAGGTCAGGCCGATGTCCGCGGGAGTGGTGGTGCGGCAGTTCGGGTCGTTGCTGATCGGGATGCCGAACGCGGTGACCGACGGCAGCTTGATGGTGACCTTCGAGCTCGACTTCACCGCGCCGGCGGCGAGCGTGCCGGTCGTCTTGCCCTCCGGCGCGAACTCGATCTTCGACTCCACCGGCACGAAGCCGAACAGGCTGAACTTGCCCGAGGTCGGCGGCAGCACCAGGTCACCGGTGAAGTTCCCGGTGGCCAGGTCCAGGTCGGCGCTCAGGCTGCCCGGGCCGAGCGCGACCGCGCCGCCCAGCTTCTTGATCGTCGACGTGCCGTCCAGCGAGTAGGCGTACTTGATGCCGCCGGGAGGCCGGGTCGTCGTGGTCGTGGGCACGGTGGTGGTCGTAGTGGTGGTGGTCGTGGTCGTGGTGGTCGTCGTGGTCGGGCCGCCGCCGCCCGCCACGTCGAACCGGATCAGCGTCGGGTCCTGGCCCGGGTCCAGCACGCAGTTGGACGTGAACGTGCCGAGCCCGGTGTCGGTGCCGTCGGCCTTCTTCGGCGTCAACGTCGTGCTGTAGTTGCCGACCGTCACCGTCGTCGTGCCCGCCTTGGGGATCACCGCGGTCGGCACCGGACCGCTCGCGACCACGTCGAACGCGCCCTCGGCGGGCACCGGGGTCTTCGGCACGGTCAGGCCGGGGATCTTGATGTCGAGCTTGCTGCCGGCGTTGTCCAGCGTCACGCCCGCCTCCGCGGAGCCCTCCACCGTCGCCGCGCCGACCAGCGTCAGGCCCTGCGTCGCGGTCGGCGGCACGGTGACCGTCGCGGAGAAGTCCGTGGTCTTCAACTCGCCGCCGACCGACGTCGGCGCGTCGATGGTGGCCCTGATCCGGGTGGACAGGACCTGGTTGCCGATCAGCGGGAACGGGCAGGTGAACGTCAGCGTCTTGTCGACCTGGACGGGCGCCGCCGCGCCGGTGCCGACGCCGGCGAGCAGACCGGCCACGACGAGCCCGGACGTCACGCCCGCGCCCAGTGTTGTCTTCAACCTCACGGGTGATCCTTCCTCGAAATCTGCCGGAAATGTGCCGACTCGACGGAAGTTAATGAGGGTGCGGACCACCGGCAAGAGTTGCCCGGAAAACCTTCGAAATCCGCTAAATAATGCGCCGGACATTGTGGCGGTGTCGGTCGCGGCACTCACGTGGTGACAAGAACGCGGCGCCGCGCACTCGTGATCGCGCGAATAACGCGGTGCGCCTAGTCGTCTTCCCTGGCCTCGCCGCGGCGGCGCATGAAGGTGAACCCGGGGATGCCGAGGATCGCCTGCCGGACGTCGTTGGTGACCTCCAGCAGCTGGTGGATGTCCGGGCCGACGCGGTCCAGCGTGGCCAGGATCGGCAGCACGTCCTCGATCAGGTGCTTGGTCAGCACGGGCAGCTGGTCCACCAGTTGCACGGCGGCGTCCACCTCGTGGGGCGACAGGTCGTCCACGAACCGCTGCGCCAGCGGCTGCGCCTTCCGCGCGATGGGCGCGTAGCTGTCCAGCAGCTCGCGTGAGGTCCGAGCGGTGCGGCCGACGTCGGTCGTCACGTCCTCGGCCGCCGCCGTAACCGCCTTCGCCCGCCCGACCAGCGCCTCGGTCTCGGCCAGCACCCGTTCGGTGCGGGTGACCATCTCGTCGGCGCGGCGCACGACGGCCTCCGCCGCGCCGAGCAGGTCGAGCACGCGGCCCGGCACCGACACGGCGGTCTCGACGGTGGTCCGGGCCAGGCCGAACAGGGCGCGCGGGGTGAGCTCCATGCCGTCCACTCTGCCGCACGCGGACGTGCGCGGCCTCAGGGAGAACCCTGACCGGGCGATCCTTGTCCGAGTCGTCCAGACCGATCGATCGCTGAAGCACACGTACGACGGTCCCGTCGGCGGCTTCTACGACGAGTTCGGCGCCTACCGCACCGACAGCGGCCAAGGCCCGGCGACGGTCGTGTGGAGCGGCATCCGGTTCTGGCGCGAGTGAGGCGTCTCGTCGTGGTGTGCACCAGAAGACCGGAGGCGGGGTCTAGGCCAACGCGAGGTCGACGCCCGCCTCCACGTGGACGCGGGTCGAGTCGACCAGCGGCACCGTGCTGTCGGACTGGTCGACCAGCAACGTGATCTCGGTGCAGCCCAGGATCACCGCCTCCGCGCCGCGCTCGACCAGGTGTGCCATCACGTCCCGGTACGCGGCGCGTGACGCGGGCTCGACCCGGTTCTTGGTCAGCTCCTGGTAGATCACGTCGTGCACGAGCGTGCGGTCCGGTTCGTCCGGGACGACCAGCTCGATGCCGCGCGCGCGCATCCGGTCGCGGTAGAAGTCCTGCTCCATGGTGAACCGGGTGCCGAGCAGGCCGACCTTGCGGTAGGCGGTGAGCCTCCGCGCCGTGGCGTCCACGATGTGCACGAACGGCACCTTGACGGCGTCCGTGATCGCGTCGGCGACCTTGTGCATGGTGTTGGTGCACAACAGGACCAACTCGGCGCCCGCGCCTTCGAGCTTGCGGGCGGCCTCGGCCAGCAACTCGCCCGACCGCTCCCACTGCCCCGTCCGCTGCAACCGCTCGATCTCGGCGAAGTCGACGGTCAGCAGCAGGCTGGGCGCGCAGTGGTGGCCGCCGAGCCGGCGCCGCGTCTCCTCGTTGAGCAGTCGGTAGTACTCGGCGGACGATTCCCAGCTCATCCCGCCGATCAACCCGATGGTTCGCATGGCGACGATTGTGTCGGCACGCCCTTCACCGGACGGCATGAATAACGTTGTCGCTGGTCACGGGGTTGCGGCCTGCGGTACGTTGCCTTGATGGCGCACCTGAGCTACTCCTCGGGCACCTCGGACGTGCCGCTGCTGGGCGACACCATCGGCGTGAACTTCGACCGCACGGTGGCCGCGCACGCCGATCGGGACGCGCTGGTCGACCTCTCGACCGGCCGCCGGTGGACCTACCGCGAGCTGGCCGCCGAGGTCGACTCCGTCGCGGCCGGGCTGATGGCGGCGGGGGTCGGCGTCGGCGACCGCGTCGGCATCTGGTCGCCCAACCGGGCCGAGTGGGTGGTGGTCCAGTACGCGACCGCGCGCGTCGGCGCGATCCTGGTCAACATCAACCCGGCGTACCGGGTGCACGAGCTGGAGTACGTGCTCAAACAGGCCGGCGTGCACACGTTGCTCGCCGCCGCGTCGTTCAAGACCTCCGACTACGCCGGGATGATCGCCGAAGTCCGGCCCCGGTGCGCCGCCCTGCGCCGGGTCGTGCTCTTCGACAGTCCCGAGTGGACGGACTTGCACGTGGACACGTTGCCGCGGTGGCCGGAGCTGTCGGCGGACGACCCGATCAACATCCAGTACACCTCGGGCACCACGGGGTTCCCGAAGGGCGCGACCCTGTCGCACCACAACATCCTCAACAACGGCTTCTTCGTCGGCGAGCTGCTCGGGTACACGGAGGACGACCGGATCTGCGTGCCGGTCCCGTTCTACCACTGCTTCGGCATGGTCATGGGCAACCTCGCGGCCACCTCGCACGGCGCGTGCGTGGTGATCCCCGCCCCCGCGTTCGAGCCCGCCGCCACGTTGCGGGCCGTGGCGGAGGAGCGGTGCACGTCCCTGTACGGCGTGCCGACGATGTTCATCGCCGAACTCGCCGACCCCGGCTTCGACTCCTACGACCTGTCGTCGCTGCGCACCGGGATCATGGCCGGCTCGCCGTGCCCGGTCGAGGTGATGAAGCAGGTCGTGGACCGGATGGGGATGCGCGAGGTGTCCATCTGCTACGGCATGACCGAGACCTCGCCGGTGTCCACGCAGACCCGCCGTGACGACTCGCTGGACCGCCGGGTGTCCACCGTCGGCCGGGTCGGGCCGCACCTGGAGGTCAAGGTCGTCGACCCGGACACCGGCCGCACCGCGCCGCGCGGGACGCCCGGCGAGCTGTGCACGCGCGGGTACTCGGTGATGCTCGGCTACTGGGAGCAGCCGGACAAGACCGCCGAGTCGATCGACGCCGCCCGGTGGATGCACACCGGCGACCTCGCGGTGATGGACGACGACGGGTACGTGAACATCACCGGCCGGATCAAGGACATGGTGATCCGTGGCGGAGAGAACCTGTACCCGCGCGAGATCGAGGAGTTCCTCTACACCCACCCCGACGTGCTCGACGCCCAGGTCGTCGGCGTGCCCGACGTGAAGTACGGCGAGGAGCTGATGGCGTGGGTGCGCCTGCGCCCCGGCGCGGAACCGCTGACCGCCGAGTCGCTGCGGTCGTTCTGCGCCGGCAAGCTCGCGCACCAGAAGATCCCCCGGTACGTGCACGTGGTGGACGAGTTCCCGATGACCGTCACCGGCAAGGTCCGCAAGGTCGAGATGCGCAAGCAGGCCGTGCGGATCCTCGGTCTCGCCGACGCCGACGCGGTGCGGCACGCGTAGTGCCGGCTCATGACGTTCGCACCTCCTCCGCGAATTGGGTCCGGTACAGCTCTTCGTAACGCCCGCCTGCGGCGAGCAGGTCGGTGTGGGTGCCGCGTTCCACCACCCGACCGCCCTCCACCACGAGGATCAGGTCGGCCGCCCGGATCGTCGACAGCCGGTGCGCGATCACCAGTGCCGTGCGCCCGTGCAGCGCCTCGCCCAACGCGGCCTGCACCGCGGCCTCCGAGGTGGAGTCCAGGTGCGCGGTGGCCTCGTCCAGGATCACCACGCGCGGCTTCGCCAGCAGCAGCCGGGCGATCGTCAGCCGCTGCCGCTCACCGCCGGACAACCGGTAGCCGCGCTCGCCGACCACGGTGTCCAGCCCGTCCGGCAGCGACGCCACCAGCTCGGCCAGCCGCGCCCGGCCCAGCACCTCCCACAGGTCGGCCTCGGTGGCCTGCGGCCGGGCGAGCAGCAGGTTCGACCGGATCGACTCGTGGAACAGGTGACCGTCCTGCGTCACCATGCCCAGCGCGTCGCGGACCGAGTCGGCGGTCAGGTCGCGCACGTCCACACCGGACAAGCGCACCGTGCCCGAGTCCACGTCGTAGAGCCGGGGCAGCAGCGAGGCGATCGTCGACTTCCCCGCGCCCGACGAGCCGACCAACGCCACCACCTGGCCGGGCTCGGCCCGGAACGACACGTCGTGCAGCACCTCCTCTCCGCCGCGGCTGTCGAGCACCGCGACCTCTTCCAACGACGCCAGGGACACCTTGTCCGCCGACGGGTAGGCGAACCGGACGTTCTCGAACTCCACCGACACCGGACCGTCCGGCACCGACCGCGCGTCGGGCTTCTCGGTGATCAACGGCTTCAGGTCGAGCACCTCGAAGACCCGCTCGAAGCTCACCAAAGCGCTCATCACCTCGACCCGCGCGCTGGCCAGCGCCGTGAGCGGCGCGTACAACCTGGTCAGCAGCAAAGCCAGCGCCACCACCGACCCCGGGTCCAACTCGCCGCGCAGCGCGTAGAACCCGCCCAACCCGTACACCACGGCCAGCGCCAGCGCCGAGACCAGCGTCAACGCGGTCAGGAACAGGGTCTGCACCATGGCCGTGCGCACCCCGATGTCCCGCACCCGCCGCGCCCGCGTCGCGAACTCCTCCGACTCGTGCGCCGGCCTGCCGAACAGCTTCACCAGCGTCGCGCCCGGCGCCGAGAACCGCTCGGTCATCCGGGTGCCCATGGTGGCGTTGTGGTTGGCCGCCTCACGTTCCAGCCGCGCCAGCCGCGTCCCCATCCGCCGCGCCGGCACCACGAACACCGGCAGCAACACCAGCGCCAGCAGCGTGATCTGCCACGACAGGCTGATCATCACGGCCAGCGTCAGCGCGAGCGTGACCAAGTTGCCCGCCACGCTGGACAGGGTGTCGCTGAACGCCCGCTGCGCACCGATCACGTCGTTGTTGAGCCGGCTCACCAGCGCCCCGGTGCGGGTGCGGGTGAAGAACGCGATCGGCATCCGTTGCACGTGGTCGAAGACCGTGGTCCTCAGGTCGAGGATCAGGTCTTCGCCGATGCGCGCCGACAGCCACCGCGTCAGCAGGCCCAACCCCGCCTCGACGATCGCGATGCCCGCGATCACCGCCGCGAGCACGAGCACCACCTGGTACGCCGAGCCGTTGACGATGGCGTCCACGATCCGGCCCGCGAGGACCGGCGTCACCACCGCCAGCACCGCCACGACCACGCTCAGGGCGAGGTACTGGGTCAGCCGCACCCGGTGCGGACGGGCGAACGCCCAGATCCGGCGGAAGGTGGCGGCGGAGAACGGCCGCTTGTCGTCCTGCGCGTTCGTCACGTGGTACAGCGACATCCAGGCGGTGGTCTCCATGTCCATGCCCGGAAGGTAGGACCTTCAGTCAGGTGGAGGTCAAGCTCCGGGGCAGGTAGTCCGGCAACGACACCGTGTTCGCCAGCTTCTGCAGGTCGCCGAACAGTCTGGCGCCGCCGGGGATGTGCGGGACCACGCGCATCGTGAAGTCGCGCATGCGGATGAACACCCGCGACTTCGGCATCAGGCTGTCGACCCCGCCCAGCGCGAACTTCTGGCACCGCGTCACGTACTCGCGCATCACCTCCTCGTACCGTCTGAACGCCGTGACGTGGTCCGGCGCGGTGGCCAGCTCGCCCGCGAGGACGTACGCGCCGACCAAGGCCATGCTCGTGCCGTTGCCCGCCATCGGCGACGCGCAGAACGCCGCGTCGCCGAGCAGCGCCACCCGACCGTCCGACCAGGTGTCCATCCGGATCTGGCAAAGCCGGTCGAAGTAGAAGTCGGGCGCCTCGCGCATGTCCGCGAGCAGCCGGGGCACCTCCCAGCCGTCGCCCGCGAACGTGGTGGCGATCAGCTCGCGCTGCCACGCCGTGTCGCGCCGGTCGTGCGCCACCGGGGGCGAGGCGAACACGAACATCGCCTTGGCCCCGCCGTCCGGCGTGGGGTAGATGCCCGCGGTGCGGCCGGGCACGGTGTGCATCAGCTGCCGGCCGTCCAGGTCTTCCCTCTGGGTCGTGCCGAAGATGGAGATGTACGCGCCGAGGTCGTGCGCGAACCGCGACTCGGGGCCGAACGCCAGCGACCGCACCTTGGAGTGCAGCCCGTCCGCGCCGACGACCAGGTCGAACGTGCGCGGCTCGCCGCGCTCGAAGGTGACCGCCACCCCGGCTCCGGTCTGGGTGAGCGAGGTGATGCCGTCGTCGAAGACGTACTCGACGTCGGTCGCGGTCGCCTCGTGGAGGATGCGGACCAGGTCGCCCCGCAGGATCTCCAGCTCGGCGATCACGCCGCCCGAGTCGCCCATCGTGTCGGACGCCATGGTGGCGGTGCGCTTGCCCTCGGCGTTCACGAACGCCATTCCCCGCGCGCCCGTGTGCGCCGCGCGCACCTGGTCGAGCACGCCCATCCGATCGGCGACCTCGCGGGCCGTTCCGCGCAGGTCGACGGCCTGGCCGCCGGGCCGCGGCGCGGGTGCCCGCTCGACGACGGTCGGGGTGAAGCCGTGGTGGCGCAGCCAGTAGGCGAGCGCGGGGCCGGCGATGCTCGCGCCGGAGATCAGTACGGTGTTCATGCGTACACCGTACATCAGTGTTCTGCGTGGTCAATCACTCGATAGTGCACTAGTGCTGTAGCATCCGGTGCACTACCCTTGAGGAGGCGGGCGATGAACGACGCGATCTACCAGCGGATAGCGCGCGAGATCCGCGATTCGATCGAGTCGGGCCAGTTGCGACCGGGTGATCGGGTGCCGTCGACGCGCGAGATCACCGTGCGGTGGAACGTCGCGATGGCCACGGCGACCAAGGTGCTGGTCACCTTGCGCTCCGAGGGCTTCGTGCGTCCCGTGGCCGGGGTGGGCACGGTCGTGTCGCCGGAAGGTGGGGAACCTGTGCGACCGCGCGCGCAGGAGACCGATCTGACCGGCGAGCGGCTGGTCCTCGCGGCGGTCCGCCTGGCGGACGCGGAAGGGCTCGACGGGTTGTCGATGCGGCGGGTGGCGTCACGGCTGGGCGTGGCGACCATGTCGCTGTACCGGCACGTCGAGAACAAGGACGAACTCGTCCTTCGGATGATCGACCACGTGTTGCGGGAGGAGGAGTTGCCCGAGCCCGGTCCCGAGACCTGGCGGGAGCGGCTGGAGGTGAGCGCGAGGTTGCAGTGGAAGTTGTTCCAGGAACATGCGTGGCTGGCGCCGGCCATGTCCATGACCAGGCCGCAACTGCTGCCCAGCGCGCTCACGCACACCGAATGGGTCCTGCGAGCGCTCGACGGGAAGGGGCTGAGCCTGGAGGAGATGATGCACGCCGCCGTGACGGTGTTCGGCTTCGTCCGAGGGGTCGCGGTGAACATCGAGCCGGAGGTCGAGCAGCGGCGCGACACCGGGATGACCGGCGACGAGTGGATGACCCAACAGGCGCCGGCCCTGCTGGACATCGTCTCCGCCGGGCAGTTCCCGATGTTCAGCCGCGTGGTGGGCTCTGACCTGGACCTGGGACTCGACACGCTCTTCGAATTCGGTCTCGCTCGAATGCTCGACGGGATCGGGGAATGGATCAGCGGTCGGTCGACGTTGACGGAGGGGAGGACTGGCATGTGAGCACTTGGGGAGGCACGAGGTGGCGCTGGACCCGGAGGATCTGTTCGAGGTCGACTCCGACGTCCCGGACCTGACCGGAGCGGTGTTGTTGCACCACTTCGACGGCTTCATGGACGCCGGTGCGGCGGGCGCGACGCTGGTCGCACACCTGCTGGAGGTGCACGAACACCGGGTGGTCGCCCGGTTCGACATCGACGACCTGATCGACTACCGCGCCCGGCGGCCGACGATGATCTACGCCACCGACCGGTGGGAGTCCTACGACGCCCCCGAGCTGGTCGTGTACCTGATGCACGACGCGGTGGGCACGCCGTTCCTGCTGATGACCGGCCCCGAGCCGGATCGCCGGTGGGAGGCGGTCGTCGCGGCCGTGCGGTCGCTGATCGAGCGGTGGGGCTTGCGCCTCGCGGTCAGCTTCAACGGCCTTCCGATGGGCGTGCCGCACACGCGGAAGCTGTCGGTGATCTCGCACGCGACCAGGCCGGAACTGGTGACGGAGGGCTCGCCGTTCAGCCGGGTGCAGGTGCCGGGCAACCTGTCGGCGCTGCTGGAGCTGCGGCTCGGGCAGAGCGGTCACGACGCCATGGGCTTCGCCGCCTACGTGCCGCACTACCTGGCGCAGGGCACCTACCCCGCCGCCTCGTTGAGCCTGCTCCAGGCGTTGACGAAGTCGACGGGCCTGGTCATCCAGGCGGCGGCCCTGAACGAGGCGGCCAAGCGAACGGACGCCGAGATCACCCGCCAGGTGTCGGAATCGGCCGAAGTCGCCCAGGTGGTCGAGGCACTGGAGCGGCAGTACGACGCCTTCACCGAGGCCTCGGACAACCTGCTCATCGACGACGACGAATCGCTGCCCAGCGCCGACGAACTGGGCGCCGAGTTCGAGCGCTTCCTGGCCGAACAACAACGCGACCACTAACCACCCCCAACACCGGCTGGCCACACCCAAAGGCCGACGCGGCACCAAAGCCCCAGCCAACCCGCAGCCGTGCCGCAACGCACCCCTGCCGCACCGGGCTCGCGGGCTGTGCTGTGCCGCTGCCGGGCCGATCCCGCAGGAGACCCCCGGGCTGTCCTGCGGAGCCGTCGCGCCGTGCTGTCTTGCCGACCTACCCAGGCCCCGGCCCGGCCGGTGCCGCCGTGTCCTACCGCGCGCTGTGTCGGCGAACCGTGTCGTCCTGCGCCGCCGCACTGCCGCGAGGCCCTGCCGCGCCATGGAGCCGGCCTGCCGTGCCGTCACACTGATCTGCGAGGCCGGCACCTCACCGGGCGTGCCGCGGAGTCGCACCATGTCGTGGCGCGCGGTGCTCGGGGTGGTGCGGCGGTCGTGGATGATGATCGATGTGTCTGACTCTGACTCCTCCTCGACGACGTCGTCCGGTTCGTCATCGCAGCCGTCGTTGCCCCCGGCGTCATTGGCCGAGGTTCGCGCGCGTATCGATGTGATCGACTCGGAGCTGGTGCGTCTTCTCGCGCAACGGCAGGGTCTGGTGCGGGCGGCGGCGTCGTTCAAATCGGATGACCAGGCGGTTCGTGCGCCGGATCGGGTCGCAGAGGTGATCGCGTCGGTGCGGGAGCGGGCGTCGGTGGCCGGGTTGGAGCCGGCGGTGGCGGAGGCGGTGTGGCGGGCGATGATCGGCGCGTTCATCGAGGTTGAGCTCGTGGAACACGCGGCGACCCGGCGTGCGACGAACCCGCAGGGCTGACGCGGTCCGTCGGGGTCGACAGCAGGCGGCGGTCGGAGCGGTGGGGCGGGTCAGAGGTACAGCTCGGCCAGTTGGCGGTACGAGTCGAGCATGGCGGCGCGGTCGTACGTGCTGGTGGTGACCAGGACCTCGTCGGCGGCGGTGCGGTGGAGGAGGCTGTCCAGGGCCTTGGCGACTTCCGATGGCGTGCCGTGGACGTGCCCTTGGAGCGACTGCTCGAACAGTCGGCGCTCACGGCTCGTCATGGGCTGGGCGAGGATGTCGTTCGGCGCGCTCAGGGGTGGGAACTCGCCTCGGGTGCGTGAGTGCGCCATCGCCCACGCCTCCGGCACGAGGAGTCGCCACGCGTCCTCGGTGGTGTCGGCGACGGCGACCGTCGAGGAGATCACCACGTACGGCTCGTCGGCCCAGGCAGACGGCCGGAACTCGGCGCGGTAGGTGGAGATGGCGTCGATCATGGCGTCTTCGCCTCGGAACGAGCCGATGACCAGTGGGACGCCGTGTGCCGCGGCCACGCGCGCGCCGGCGCCGGTGGCCAGGACGAACGGTGACACGCGGAGGCCGTCGGCCGGGTAGCCGCGCACCGCCTGGTCGCCCGTGAAGTAGCCCAGCAGTTCGGTGAGCCTCGGGCCGAAGTCGGCGGCGTCCTCCTTGTCGTGCCCCAACGCCTTGCGGACCGCCTCGATGAAGCCGACCGACCGGCCGAGGCCCATGTCGATCCGGCCCGGGAACAGCGACTCCAGCACCCCGAACTGCTCGGCCACGACCAGCGGCTGGTGGTTGGGCAGCATCACGCCGCCGGTGCCGACCCTGATGCGGGACGTCGCCGCGGCGACTGCTGCCGCCAGCACCGTCGGCGCGGAACCGGCCACGCCCGGCACGCCGTGGTGCTCGGAGACCCAGAAGCGGTGATAGCCGAGCTCTTCAGCCTGACGGGCGAACGCGACCGTGTCGCGCAGCGCCTCAGGGTGGCCACTCCCAGCCCGCACCCGCGACCGGTCCAGCACGGAAAGCTTCACGACCAGGTCAACGGTGTCGATCGTCCACGCATTCCGGTCGCGCTGCGTTCCGGATGTCGCCGAGGGTTCCGCGGGGGACCTGCGGCAGGGAGGGAAGGGAAGGGAAGGGAAGGGAAGGGAAGGCGAGGCGAGGCGAGGGGAGGGTGCGGAAGGGGAAGTGCGGTGCGCTGCCCCAGCCCTGGCGGCCGGTCACGTGGGGGCCACCGTCCGCCGCGACGGCCCGGCGCGCCCACGCGGCGGTGCCGCGATCACCGACCCCGGTGGTCGCCGACCTGGGCGAGCCGAATACCCCGGTGAGCCGAATACCCCGGTGAGCCGAACACTTCGGCGGCAGGTACCCGGCCGGCGAGGAAGTCGCGCTCGTTGTCATCGCGGTCCACCCGGCTGAGCCGTCGGCACGGGCCGGGTCCTTGATCGCCACCACCCACGACGGCAGGTCCACCTCGCCGCCGCCGGGGGAGGGGCGAGGCGGGCGCGAGCATCCGCGTCGCGCCCGCTCGACCAATGCCGCCGCGACCGCCGGGGAGAGTCGGCGGTCGCGGTCGGCCTTGGCGGCTTCCCCTCCGATCAGGGGCCGCACGCCCCGATCGTGCCGCGCGGGCTCACGCGACGGTCCACTTCTGGTTGGCGGTGCCGAAGCAGGTCCACAGCTGCAGCCGCGTGCCGTTGGCGGAGCTGCTGTTCTGCGCGTCCAGGCACTTGTTGGCCTGGATGTTCACGATGTCGTTGGCACCGCTCACCGCCCACTTCTGCGCGCCGGTCCCGTTGCAGTCCCACAGCTGGACCAGCGTGCCGTCCGCCGTGCCGCCCGACGCCGCGTCCAGGCACTTGCCCAGCGCGCGGATCGTGCCGTCGCCCGGGCGCGACCACTGCTGGGCCGCGGTGCCGTTGCAGTCCCACAACTGCACGGGCGTGCCGTTGGCGGGGTTCGCGCCGGCCACGTCCACGCACTTGCCGCCGACGCCGGTGATCCGGCCGCCCGCGGGCGGGGTGGAGTCCAACGTCGACACGCGCACGTAGTCGATCACGAACTGCTGCGGGAACGTGGTGGTGGCGTCCGGGTAGCCCGGCCACTCGCCGCCGACCGCCAGGTTCAGGATGATGAAGAACGGCTTGTTGAACACCCACTGGTTGCCGCCGACGTCGGCGGGCGTGCGGCGCTGGTAGACGTTGCCGTCCACGGACCACGCGATGCCGGTGGGCGACCACTCGATGGCGAAGGTGTGGAAGCCGTCGGCGAAGTTCGGCCCGTTGTGGGCCATGCCGATGCCGCCCGCACCGGAGTAGCCGGGACCGTGGATGGTGCCGTACACCGTGTCCAGGTCGTGACCCAGGAACTCCATGATGTCGATCTCGCCGCTGCCCGGCCACGGGTTGCCGGAGTTGATGTCCTGGCCGAGCATCCAGAACGCGGGCCAGATGCCCTTGCCGCGCGGCATCTTCATCCGCGCCTCGACCTTGCCGTAGGTCGTGGTGAACTTGCCCGCGGTGTTGATCCGGGCCGACGTGTACTGGCACCGGCCGTACCAGCAGTTGTAGTTGCCCGGGTTCTCCTTGCGGGCGGTGATGACGAGGTTGCCCGCGCCGTCCATGGCCGCGTTGCTCGCGGACGTCGTGTAGTACTGGTGCTCGCGGTTGTTGCCGTTGTTGTCGCCGACCTCCGTGTTCCACTTGGAGGCGTCCGGCCGGGTGCCCGCCGGGCCGTTGAACTCCTCGGCGAAGGTCACCGCCATCGTGCCCACGCCGGCGTCCACGGCCGGCGCGGCCTGCCCGACCGGTGCGGCGAACCCGCTGAAGGCGAGCGCGACCGCGCTCAGCACCACTCGTGTCCTCATCGACACTCCCTTCACTCTGGCGACGGCAGGCCAAAAGTTACTGCATGACCTTGAATCAAGTCACGATGAAAGTACGGAGGCTTTACTGTCGGGTCATGCCGGGACACCCACCGGCCCGACGAGGAGGTCGACACCCGATGGCCATGCTGCGCAGCTACGTGTCAGGTCGCTGGCACGCCCCGTCCGTCGAAGGAACGCCGCTGCACGACGCGGTGACCGGCGAGGAGATCGCCCGGATCTCGTCCCAGGGCATCGACATGGCGGCGGCGCTCGACCACGGCAGGCGCGTCGGCGGGCCGGCGCTGCGGGAGCTGACGTTCCACCAGCGCGCGGCCCTGCTCAAGGCCCTCGCCTCGAACCTGCGGGAGCACCGCGACGAGCTGTACGCCCTGTCCGCCCGATCGGGCGCCACCAGGACGGACTCCCTGATCGACGTGGACGGCGGCATCGGCGTGCTGTTCGGCTACGCGAGCAAGGCCAAGCGCGAGCTGCCCAACGACAAGGTCCACGTGGACGGCAACGTCGAACCGCTGAGCAAGGGCGGCACGTTCGTCGGCCAGCACGTCGCGACCCCGTTGCGGGGCGTGGCCGTGCAGATCAACGCCTTCAACTTCCCGATGTGGGGCCCGCTGGAGAAGTTCGCGCCCGCGTTCATCGCCGGCGTGCCGTCGCTGATCAAGCCCGCCTCCCAGACGGCCTACATCACCGAGAAGCTGGTCGAGCTGATGCTGGCCTCGGGCCTGCTGCCGGAAGGCTCGCTGCAGCTCGTCACCGGCAGCGCGGGCGACCTGCTCGACCACCTCACCGGCCAGGACCTGGTCGGCTTCACGGGATCCGCGTCCACCGCCCAGGTGCTGCGCACCCACCCGGCCGTGGTGCGCAACAGCGTGCGCTTCAACGCCGAGGCGGACTCGCTGAACTGCTCGATCCTCGGCCCGGACGCGGTCGAGGGCACGCCCGAGTTCGACCTGTTCGTCAAGCAGCTCGTCAGCGAGATGACGGTCAAGGCAGGCCAGAAGTGCACCGCGATCCGGCGCGCCCTGGTACCCGCCTCCCTCCTGGACGCCGTCGCCGACGCCGCCACCGCGCGCCTGGCGAAGGTCGTGATCGGCAACCCCGCGAACGAGAGCGTGCGGATGGGCGCGCTGGCAGGGCTGGAGCAGCGCGAGGAGGTCCGGCGGTCGCTGAAGGCGCTGCTGGAGGTCGGTGACGTCGTCTACGGCTCGCTGGACCGCGTGGACGTGGTGGACGCCGACGCCGAGCGCGGCGCGTTCCTGTCGCCGGTGCTGCTCAAGGCCGACCCCGACCACGCCCAGCCGCACGAGGTGGAGGCGTTCGGGCCGGTCTCGACGCTGATGGCCTACCGCGACGCCGAGCACGCGGTCGAGTTGGCCGCACGCGGCGCCGGCAGCCTGGTCGGCTCCGTCGTCACGCACGACGCCGACTTCGCGCGCGACGTGGTGCTGGGCGTGGCCCCGTGGCACGGCCGCGTCCTGGTGCTGGACCGCGACGACGCCAAGGAGTCCACCGGCCACGGTTCGCCGCTGCCGATGCTGGTGCACGGCGGTCCGGGCCGGGCGGGCGGCGGCGAGGAGATGGGCGGCATCCGGGGCGTGCTGCACCACATGCAGCGCACCGCGGTGCAGGCCAGCCCCAGGGTGCTGAGCGCGGTCACCGGGCGGTGGGTGACGGGCGCGCCGCGCACCGAGTCGGACGTGCACCCGTTCCGCAAGTCGTTGCGGGAGTTGAAGATCGGCGACACGGTGGTGGCCGGGCCGCGCGCGGTGACGTTGGCCGACATCGAGCACTTCGCGGAGTTCACCGGCGACACGTTCTACGCGCACATGGACGAGGAAGCCGCGGCGGCGAACCCGTTCTTCGGCGGTCGGGTCGCGCACGGGTACCTGGTGGTGTCGTTCGCGGCGGGCCTGTTCGTCTCCCCCGAGCCGGGGCCGGTGCTGGCCAACTACGGCCTGGAGAACCTGCGGTTCCTCACGCCGACGTTCCCCGGCGACGAGCTGACCGTGACGTTGACCGCGAAGCAGATCACACCGCGTGAGGACCAGGACTACGGCGAGGTCCGCTGGGACGCCGACCTGGTCAACCAGAAGGGTGAGTCGGTGGCCAAGTACGACGTGCTGACGCTGGTCGCCAAGCAGTAGGGGGTTCCACCAAGTGGACGCGCGCCGGCCCGATCGCCCCCGGCGGGAACAACCGACGCGCTCCACCTGGTTGGCGCGAGAGGAGAACCGAGCAACACCCGAGTCACGAGGAGCACCAGAGGTGTCTGAGACCTTTTCGCTGGGTGGGGACCTGACCGTCAACCGCCTCGGCTACGGCGCGATGCGGCTCACCGGTGAGGGCATCTGGGGGTACCCGGCCGACCGCGACAACGCGATCGCCGTCCTGCGCCGGGTGGTGGAGCTGGGCGTCAACTTCATCGACACCGCGGACGCCTATGGCCCTCACGTCAACGAGGAGCTGATCCGGCAGGCCCTGCACCCGTACGCGGACGACCTGGTCATCGCGACCAAGGGCGGCCTGCTGCGCACCGGCCCGAACGAGTGGCCGATCCTCGGCAAGCCCGCCTACCTGCGGCAGGCCGTCGAGACCAGCCTGCGGCGGCTCGGCGTCGAGCGCATCGACCTCTACCAGCTGCACCGCGTCGACCCGGACTACCCGCTGGAGGATCAGGTCGGCGAGCTGCGCAAGCTGCAGGAGGAGGGCAAGATCCGGCACATCGGACTGTCCGAGGTGGACGTCGCCCAGCTCGAGGCGGCACGGGCGGTCGCGCCGATCGCGAGCGTGCAGAACCTGTACAACCTGGCCGACCGCGGGCACGAGGCCGTGTTGGAGCGCGCCACCGAGCTGGGCATCGCGTTCATCCCGTGGTTCCCGGTGGCGACCGGCGAGCTGGCCCGCCCGGGCGGCGTGCTCGACGCGGCGGCCAAGGAGCACGGCGCCACGCCCGCGCAGCTCGCGCTGGCGTGGCTGCTGCGCAAGTCGCCCGTCGTGCTGCCGATCCCCGGCACGTCCTCGATCGCGCACCTGGAGGAGAACGTGGCCGCGGCGCGGATCGAGCTGACCGACGAGGAGTTCGAGAAGCTGTCCGCGCTCGCCTGAGCGACCGCTACGCCGGGTCGAACGCCCGCCGTTCGACCCGGCGTCGCAGGTCCTCGGGCAGGTCGTCGCCGGCCGCCAGCAGGTCCGGCAGCAACGCGGGCTCCAGGGTCAGGGCGCGGAACGCGAACGCGATCGTGACGTCGTGGTCGGGCCGGTGCTCGATCGTGATCTCGTCACCCGCGGTGATCGTGCCGGGTTCCAGGACGCGGAAGTACGTGCCGGGAAGTCCCCGCCGAGTGAACGTCTTCACCCACCCGTGCTCCTCCATCACCCCCGCGAACGTCCGGCACGGCACCCGCGGGCTGGTCGCCTGGAGCAGCAGCCCGCCGATCCGCCACAGCTCGCCGATCCGCGCGCCGCACACGTCGACGCCCACCGTGGTCAGGTTCTCGCCGAACAGCCCGGGCCGCAGGTCGTCCCGGCCCAACTCCACCGACCACGCGTCCAGGTCCTCCCGCGCGTAGGCGTAAACGGCCTGGTCGTCGCCACCGTGGTGACGCGAGTCGGAGATGTGGTCGCCGACGACGCCGCTGCCGACCGGGCCGGGCGCGCGGACGTCCACGGGGCCGGGCGCCGGGCGCTTGCCGATACCGGTGTGGCCGACGTTGGCGTGGTCGAACTCGACGCGGGAGCCGACGTTGACGGAGAGCACGTGGGGCATGCCCACGACGGTAGCCGAGACACTTTAGGGGTTCGCACTCCTTATCGGTCGCCGGTGGGGGAGGATGGCGTGGTTCACCGTCCGTGGGGGGAGACATGCGCAGGTCCGTCGTCGCGTTGGTGCTGGCCGGGGTCGCGCTGGCGGGCTGCGCGGAGCGGACACCCCTGCCGACGCCGACCCTCGGCCCGGTGGTGGACGACAGCGCCACGCTGATCGCGAACCTGGTCGCCCGCGCCGACGAGCAGCGGTCCGTCCGGTTCGACGCCGAGACCACCATGACCGGGCTGCGCGTCACGCTGGACGGCGGCCTGCTGCGCGCCCGCGAGGGCCGGCTGGTGTCGTTGCGGCAGGACTCGTCCACCGACGTCGTCGTGCTGGCCGACGCCGGCTACTCCCGCACCGGCGGCGGCACGTGGACCAGGCTCGACCTGACCGACCGCGCGCCCGTGCGGGCGGACACCACGGTCGCCGGCCTGGCCGACGAGGTCGACCCGGCCTCGGTGGTGCGGTCGCTGGCCGGCAGCCTGCTGGTGGAGAAGGGCGACGAGCAGGTCGACGGCGTGTCGACGCGCCGCTACACGCTCCTGGTCGACCTGCGGCTGCAAGCCGAGCGGGCGCCCGACAGCTCGCGGCGCGCCCAGCTGCTGGCGGCCTACGAGTCGGGCTTCACCGCGTCCGCCACCGTGTGGGTGGGTCCGGGCGACCTGCCGGTGCGGGTGGAGCAGGTGCTGAAGACGTTGGAGGGCAACGTCTTCCAGCGCAGCCTGCACCGCTTCACCGACTGGAACGCCGACATCCGGGTGTCCGCGCCGGTGTCCTAGGACCTAGTGTCGTGCGTCAGAAATTCTGAGATTTAGTTCTGCGTGTTTTCTGGTGGTCGGTGACCTTCGCGAGGTAGTCGGCGAGGGAGTTGAGGATCTCGTCGGCGGTCTTGGTCCAGGTGAAGGGGCG
>NZ_JAJHUO010000050.1 GCF_020859565.1 Saccharothrix luteola | reverse complement strand
TCATAGTGTTTCGGTGGTCATAGCGGTTGGGGAACACCCGGTCCCATTCCGAACCCGGTAGTTAAGCCTTCCAGCGCCGATGGTACTGCACTCGTGAGGGTGTGGGAGAGTAGGACGCCGCCGAACATACTTCACCCTCAGGGGCACTCGTTTACTCGAGTGCCCCTGAGGGTTTTTTGCGTTACCGTCCGATCGTGGCCGAGGTGACGAGACACGACGACCTGGCGGAGTTCTGGGCGTTGACGGGGGATTTCTTCAACGCCGATCCGGTGTTCCACACGATCCCGATCGCGGCGGTCGACCGCAGGCTCAACCACGCCGACCCGGCGGACGAACCACCGCTGCTGGTCAGCGTGTCCGAGGACGGCGTCCTGGTGGCCGCGGCACTGCGCACGCCGCCGTGGCCGCTGACCTTGAGCGGTGTCGCGCCGGAGTGGGCGGACGTCGTCGCGGACGCGTTGGCCGGTGACGTGGAACTGCCCGGCGTCAACGGGCCGCGCGAGTCGGTGGAGGCGTTCGTTGTCGCGTGGGCCGCCCGCACGGGCTGCAACGCGCGCGAGCACATGGCGCTGCGCCTGTACGAGCTGGGCGACCTGGTCATGCCGGACGTCCCCGGCACCCCGCGCTTGGCGACCGTGGACGACATCGACCTGCTCAGCCACTGGCGCACGGAGTTCGGGGTCGAAGCGACCGAGCAGGTCCGTGATGAGGACAGCGAGGACCGCTCCCGGTCGATGCTGCGCATCAGCCTGGCCGCCGGGCACGGTCACCTGATCTGGCACGTCGGCGACACCCCGGTGGCGTGGGCGGCGGCGAACGCTCCGGCGTCCGGCATGTCCCGCATCGGCCCCGTCTACACCCCGCCCGAGCACCGCAGGCACGGCTACGGCGCGGCGGTCACCGCGGCCTGCGCGTCGTGGGCGCGGGAGAACGGCGCCGAGCACGTGGTCCTCTACACCGACCTGTCGAACCCGACGTCGAACTCGATCTACCAGCGGATCGGGTTCCGGCCGGTGATCGACTCGGCCGAGTTCGTGTTCACCCCGGCCGGTGACTGAGCAGGTCGCCCGGCTGGCAGTCCAACGCCTCGCACAGGGCGGTCAGCGTGCTGAACCGGATCGCCCTGGCCCGGCCGTTCTTGAGGATCGACAGGTTGACCACGGTCACGCCGACGCGGTCCGCCAACTCGGTCAAGGTCATCCCGCGCTCGGCCAGCAGCCGGTCGAGGTGCACCTGGATGCTCACACGGTTCCCTCCAGGTCCGCGCGCATCTCCGCGCTCGTGCGCATGATCTTGCCAAGCGTCAGCAGACCCACGCCGGTGACCACCGCCCACCACGGCACGTCCCACTCGGCGGTCAGCGACGTCAGGTCGACCTCGGGCTGGACCTGCGTCAGCAGCCGGATCCGGGCGGCGGCCTCGGCCAGCGTCACGGCCGGCACGGCGACGAGCGTGTACCACCCGAGGCGACGCAGCCGGTCCGCGGTGGCTGCGGTGTGGACGCCTTCGCTGGCGCCCCGTTCGAGCAGCCGCATGAGCAGCAGGAACAGCACGGCGTAGGCCGCCATCGGCACCGCGGTGTCGACCAGGTAGAGCACCCGTTCCCAGGTGGTCGGCCGGCTCAGGCAGACGCGCAACGACCCCGCGCCGACGTGCCCGACGTCGCCGTGCGGCACGGTGCGGATCAGGTGCGCGCCCACGTGCGACGTGATGCACGCGGAAGTCCCGTACGAGGCCACCGCGACCAACGTGATCGCGGTCAAGGACACGACGGTGGTGACCGCCCACAGGAACCGGACGATCCCGGTCAACGGCTGCAACGGGCTGCGCGCCACTGTCACACCGTCCCTTCGAGGTCCGCACGCATCTCCGCGCCGTCCCGCACGATCTTCGCCAGCGACAGCAGCGCGATGCCCGTGATGACCGCGAACCACGGCGCCTCCCACTCACCGAAGAAGGACATGAACCCGGCGTCGAACGTGACGGCGGCGTGCACCAGCGTGGTCCGCGCGATCGACTCGACCATCGCCGCCGCCGGCAGCACCCACAGCAGGTAGTGGCCGAAGCGGCGCACGTCGGCCGCCGTGGCCGGGGTGTAGATGCCGTGCCGCGAGGCACGCCGCAGCAGCAACAGGAGCAGCAGGAGCGCGCCGACCCGGGTGACGGCGGTCGGTGCCTCGGACAGGAAGTCGAGCACGTGCTGCCACGGCTCGGGGTCGTCCACGCACAGCGTGACCCGCTCGACGTCGTCCAACCGCACACCTGCGGCCAGGTCGCGGCCCGCGGTGTCGTGCGGCCAGTACTTGGCGGTGAAGCACACCGGGTCGAACAAGCCGATCGTCAGCCGGAGCGCGGTGGCGAGCCCGAACGCCCCCAGGCTCAGCGTGAAGACCGCCGACACCACGCCGGTCAACGGCTCTAACGCGTTCCCCCTCGACATGACACGCCCCCCTCATATCGTTTATCGATGTTATCGAGAAACGATACCCTCGAAGACCTCACGCGTCACGGGTCGGTTGCGCGCGTGGGAGGAGAACACCAGGGACGTGGTCGTGTCGCCGTACCGCTGGGCCTGCTCCACGAACTCCTCGAGCTCGACCATCGACCGGCACACCACGCGCAGCAGCCAGCAGTCGTCACCGGTCACGTGGTCGGCGTCGCGCACCTGCGCCAGCGTGACCACCCGTTCCCGGAACCGGGGCGTGTCCAGGCTGCGCACCCGCACCCGCACGATGGCCTCGATCGGCAGCCCGAGCCGCTGCGGGTCGACCACGGCGACGTACCCGGTGACGATCCCGGCCTGCTCCAGCCGGCGCACGCGCTCGGTCGTCGCGGGTGCGGACAGGGAGACCCGCTTGGCCAGCTCGGTGAACGTCATCCGACCGTCCCGCTGGAGCAGGTCCAACAACTTCCAATCCAGATCGTCCAGTTCCACCGTGGAATCGTAAGCGGAACCCGCGCAACGCCTGGAGTTCCGCATGGGGAAGAACGCGCTGGTCAGCCACGATCTACCCATGACCAACACGCTCCGCTTCCCCGCCGCCGACCCCGCTGCCGCCGCCGCGTTCTTCGCCGCGGAACTGGCCTTCGAGGCCGACCCGGACGACGTGGTCCGCGACATGCAGGCAGGCACGACCGACGGCTTCCAGCTCGTCGAGACGCGCAGCCCCGAGGCGTTCGCGCGGGTCCGCATCCCCGGCGCGATCAACCTCCCGCACCGGGACGTGGACGAGACGACGACCGCCGCCTGGGACCGCGAGCTCGTCTACGTCTGCTACTGCGAGAGCTTCGAGTGCAACGCGGCCACCAAGGGTGCGCTCAAGTTGTCGCGGCTCGGGTTCAAGGTGAAGCGGCTGGCCGGCGGCATCACGACCTGGCAGGCGTCGGGCTACCCGGTGGAGGGTGACGCGGTCGAGGGCGACGGCGGCAAGAGGCTGCACGGAATCTCCTGCGACTGCTGATCTACCCTCGGACGAGTGACGCGCCTGCTCGTGCTGCAACCCGACCACGACGACCCGCCCGCCCGCCTCGGCGAGTGGCTGACCACCGCCGGGGCGGTGCTGGACGTGGTGAAACCGTACGAGGAACCGGTGCCGGCGACGCTCGACGGCTACCAGGGCGTGGTGTGCCTGGGCGGCGCGATGGGCGCGCTGGACGACGTCGCGCACCCGTGGCTCGCGGACGTGCGCAGGCTGCTGTCCCACGCGGTGGCGAAGCGCGTGCCGCTGCTCGCGATCTGCCTCGGCGCGCAGCTGCTGGCGGCGGCCACCGGCGGGCAGGTGCGGCGCAGCCCGCAGGGGCCCGACGTCGGCGTGCGGCTGGTGGCCAAGCGGGACGCGGCGAGCGGCGACCCGTTGTTCGACGAGCTGCCGTGGACGCCGGACGTGCTCCAGTTCCACGAGGACGAGGTCGGTTTCCTGCCGCCGACGGCGTTGCTGCTCGCGTCCTCCCCGAAGTGCGCGAACGAGGCGTTCCGGGTCGGTGACCGCGCCTACGGCGTGCAGTTCCACGTCGAGACCACGCCGGACATGGTTCTCCAGTGGGCCGAGGGGTACCCCGACGTGGTGGCGAGTGTGCGACCGGGTGTGCTCGACCCGGACCGCCTCGCGGCCGGTCACGAGGACATTCGGGAGGTGTGGCAACCGTTTGCCGAACGATTCGTGCGCCTGGCCGCCGGTGAGCTGACGATCCACCGGAGCCTGCCGCTGGTGTGATGAACCTCCACCGATGTGAGCGTTCATCGTTCGGACAGGTAGCGTTCACCTCGTCGTCGTGAGTGTTCATCGGCCAGACGGGTAGCGTTTACCTTCGACTGTGTCGATTCAGTTGGAGGAATCAGCGTGGATGCCTCGCTCCTCGTCATCATCGTGGTCATCACGGCTCTGGTCTTCGACTTCACCAACGGCTTCCACGACACCGCGAACTCGATGGCGACCTCCATCGCCACCGGCGCGCTGCGGCCGCGCACGGCCGTCGCCTTCTCCGCGGTGTTGAACCTGGTGGGAGCGCTGCTGTCGGTCGAGGTGGCCAAGACGATCTCCGGCGGGATCGTCGACGACGCGAGAATCACACCCGCGATCGTGTTCGGCGGGCTGATCGGCGCGATCATGTGGAACCTGGTGACCTGGTACGTCGGCCTGCCGTCGAGCTCGTCGCACGCCCTGTTCGGCGGCCTGATCGGCGCGGCCTGGGTCGCCTCGGGCGCGGACGCGGTGCACTTCGCGAAGGTCGTGGACAAGGTCGTGGCGCCCGCGATCGCCGCGCCGCTGGTGGCGGGGATCGTGGCGATGCTGGCCACCTACCTGACCTACCGGCTGACCAAGCGGGCGCGGAAGTCCGTGACGGACAAGGGTTTCAAGGCGGGCCAGATCGCGTCGGCCGCGCTCATGTCGCTGGCGCACGGCACGAACGACGCGCAGAAGACGATGGGCATCATCACGCTCACGCTGATCACCGCCGGGACGCTCGCGCCGGGGTCGGAACCACCGCTCTGGGTGATCCTGAGCGCGGCGATCGCCATCGCGCTGGGCACCTACCTGGGCGGTTGGCGGATCACGAAGACCCTCGGCTCGGGCCTGACCACGATCGAGGCGCCGCAGGGCTTCGCCGCGCAGACCAGCGCGGCGACCGTGATCATGGCGTCCTCCCACCTGGGGTTCGCGCTGTCCACGACGCACGTCGCGTCCGGCGGCATCATGGGCTCCGGCCTGGGCCGGCAGCGCGACGGCGTGCGGTGGGGCGTGGCGGGTCGGATGGCGGCGGCCTGGGGGCTGACGCTGCCGGCGGCGGGCCTGGTCGGCGCGCTCGCGGGCAAGGTCGCGTCGCTCGGCACGGCGGGCGTGGTGGCCGTGGCGGTGGTCGGCGTGGGCGTGTCGCTGGTGATCTGGCTGCTGTCGCGCCGGGAGCCGGTGCGGCCCGAGCACGTGGTGGACGAGATCGCGGCACAGGCCGAGACGCACAAGGTGGCGGCGTGAAGATCGACTGGGCGGCGTTGGGCGCCGTGTTCGGGGTGAGCCTCGCGGTGGTGCTGGGGCTGGTCCTGCTGTTCTCCGGCGGGCTGCGCGCGCTGTCGGCGCGGGAGGCGGCGCAGGAGCGGCAGGCGCCGACGGCGGCGCCCACGGTCGTGGCGGCGGCGTGCCTGCTGGCGTGCGTGACCGTAGTGTTGTTCGGCATCTACTTGATCGTGGCGGGCTGACGCTTTTCCGGGCGTCCCGGCGGGCTACGGTGTTCGTCGATGACCGATCCAGCCCGCCTGCCCACGTCCCCCGCGAGGTTCGGCCTGACCGAGGCGCGCGGCGGTGAGCTCCTGCGCGCCGCCGGGTGGTGGGAAGGGCGGCGGCCGACCGAGGGCAACGAGCCGATCATGGTGGCGTTGTCCCGCAGCCCGGACCCGGACCTGGCGCTGCTCGGCGTCGACCGGCTGCGCGTCGCGCTCGGTGACCGGTGGCCCGAGTTGGACCAGGCGTTGCGGGACGTCGAGGCGTTGCGCGGTCGGCTGCTCGCGGTGCTGGGCTCGTCCACCGCGCTGTCGGACTTCCTGGTCGCCAACCCGGACCGCTGGCGCGACCTGGTCGACGCCGAGCCGGTGGACGCCGGGTCGTTCGTGCCCGCCCTCCTCGCCGCGGTCGAAGGGCTGACCGGCGCGGACGCGGTGCGGGCGCTGCGGATCGGGTACCGGGCGCTGCTGTGCCGGATCGCCGCCGACGACTTGGCGCACGTGGTCGAGCCCGACCAGCCGTACGTCAACTACGACGACGTCGCGAGCCTGCTGTCGGACCTGGCCGTGGCCGCGTTGCGGGCCGCGCTGGATGTCGCCGGTCGGCAGGTGCCGCGGTCCGACGAGTGCCGGCTCGCGGTGATCGCGATGGGCAAGTGCGGCGCGCGTGAGCTGAACTACGTCAGCGACGTCGACGTCGTGTTCGTCGGCGAGGGCGACCTGGCCGTGGCGACCCGGTTGGCGGGCGCGGTGATGCAGGTCGCGGGCCAGGCGTGCTTCGAGGTGGACGCGGCGCTGCGGCCGGAGGGCAAGGCGGGTGCGCTGGTGCGCACGCTGGACGGCCACGCCACCTACTACCAGCGGTGGGCGCGGACGTGGGAGTTCCAGGCGCTGCTCAAGGCCAGGCCGGTGGCCGGTGACGAGGAGCTGGGCCTGCGGTACATGGACGTGGTGCGGCCCCTGGTGTGGACGGCCGCCGAACGCGAGAACTTCGTGCCCGACGTGCAGGCCATGCGCCGCCGCGTCGAGGACCACGTGCCGGTGGACCTGACCGACCGGGAGCTGAAGCTGGGCCGCGGCGGGCTGCGTGACGTCGAGTTCGCCGTGCAGCTGCTGCAACTCGTGCACGGCCGCGGTGACGAGGAACTGCGCATCACCACGACCACCCAGGCGTTGACGGCGTTGGGGCGCGGTGGGTACGTCGGCCGGGCGGACGCCGCCGACTTCGGCCGCGCATACCGGTTCCTGCGCACGTTAGAGCACCGGTTGCAGCTGCAGCGGCTGCTGCGCACGCACCTGTTCCCGGCCGAGGGCGACGTGACCGCGCTGCGCTGGCTGGCGCGTGCGTCCGGGTTGCAGGCCGAGGGCGGGCTGTCGGAGGGCCAGGTGCTGCTCGCCGAGTTCCGCAAGCGCGCCAACCAGGTGCGCCGGCTGCACGAGAAGCTGTTCTACCGGCCGCTGCTGGAGGCCGTCGCGAAGGTGCCGACCGAAGGGCTGCGGTTGACCACGTCCCAGGCCGCGGCGCGACTGGCCGCTCTGGGGTATGCCGCGCCGGATGGCGCGCTGAAGCACATCGAGGCGCTGACCCGGGGCGTTTCCCGGCGGGCGCGGATACAGACGGCGCTGCTGCCCGTGCTGCTGGACCTGTTCGCCACCACCCCGGACCCGGACCGCGGGCTGCTGGCGTACCGGAAGGTGTCGGAGGCGTTGGCCGAGACGCCCTGGTACCTGCGGCTGCTGCGGGACGAGGGCACGGTGGTCGACCGGCTGGCCGCGCTGCTGGGCACGTCGAAGCTCGTGCCGGACCTGCTGGTGCGCGCGCCCGAGGTGCTGCCGCTGCTGGCCGACACCGACGCGCTCGTCGGCCGCGACCCGATGACCATCGGCAACCCGCTGCGCAGCGCCGTGTCCCGGTACAACGACCTGGGACGCGCGGTCACCGCCGCCCGGTCGCTGCGCCGCCAAGAGCTGCTGCGGGTGGCGTCGGCGGACCTGCTGGGGCTGGTCCCGCTGCGGACGGTGTGCGTGTCGCTGTCCGAGGTGTGGGTGGCGGTGTTGCAAGGGGCGTTGGACGCGGTCGTGCGGTCGGCCGGTGAGCGGCCGGCGTCGATCGCGGTCATCGGCATGGGCCGGCTCGGCGGGCGCGAGCTGGGGTACGGCTCGGACGCCGACGTGCTGTTCGTGTGCGAGCCCGCGCCGGGCGTGACGGACGCGGACGCCGCCCGCTACGCGTCGTCGGTGGTGGAGCAGGTGCGGCGGCTGCTCAGCGCGCCCAGCCAGGACCCGCCGTTGGAGGTGGACACCGACCTGCGGCCGGAGGGCAGGCAGGGGCCCCTGGTGCGCACGCTCGACTCCTACCGGGCCTACTACGCGCAGTGGGCCGAGCTGTGGGAGGCGCAGGCGCTGCTGCGGGCGCGGTTCATCGGCGGCGACGCGGACCTCGGCGCGCGGTTCATCGAGATGATCGACCCGGTGCGCTACCCGGAGCACGGCCTGGACGCCGGCGCCGTGCGGGAGATCCGGCGCATCAAGGCCCGCGTCGAGGCCGAACGGTTGCCGCGCGGCGCCGACCCGTCCACGCACACCAAGCTGGGGCGGGGCGGGCTCGCCGACGTGGAGTGGACCGTGCAGCTGCTGCAACTGCAGCACGCGTGCGAGGTGCCCGGCCTGCGCACGCCGTCGACCGTGCGCGGGCTGCGTGCGGCGACCGAGGCCGGGCTGGTGTCGGAGGACGACTCGTCGGCCCTGATGGACGCGTGGGTGATGGCGACCGAGGCGCGCAACGCCGTCGTGCTGGTGAAGGGCAAGGCCGGTGACCAGCTGCCGACGGCCGGGCGCGACCTGGCCGCGGTGGCGTCGGCGATGGGGCACCCGGTCGACCCCGGTGAGTTCCTGGACTCCTACCGGCGCACCACCCGTCGCGCGCGGGCCGTGATCGAGCGCATCTTCTACGGGTCCTGAAGACTGGGGTCCGTGAAAGCGATCGCGCAGACCGAATTCGGAGATGCCGAAGTCCTCGTGATGCGGGAGCTGCCCGACCCGCCGATCGCGCTGGACCAGGTGCTGGTCGAGGTGCGTGCCGCCGGGGTGAACCCGGTCGACCGGCTGGTGCGCATGGGGTACGTGGCGAGTTCGACGCCGTGCCACTTCCCGCTCGTGCCGGGCTGGGACGTGGCCGGGGTGGTGCGCGCCGTCGGGCCCGCCGTGGACGGGTTCGCCGTCGGCGACGAGGTGTTCGGCTACCAGCGCAAGGACCACGTGCAGAACGGGACGTACGCGGAGCTGATCGCCGCCACCGAGCGCGGGTTGGCGCACAAGCCGGCGTCGCTGTCGTTCGTGGAGGCGGGCGCGCTCTCGCTCACCGGGCTCACGGCGGTGCAGTCGTTGCGCAAGGTCGGGGTGTCGTCCGGCGACACGGTGCTCGTGCACGCCGCCGCGGGCGGTGTGGGGCACCTGGCCGTGCAGGTGGCGCGGATCCTCGGCGCGGCGAGGGTGATCGGCACGGCGTCGCCGCGCAACCACGGGTTCCTGCGGTCGCTGGGCGCGGAGCCGGTGGCCTACGGAGACGCGCTCGTGGACAACGTGGCCGAGCTCGTCGGTGGCGACGGGCTGGTCGACGTGGCGTTCGACTGCGTCGGCGGCGCGGCGCTCAACGACTCGCCCGCGCTGGTGCGCGACCCGGCCCGGATCGTGTCCATTGTGGATACCAACGTGCTGGAGCTCGGCGGCCGGTTCTCCTACGCCAAGCCCGTGCGGGAGGACCTGGACTGGCTGGCCGGGCAGGCGGGCTCGGGCGCGTTGAAGGTGGAGGTGCAGCAGACGTTCCCGCTGGCGCAGGCCGCCGAGGCGCACCGGCTGCTGGAGGGCAAGCACGTGCGCGGCAAGATCGTGCTGACCGTGTGACTCGTGGTGGAGGGCCCCCGTCGACGGCGGGGGCCCACCGGCTGACTACTCCTCGTCGACGGTCGGGACCGTGGTGAGCAGTTCGACGATCCACTCCTCGACGAGGGTGTCGTCGGACTCCTCGTCCTGGACGAGGCGGTTCGACACCCGGACGCCGAGACCGAGCACGTCGGCGGCGCCGATCGCCTCGATCGCCTCGGCGGCGGAGTCGAAGATGTTGGTGGACAGCACCTGGGCGGGGGTTGCGACGTCATCAGACACGGCGCGACCTTAACCGCCCTCCCCGATCGGGGTGGGAGCAGCCCTGGTGTCGACGGCGTGTTGATCGGGGGCTACGCACCGTCGATCCAGGGCCGTCTCGCATTGACTATTGGTGTTCCTTATGTCGAGACTAGCGACACTCCTGGGGGAGATTCACGTTCGCACGCGTGCGCCCGGACGAAGGACGTCATGGACGACGAGACCCACCGCAAGAAGAGCAGCGCAGCTTTGAAGATCAGCTTGGTCGTGCTCGGCGTGCTGGTCCTGCTCGGGGTGATCCAGGCGGTCACCGCGGGCACGGTCGGCGTCGGCGCGTTGAGCGTCACCCTGCGCGAAACTTCTTCGACCACCCCCACGACGACCTCCGCCTCCTCGGACGACACCATCGGCAGCCTGGACGGCGCGGTGGGCACGACCTCGGAGGACGAAGCGCCCCCCAGCGTGGACGCCAAGGTGCTCACGGGGTCGTGGAAGCAGGCGCGCGGCCTGCTCACCGTGGAGGTCACCAAGGTGGAGAACGCGGGCGGCCGCCTCAAGGTGTTCGTCACCGCCATAAACGCCAGCAACGCGAAGATGGACCTGCCCGTCCCGTCCATCTCGGCGGTCGACGACGCGCAGCGCGACTACGGCGCGTCCGTGTCCACCAGCCGGTGGCCGTCGTCGATCGCGAAGAACTCCAGCATCAACGGGTTCCTGGAGCTGGACCGGACGGCCGGCGCCGACAGCACCTCGTTCTCGCTGACGTTCGCGGGGATCATCGGCCAGCTCGCGCCGACCGGCGGCGCGGTGACCGTGACCGGTATCCCGATCCCCAAGTAGGTGGACGTCCTCGTCGGTGTCCTGCTCGGGCTGGTCGGCCTGTGGCTGGTGCTGCTGCTGGGTCTGTTCCTGGTCCGGCCGCGGGGCGTGGCGTTGCGGTTGGCCCTGCGGCTGCTGCCGGACGTCCTGCGGCTGGTCACCCGCCTGGCCCGCGACCCGCGCGTTCCCCGGTCCGCCCGGGTGCGGCTGTGGCTGCTGCTGGGGTACCTGGCGCTGCCGTTCGACCTGGTGCCCGACTTCATCCCGGTTCTGGGGTACGCGGACGACGCGATCGTGGTGTGCTGGGTGCTGCGCTCGGTGATTCGCGTGACCGCGTTCGACTTGGTGGAGGCCCACTGGCCCGGTACGGCGGACGGGCTGGCGGTGGTGCGCCGGTTGACCGGTGTGGGACCGGGCGGGGCGCGCAGGGGGTAACGCGGTCGGTACGCTGCGCGACTTCCGGGGTAGGGAGGAAGCGCATGGCAGACGATCGCAAGGCCCGAGTCGAGCGCCTGATCGCCGAGATCGAGGCCGTCGAAGCCGTCGAGGCACTACCGCCGTTGCCCGCCTCGGCCGTGCCGACCGGTGGCCCGTACGAAGCGGACGAGCCGGAGGAGGCGATGCCCGCGAGCGGAGGGCCGTTCAGGTACCTCGACTCCGAGGCGAGCGAGCCGCCCCCGGCGCGCGGTGACACGCGGTAGTGGTGCCGCAGACCCTCGGTGCGGTGGCGTCGTTCCTCGCGCTGGTCGCGCCCGGCATCGTGTTCGAGCTGCTGCGGGAGCGCAGGCGTGCGGGCTTCAAGGAGTCACCGTTCCGCGAGGCGTCCCGGGTGGCGTTGGGCAGCCTCGCGTTCACGCTGACCGCGTGCGCGCTGCTGATCGCCTTCGGCGCCGCGGTGCGCGCGCTGTCCGGTGTCGACGTCGTGGTGCCGTTGGACCGCCTGGTCAACGGCGGTGCGGCGTACGTGCGCTCACACCTGCCCCTCGTGCTCACGTCCGTCGTGGCCGAACTCGCGCTGGCCTGCGCCCTGGCCGCCCTCCTCGACCTGCTGCTGGCCCGCCACCGCAGCGAGGTCACGTCCGTGCAGCAGCAGACCGCGTGGCACCAGGTCTTCCGCCGCGACCGCCCGCCGGGCAGCGTGCCGTGGGTGCACGTGCACCTGGTGGACGGCACGTCGTTCTTCGGCTTCCTCCGCTCCCACACCGCGTCGGGGGTGCCGGAGGAGCGCGAGATCGTCCTGGAAGGCGTCTCCATGACCTACCTCGGCAAACCGCTGGACGGCGCCGAGACCCACGTCGAGGACGTCATCGGCGAGCGCTGGGCCCGCGTCGTCATCCCGGCGACCCAGATCAAGTACCTGCGCGTCCAATACCGGGACCGTGAATCGGGCAACCTCCTCGACACCCGCCCGCGCTCCTCCGCGCCGTCACCGACCTGACCTGATCGCGAAAGGCCGAAGGCCGGGCGACCGCAGTGGTCGCCCGGCCTTCGGCCTGTGGAGGTGTGAGTGGGGCTTCAACCGGTGGAACCGCTGGTCAGAGCCCCGTGCCGATCACACGTCGTAGTAGAGCGCGAACTCGTAGGGGTTCGGGCGCAGGCGCAGCGGGTCGATCTCCTGCTCCCGCTTGAACGAGATCCAGGTGTCGATGACGTCCGGCGTGAAGACGCCGCCCTCCAGGAGGAACTCGTGGTCCGCCTCGAGGCTGTCCAGCACCGCGTCCAGGGACGCCGGCACCTGCTTGACGTCGCGGGCCTCCTCGGGCGGCAGCTCGTAGAGGTCCTTGTCGATCGGGGCCGGCGGCTCGATCTTGTTCTTCACGCCGTCCAGGCCGGCCATCACCATGGCCGAGAACGCCAGGTACGGGTTGCCCGACGAGTCGGGGCAGCGGAACTCGATGCGCTTGGCCTTGGGGTTGTTGCCGGTGATCGGGATGCGCACGCACGCCGACCGGTTGCGCTGGGAGTAGACCAGCGACACCGGGGCCTCGTAGCCCGGCACCAGGCGGTGGTAGGAGTTCACCGTCGGGTTGGTGAACGCCAGCAGCGACGGCGCGTGGTGCAGGATGCCGCCGATGTAGTGCCGCGCCGTGTCCGACAGGCCCGCGTAGCCGGACTCGTCGTGGAACAGCGGCTGGCCGTCCTTCCACAGCGACTGGTGGGTGTGCATGCCCGAGCCGTTGTCGCCGAACAGCGGCTTCGGCATGAACGTCACGGTCTTGCCGGCCTGCCACGCGGTGTTCTTGATGATGTACTTGAACAGCATCAGGTCGTCCGCGGCGTGCAGCAGCGTGTTGAACTTGTAGTTGATCTCGGACTGGCCGGCGGTGCCCACCTCGTGGTGTGCGCGCTCGACCGAGAAGCCCTGGGCCTGCATGTTGAGGACCATCTTGTCGCGCAGGTCCGCGTAGTGGTCGGTCGGCGAGACGGGGAAGTAGCCGCCCTTGTACTTGACCTTGTAGCCGCGGTTGCCGCCCTCTTCCTCACGGCCCGTGTTCCAGGCGCCGGAGATCGAGTCGATCTCGTGGAAGGACGCGTTCGCGGTGGTGTCGAAGCGGATCGAGTCGAAGATGTAGAACTCCGCCTCGGCGCCGAAGTACGCGGTGTCCGCGATGCCCGACTCCGTGATGTACTGCTCGGCCTTGCGCGCGATGTTGCGCGGGTCGCGGCTGTACGCCTCACGCGTGAACGGGTCGTGCACGAAGAAGTTGACGATCAGCGTCTTCTCGATCCGGAACGGGTCGAGGCGCGCGGTGTAGAGGTCGGGCAGCAGCAGCATGTCCGACTCGTGGATCGACTGGAAGCCGCGGACCGACGAACCGTCGAACGCGAGGCCCTCGGCGATGGCGTCGGCGTCGAACGCGGCGGCGGGGAGCGTGAAGTGCTGCATCACGCCGGGCAGGTCGCTGAAGCGGACGTCTACGAACTTCACGCCCTCGTCGGAGATGTACTTCAGGACCTCGTCGGGATTCTTGAACACCCTCGTCGACTCCTCTGCTGCGGTGGGGGCGTGGTTGTACGCCGCTGCGTGGTGCGGCCTGCCATCGTGGCGAAACTAAGACCGTGGTGTTGCCCAGCCGTCACCCGCGTGTTTCGCCAGTGTTAACGGGCCTCCCAGGTCGGGCAACCCGACCGGCGCTCCTCACCCGCTGAGCACGGCCTTACTCTGGTGGGGTGAGCAAGTGGACCGGTTCGTGGCTGTCAGGACCCCGCTCGGCGCTGGAACCCGGCGCCGACTCCGGAGACGGTACCGGGCAGCGGTGGCGGGGTGAACGCCTCGGCCTGCCCCGGTCCGGTCCTGGCTCCGTCGCGTCCACGGGCCGCCGCGCGATCGCCATCCTGGTCGACTTCGCCCTCTCGGGCGGCGTGGCGGGCCTGTTCACCATGCCCGACCTGCCGCAGAACTGGAGCCTGCTGGCCTGGTTCGCCATCACCGTCGTCGGGGTCGGGTTCTTCGGCTTCACCCCTGGTCACGCGCTGTTCGGGCTGCGGGTCGTGCGGATGGACGGCACGGAGGCCGTCGGCCTGCCGCGGGCCGCGCTGCGGACGGTGTTGATCTTCCCGATCATCCCGGCGGTGGTGTGGGACGCCGACGGCAGGGGCCTGCACGACAAGGCCGCGGGCACCGTCGTCCTCAGGGCCCGCTGACAGGTGCGACGACCGGTCGGCCGATGGGCGTGAAAGGGCCGACCAAGCGGCAGGCCCGCCCCGGACGACTGCCGGAACGGGCCTGAGCTGCGGAAACGCGCGTCGGTGGAGCCTCAGCGGCGACGCATGGCGCGCTGCACGTTGCGCATCTTGGCGCCCTGCGGCATCGGGCCCTTGGGCAGCGCCGCGCCGCGGCTGGCCAGTGCGGCCAGCCGGTTGTCGATCGTGTCGACCTGGGCGGTCGAGATGTTGCGAGGCAGCTTCATCAGGTGGCTCTGCAGCTTGCGCAGCGGCACCTGGCCGTCCTCGGTGCCCACGACGACGTCGTAGATCGGCGTCTCGCCGATCACCCGCGCCACCCGCTTCTTCTCCTGGGCGAGCAGGTTCTTGACCCGGTGCGGCGCGCCCTCGGCGACCAGCACCACGCCCGGCCGGCCGAGCACCCGGTGCACCATGTCACCGCTCGTCGTGCCCGCCACGGCCTGCGTGACGCGCCACTTGCCGCGCAGGTTGTCCAGCGCCCACGCCGCCGCGCCGGGCTGCCCGTCCGCCTTCGCGTACACGGTCTTCTGCACCCGGCGGCCGAACACGATGACCGCGAGCAGCGCGCCCACCGCGATGCCCATGGGCAGCAGCACCCACTGCATGTCCCAGATGAGGCCGATCAGGAACGCCGCGGCCGTCGCGCCGAGCAGGCACGCCAGCATCAACGGCACGAGCGCCTTGTCCTCGCGGCGCTGCATCTTGAACGCCTCGAAGATCTGGCTGCGCTTCGCCTTCGATGCCGCGCGCCGAGCCTTCGCCGCTTCCTTGGAGGCCGCCTTGGCAGCCGCCTTGTCCTGCTTACCAGCCATACCCACCAGGATACGGCGCGCCGTCGTGCCCCATGACGGGAGTACTCGCTGACCTCTGCGAGGATGCAGCGCATGGACGGGCTGTTGGACGGACTCGACCCGGAACAGCGCGCCGCGGTGGAAGCTCCGCGCGGCCCGGTCTGCGTGCTCGCGGGCGCAGGCACCGGCAAGACCCGCACCATCACGCACCGCATCGCCCACCTGGTCCAACGGGGGCACGTTTCCGCCGGTCAAGTCCTCGCCGTCACGTTCACCGCACGTGCCGCGGGCGAGATGCGGACCCGCTTGCGGGCGCTGGGCGTGCACGGCGCGCAGGCACGCACGTTCCACGCCGCCGCCCTTCGCCAGCTCCGCTACTTCTGGCCACGCGTGGTCGGCGGCGAGCAGTGGCAGCTGATCGACCGCAACAAGCTGCGGCTGGTCGCCCAGGCCGCGAACCGCGTCGGCCTGTCCACCGAGTCGGACTCGCTGCGCGACCTCGCGGGCGAGATCGAGTGGGCCAAGGCGTCGCTGGTCGCGCCCGATGGCTACCCGAACGCCGCCGGCCGCACGAGCCGTGACACGCCCGCGCCCGCCGAGCAGGTCGCGCAGGTCTACCGGACCTACGAAGAGCTCAAGAACCAGGCGCAGCTGCTCGACTTCGACGACCTCCTGCTGCACACCGCGGCGGCGCTGGAGGAGCACGGCGAGGTCGCCGAGGAGTTCCGCGACCGGTACCGCTGCTTCGTGGTGGACGAGTACCAGGACGTCACGCCGTTGCAGCAGCGCGTGCTCGACGCGTGGCTCGGTCAGCGCGACGACCTGACCGTGGTCGGTGACGCGAACCAGACCATCTACTCGTTCGCGGGCGCCTCGCCGCGTCCGCTGCTGGACTTCCCGCGCCGGTTCCCCGAGGCGGTCGTGGTGCGGCTGGAGCGCGACTACCGGTCGACACCGCAGGTCGTTGGCCTCGCCAACGAAGTGATCAAGTGGGCGCGCGACCGTCCCTCCGGGTCACGGCTGAGGCTGATCGGTCAGCGCCCGGACGGGCCGAAGCCGACGTTCACCGAGTTCGACGACGAGACGCTGGAGGCCGCGGCCGTCGCGCGGCGGGTGAAGGCGCTGCTGGACGAGGGCGTGGCGGCCAGCGAGATCGCCATCCTCTACCGCGTCAACGCCCAGTCGGAGGTCTTCGAGCAGGCGTTGGCCGAGGTCGGCGTGCCCTATCAGGTGCGTGGTGGGGAGCGGTTCTTCCAGCGCGCCGAGGTGCGGCAGGCGATGGTGGCGTTGCGGTCGGCGGCGGCGCACGAGCCGACCGGCGAGCTGCCGAAGGTGGTCCGCGAGGTGCTGGCGGGCATCGGCCTGACCGACGAGCCGCCCGCCGGCGGGACGGCGCGGGAGAAGTGGGAGTCGCTGCTCGCGCTGGTGGAACTGGCCGAGGAGCTGGTCACGGCGGTGGACTCGGCGGACCTGCCGAAGTTCGTGGCCGAGTTGGAGCTGCGGGCCGAGGCGCAGCACCCGCCGACGGTGGAGGGCGTGACGCTGGCGTCCCTGCACGCGGCGAAGGGCCTGGAGTGGGACGCGGTGTTCCTGGTCGGGCTGGTCGAGGGCACCTTGCCGATCCAGCACGCCGACGGTGACGACGCGGCGATCGAGGAAGAGCGCCGGCTGCTGTACGTGGGCGTGACGCGGGCCCGTGTGCACCTGTGGATGTCGTGGGCGTTGGCGCGCGCCGCGGGCGGGCGCCGGTACCGGCGGCGCAGCCGGTTCCTCTACGGGCTCGTGCCGGAGGACCACCCGGCGTCGCGCACGGCCGCGAAGCGGGAGCCGCTGCAGAAGCGGCCCAAGCCGCAGTGCCGGGTGTGCGGGTCGGCGTTGGTGGACGCGCGGGCGATCAAGCTGAGCCGGTGCGCCTCGTGCCCGTCCGACCTGGACGAGGAGCTGCTGGCCAAGCTGCGGGCGTGGCGGGCGGACCGGGCGCGTGAGCTCAAGGTGCCCGCCTACGTGGTGTTCACCGACGCGACGCTGGTCGCGATCGCCGAGCAGCGGCCCGAGGACGTCGCCGGGCTCGTGTCGATCTCGGGCATCGGCGCGGCCAAGCTCGACCGGTTCGGGGACGACGTGCTGGCCCTCGTGCGCGGCCGTTGACCTTCGCGTCGACCTCTGCGCTGTCCTCGGGCCGTGGCCGGGGCCTGACCGGGTCCTGGCTGGGTGGCGGCTGGGTGGCGGCTACGTCGCGACCGTGTCGACCTTCGCTGACCCGCCGTTGATCGGGCGTTGATGGGCCGTTGATCTCCCGTTGATCCGCCGCCGGTGGCCGCGTCCGGCTCGCCTGCGGGCCGTCTCGTCCGTACGGGTGGCCGGCCGCTAGCGCTCTGTGCAGGGCAAACGCGGAATCTTCACTCAATCGACAGGTATTTGGAAAAACCTGTTGCACCCGTCCTGCGTGGGGTCATAACCTGCTCAGGCCGGGCGCGAAGCGCCCGCTGGGGATTCAAGAGCTAGCAGTCGAGTACGAGCCACCCGAGGAGGTGACCGGTCGTGAACACTCCCACGTGCTTCGAGACGCCCGGTTACCTGATGACCGGGGTGGTCTTGGCTCCAGTCGCTGCTCGTGTCGCGGGGGAGAAGTCTGCCCGCGATCGCCACGCCCTCAAGTGGGGCGCTGAGCGAGTTCAGCTGATCCAGGTGCCGACGCCGCACGCGTCGACCCTTGTCCCGACTCAGAACGTTGCGCCGTCCGCGCACGAGCGAAGTACCTGACCACCTTGTAGTCAGGCCACGAAGCTCACGAAGGCCGCGGACCCGTAACCGGATCCGCGGCCTTCGTGCTGTCCCGACCCGTTTTGCGGTTCGAACGACAAACAAACCCCATGCAAGACCCTTGACAGGAGTCCACCTGATGTTGACCGCGACCGTCCCCATAAACGGGACGTTGTCCACCGAGTCGGAGCTCTCCGGGGCGGGTGTCGCCACTCTGATCGACACCGCGCCGGACGCCGGCTTGGAGCTTCCTTGCCGTACCAACAACCCCGACCTGTGGTTCGCCGACGCGCCGGCGGAGCTGGAGGAGGCGAAGAGGTTCTGCGCCACCTGCCCCGTCATCGCCGAGTGCCTGGCCGGTGCGCTTGCTCGTCACGAGCCCTGGGGGGTCTGGGGCGGCGAGATCTTCGAGCGCGGAACCGTGATCGCGCGGAAGCGTCCCCGTGGACGCCCCCGCAAGGACGCAGCACCTGTTGTACCCGCGGCACCCGCCGCGACCGTTGTCCGGGGGGCTAACGACCAGGAGGCCGCCGCGTGACCACGTACCGATCCACCACAGACGAATCCATGCTGATCGAGGTCAATCCCAAGGGGAACCCCATGCTGCTCGAAGAAAATCTCGCCAGATCCCGAATGCATGACGCGGAGATATTCGCGCGACAGCATCGGCTGGCCCACCGTCTCGTCGTCGCCCGCAGGTGGGGTCGACTGGCCGGATGGGCCCAGCGCAGGGCTGCCATGAAGGCCCGCGCGATCTGATGCACGGAGCGGCCCGCCCTCCCCGTCCCACGACGGGGAGGGCGGGCCTCGCCGTATCCGCCGCCGGGAGGGAGTACTTCGGGACCGACAGACCACCACCACCACCACCACGTCACGCCGACCAGGCGCCCGGCGGCCGCCGACCAGCTGCCCGCGCGCCGGCCGCCACGCGCCCGGCCGCCGCCGACCAGGTGCCCCGCGCGCCGGCGGCCACGCGCTCGTTGCCGGAGACCGCGGCGAGGCGTATTTCGATGGGAGGGTTCGGCTCGGCGTAGGTACCGTTCGACGTGTGGCAGCTCACTCTCACAACCATGCCCATGCCCACACCCATGACGGGATCGACTGGTCGTCACGGTTGAACTTCCTGCGGCAGGCCGACGAGCTGGACGCCGAGTCGCGGCGCGTGGTCGCGCGCAGACTCGTTCGCGCCCTGCCCGACAAGCCGACCGTGCTGGATGTCGGGTGCGGTGCCGGTGGGATGAGCGTGGCGCTGGTCGAGGCGCTGTCCGCGCGCGGCGGCGGCACCGTCGTGCTGGTCGACGCGGTGCCCGAGCTGTTGGACGCGGCCACCACCGCCGCCCGGTCGGCGGCGGCCTACGAGACCGACACGACGACGGCGACCGTGCGCGTCCGGCCGGTGCTCGCCGACCTCGCCACCGAACGGCCGGTGGAGATCGCCGGACCCGCGCAGTTGGTGTGGGCTTCGAACGTCGTGCATCACCTCCCTGATCAGCGTGCGGCAGTGGTCGGGTTGATCGAGGCGGTCGCGCCCGGTGGGTGGTTGGCGCTCGCCGAGGGCGGGTTGAGCGGCAAGTTCCTCCCGTTCGACCTGGGTATCGGTGAGCCGGGCTTGCAAGAGCGACTGACCGCCGCGCGCGACCAGTGGTTCGTGCGGATGCGGGAGAACACGACGGGTGCCGTTCGCATGCCCGGCGGCTGGAACCTCGTGCTCTCCGACGCCGGTCTGGTGGACGTGACCGCGTTCAGCTACTTGATCGATCACCCCGCACCGCCCGAGCAGGCGGTGCGCGATTGGGCGGTGAACCAGCTGGCCTGGTTCACCGAGGTCGCCGGCGACGCGCTCCACCCCGCCGACCGCCGCACGGTGAAGCAACTGCTCGACCCTCAGGACCCCGCGTTCCTCGGGCTGCGCGACGACGTGTTCCTGCTGATCGCCAACACCGTGTACCTGGGCCGCAAGCCGTGACCGACACGTGCGCCCGCTGTGGACGGACGCGTTCGTCCGTCCCGGACCCGGCCCAGCTCTTGGCCTGGGTGCGAGAGCGGGAGCGCGGGGTCGACCAGTGGTTGTGCCACCTCTGCGCGCGGGCGCACGTCCGGGACATCGAAGGCAAGCTGCCGTCCGACTACTGGGGTGCGGGTGGGGGTGCCGGGTAGGGCGACGCTGGTGAAGCTGACGGCGGTCGGAGGCCGGCTGCCGGCTGCCCTCGCTGGGGCCGGCGGCCTGCTGGGTGTGGCGACGTGCTGGGTGTGGGGGTAGGGCGGCTCAGGTGGTTGCCGCCGTTGGGTAGGGCGGTGTGCTTGGTGGTAGGTGCGGGCGGGAGGAAGGCCGACTGCCCAGCCGAGGCGATTGGTGCGTGGGGTGGGTCATCAGTGCGCGGTTGTGAGTAGAGGTGCAGAGGTGTGCGGAGCAGGGAGATGGAGAGGGAGGGGTGGTGGCGGCCGTGGGTGGTTAGCGGAGGAGGGCGGAGAGGAGTCGAAGGGTTGCTCTGGGGGTCGCGGTGCCGCGTTTGCTGCCCGCGTCCAGTTCTCTGGTCAGGCCGGTGACCGTGCACATCCCGGAGCGGACCGCGGTGGCCAGCAGGTGGTGTTGGCGCAAGGGGTCCGGTTCGTGGCGCGCGGCGTCCAGGACTGCTCTCGTCGGTTCGGCGACGGGGAGGCCGGATTCCACCACCACCTTCGGTGGGCGGGTGGTGCGTTCCAGCAGCACGTGGTCCGCGCACGAGCGGCGGGTGGTGGCCGGTTGCAGCAGGTGGATGCGGGGTGGGGGAGGCAGGGCGTGCAGGCCGTGGGCGTGCAGGGCGTCGACGCCGGTGACGACCGCCTCAGGGCCGGCGTAAGCCAGCGCCGCCTGGAGGCGTTGGGCACGGGTCGGAGGGCTCGCGCCGAGCAGCACCACGCCCGGCAGGATGCGTTGCCACGGCCCGCCGGGTCGGCACTTGAGGTCGATGACGTAGCCCGGCACGCCGGCTGCCCGCAGGTCCGCTGCCTTGATCACTTGGTCCATGGGGTCGATCTTCCGGTGGTTGCGGAAGCCGTGCCATGGGGTGGTGGTGATCTGTGGACAAGTCGGAGACCTGTGGACAACTCAGTCGTCGAAGCCGGGCTGCCACTGGGCGACGATGGCTCTGGCCTGCACGTTCGCGTCGAGCTGACAGAGGATGCCGGTCGCGCCCAGCGTCACCCTGTGGATAAGTAGGTACTGCGGCGGGAGGTTCAGGGACCTTCCCGTGTGCGAATCGGGGCTGCGGAGGTCGCCGACGCGCTCCGCCTGCTTCTGCAGCCACCGCCGGGTGAAGTGGAACGTCTCGGTCCGCAGCGGCTCGACGAACGGCGCCAGGTAGTTCAACACGTCCTCGGCGTGCAGCTCGGTCCCGGGACGGATGAACCGCTCCGTCCGCAGCAGCTCCACCAGGTCCGCCGACCGGCCGTCCAGCGCCAGCCTGGTCATCAGGCCCAACGTCTTGGGCAACCCGTCGGGCAGCCGGGCGACCGCCCCGAAGTCCAGCACGCGCAACCGGCCGTCCGCGCCCAGCATGAAGTTGCCGGGGTGCGGGTCGGCGTGCAGCAGCCCGGACCGGCTCGGCGCGGAGAAGTGGAACTCCGACAGCAGCTGCCCGGCCAGGTCGCGCTCGTCGCGCTCACCCTCACGGATGATCTTCGACAGCGGCGTGCCCTCGGTCCACTCGGTGACCATCACCTTCGGCGAGCTGGCCACCACCCGCGGCACGAGCACGCGGTCGTCGCCGTCGAACGCCTTCGCGAAGACCCGCTGGTTGTCCGCCTCGGTCCGGTAGTCCAACTCCTCGAGGTACCGGTCCCGCAGCTCCTCCAACAGCGGCTTGACCTCGGCGCCGGGCATCACCGCCTGCAACACCCGGCTGAACCGCAGCAACGTGCTGAGGTCGCTCTGCAACGCCTCGTCCGCGCCCGGGTACTGCACCTTCACCGCCACGTCGCGGCCGTCGTGCCACACCGCCCGGTGCACCTGCCCGATGCTCGCCGACGCGGCGGGCGAGTCGTCGAACGACGTGAACCGCTTCGCCCACCCCGCGCCGAGCTGCTCGGCCAGCACGCGGTGCACGGTGCGCGCGGGCATCGGCGGCGCGGCCGTCTGCAGCTTGGTCAACGCCTCGCGGTACGGCTCGGCCAGCTCGTCGGGCACCGCCGCCTCGAACACGCTCAGCGCCTGGCCGAACTTCATCGCGCCGCCCTTGAGCTGCCCGAGCACCGCGAACACCTGCTCCGCGGTCTTCGCCGACACCTCGGCGCTGACCTCCTCGGAGCTGCGGCCTGCCAGGCGCTTGCCCCAGCCGCCCACCACCCGGCCCGCCACCCCGAGCGGGAGGCTGGCCAGCTTGGCGGTGCGCTGCACGGCCTTGCGCGGGATCTCGCTCACCCGGTGATTCTCCTCCCGCCCGTTCACGAGGACGCAGTGGTGCACGCCCCTGCCACAAAACCTACACAGCCCTACCTGAGGGCGGATCACGTCGCGGAACGGCACTCGCAGCGCGGGTGCACCGGCGCGATCCGGTGCTCGACCACTCCGGCGAACGCGTCGACCTCCAGGGTCGCGTCCCAGGTGGGCGGCCTGGTCGCGGCCGGCTCGGACCGGTCGAGCGCCAGCAGCGCCTGCCCGACCGCCACCCCGGCGGTCGCCGTGACGGTGGCCAGGTCGGCGTGCTGCGCGCGGTCGACCAGCTGCGCGGCGATCATCGGCCACGCCGGGTCCTCGTCGGCCGCGTGCATGTCCGCGCACCTCAGGCAGCTGCTGCGACCCGGCACGACCAGCGGTCCGACCACGCCGAGCCCTTCCCGGACCCGCACGGCGAGGTGCGGCGTGCCGTCCGCGACGAGCCGGTGCAGCACCTCAGGGGCGGGCACCAACGCGTCGGCCAGCACCACCAGGTCCACGGCGCGCCCCACCGGGCGCACGGTCCCGCACGCCCGCCGCACGGCGTCCTGGGCGGCCTCGGCACGCGGTCGGCCGACGTCCGCTTCGACGTACCCCGATCCGGTGTCCTCCGGCCCGACCCGGCCCCGCGCGACCACTCGAACGTGTGCCACTCCGGAGGCGCCCAGGAGCGCGGCGACGGTGACCGCGAGCCTGCCCTCGCCGTGCACCACGACGGATCTGGCGGCCCGGTCGGCGGGCAGTCCGACGGCGCGACGACGGGTCCGCAGCGCCCACCCGGTCACCTCGGCGGCCAGCCGCGGGTGCGGCACGGGCACGGTGTCCTCGACCAGCCCGGCCCGCGCGAGGCCGTGCAGCACGCCGGCGAACTCGGCTGCCTGGCGACCGTGACCGGCGAGGCGTTCCCGCAGGTCGGTGAGGGTGTGTCGACCGTTGAGGCCGAGCAGGACGGACGCCATCGGCTCCGGCACGTCCTCGACCAGCATCGCGTGCCGGGGGTCCGTGCCGATCTGCACCACGTCGGCCCGGCGGCGCAGCAGCGGCAGGCCGGGCAGGACCCTGGGGCGGTTGGGGAGATCCACACCGGCAGCGTGCCCGTGGCGGCCGGTTCGGCAAAATGCCTGTCCACAGGCTTGCCGGTTGTCCACAGAGGCCGTAAATGGCCTTGACGAGCGGCCGGACGCCCGCGAGGGGCCCGGCCGCCCGTCCTCGATCAGACCTTCGCCTTGCCGAGGATCCGGGTCACCGTGGTTCCGCAGACCGGGCACTTGCCCTTGGCCATCCTGCGGTTGTTGCTCTCGTGCACCTCGCCCGTGAAGTCGCGCTTCTCACGGCACTTGACGCAGTAGCCGTTGTAGGTCTCGGCCACGGCTTCCTCCTCGCTTCGAGAGTGCGGAGCGATCTGCGCCACACTCGGGGGTTGCGCTGAACGCTACCTCCGGGAACGCGCCTCCGCTGCACGCCGCGTCGAGCGTGTCCAGCCGCCTTTCGGTGGAACCTGCTGGTCCGTCCCTCCACAGACCGCCGCTTGGCCGCCGCGGATTGTCGGTCCCTGGCCTTACCGTGAACGCCATGCCCGAACCGCAGGTGGAGGTGCGGCGCAGCGCCCGGCGCCGTCGCATGGTGAGCGCGTACCGCGAGGGGGACACGGTCGTGGTCCTGCTGCCGGCTCGCATGAGCAAGAGCGAGGAGAAGCACTGGGTGGCGGAGATGCTCAGCCGCCTGCAGCGCAGCGAGACCCGCAGGCGCTCGCCAACGCGCACCTCGGACGCCGCCCTGCTGGCCCGGTGCGAGGAGCTGGCGGACCGGTACCTGGACGGCGTGCAGCCGAGCAGCGTGCGGTGGGTGCCGCCGATGCGCACGAGGTGGGCGTCGTGCACGCCGAGCGAGGGCACGATCAGGATCAGCGAGCGGCTGCGCGACGTGCCCGCGTGGGTGCTCGACTACGTGCTGGTGCACGAGCTGGCGCACCTGGAGGTGCCCGGGCACGGAAAGGACTTCTGGCTGCTGGTGCACAGGTACCCGAAGGCCGAGCGGGCCATCGGGTACCTGGAAGGCCTCTCGGCCGCGGCCGGGCTGGGCATCACGGAGGAGGACTAGCCACGACCGGTCCCGCGAGGTCGTGAACGGGCGCGACCTCGCGGGGTGGGTGGCGCTACTCCCCGTCCTTCTTCGGCTCGTCGCCCTTGTCCTCGTCGCGCAGGGTGCGCTCCAGCTCCGCCATCGGGTCCTCCAGCGCCTTGCGCGTCTGGCCGAACCGCTCGGCGAACTCCATCGGGTCGTCCAGGTCCTCGGCCGTCGGCACCAGGTCGGGGTGCTCCCAGACGCTGTCGCGCTGCTCGATGCCGTGCTGGTCGGTGAGCAGCTTCCACAGCGCCGCCGCCGAGCGGTGCCGGCGTGGCCGCAGCTCCAGGCCGACCAGCGTGGCGAACGTCTGCTCCGCCGGCCCGCCGGACGCGCGCCGCCTGCGCAGCGTCTCCCGCAGCGCCTCGGCGCCGGGCAGCCGCTCGCCGACCGCCTCGTTCACCACCACGTCCACCCAGCCCTCGACCAGGGCCAGCAACGTCTCCAGGCGGGTCAGCGCGGCCTTCTGCCCGGGCGTGGTCTGGGGTTCGAGCATCCCCGACTTCATCGCCTCTTCGATGCTCGCCGGGTTCGCCGGGTCGATCTGGCCGGCCAGCTGCTCCAGCGCCGAGGTGTCGACGGTGATGCCGCGGGCGAACTCCTCAACCGTGTCCAGCAGCCGCTGCCGCAGCCACGGCACGTGGCTGAACAGCCGCTGGTGCGCCGCCTCACGCGCGGCCAGGAACACCAGCACCTCGCTGGTCGGCCGCTCCAGGCCCTCGGTGAACTTCTCGATGTTGTCCGGCAGCAGCGCCGCCGTGCCCTCCGGCCCGAGCGGCAGCCCCACGTCGGTCGACGTCAGCACCTCCGCGCCGAGCTGCGCCAGCGCGCCGCCGAGCTGCGAGCCGAACGCCATGCCGCCCATCTGGCCGAGCATCGACAGCAGCGGTCCGGCGGCTTCCTTCGCCTCGGCCGGCATCGCGTCCACCCAAGCGCCGGACACCCGCTGCGCCACCGGGTCGCACAGCCGCTGCCACGTCGGCAACGTGCGCTCCACCCAGTCGCGCGCGCTCCAGCTCTGGGACGTGCGCGCGCCCGCGGGCAGCGACGTCACCGGGTCGAGCCACATCTCCGCCAGGTGCACGGCGTCGGCCACCGCGCCGCTCTGGTCCGGGCCGAAGCCGGTGCCGCCCTTGCCGGCGAGCTGCTGGAGCGCGATCTGCTTCGCGAGGTCGTAGTTGACCGGCCCGGACGACGTGCCCGCGTTGCTGAACATCGCACCGAGCTGGCTCAGCATCGCGCCGAGCTGGTTGAAGTCGAAGGGGTTCTCCCCTTGGTCCCCGGGTTTGCGGTTGCGGTCGTCGGGGTCCTGCGGGCTGAACCCGAAGGGCAGGTCACTCATGGGTCCACGGTACGCGGCACGGCAGCCCCGCGTGGGACCGGTTCGCCAGGGGCGTGACGCCGTGGTCGTACCCTGTCTGGCGTGACCGAAGGCACCGACACCGTCGTGGACCAGGCACCACCCCCACCGCACGCGCCGCGGCGCGGCCTGACCCGGCGGACGTGGACCCTCGTGGTCAGCCTCACGGTCGTGCTGGTGCTCGGCCTGCTCGGCGGGTTCGCCCGCGTGCCGTACGTCGCCCTCGGCCCCGGACCGACCTACGACACGTTGGGCCAGGTCAACGGCGGCGACGTGGTGTCGGTCGAAGGTCAGGAGACCTTCCCGACCGGCGGCAACCTCACCATGACCACGGTGTCGCTCACCGACGACGTGTCGCTGTTCGGCGCGCTCGGCCTGTGGATCAGCGGCCGGTACGCGCTGGCGCCGCGCGAGGAGTTCTTCCGGCCCGGCGAGTCCGAGCAGCAGGTCCGCGACCAGAACGTGAAGGCGTTCCAGGACTCGCAGAGCAGCGCCGAGGTGGCCGCGCTGAGCTACCTGGACTACCCGATGAAGGTCGTCGCCGCCGAGATCACCAACGACACCGCGGCCGCCACCGTGCTGGAGCCGAACGACCGGCTGCTGGAGGTCAACGGCAAGCAGGTCTCCAGCGCCGACGACGTGCGCGCGGCGCTGGAGAGCACCAAGCCGGGTGACCGGATCACGCTGACCTTCGAACGCGGGTCCGAGCGCAAGACCGCCACCGTCACCCTCGGCCGCGCGGACGGCCGCGAGTCCGGCTTCCTCGGCGTGCTGCCGCTGGACCGCGCGGACGTGCCGTTCGAGATCAAGATCAGCCTGTCCGACGTCGGCGGGCCGTCCGCGGGCCTGCTGTTCGCGCTGTCGATCGTCGACAAGCTCACCCCGGGCGAGCTGAACGGCGGGCAGTCCGTCGCGGGCACCGGCGAGATCAACGACAAGGGCGAGGTCGGCCGCATCGGCGGCATCGGGTTCAAGATGGTCGCCGCCCGCGAGGGCGGCGCCACCGTGTTCCTCGTGCCCGCGGGCAACTGCGACGAGGCGAAGCAGCACGCCCCGGAGGGCTTGCGCCTGGTCAAGGTCGAGAAGCTGGACGACGCCGTGCAGTCGCTGGAATCACTGAGCAAGGGCGGCGACGCGCCCAGTTGTTAGGCCGCTGCTCCGCGCCCTGCTACCGGGCCACCCCGCCCTGCTGCCGGGCCACCCCGCCCTGCTACCGGGCCACCCCGCGAGGTCGCGTCGTTCGTTCGTGCCTCATTTCCCGGCGATCACGCTTTTCGATCGTCGGGAAATCAGGCGCGAACGACCGACTTCCAGGCGACCGAGCCGCCGTCTGCGGAGCAGCGGCCATGTCACTGCCTGAGGGTTTCGAGCAGGGCTCGGGTGAGGTTCGGGGCCAGTTCGGGATGGGCCACGACCTCCTCGGGCACCTCCACGTTGCCCCGCAGCCGCAGCACGCACGCCGCCGAGCCGTCCCGCAGCACGGCCGCCACCAGCCGCGCCTCCCGGCGCTGGGGGTGTTCGGCGGCGAACTTGCGCGCCTGCTCGTCGTCCAGCTCCTGCTCGGTCAGCTGGGCCTCGGCGTCCGGCGGCAGCACGACGATTTCCTGCGCCAACGCGCACCCGTGCACGACGTCGGGCCACACGATGCCCGCCAGCGCCCGGTCCAGCTCGTCGTCCGGCAGCGAGTCCTGCGCGATCGGCGTCAACGGCGAGGCGGCGGGGTCGAGCTGGCCCGCCAGCTCCGGTTGCCGCTCCAGCAGCTCGGCGGTCGGTACCAGCGCGAACAGCTGGGTCGGCTGGTTCCACCCGGCGGTGGACACGAACTCCTCGACCTCGCGGGCGACCTCGGGCAGCACCACGGGTGGCGTTTCACTGGCTGACACGTGCGCCATGGTCGCACCTGCCCCGGCGAAGCCGACAATCAGATCACAGAAGACAAGACCGAACGGGGAACCCCGGGCGGCCTCCGTAGAGTTGGACAGAACGTACGAACGCCACTACCGCGATCCAGGAGCGTGCCCCGTGGCCACACGGCCCCCGGTCGGACTGCCCAGGCTGTCCCGTCGCAGCCGGATTCTGCTCATCGTCGGTGCGGTGGTCCTGGTCGGTCTGATCACCGGCTCAAGGCTGCTCGGCACCTACGTCAACTGGCTCTGGTTCGGCGAGGTCGGCTTCCGCAGCGTCTACGGCACGGTGCTGGCGACCCGGTTCGGGTTGTTCTTCGCCGTGGGCCTGCTGGTCGGCGGTCTCGTCGCGATCAACCTGATCCTCGCCTACCGCTCCCGGCCGGTCTTCGTGCCGGTGTCCGGGCCCGACGACCCGGTGGCCCGCTACCGCGCCGTCGTCAGCAGGCGGATGAAGCTGTTCGCCATCGGACTGCCGGTGCTGGTCGGCGTCATCGCCGGCACCTCGGCCCAGGGCAACTGGGAAGAGGTCCAGCTGTTCCTCAACGCCACCTCGTTCGGCGTGAACGACCCCGAGTTCGGCCACGACATCGGCTTCTACGCGTTCCAGCTGCCGTTCTACACGTGGGTGCTGTCGTGGCTGTTCATCGCCACGGCGGTCGCGTTCGTGGCCGCGGTGGTGGCGCACTACCTGTTCGGCGGCATCCGGCTGGCGGGTCGCGGCGGTCAGCTCTCCGGGCCCGCCCGCACCCACCTGGCCATCGTGGCGGGCGTGTTCATCCTGCTCAAGGCGGTCGCGTACTTCTTCGACCGGTACACGCTGCTGTTCTCCGACCGCAACGACAAGTTCGACGGCGCGAGCTACACCGACCTCAACGCGGTGCTGCCCGCCAAGCTGATCCTGCTGTTCATCGCGGTCTTCTGCGCCATCGCGTTCTTCGCGGGCGCGGTGCTGCGCAACCTCCAGCTGCCGGCGATCGCGACCGTGCTGCTGGTGCTGTCCTCGATCCTGGTCGGCGCCGCCTGGCCCGCCGTGCTGGAGCAGTTCTCGGTGCGGCCGAACGCCATCGAGAAGGAAGCCGAACCCATCGGCCGCAACATCGAAGCCACCCGGCAAGCCTTCGGGCTGACCCCGGACAAGGTGGAGAGCGAGTCGTACGCGGGCAAGCAGAACGTCTCGCTGGACGAGTTGAAGAACGACCAGGCGACGGTGGGCAACGTCCGGCTGCTCGACCCGGCCGTCATCTCCAAGACGTTCACCCAGTTCCAGCAGCTGCGGCCGTTCTACGCGTTCCCGGAGAAGCTGGACGTCGACCGGTACACAAAGGACCAGCAGCTCCAGGACTACATCGTCGCGGTCCGCGAGCTGAACACCGCGGGCATCCCGCAGGGCCAGCGCGACTGGATCAACCAGCACCTCATCTACACCCACGGCAACGGCATGGTGTTCGCCGAGGCCAGCAAGGTGAACTCGACCGCGGACGACGACGGCGACGGCGGCTACCCGGTGTTCGAGGTGGCGCAGGTCGGCCAGGACGGCAAGGTCCAGCCCGGCCCGTTCGGCGTGGAGCAGCCGCGCACCTACTTCGGTGAGCTGGGCAGCCCGGCCGACTACGCCATCGTCGGTGGCCGGGGCGAGGGCGCTCCCGGCGAGTACGACACCGACGGCTCGTCCTACACCTACACCGGCAAGGGCGGCGTCCGCATCGGCGGCCTGTTCAACAAGATGGTCTTCGCCGCCGCCTACGGCGAGCGGAACATCCTGTTCAACTCGGCCATCGGCGACGACTCGCGGATCATCTTCAACCGCCACCCGCGCGACCGCGTGGAGGCCGTGGCGCCGTGGCTGACCGTCGACGGCGACCCGTACCCGGCGGTGGTGGACGGCCGCATCACGTGGATCGTCGACGGCTACACCACGCTCGACAACTACCCGTACGCGCGCCGCACGGCGCTGGGCGACGCCACGAACGACTCGCTGCCGGGCGTGGCGCAGCAGCCGAACCGGGAGATCAGCTACATCCGCAACTCGGTCAAGGCCACTGTGGACGCCTACGACGGCACGGTGACGCTGTACGAGATGGACGCGCAGGACCCCGTGCTGAAGGCGTGGATGGGCGTCTTCCCGGGCACGGTGAAGGCCAACAGCGAGATGTCTCAGTCGCTGAAGGAGCACCTGCGCTACCCCGAGGACCTGTTCAAGGTCCAGCGGGAGATGCTGTCGGAGTACCACGTGGACAACCCGCGTGACTTCTACTCCGGCGTCTCGTTCTGGGACGTGCCGTCCGACCCGACCATCGACAACGCCACCACGGTCGAGGCGCAGCAGCAGGGCGTGCAGCAGCAGCGGGACCGGCAGCCGCCGTTCTACGTGCTGGCGGGCGACCCGACCGGCGACGCGAACAAGGTGAGCTTCCAGCTGACCAGCGCGTTGGTGCGGTTGAACCGGGAGTTCATGGCGTCGTACGTGACGGTCAGATCCGACCCGGACAACTACGGCAAGATGAGCGTCCTGACGCTGAACAACGAGGTCAAGGGCCCGCAGCAGATCCAGACCACCTTCCTCACCAACGGCGAGGTCAGCGGTGAGCTGAACCTGCTCGCCCAGCGGCAGACGAAGGTCGTCTACGGCAACCTGCTGACCCTGCCGGTGGGCGGCGGCCTGCTCTACGTGGAGCCCATCTACATCGAACGGGCCAGTCAGAACACCCAGTTCCCGCAGTTGTTCAAGGTGCTGGTGAGCTTCGGCGACAAGGTGGGCTACGCGCCGACGTTGGCCGAGGCGATGGAGGAGGTCCTGTCCGGCTCGTCGGCCCAGGTGCCGACACCGGACCCCAACGGCCAGCCGCCGACGTCCACGCCCACCACGACGCCGACGGCGCCGAACGACGGGCAGGGCGGCACGGAGCTGCAGCAGGCCGTGCGGGACATCCAGTCGGCCCTGTCGCGCATCAAGGCCGCGCAGTCCAGCGGTGACTTCGTCGAGCTCGGCAACGCCTACAAGGCGCTCGACGACGCGACGAAGAGGTTCAACACGGCGGCGGGTGCGTCGACGACCCAGCCGTCGACCACCCAGCCGTCACCGACACCGACCGGCTGACCTGCACTGATATCGCCATCGGGTGGCCTGGGACACGTTCCGGGCCACCCGATTTGCATTCCGGTTAACCCCAGGCGTACAGTTCTAAATGCAGCGCGGGGTGGAGCAGCTCGGTAGCTCGCTGGGCTCATAACCCAGAGGTCGCAGGTTCAAATCCTGTCCCCGCTACAAAGTGGGATAGCCGTGTTCATGGAAATCATGAACACGGCTTTTCCGCATTTATACCCGGGGCCCGGCCCCCGGACCCCGGGCAGGAGGGCTTCGCCCCCTGCACCCCCGACCGGGGGCGAAGCCCCTGGACTCCACGTCGGTGCGGGTTCCGGTGGTCGGGTGCGGTTTGGGGAAGCGCGAGGCCCTGGATAGTGCGTGAGCTGGGGATATGCGGTTAGGGGGCCCCGGTGAAAAGTGGTTTTCGGGGCGTGTATAGTTGTCCTTACAGCGCGGGGTGGAGCAGCTCGGTAGCTCGCTGGGCTCATAACCCAGAGGTCGCAGGTTCAAATCCTGTCCCCGCTACCACGTGAAAGGCCCCCGGAGTTTCGACTCCGGGGGCCTTTCGCTTGCGCGTGCTCAGGTCATGTTCTCCGCCCAGTACTGGGCGCACGTGAGGGAGCACACCCGGCCTTCGCCGCTGACCGTGCGATGCCTGCGGATCTGCTTGCCGCACACCATGCACTCGTCCTTGCCCGCCTGCTCCGGGATCGTGCCGGACGCCCAGGCGCGGGCGTTGCGGACTACCTTCGTTCCCGTCGTCCATTTGATGCCCACAGCTGACCTCCCAGTCGTACGAACACCCGTGGTAATGGTCCCACCACCCGACGTGTTTGCCACGTCGAGAGCCGGACATCACCGGGTTGTGCTATCGCCCGATGGGGCCGCCGGGGCGGCGCGGCAGCGGCGCGTGACGCCGCGCTGCCGTTCGAGTGAACGCAAAAGTGCGGTTTCCCTTGCGGCTCAATGGATTTCCACTTCGCGTGGACAGGCGGGGTCAAGAGGCCGAACGCGTGGTGTTGATCAGCGGGCGGTTACGCAGCGATGTTTGCGTTGCTCCGCTTGGCCCAACTCCGCTAGCCCGTGATCAGCCACAGTGGACAGAACGGCTGACCATTGTGGACAGCGACGGGTGAGCGTGGCACCGTTGGTGGTGTGTCGGACCTGAATGCGACGGCGGCGGCCCTGCTCGGACTGCTGCACGACGGACCCAAGACCGGTGGCCAGCTCGTGGCTGAGGCCGGAGAGCGCTTCGGCGCGTTCTTCAGCGTCACCCGGAGCCAGGTCTACCGCGAGCTGCCCGCGTTGGCGGACGCAGGCCTGCTGCGCCTCGGCAAGCAGGGCCCGCGCTCCAGCCAGCAGTACGTGCTGACCGCGGCGGGCAAGAAGGCGTTCAAGAACTGGCTGCTCTCCGAGCCGGGGCCGGACCACCTGCGCAGCCCGTTGATCCTGCGGCTGGTGCACGCGGGCTCCCTGACCGCCAAGCAGCGGCAAGGGCTCGTGGACTCCGCCCGCGCGAGCTACGGCGCCGAGCAGGAGGCCGCCAAGACGGCGGTGAAGACCGCCGAGGACGCCTACGCCAAGGCGGTCGCCGAGTTCGGCCTCGCCCACGCCAAGGCCGTGCTCAAGCTGCTCGACGCCATCCCGACGGCCTGAATCGCGCCCACCGGTCGCACTCCGCGACCGGTGCCGGCGTAATCTTGGGACGTGAATCCCGACGTCGAAGCAGACATCAAGGACCTCTCCGCCACGCTCACGAGCATCGAGGCGGTGATGGACCTCGATGCGCTGCGCGCCCAGGTCGCGGAGCTGGAGCAGGCGGCGGCCCGGCCGGACCTCTGGGACGACCAGGAGAAGGCGCAGAAGGTCACCAGCCTGCTCTCGCACAAGCAGGGCGAGCTGCGCCGCATCACGACCCTGCGCGAGCGCCTCGACGACCTGTCGATCATGTACGAGCTGGCCGAGGACGAGGGTGACGCGGGCAGCCTCGCCGAGGCCGACACCGAGCGCGCGAAGCTCCGCGAGGAGATCTCCTCCCTCGAGGTCCGCACGCTGCTCTCGGGCGAGTACGACGAGCGCAACGCGCTGGTCACCATCCGTGCCGAGGCGGGCGGCATCGACGCGGCCGACTTCGCCGAGATGCTGCTGCGGATGTACTCCCGCTGGGCCGAGCGGCACGGCTACAGCGTCGACGTGTTCGACACGTCCTACGCCGAGGAGGCGGGCATCAAGTCCGCCACGTTCCGCGTCACTGCCCCGTACGCCTACGGCACGCTCAGCGTCGAACAGGGCACGCACCGCCTCGTGCGCATCTCGCCGTTCGACAACCAGGGCCGCCGGCAGACGTCGTTCGCGGGCGTCGAGGTGGTGCCCGTGGTCGAGCAGACCGACCACGTCGACATCGACGAGAAGGACCTGAGGGTCGACGTCTACCGCTCGTCCGGCCCGGGTGGCCAGGGCGTCAACACGACCGACTCGGCGGTGCGCCTGACGCACATCCCGACCGGCATCGTGGTCTCCTGCCAGAACGAGCGCTCCCAGCTGCAGAACAAGGCCACCGCGATGGCCGTGCTCCAGGCCAAGCTGCTGGAGCGGCAGCGGCAGGAGGAGCAGGCGAAGATGGACGCGCTGAAGGACACCGGGTCGAGCTGGGGCAACCAGATGCGCTCCTACGTGCTGCACCCGTACCAGATGGTCAAGGACCTGCGCACCGAGCACGAGGTCGGCAACCCGTCCGCGGTGCTCGACGGCGAGATCGACGACTTCCTGGAAGCGGGCATCCGCTGGCGCAAGCAGCACCAGTCCTGATCGGTCAAGCCGCCGTGCGGCGGGCGAGACGAGGGCTTTACCCAGGCCACGAGTACACTCGCGCCTCGTGATTCGCCTCGAACACGTGTCCAAGGTCTACAAGAGCTCCGCGCGTCCCGCGCTCGACAACGTATCGGTCGAGATGGACAAGGGTGAGTTCGTGTTCCTCATCGGGCCTTCCGGTTCCGGGAAGTCCACGTTCCTGCGGCTCCTGCTGCGGGAGGAAGTGCCCAGCAAGGGCCGCGTGTACGTGTCGAACTTCGACGTGGCCAAGATGTCCCGGCGCAGGGTCCCCCGCCTGCGCCAGTCCATCGGCTGCGTGTTCCAGGACTTCCGGCTGCTGACCAACAAGACCGTGGCGGAGAACGTCGCGTTCGCGTTGGAGGTGATCGGCAAGCCGCGCAACACCATCGTCAAGGTGGTGCCCGAGGTGCTCCAGCTGGTCGGCCTCGACGGCAAGGCCGACCGGATGCCGCACGAGCTGTCCGGCGGCGAGCAGCAGCGGGTGGCGATCGCCCGCGCGTTCGTCAACCGGCCGCTGGTGCTGCTGGCCGACGAGCCGACCGGGAACCTGGACCCCGACACCAGCCAGGACATCATGTTGCTGCTGGAGCGGATCAACCGCACCGGCACGACGGTGCTGATGGCCACCCACGACCACTCCATCGTCGACTCCATGCGCCGCCGGGTGGTCGAGCTGGACAACGGCCGCATCATCCGCGACGACGCACGGGGTGTTTACGGCGTGGGCCGCTGAGCCCGAGGACGCCGGACCCCCTCATCCCCCGACCCTGAGGAACGTTCCCCCCGATGCGTACCAGCTTCGTGTTCAGCGAGGTCGTCACCGGCCTGCGCCGGAACGTCACGATGACCATCGCGATGATCCTCACGACCGCGATCTCGCTCTTGCTGCTCGGTGTCGGCCTGCTGGTCGTCAACATGGTGGACAAGATGCAGGACGACTACCTCGGCCAGCTCGAGGTGGCGGTCATGCTCACCAACGACATCAGCGTGAACGACAAGGACTGCACGCAGCAGCCCTGCTCGGGCCTGCGCAGCCAGCTGGAGACCACGTCCGGGGTCGAGACGGTCGTCTACGAGAACCGCGACAAGGGCTTCGAGCGGTTCAAGAAGGTCTTCGAGTCGCAGCCGGAGCTGGCGAAGCTGGCCCGTCCCGAGGCGATCCCGGCGATGTTCCGGGTCAAGCTGGAGGACGCGCAGCGGTCCGACGTGATCGTGCAGGCGTTCACCGGCAAGGCGGGCGTCAAGAAGGTCGACGACCAGCGCGAGGACCTCGACCGGCTGTTCGGCTTCCTGAACGGCCTGCGCGACGGCGCGCTGGTGCTGGCGGCGCTCCAGGCGTTCGCCGCGCTGATGTTGATCTCCAATACGATCCAGGTGTCGGCGTTCACCCGGCGCACGGAGGTCGGCATCATGCGGCTGGTCGGCGCCACCCGCTGGTACACCCAGCTGCCGTTCCTCATCGAGGCGGTGGTCGCCGGCGTCATCGGCTCCGTGGTCTCGATCGGGTTGCTCGTGGTGGCGAAGCTCTTCCTGCTCGACCGGGTGCTGGGCGAGCTGTTCGCGGCCAACATCATCCCGGAGGTGAGCATGGTGGAGATCCTCTTCCTCTCACCCATCCTGGTCGGTGTGGCGATCGCGATCTCGGCCCTGACCGGCTACGTCACGCTGCGTCTCTACGTGCGCCTATAACCGCTGGCGCGCTCACGTAAGGTTTCCGTCATGGTCAAGGAACGCGGTCAGAAGGTGATCGCGTCGAACCGCAAGGCTCGGCACGACTACACCATCCTCGACACCTTCGAAGCCGGTGTCGTGCTCGTCGGCACGGAGGTGAAGAGCCTCCGCATGGGCCGGGCGTCCCTGGTGGACGCCTTCGGCCAGGTGGACGACGGCGAGATCTGGCTGCACGCGCTGCACATCCCGGAGTACGTGGCGGGCACCTGGACCAACCACGAGGTGCGGCGCAAGCGCAAGCTCCTGCTGCACAAGGGCGAGATCGAGCGGCTGATCGGCAAGACCAAGGAGAGCGGTCTGTCGCTGATCCCGCTGTCGATGTACTTCAAGGACGGGTACGTCAAGGTCGAGCTGGCCCTGGCGCGCGGCAAGAAGTCGTACGACAAGCGGCAGGACCTGGCCAAGCGGGACGCCGAGCGGGAGATCCAGAAGGCGCACGGCCGCGCGTTGAAGGGCCGCTACTGAACACCGCCGTCCCCGGCCTGGTCGACGTGCACGTGCACTTCATGCCGCGGCGCGTGCTGGACAAGGTGTGGGCGTTCTTCGACGAGGCGTCCCGGCACTACGGCGTCGACTGGTCGATCCGGTACCGGCTGCCGGAGGCGGAGCGGCTGGCCGTGCTGCGGTCGTTCGGCGTGGTCGGGTTCGCGCCCCTGGTGTACCCGCACAAGCCGGGCATGGGCGAGTGGCTGACGGACTGGGCCCTGGACTTCGGCTCGCGCGTGGACGGCGCCGTGCCGACCGCGACGCTGTACCCGGAGCCGGGCGTCGAGGCGTACGTGTCGCGGGCGTTGACGGCCGGTGCGCGGTGCTTCAAGGCGCACGTGCAGGTGGGCGGTTACGACCCGCGGTCGCTCGACGGCGCGTGGGGCCTGCTGGCCGAGGCACGGGTGCCCGTGGTGGTGCACTGCGGGCACGGGCCGGTACCCGGCGCGCACACCGGGCTGGACGTGTTCGAGGACGTGCTGCGCAGGCACCCGTCGCTGGTGGCGGTGCTGGCGCACGCCGGGATGCCCGACTACCTGGGCGCGTTGGACCTGGTCGGCCGGTACGACGGGGTGCACCTGGACACCACGATGGTCGGCGTGCCGTTCACCGAGGCGATGGCGGCGCTGCCGCGCGACTGGGCGGCACGGCTGGTCGACGTGGCGGACCGGGTCGTGCTCGGCTCGGACTTCCCGAACATCCCGTACGACTACTCGGCGCAGCTGGACGCCATCGAGGGCTGGGCCGCCGCCGACGAGCGGCTCGGCGAGCCGTTCCTGCGGGCCGTGCTGCACGACAACGGGGCCAGGCTGCTCGGCCTCAGCCCAGGTTGAGGTAGGCGAGCACGGCGCGCACGCGGCGGTGCTCGCTCGTGCCGGGCTCCAGGCCGAGCTTGGCGAAGATGTTGCCGACGTGCTTCTCCACCGCGCCGTCGGAGACGACCAGCGCGGCCGCGATGGCGGCGTTCGACAGCCCCTGCGCCATCAGCGCGAGCACCTCGCGTTCACGCTGGGTGAGCGAGTCGACCGGGTTGCGCTTGGACCGGACCATCAGCTGGGTGATGACCTCGTGGTCGATGCTCGTGCCGCCGTCGGCGACCCGGCGGAGGGCGGCCACGAACTCCGACACGTCCGCCACGCGCTCCTTGAGCAGGTAGCCGACGCCGTTCGCGCCGCCGGCCAGCAGCTCCACCGCGTACCGCTCCTCCACGTACTGCGAGAGGACCAGCACTGGCAGGTTGGGGATGCGCTTGCGCGCCTCGATCGCTGCCCGCAGCCCCTCGTCGGTGAACGTCGGCGGCATCCGCACGTCCACCAGGGCCAGGTCGGGGCGGTGCTCCTCGATCGCGGCGAGCAGCGCGTCACCGTCGTCCACCGCCGCGACCGTCTCGATCCCCTCGTCGGCCAGCAGGCGTTCCACACCGACCCGAAGGAGGACCGAGTCCTCCGCGATCACCACGCGCACGGCAGCTCCGTCCGGATCACGGTCGGCCCGCCGATCGGGCTCACCACGACGACCACGCCGTCAATCGTCGCAGCCCGGTCAGCGAGCCCGGCGAGCCCACCACCCGGGCGCACCTCCGCGCCGCCGTGGCCGTTGTCGGTGACCTCCACCACCACGGAGTTCTCGGTGCGGGACACGTTCACGTGCGCCCGGGTCGCGCCGGAGTGCTTGGCGACGTTGGTCAGCGTCTCGGCGACGGTGAAGTACGCGGCGCTCTCGACGGCCGTCGGCGGGCGCGGCTCGACGTCCACGTCCACCTCGACCGGGATCGGGGACCGCGCGGCCAGCGACGACAGCGCCGCGTCCAGCCCGCGGTCGCCCAGCACCGACGGGTAGATGCCGCGGGCCAGGTCGCGCAGCTCGGAGATGGCGAGCTTGGCGTCGGCGTGGGCCTCGGCGATGAGCTCGCGGGCGCCGTCCGGGTCGGACTCCATCTTGCTGCGCGCCCGGCCGAGGCCCATGGCCACGGCGACCAGGCGTTGCTGCGCGCCGTCGTGCAGGTCGCGCTCGATGCGCCGGCGTTCCGCCTCGGCGGCTTCCACGCCGCGGGCCCGGCTGGCGGACAGCTGCTCCGCCTTGGCGGACAGCACGCCGTAGCGCGAGGGGCCGAGCAGGGACTGGGCGAGCAGGGCGTGACCCCGGCCGAGGGCCTTGAGCAGCCGGTAGGAGAGGTAGCCGAGCACCAGGCCCAGGGCGCTCACGGGGAGGGCCTTGGCGAACGAGTCGATCAGCCACACGTTGCCCTCGCTGAACGTGACCTCCCACGTCACCGGGAGCCAGTGCTGGTAGAACGGCAGGAACACGGTGCCCGCGACGGCCGACCACAGCGCCACCGTGAGGGCGAACTCGACCACGCCCAGCGGCAGCATGAGCAGCCAGTAGGACAGGTCGCGCCACGTCGCCGGGTCCCTCGCGATGGCCTTCGCCCGGGCGGTGGCGCCGCTGGGCAGCTCCCGGTACGGGCGGGGGATGTCCACGCCGAGGGTCGCCCGCAGCCAGGCCCGTTCGGCGGACGCCGCGCCGCGCGCCAGGACCAGCGTCAGCACGCCCAGCGGCACGCCGACCCAGATCACCGCGGTGCCGATGCTCACCGCGCCCAGCGTCACCAGCAGGACGAACCAGAAGAGCCCTGTGACCAGGTTCAGCAGGAAGTACCCGCTGACCCGGCCGATGTTCGGGTAGACCCGCGTCGTCATGTTTCCCACCTTCACGCCGGATGTTGCCCCGACCAGCATCGCTCGATCGGGTGGCTGGGACCATCAGGTCCGCCGGCCGGCGTGGGGTGGGGACAGCCCTACCAACGTAATGGGAATGAACCGGGGTCGGCGGGGGGTTATGCTGTGCGGAGCAGGACCCACGACACGGGGGTGAACGGTTTCGACTTTGTGCGTTGATTCAAGGGAAGCGTGCCGGTGCAGGCGAGAGACCACCGTAAGCGTCATCGCAAACCAATAAGCGCCGAGTCTAACGACCAGCGCGCGTTCGCCCTCGCCGCCTGAGGCTAGGAGCGACGCTGTCGGCCCGGGGGCGCCTCCGCTCCGGTCGCCGGCATCAGCTAGGAGGCTCACCGCCGTCCCCGGCCACGGGGGACGGTCGGGACACCCACAGTGGCTGGGCTCATCACGGTGACTTGTCCGCGTGATCACCGGGGCCGAGTAGAGATGTAGCGGACTGCGCACGGAGAAGCCTTGATGATGCGGCAGAGGACCCGGGTTCGATTCCCGGCACCTCCACTCGCTCGGGGCGAGGTGTGTCGACGGAGAGCGTCGACCACCTCGCTCGTCGTGTTTTCTGGGGGTGAGACCCCCAGACCCCGCCCGGCGGGCGTTTGCCCCCGGACCCCCATCCGTAGGTGGTCGGGTTGGGCGGGCTGGGCTGGTTGGTTGGGTCGTCAGGGTTGTTGATCGCAGTGGTTGGCCGCGTTGCGCAGTTCGGCTCGCAGGGTGACGGCTTGGTGTTGCGCCTGGGCCCGGAGGCGCGCGAGTTCGGCGTAGTGGCGGGCGTTCGGCTCCTCGTGATGGCGCGGCCGCACGGCTGAGTGGCCGCGACGAAGCCTCACCGTGATCGAGTACGCCTGTTCCCGCGTCGCCAGCAGGTCGCGGGCGAGTTCGCGAGCACGAGCGAGGCGCGGGCTCTGCGTCGACAGCAGGCGCCTCGCCGTCATCAGTGCCGGCACGTGGCGCGAGGGCTGTCGTGAGTGCAGGCGTGACAGCCCGGTCGCGTGCAGCAGGTCGACGACCGTGGTCCGGTCCCCGTCGGGCTCCAGCATCAGGCAGAGCACGTGGACGAGCTCGTGCTCCTCGCCGCGGGAGCGGGCGGTCCTCAGCTGCCGCCACCGAGCCCACCACGAGGAGGACCAGTTCCGAGTGGCGGTCGTCGCGAGGTTCACGAGGAGCTCCCGCCGGGCCTTCCCCGTCAGTTCGTGCAACTGGCCGCGCATTTCTTCCAACCACAGGCCGACGCGGTCGTTCGGGAACCCGACCGCGACGGCCGTGAGCACCCAGTGGCCGCTGCGACGGTGCAGGGCCCGGACGCGGTGCCAGAAGACGAGCCCCAAGGTGGCGAGTGACCATAGGAACGACGATCCGAGGCCGACGGCCACGGGCACCCACGGCGATTCGCTCAGGATCGTGCCGATCGCTGTCCCCAGCGGCAGCGCGGCCAGGGACGCGAGCTTGAGGCACCGCTGCACCTCCTGGTTCACCGGCTGTTCCGCGCTGCGTCGAGGGGCTGCCGGTCGCTTCTCCCACGTGACTTCGGCGTCGGTGGTGGCACCCGCGGCCCGGACTTGAGCAGGTGCACCAGTTCGACCACGCGTTGCCACGGTTCCCCGCGTCGCGCGCAGATCGCGTAGGCGATGACGCTGACGCTCCCGACCGCGAGCACGAGCAACGCCCAGTTGAGCGACCAGAGCACGCCCGTCGACAGCGTCGTCGCGGCGAGACCTGCGAGCGCCGGCCCGGGTAAGCGAGCGCCCCGGCGTGAGTCGGCTCTCGCGGGTGGCACGGGACGTCGGCGACGGTGCCGCGGAGTGGTCATCGCTGGGGGTTACCTCGGGAGACGGGTGGGTGGGAGCAGCGCTCGGTCAACCATGTATTGCGTGTTGAGCTGCGGTGATGTGGAAATGTCGGTGCCAGGTGCTAGTTCTTCTTTAGGCGGGCTTGTGCTGCCCGCGTGGAAGCCGGGCTCGGCTCGTGTCCGAATCTTATGAACTAGATCTTTCTCAACATAGGGTAGTCACCCGAAAGTGTGGCCGAGGTAGTGATGGGGTGACCGCTGGGGGAGCCGGAGCGGTTGCGGTCGACGGGGAGTCGGTCGCGAACACCCGGTTGGTCCGTCCGTGTGGTGTGGTGCACCGTCTCGGTGCCACGCCAGGTCACACTGCTAGGCCGTTCACCCGGATGGGCTGCACTGAAGGGTGGTTCGCGCACACCACTGTACGCAGGTGCTGCTAGGCCATATAGGGTTCACCCGTGCCAGCACTGCGGATGACTGTTCAAACGCAGGCAGTCCTTCATGCCCTCCTCGCCGACCCGACGGCGGAGTTGTACGGGCTTGAGATCGCTGAACGCACGAATCTGTTGCCTGGAAGCACCTACCCGATCCTGACCAGGCTGCTCGAAGCCGGATGGATCCGGGATCGATGGGAAGAAGTGGATCCGCATGACGAACGAAGACCACGCAGGCGTTACTACCGCCTGACCGAGGATGGAGCGGCGTCCGCTCGCGAAGCACTTCGCAAAACGACGAAGAGCCTGGCTGAATCGCTTCCGCTCTGGAACGCCACGGTCGAGGGCACTTCGTAGTCGCAAGTCCCGGGCCGGCCTGCCCAGGCGATCTCACGTGCGCGTGCCGATCGATCGGCTCGTTCATCAACGAGAAACGCAGCACGTCACTTCTCAAGATGAGTGCCGATCGTGCTCCGGCAACCGCTGGAGGGTCCCTTTGCCCCGCCCACCTGCCACCCATAACCCATATGCACTGGCGCGGTACAGCAATCGGCCCCGGAGTCGTCTGTCGCGCTCATCGGGATGACTCCAGCGCGATACGACCCATCCTTGTTTCCGCAGCCTCACCAGTATGGTGCGGACATGGGCCGGGTCTATTCCTGTCCGGCGGGAAAGGGAGGTCGCCGACATCTCTGGAGTTGGAGTCGCGGTGAGCACGTCGAGAACGCGACGGGCGGCTCTCCGGCGTTGCCAGAACATGAGCAAACTCTACCTGTTCGGTCACTGATGTTCTCAATATAGGCGGTCAATCGACGCATTACTGAGGGCGTCGTCATGACGCCGTTATGAGCATGCCCGACGTGATGAGGTGTGATCTGCCTTCGGTGGATTCCAGTCGGCGAGTGGACTCGTGGATGCGCCGAGTGGGACAAGCGGTTCGGTCCAACCGATGGGTGAAGTTGAAGGTTCCTGTGCCGCTCTGTGACACGCTCTGCAAGATTACTGCCTAGTTCATGTGGAATAAGAGTGCTGTCGCGTCACCTGAAAGGGTGATGCGACAGCACTGAGTGGCCTGGCGGATCGCCGGTGGATGCACGCCTCTACGGCAAGTGGGGCGTGAATGATCGTTCGACCTGTCGGGTGCGCCGCTCGCCGTCGGCAACGGCCCGCTCGGCGAACTCGGCTGTCGGCGAGGTATCTACCGGGCGGTCGGGTCGAACGGCGCGTCGCCGGGGTACAGCGCGCCGATGAGCCGTGCGATGGCGTCCACGGCCGCCGAGTCGTCGTCACCCTGCATGGTCGCGGCCATTCGTCGTGCCACCTCGTCGGCGCGCGACGGCAGGTCGCCGACGTCGTCGAAGAGGATCTCCAGCGGGTCGGGCAACCGCGTGCGGATGATCGTGGCGATCTGTTCTGCGAGCACTCGCGGACTTCCTCGACGACTGGCGTCAAGCAGCTAGCGGCGAGCCGGGCGGGCCGTCATCGGGTCCTCGGGCCAGCGGTGCTTCGGGTAGCGGCCCCGCAGCTCCGACCTGACCTGCGGGTACCCGGTCCGCCAGAACGAGGCCAGGTCGCCCGTCACGGCGGTCGGGCGGCCGGCGGGGGAGAGCAGGTGCAGGACGACCGGCACGCGGCCGTCGGCCAGGCGCGGCGTCTCGGTCCAGCCGAACACCTCCTGCACCTTCACCGGCAGCACCGGCCCGGACGCGGAGTAGTCCACCCGGACGCGTGAACCCGAAGGCACTTCGAGCCGGTCCGGGGCGAGTTCGTCGAACCGCGCGGCGGCGGGCCAGGGCAGGAGCCGTCGCACGACCTGCTCGCCGCTGATGCGGGCCAGGTCCGCCTTGCGGCGCGCGTCGCCCACGTCGACCACGGCGAGCAGCGCCTCGTCGTCCACCGAGGGCCACGGGTCGCCGATCACGCGGTGCAGGAAGGCCATCCGCTCACGCGTGCGCAGACCGTCCGCGTCCCACCGCAGGAGGCCGACGCCCTCCGTCCGCAGGCCTTCCAGGAGGGCGGCGCGGATCGCCTCGCGGTCGTGCAACGGCTTGCTGGACAACGTGATCGCGCCCAGCTTGCGCAGCCGGTTCGAGACCACGTCGCCGTCCCACCGCACGTCGTCCTCGGTGGTCAGCAGGGACGACGCGGCGGTCACGGCGAGTTCCTCGTCCGCCCGTGCGGCCAACCGGATGCGGCCGTGCGCGCGACCCGCCTCGCGGTCGGCGACGGCCACGGCGAGCCACTCGGCGTCGGCCAACGCGCTGCCCGGCGGCAGCTCCACCGCCGTGCCGCCGGCCATCAGGTACACCGGCGAGCCGGGGGAACGCCTGCGCGCCAGCCGTTCCGGGTAGGCGAGGGCGACCACGAGGGCCGGGTCGTTCGAACCGGAGCCCGTGCCGTCGACCATCGCGGCCAGGCGGCGGACCTCGCGCGGGTCGGCGTCGCGGGTCGACAGCTCGACGCCCGAGTTCGCCCGGTCGTCGTCCAGCAGCGCCACCACCTCGGCGGCCTTGCGCGCGCCCACGGCCGCCGCACCGTCCAGCAACGCCCGCGCCAGCCGGGGGTGCAGGCCCAGGTCGGCCATCCGGCGGCCCCGGTCGGTCGCGTCGCCGTTCACGTCGAGGGCGCCCAGCGCGCGCAGCACCGAGCGGCCCGCGTCCAGCGCGCCCGGCGGCGGCGCGTCCCACCACCCGAGCCCTTCGCCGTCCGGCACGCCCCAGCAGGCCAGTTCCAGGGCCAGCCGGGTCAGGTCGGCGGTGCGGATCTCCGGCTCCGGGTAGCGCGGCAACGTGCTGTGCTCGTGCGCGGGCCAGCACCGGTAGACCTTGCCCGGCGCCTCACGTCCCGCCCGGCCCGCGCGCTGGTCGGCCACCGCCGCGCTGACCCGGACCGTGGCCAGGCCCGACAGCCCGCGCCGGTGGTCGACCCGCGGCACCCGCGACAGGCCGGAGTCCACGACCGCCCGCACACCCGGCACGGTCAGGCTCGACTCGGCGATCGCGGTGGCCAGCACGACCCGCCGCCCGGCTCCGGGCCGCAACGCGTCGTCCTGCGCGGTGGTGGCGAGCCGACCGTGCAGCGGCAGCACGGCCACGTCGTCACCGATCAGCGCGGCGCACCGCCGGATCTCCGCCACGCCAGGCAGGAACGCCAGCACGTCACCCTCCACTTCGGACAAGGCCTGGCGGATCGCGCGGGCCGTAGTGGCCTCCACCCGTTCCCGGCGCGCCGGCGGGGTGTGCACGACGTCCACCGGGAACGTCCGCGCCTCGACCCGGATCACCGGCGCGTCGCCGAGCAGCTGGGCCAGCCGGTCGGCCGCCACGGTCGCGGACGTGGCCAGCAGCTTCAGGTCCGGCCGCAGCCCGGCGCGGGCGTCGAGCAGCAGCGCCAGCAGCAGGTCCGCGTCCAGGTGCCGTTCGTGGCACTCGTCCAGCAGCACCGTGCCGACGCCGGCCAGTTCCGGGTCGTGCTGCAACCGCCGCACCAGCAGCCCGGAGGTGACGACCTCGATCCGGGTGTCCTTCGAGGTCTTGCGGTCGCCGCGCACCGAGTAGCCCACGGTCCGGCCGACCGGTTCGCCGAGCAGGCTCGCCATCCGCGCGGCGGCGGCACGGGCGGCCAGCCTGCGTGGTTCGGCCACGACCACCCGGCCGTCCAGCGCGAGCGGCACCAACGTCGTCTTGCCCGTGCCCGGCGGCGCGACCAGGACCGCCGAGCCGTGCGCGGTCAGCGTCGCCGCGATCTCGCCGAGCAGCGGTCGGATCGGCAGGTTCGGCAGTTCCACGGGCCCAGTGTTGTGCCACTGTGGACCCATGGGGAAATGGGGTGTCCTCGGCGCGACGGTGGCCTTGGCCCGCGCGGCCGTGACGATCAAGGTGTGGCAGGAGGTCGAGCGGCTGCCCGCGGCCCAGGTCGACGACGGTCCCGTGACCATCGTCGTGCCCGCGCGCGACGAGGAGCGTTCGATCGACCGGTGCCTCACGGGCCTGCGCGAGCAGGACCACCCGGACCTGCGGATCGTGGTCGTGGACGACGCGTCGACCGACCGCACCGCCGAGATCGTGCGGCGGCACGCCGCGGAGGACCCGCGCGTGCGGCTGGTCGGCAGTTCCGGGCCGCCGTCCGGCTGGGCGGGCAAGGTGCACGCGCTGCACGTGGGCACCGCCGACGCCGACACCGACTGGCTGCTGTTCATGGACGCCGACACCGAGGCCGCACCCGACCTGGTCGGCAGGCTGCTCGCGGGCGCCCGGCGCGACGACCTCGACCTGGTGTCCACGTCCGGGCGCGCGGGCAAGCCGAACCCCGGCTGGTGGCTGCTGCTGCCGCCGGTGAACCAGCTGCTGTTCGAGACGACGTCCGTGGACGGGCGGCGCGGCATGGCGCTGGCCGTCGGGCACTGCATCCTGGTCCGCCGCACGGCGTACGAGCGGGCGGGCGGCTGGGCCGCCATCGCCGGGTCGCGCGCGGACGACGTCGGCTTCGCCACGCTGGTCCGCGACCACGGCGGCCGGACGCGGTACGTGGACGGCGCGGACTCGCTGACCACGTCGGGCCTGGACACGTTCGGCGACACGTGGGCGTCGATGCGCAAGAGCATGGTCGCCGGCACGTCCCTCTACGCCAAGGGGCCCGCCGGCGCGTTCCTGTCGCTCGGGTCGACCGGTCTCGCGCACATCGCGTACGGGGTCGTGCCGGTGGTGGCGGCGTTGCGCGGGTCGAAGCCGGGGATGCTGGCCTGGCTCGGGCAGTCGCTCGCCGAGTGGATCTTCCTGCGGCGCAGCAGGCAGCCGCGGTCGGCGGCCGTGCTCGCGCCGCTGGCCTACGTCACGTTCGGCGCGATGTCGTTGGACGCGGCGTGGCGGGCGTTGCGCGGGACCACGAAGTGGAAGGGCCGGGACGTGCGAGGCTGACGTCGTGGTTGACCCGCTGCGCGATCCCGACGACCCCGAGCTGCTCGACCCGTACCGGGCCCGTGACCTGGCCGGGCTGGTGGAGACGACCCGGCTGGCCGCCGGCGCCGTCCGGTACGGCAAGGTCGGCCGCGTCGGCGTGGCCCAGGTCGTGGTGAACCGGGACAACCCGCTGCCCGGCGGCAACCACGCGTGCGGCGTGTACGGGTCGTCGGCGGAGGTCGCGGGCACGTTGATGCGGCTGGAGCAGACGTTCGCCGACGTGGGGCGGGCCGAGGCGGTGCTGTACGCGTCGCCGACCACGGTGGCCGAGATCGAGGGCATCGCCGACGACACCGGGTGGCACGCGGTGGAGGAGTCGTTGGCCGTCGTGCACCGGGGTGAGGTGCGGCGGTCGCCGCTCGTGCGGCGGGCGGGGGACGGGGACCTCGAGGGCATCGCCGAACTGCTGGCCGACGACCTGGGCGTGGACGGGCCGAGGCTGCTGCGGCACCTCGGGCAGCGGCTGGACGACCCGCGGTGCGCGTTCGTGGTGGTCGACGACGGCGACCGGATCGGCGGGTTCGCGTCCGGGTTCGGCGAGCGCCGGGTCGGGTTGGTCGAGCACGCGGTCGTGCGGCCGGCCCGTCGTCGTCGCGGGTTGGGCAAGGCGCTGGTCGACGGCGTGGTGGCCGAGCTGCGGGAGGCGGGTGCGTTGCTGGTGGCCTCGCACGTGGCCGAGGGCGGTGCGGGGGAGCGGTTCGTGGAAGCTTGCGGCTTCGACGTTTGTTACCCCGTAACGGCGTATGCGCGCAGAGTTGACGAGCTGCTCGATTGAGTATTTGGTTGCCGTACCGCATATCCTTAGCACGGCTAACGGAGATCGGAAGGGGCGCACAGTGCTGGGGACCGGGTCCGACGTGAAGGTCAAGCCCCGGCTACCCGGCGAGGTGTGGGTGCTCGTCGTGGCGAGCTTCATCATCGCCCTCGGGTTCGGGATCGTGGCGCCCGTCCTGCCCGTGTACGCCCAGAGCTTCGACGTCGGCACGTTCGCCGTGTCCGCCGTGGTCAGCTCGTTCGCCCTGGTCAGGCTCCTGTTCGCGCCGATGAGCGGTCGGCTGGTCAACCGGTTCGGCGAGACGTGGGTCTACGTCGTCGGCATCCTCATCGTCGCGGTCGGCACCGGCGCGTGCGGCTTCGCCACCGCGTACTGGCAGCTCATCGTGTTCCGGTCGTTCGCGGGCATCGGGTCGACCATGTTCACCGTGGCCGCCGTGGGCCTGCTGATCCGGATCACGCCCGCGCCGATGCGCGGCCGGGCGTCCGGGCTGTGGGCGACCGGGTTCCTGCTCGGCAACATCGCCGGCCCGATCGTCGGCGCGGCGCTCGTGGAGATCTCGATCCAGGTGCCGTTCGTCACCTACGCGGTGGCGCTCGTCGTGGCCGCGGTCTTCGTGTGGTGGTTCCTGCGCCGGTCCACGCTCGCCGCGACGTTGGACAAGTCGGTCGAGCAGGAGTCGATGCCGGTGCGCGCGGCCGTGCGGCTGTCGGCGTACCGGGCGGCGTTGGCGTCGGGGTTCGCCAACGGCTGGGCCGTGTTCGGCGTGCGGATCTCGTTGGTGCCGCTGTTCGTGGTGGAGGCGCTGCACAGCACGCCCGCCATCGCCGGCATCTCGTTGTCGGTGTTCGCGGCCGGCAACGCCGCCGTGCTGATGATCTCCGGGAAGCTGTCGGACTCGATCGGCCGCAAGCCCGTCGCCATCGCGGGGCTCGCGGTGTCCGCGGTGGGCACGGTGTGGCTCGGGTTCAGCGTCGGCGTGCCGATGTTCATGGTCGCGTCCCTGGTGGCGGGCATCGGCGCCGGTCTGCTCAACCCGCCGCAGAACGCCGTCGTGGCCGACGTGATCGGGTCGAAGGCCAAGGGCGGGCCGGTGCTGGCGGCGTTCCAGATGGTCGCCGACTGCGGCGCGATCGTCGGGCCGCTGCTCGCCGGCGTGCTGGTGGACCAGTTCTCGTACCAGGCGGCGTTCACCCTGACGGGTGCGATGGCCGCGGTGGCGCTGGTGTTCTGGCTGTTCTCGCCCGAGACGCTGCCTCGGGAGGAGGAGACGCACGTCGCGTCCGACGTGGCCGGGGAGGCGGGGTGCCTGGACGAGGGGCCCGAGGTGCCGGTCGGCGAGCGCGTGGCGGGTCGTCCGCGTCAGCCGGACGCGTGAGCGCTCAGGTTCCGCTCAGCATCTCTCGGTAGCCTGCGGGCCGGGTTGTGACCGGGAGGGCAGTGCGGTGGGTGGCGCGGAGCGCAACGCTCGGAAGAAGAAGCAGCAGCAGCGGGCGACCAAGGCGGTGGTCGCGGCGCGTGGTGCGTCCAGCGACCGGACCAAGGTCATCATCGGTGTCGTGGTCGTCGTGGTGCTGGCCGTGGCCGTGATCGGCGGGGTCATCTGGTCGTCGTCCGACTCGGGTTCGGACGACTCACTGGCCAACCCGCCCGCGGTCACCGGGGTGTCCGCACCGATCGTCCGCGAGGGCGGTGCGGTGGTGGTCGGCAAGGACGACGCGAAGGTCACCCTCGACCTGTACGAGGACTTCCTCTGCCCCGCGTGCGGCGCCTTCAAGAAGGCGTACGGCGAGCAGATCAAGCAGGAGATCGAGTCCGGCAACCTCCGGGTCCGCTACCACGCCCTGCCGTTCCTGATCCGGCTCTCCGACCCCGAGGGCTACTCGCGTGATTCGGCGAACGCGGCGTTGTGCGCGGCCGATGAGGGCAAGTTCTGGGAGTACCACGAGACGTTGTTCGCGCGGCAGCCCGAGGAAGGTGGGCCGGGGCACACCAAGCAGGAGCTGGTGAAGCTCGGCACGGACCTCGGGATCACCGGTGACGCGTTCAAGCAGTGCGTGGAGAGCGGGGCGCACGAGAAGGACGCCCAGGCCGAGCTGGACGCCGTGAAGGCGACGGGCAAGTTCGAAGGCACCCCCACCGTGATGAGGGACGGTCAGATCGTCTCGTGGGACGACCGGGACTGGCTGACCAACCTGCTCAAGTAGGCCGCCGCACCCCCGCCCAGCAGCCCGGACGCCGTAAGGCACCCCCCGATTTCGTCCCTGCGGGTGCCGTGTTGTACGGTATTGCCACACGAGAACGGCGGCCCCAACCGCCGGGAAACGTGCAGGCAAGGGGCTGTGGCGCAGCTGGTAGCGCATCACACTGGCAGTGTGAGGGTCAGGGGTTCGAGTCCCCTCAGCTCCACAAGTTAATAGCTCGACTGATTCGCCCGCTGACCTGCGGTAATGCAGGTGGCGGGCGATCTTGCTTTTGTGTCCACTTTGGGCTGGGCCTGCCGAGCTGGAGCATTCTGGAGCAGGCGGTCGCTCCGGACGAAATGTTGTCAGCCGTGTGCTCCAGGTCGCAGTAACCCGGCCGGGTGGATCTGTTGAGTGGCTTTCAGTGGCCGTAGCGGCTGTATGTCTGTTCCGGTGCCCGGCTCCTACAACGGCCCTGGACGGCGGTTCGGCGGGTACGTAGGGCGGCTTCCTCGGAAACTCGGTGCGGACGTTCCGGTTGATGTGGAGCCTCACGCCGCTGGGAACCAGGTGTCCGACTGCCAGGTCAGGGCGACCAACCCGCCGAAGCCGCACGACGGCTCGGGGCGGGGACACAGCAAACCGCCGACTGAGCGAGGACCCAGCGGTTCACCGCTGTGGTTCGGAGGCCGCGAGCGAGGTTCCGGTGATGGTCGTGGCCTCGATTCGGTGATACCGCACGGCGCTGGGAGGCAATCCGTCACGGGCGATCACCCATTCGTCGCCCAAGGACGAGACGGCTAGGTCGCCGATGTCGAACCGGAAGAGGACACCCCCGACCAGAGGTTCTGTGGAGTACCCCCAGATCAGGGCAGCATCCTGTAGGCGGGCCCCGACGAACCCGGCGAGCAGGCTCGGTTCCCGAGCAGGGCCGACCCGGCCTTCGCCGTACTCGTCCATGTCGTAGGAGGAATGCGGCGTCGACTCCTCCAAGAGGAGCAGTTCACCGCAACTCCGGAGTTCCAATACCGGAGCGCAGGCGAAGTGCAGCCAGAACATCCCCAATGCGTTCTGCCGGCCCTGGTACCAGTGCCAGTCCTCGGTCACCGACTCCAGCACCATGCCCAGCCGGGCCCGCAGCAGCCCCGTGGTCCGGGTGCCGTCGTCGGGGACGATCATCGGCCCAGCGTACGAGGCCACCAGCGCGCGCCGCGACTGAAATGCATCGAGTGCACCACCGACCACCTCACCCTTTCGGGTGAACCGCCGTGCTCACCCGCCGCGACACCAACCCACTCTTCCACGGTCTGTGGCACCTGCCGTCCGGCAAGCTCGACGCGGGGAGTCGGACTTCGCCGTCGCCGTTCGCGAAGCCGAGGAAGAAGTCGGCGTCCACCTCGACCCCGCCCAACTGCGCCTGGTCGACCAAACCGGGAACCCGACAAGTGCTCTGCGGTCCGCATCGCCCAGGCAGTACAGCCCAGCAGACAGGGGCGCTGCTGCGATAAAGATCAACCGGAAGTCCTGCGGTGGCCAGGTCACGACGGCTCGGGCCATGGCGTTGGGCTGAACCGGCAACCTCGGGAACGAAACCGACTCGGGCGCCGTCCCACACGAGGTAGCGTGGCGCGATTTCCACGTCACCGGAGGGGAAGCCGATGACCGATCCGTTGGCCAACGTGCAGCGCCTGGTGGACGACTGGGAGCGCGCCGCCGAGCAGAAGGCGGCGCGGTACGAGTCGATGCGGCAGGAGGTCGAGCGGATCTCGCTCACCAGGTCGGCCGCCGGTGGAGCGGTCAGCGTGACCGTCGGCCCCAACGGCATCCCCAGTGAGGTGTCCATGACCGAGGCGGTGTCGCGGCTGCGTCCGGAGCAGATCGCGGCGGCGGTGATGGAGGCGATGCGCCAGGCCCAGGCCGCCTACCCGGCCGAGTTGGCTCGGATCGTGGGGGAGACGGTCGGGGATACCGCATCGGGACAGCACATCGTGGCCACCGCCGAGCGCAACTTCCCGCAGGTCGAGGCGGACAGCCCTCCCGTCGCGCCGCCGCACCGACCGCGCCGCGGCGATGGTGACGACTTCAGCGACGACAGCTACCTGGGGTGAAGTGATGACGGGCTACGAGGTTCTCACCGGGGAGATCGCGGCCTTAGCCGGCCGGGTCGAAGGTCTGGCGGACCGGCTTCGCACCGCCGCGGACGCCGCGCGGACGGTGGCGATGAACGACTCCGCCTACGGCGTGGTCTGCCAACCGTTCGCCATGCTGCTGCAACCGTTCGAGGAGATGGGAGTGCAGGCCCTGACCAAGGCGGCGGAGACGGTCGCCGACAACGCCGCGAACCTACGTGAGACCTCCCGTGCCTACGACGCCCAAGAGTCCGGTGAGTCGGCGCGCTTCGACGGGATGAACACGTGAACAACCCCCTGGTCGCGACGGCGCAGAGCGACACCACGGCGGTCACCGGTATCGGCATCGCCGAGTCCGCCGCGGACCTGGCGAGCGGTATCTCCGACGGCAGTTGGGTCGAGGCCGGCCTCGGCGGCGTCGGTGTCGGGTTGGAAGTGCTGTCGATGGTCATCGACCCGATCGGCACGGTGGCCTCCTACGGCGTGGGGTGGCTGATCGAGCACGTGCAGCCCCTCAAGGAGGCGCTGGACTGGTTCGCCGGCGACCCGCCGGTGATCCGTTCGTTCAGCGAGACCTGGGCCAACGTCGCCGCCGAGGTCGCCCGCATCGCCGAGGAACTGGGCACCCAGGACGCGCCGGGCTGGCAGGGCACCGCCGCCGACACCTACCGCGGCCACGCTGCCCAGACCGCCGACGCCATCGCCGGTGCCGCGACCCTGGCCGAGGGCGTGGGGGTCGGCGTCATGGTGATGGGCGAGGTCGTGGCGGCCGTCCGCGAGATCATCCGCGACCTGGTGGCCGAGGTCGTCGGCAAGCTGATCACCTGGGCACTGGAGGCCGTCGCCACCCTCGGCCTGGCCACGCCGGTCATCGTCGCCCAGGCCACCTCCACCATCGCCCGCGTCTGCAACCGCATCTCCGACCTCGTCCGCAAGCTCGTCAAGACCATCGGCAACGTCACCCCGCGCATCCGCAAGGTCCTCGACAAGCTCGGCGAGATCATGGAAAAGCTGGGCAAGCTCGGCCGCAAAGCCGACGGCCCGAGCGGCCCCGGCACCACCAGTCCGGCCGGTGCACCCGGCGCACCCGACGCCCCCACCGTCAAGGGCCCGGACGGCACCACCAGCCCGTCGAGCACAGCGGACACGACCTCGCCCTCCGGCACGACCTCCCCCTCCGGCACCACCACCACTCCCTCGACGGCCACCACCCCGAGCAGCCCCGCCACTCCCGACACCACCAGTCCGGACAGCGCGACACCCACCACGTCTCCGGACAGCCCTCGGCAGGCCGACCGCACCGGGAACAGCGGGCAACGCGACGGCGACATCGACAGCACGGTGGACGACCCCCACAACGCCTCCCAGTCGGCCGACCGGCCGTTCTGCGAGGACGACCCGATCGACGTCGCCACCGGTGAGGTGGTGCTGTCGCAGACCGATGCCACGTTGCCCGGCCTGCTGCCACTCGTGTTCTCCCGGCACCACCAGTCGTCCTACCGGGCCGGGCGGTTGTTCGGCCCGTCCTGGGCCTCCACCCTGGACCAACGGGTCGAGGTCGGCCCGGTCCACGTCTGGCTGGCGACGGAGGACGGCCGCCTGCTGCGCTTCCCCAAGCCGGAGGGTGCGGAAACCGTGCTGCCGGACTTCGGTCCGCGGCTGTCGTTGCGGCGCAGCGGCGAGGGTTACGAGGTGGTGCACCCGCAGCAAGGGTTGACGTGGGAGTTCCAACCCGTCGGCGCGGAGTGGGACGCGCGCTCGACGCTGCCCCTGACGGCTGTCCGGCGGCGGGCGGGCGGTGAGGTCCTTGTCGACCACGACGACGAGGGCCTGCCGACGCGGTTGCGCCACTCCGGCGGGTACGAGGTCGCGGTCGACACGGTCGACGGGCGGGTGACGGCGCTGCGGCTGACGTCCGCGCCGGAGCCGATCACCCTGACGCGCTACGCCTACGACGACACGGGACAGCTGTCCGAGGTGACCAACTCGTCCGGCGCCGCGTTGCGCTTCACCCACGACGAGGACGGCAGGCTCACGTCCTGGACCGACCGCAACGGCGTCTGGTACCGCTACGTCTACGACGAGCAGGGCCGGGCCACCACGACCATCGGTTCCGGTGGGGCGCTCAACGGCACCTTCGCCTACGAGGACCGCCGCACCACGCACACCGACACCCTGGGCAACACGACCACCTATGAGCTCAACGAGCTGGGTCAGGTGGTGCGGCAGATTGACCCGCTCGGTGCCGTGACCACCCGCGAGTGGGACCGCTTCGACCGTCTGGTGGCCGTGACCGACCCGCTCGGCCACACCTCCCGCTACGCCTACGACGGCGAGGGCGACGTCGCCGCGATCACCCGACCGGATGGCACCACCGTCACCGCCGCCTACGCCGGCGCGGGCCTGGCGACCGAGGTCACCGATCCCGCGGGCGGCAGGTGGCTGCGCGAGTACGACGCCCACGGCAACCTGGTGGTCGAAACAGACCCGGCCGGTGCCACCACGAGGTTCGAGTACGACGAACGCGGCCACCTCAGCCGCACCACCGACCCGCTCGGCAACGCCACGCGGTACGAAACGGACGGTGCCGGGCTGATCAGCGCGATCACCGACCCGCTCGGCACCACCACCCGGCACCAGCGGGACGCCTTCGGCCGCGTCGCCGCCACGACCGACGCGCTCGGCGGCACCACCCGGTACAGCTGGACCGTGGAGGGCAAGCTGCTGGCGCGCACCCGTCCCGACGGCAGCACCGAGCGGTGGCGCTACGACGGCGAGGGCAACCAGGTCGAGCACGTCGACGCGCTCGGGCAGGTCACCCGCACGGAGGTCACCTTCTTCGACCTCCCGGCGGCCCGCACGACCCCGGACGGCGCCCGCACGTCGTACGCGTACGACACGGAACTGCGACTCGTCGAGGTCGTCGGCCCGCACGGTTTGAGCTGGCGCTACGAGTACGACGCCGCAGGCCGTCTGCGTCGCGAGGTGGACTTCGACGGCCGGGTGCTCACCTACACCCACGACGCCGCCGGCCGGCTGTCCACCCGCACCAACGGCATGGGCGAGACGGTCGTCTACGAGCGCGACGTCCACGGCGACGTGGTCGCCAAGCACACACCGACCGGGACGGCCACCTTCGACCGCGACCCCTGCGGTCGCGTGATCCGGGCGACCAACCCGGACACCGAGGTCGTCTACGAGCGGGACGCCTGTGGGCGCGTGCTGGCCGAAACCGTCGCCGGACGCACCGTCCGGTCCGGGTTCGACGCCGTCGGCAGGCGCGTGTCCCGCGAGACCGCGGTGGGCGTGACCTCCGCCTGGGAGTACGACGCGGCGGGCAACCCGGTTGCGCTGCACGCGACCGGTGGCAGCCTCGCCTTCCAACACGACCCGCTGGGCCGTCAGGTGGAGCGGAGCCTGGGCGAGCTCACCGTCACCCAGTCGTGGTCGCCCGCCCACCAGTTGACCGGACAGGTCGTTGCGGCCAAGCAGCCGATCACCCACCGCAGCTGGCGGTACCGACCGGACGGCCACGTCGAGGGGATCGCCGACCCGACCGGTGAGCGCCGGTTCGCGCTCGACCGGCGGGGACGCGTCGTCTCCGTGCAAGGGCAGGGCTGGTCCGAGCGCTACGACTACGACCCCGTCGGCAACATCACCCGCGTCGACCTACCGGTCGCGGACCACGGGTCCGAAGGACCGCGCGAGTACGCCGCCACGCGCCTGCGCAGTGCGGGCCGCACCTCCTACGTCCACGACCGGCAGGGCCGCGTGGTGCAACGGCGACACCGCACGCTGTCGGGGCAGGTGCGCCTCTGGCGCTTCACCTGGAACGCCGAGGACCGGCTCACCGGCGTGACCACCCCCGACGGCACCACCTGGCGGTACCGCTACGACCCGATGGGCAGGCGGATCGCGAAGGAACGGTTCGACGCGGCCGACAACCCCGTGGAGCGGTACGACTTCACCTGGGACGGCACGCGACTGGTCGAGCACGTCCACAGCAGCGGCACCACCAGCACCTGGGAGTACCAACCCGGATCGGCCACCCCGATCGCCCAGCTCGACCAGGACGAGGTCGACCGGCGCTTCTACGCGATCGTGGCGGACGTCGTCGGCAGCCCGACCGAACTGGTCGACGCCCGCGGCGAAGTCGGGTGGCGACGCACGAGCACCCTCTGGGGCCGAACGCTGTCCCAGACGGGCGAGACGGCCTGTCCCCTGCGGTTCCCGGGTCAGTACCACGACCCGGAGACCGGCTGGCACTACAACCACTTCCGCTACTACGACCCGGAGACCGGGCGGTACGCCTCACCCGACCCGCTGGGACTGGTGCCGTCGGTCAACCCCGGCGCCTACGTACCGAACCCCACCCGGCAGATCGACCCGCTCGGCCTGCAGGGCTGCGACGTCAGCGGGGACGAAGCCAAGCAGCAGGCACTCGCCGACGCCGGTGTCCCGCCTGGTTCCGAGCCCTTGGACAGCCGGATGGTGCCGTCCACGACGCCGAGCGGCCGGCAGATCCTGGACGAGAACTACCAGCCGGTCTACTTCCCCGAGGAGATCTACCTCAACAACCGGGACGAGCTGATCGCGTTCCAGGACCACTACACCGGCCACCAGTTCGGTGAGGGTGGAGTGGGCGACCAGCCCCCGCACGTCCATGTGCGACCCTACGAGAACACCCGCAACGGCCAAGTCCCCGGAGCGCAGGAGCACTACTATTACAACCCCAGCCTGGGCAGACCGACTCCTGCCCAATGACGCCAAGCTGCTGACCCGGTTCTACCCGCAGGGACCGGACTTCACCGGCTTGGTGCTGCGGTCGATCCGGTTCGAGCGCCGAGGACCCGGCTGCACGCTGCGCGTCGACCTGCCGGTCGCCTCGGACGTGCCCGGTTACAGCCGCGTACAGGCGCACCTGGGATTCCTGGCGGTCGACGACGTCCGGCTGTCCGGCGGCGCGGTGCTCCCGGCCACCGTGTCGATCGAGCTCGCGGAACGGCCGAGGGCGAGGCTGGCCGTGTTGGTGACCGGCGAGTCGCTGCGCCTGACGTTGACGTGTGCCGAGCAGTTCCGCTTCGGCAAGGTCAGCGCCCACAACTCGCCCCCGGACGCGGTGGACGACGGGCCGCACGAGTTCACGAGCAAACTGGACCAGCGGCTGTACACGTCAGTCCCCGGACCGGAGATCGACACCTACCATGAGCACATTTGACCTGTCGGCGTTCGAGCTCTACGCCCTGCACTGGGACGAACGCGACCAAGCGATCACCGCGTCCTTCGAAGGACCGCTGGACGAAGTCACCCGTCGGACCTGGGAGGCACCGCCCGAGCACGACTGGATCCGGTTCCACCTCAGGTTCGCCGCGGTCGACGACGTGGAGGTGCGCGACTGGAACTACCAGCTGCCTACCAGGGTGGAGCAGGTACCGGTGGGAGACCGGGTCACGGTGACGGTGACGGGAGAAGGCACCGACGTCCGTTTCACCTCCGCCCCCGCCGCCCAGGTGGGCAGCCGAACGTCCAAAGCCCGATCGTTCTGACCGACACGGGCGACGGCACCAAGAGCTGACGTGTCACTCTCTTGAAGCCTCGCGACCGTCTGTCCATCCAAGGTCGGCTTCAGAGTCGGCGGTGACCGGCTCGTCTGCCCGGTTGTCGCCGTTGAAGTAGTAGATGAGAAGACGCGCATCGGCTACTCCATCCTGCGCCAGGAGCTGTCACCGACGTCGACAACGGCCTTGTCCCAGCGGTCCTGCAGACACTGGAGCAGGCGGCTGGTGACTTCGGGGGCGACGTGGGAGTAGGTGCGTTGGACGGGGTCTTTGAGGATGTGGCCGAGTCGGAGTGACTGGGCGATCTCGGGGATGGTGTCGGCGATCATCCAAGTCTTGTGGCTGTGGCGCAGTCCGTGGAAGGTCAGGCCCGGCTTGACTGGCTGGAGGCGCAGTACCGCGCGGCGCTGGTCGAGGTTGCACTGGCCTCGATGGCGGAGTCGTTGAAGGCGACCGCCGAGGTCTACGAGCAGGTCGAGAGTGACAACGTCGACCGGTTCGGCCGGTTGGGGCAGGGGCGAACAACCCGTTCGTCGCGAAACCGGAGGACGACACCACCGCCATCACCGGGATCGGCCTGCTGGAGGCGGGGCAGGCCGCGCTGGACCGGATCAACAACGGCGATTGGGTCGAGGCCGGGCTGGGAGTCGTCGGTGCCGGGCTTGAAGCGCTCGGTGTCTACATGGACCCGGTTGGCACGCTGGCGTCCTACGGGGTCGGGTGGTTGATCGAGCACGTTCAGCCGCTGCAGGACATGCTGAACGACCTGGCCGGGACACCGCCGGTCATCCGCGCCGTCGCACAGATCTGGCAGAACATCAGCGAAGGCGTTGAGCGGGCGGCCGGTGACCTGGAGGCCACATCGCGTGATCGCACTGCCGGGTGGCGTGGTGCCGCAGGTGATGCGTATCGGGTGCGTGCCGGAGAGGTGGTCGACGCGCTGCGTGGTGCGTCGAGGGTGTGCAGCGTGTGGGTGCCGTGGTCACGATCATGGGTGAGATCGTGGCGGCGGTGCGGGAGTTCGTGCGGGACCTGATTGCCGACGCGGTCGGCAGGCTCGTGGTCTGGGGACTGGAGCTTCTCGTCACGGGCGGTGCCGCGGCGCCGGTGGTGGCGATGCAGGCCACCAGCCTGGTCGCCAAGTACGCCGCCAAGGTCGCGGATGTGGTGCGCAAGCTGCTCAAGACCATTTCCAACGTAGTTAAACGGCTCGACGGGCTCGCCGAGGTGCTGCGTATGACATGGCGCAAGCTCAAGGAGTTGGTCGACAGGCTCCGTAGGAAGGACCCGGATCCGCAGCACAAGGATCCGCGCGAGCTCGACCGGCAGCGTCGGGAACAGGAGAAGCAGGAACTCATCGCTGAAGCTCAGGACAACGGCGTAAAGATCTCTCCGGACAAGGTCGTCGAAATCGGCAGGGACCCAACGGGAAGATCGTCTTTCTGGAGGAGGGAGGGGTCAATCCGCGTACCAACAAGGAGTCCGGCCTTGCGCACGTGATGAAGCACAAGGACGAGGGGACTTCACCCCGGATGTTGGACACGGGGTTATGCGGCGTGGGTCAGCGTAGCCGGTGTTGGTAGCAGGCTGTTCTCGTAGTCGATCGGGGACACCTGGCCGAGGTGGGAGTGGCGTCGTCGGGTGTTGTAGCGGTGTGCCCAGCCGAACACCGCCAGCCGTGCTTCCCTTTCACTGTGCCAACTCTGGGCGCCTTGGAGGGTTTCGCGTTTGAAGGAGGCGTTGAGGCTTTCGGCGGCGGCGTTGTCCGCGGAGCTGCCGACCGCGCCCATGGATCGGGTCACCCCGGCGGCGTGGCAGGCCTCGGCGAAGGATTTGGCGTTGTATTGGGCGAGTTCAATCGGTCGATGCAACACCGGGCTGTTGGAGCAACTGTAGCTGCTCGCTGAATACCTCGGCGGGGGTCTTCCAA
>NZ_JAJHUO010000005.1:335670-403121 GCF_020859565.1 Saccharothrix luteola | reverse complement strand
AAAGCATGTCCTCGCCGGACGGGCAGATCAGCAGGATGACCCCTGGTTTGGCGGTCCTATGCCGGGTCCGTCGTTGGTCCGGGGCCCGTGTCAACCCACCGACCTCCCTCCGGGCTACCACACGTATCAAGGGGGCCGACATCAGTGAACGACCAGGCAGAGGACCCACAGCCCCCTTGACACGCGCGGTAGGGCAAAGCCAGGTCGGCGGGATGACACGAACCCCTCGTTTTGCAGAAAAGGCCGGCACCGAGCCCATGGTGACGCCGCTCCACACGACCCGCGCCAGGCCCGCCGCTCCCGTCCACTGACAGGCTCTTCCCGAAAAGAAGGGCTTCGTGTCATCCCGCCGACCTGGCAGAGCCCTACCGCACGGGTCAAGGGGGCACCTACCACCCCGACAGGAACACTGGGCTGGAACCGCCCCCTTGACGCGTGTGGTAGCCCGGAGGGAGGTCGGTGGGATGACACGAAACCCGGACCGACAACGGACCCGCAGCCTGACCGCTCTCCCCGTCATCCTGCTGATCTGCCCGTCCGGCGAGGACACGCTTTCAAGTTTTGAAAGCTTGAAGGCAGAGCTCTGGAACCCGCCGACCGCCGCTGAATCAGGCAGGAAGCTCGCGGTCGACCCAAGCGCCGTGCGGGTGGAGGTGGGCGATTCGGACGTCGTCGTCCCGGCGTTCCAGCCGAATCAACAGGTGGTCCTCGGACAGACGCTCAGCCGCGCCCTCGCCCCACTCCACCGCGACCACGGCGTCCACCAGATCCGTGTCCAGGTCGAGGTCGTCCAACTCGTCCAGGTGACCACCGAGCCTGTAGGCATCCACGTGCACCAAAGGCACGCCGCGACCATCGGGCGCGGGATCGTGGACGCGGGCGATGACGAAGGTCGGCGAGCTGACCCGGCCCGTCACGCCGAGGCCGTCGGCGAGGCCGCGCACCAGCGCCGTCTTGCCCGCGCCCAACGGCCCGGACAGCAGCACCAGGTCACCACCTCGCACCAGCCCACCCAGCTTGCGCCCGAACTCCTCGGTGTCCTGCACCTCGGGGAGCGTCACGCTCACGCTCGTCGCCACCACCGTCGCCTGCTTTCCGACCGTTCGGCGCCACTGCGCCGAACCAATCCGACCAGGTGCCCGGTGACCAGGTCGGGTTGTTCCAACATGAGCATGTGGCCCGCCCCGGACACGCGGACCAGTTCGCCGTGCGGCATCTCCTCGGCCATCCGCTCGGCGTGCGAGAAAGGCGTCAGCTTGTCCGCGTCGCCGCTGATGACGAGCACCTCGCAGTGCCGAAGACCGGCCAGCGCCTTGTAGCGGTTGTGGGTGCCGAGGGTTTCCAGGAACTCGGTGAGCACCTGCACCGTGGCACCGCTGATCATCTGTTCCATCAGGTCGACCAACGACGGGCTGACCTTGCCGTTCCCGAACGCCAGCGCGCGGATCCCGCTCCACGTCAGCGTGGACGCCCTGCGCCTGACCCACTCGACCAGGCCCGGTTGCAGCCCTGCGAGCCTGCCGACGCCCAGCGTCACGGGGTTGTAGCGGGACAGCACGGACTTCGGCAGTCCGGCACCGCCGACCGCGCCCGCCGCCGTGCCGACGAGCGCCACGCCGCGCACCCGGTCGGCGAACAGCTCGGGCCGCTGCTCGGCCAACGCCATGATCGTCATGCCGCCCATGGAGTGGCCGACCAGCACCAACGGGCCGTCGGGGGCCATCGAGCGGATCACCGCGTCGAGGTCCTTGGCGCACTGCTCGATCGTGCTGCCCTCGACCGTGGACCGACCGGAACGGCCGTGGCTGCGCTGGTCGTACAGGATCTGGCGCACGCGTGGCTCGACGAGCGCGGCCAGGTCGCGGCGCTGGAAGTGCCAGCAGCGTCGGTCGAGGGCGAAGCCGTGCACGAGGACGACCGTGACGTCGGGTTTCCCGCCGTCCTCCGGGTCGACCTCCTCGGCCGACAGCGGCACGCCGTCGTCGGCCGCGACGGTGGACTCGCGGGTCGGGGTGAGGCGGCCGAGCGGTTCGGCGGCGAGCGGGTCGTCGGCCTGGCGGTCGTTCGAGACCTTCTTCTGGTTCGCGGCCACGCCGACCGCGACACCGGTCGCGGCGGCGCCGAGGATGCCGCCGGCCCAGCCGACGGCTTTCCACACCGTGTTCACGGGCGTGTCCCGACATACGTCCGGGTGACACGCGGTCGGTACATGCCGGTGACGATCTCGTAGTCGATGGTGCCGGTGGTGTCGGCCCACTCGCGGGCCGTCGGCTCGCCGTTGCCGCCGGATCCGAACAGCACGACCTCGTCCCCCTCCGCCACCACGTCGTCGCCGCAGTCGACCACCACCTGGTCCATGCAGACCCGGCCGACGATCGGGCGGCGACGTCCGGCCAGCCAGACGTCCATCCGGTTCGAGAGGCTGCGCGGCACGCCGTCGCCGTAACCGACGGGCACCAGGGCCAGGTTCGTGTCGCTCTTCGCGGTCCAGCTCAGGCCGTAGGACACCGATTCACCGGCGGGGATGCGCTTGGCGAGCGCGACCGCGGACCGGAACGTCATCACCGGGCGCAGGTCGGCGGGCACGGGCACCGGGTTGAGGCCGTAGATCGCGATGCCCGGGCGGACCAGGTCGAGGTGGAGGTCGGGGCGGGTGATGAGGGCGGCGGAGTTGGCGATGTGGCGGCGCGGGTCGAGGCCGGCGGCGAGCGCTTCGCGGTAGGCGTCGTCGAAGCGCTCGGCCTGGGCGTCGGTGCCGCGGTGGCCGATCTCGTCGGCGACGGCGAGATGTGACCAGATCGAGTGAACTTCGACGTTGTGGGTCTTGGCGGCGCGTTCGACGAGCTCGGGCCAGCGGGTGGCCGGGCAGCCGTTGCGGGACAGGCCGGTGTCGATCTTGAGGTGGACGCGGGCGGTCTTGCCCGCCTTGTCCGCCGCCGCCGAGATCTCCTCCAGTTGGGCGAGGGAGGAGGCGGACAGGTCGACGTCCTGCTCGATGCCGGGCGCGTAGTCCGTGCCGAAGGGGTCCAGCCAGGCCAGGATCGGCACGGTGAGGCCGGCCGCGCGCAGCGCCAGGGCTTCGGCCAGGGAGCAGGAGCCGAGCCAGGTCGCGCCGGCCTCGACCGCCGCTCTGGCCACCTCCACGGCGCCGTGCCCGTACCCGTCGGCCTTGACGACGGCCATCGTGTCGGCGTTGGGCGCGAGGGCGTCGAGGTGGGCGACGTTGTGCCGGAGGTTGTCGAGGTCGATCACGACCTCAGCGCGAGGAGCAGCCATAACGCCGTTCATGGTGACACAGCCCCGACCTTCGCGAACGCGCGAGTCGAACCTCCAGGTCCCGCGTGTCGAACACTCGGGTACCCCGAATTCAACACTCAGGACGGGGTGCCGGCGTCGCGAGCGTTGAACTCACGGTGCCTGAGCGTTCGACACGCGGGACCTGAGCGTTCGACACGCGCGGTCTGAAGGTTCGACACGCCGTGGGGTTAGAGGGGGCGGATGGTGCGGATGGCGGTGGGGAGGGCGGAGAGGAGGGCGGTGGCGGTGATCGGGGCGTTGGCGGCGGCCAGGTCGGCGGCCAGGACGTGGGCCTTCGCGGCGCAGCCCGCTGCCAGGACCGGGTCGAGGCCGGCGGCCAGGAGGGAGCCCAGGAGGCCCGACAGGACGTCGCCGGAACCCGCCGTCGCGGCCCACGACGAGCGGGCGCGGTTGACCAGGACGCGGCCGTCGGGGCCGGCGATCACGGTGGTGTGGCCCTTCAGCAGCACGACGGCGTTGTACCGCTCCGCGACCTTGCGCGCGGCCGTCACGCGATCGTCGCCCACGGGGCCGGCCAGCCGCTCGTACTCCCGGTCGTGCGGCGTCAGGACCAGCGGGGTGTCGGGGTCGCGGGCGTCCCACAGGTCCGGGTTGTTGGCCAGCATGGTGATCGCGTCGGCGTCAGCGCACACGGGCACACCGGCCTCCAGGACCGTCCGCAGGACCGCCTCCGCGCCCAACCCGGTGCCGATACCGGGCCCGACGACCCACGCCTGCACCCGGCCCGCGTCCGTGATCGACCCCGTGCAGATCGCCTCCGGCCACCGCGCCCGGACGCCCTCGACCGCCGCACCGGCATACCTGACCAGGCCGGACGTCGACAGCAGCGCCGCACCGGTCGCCAGCACCGCCGCGCCCGGGTACGTCGCCGAACCGGCCGCGACCCCCGTCACGCCCTGCGTGTACTTGTCGTCCTCCGGCCCCGGCACCGGCCACGCCCCGCCGACGTCGGCGACGTCCAGCTCGACCAGGTCCGGCCCGTGCAGCTCGCCGCCCAGCCCGATGTCGACCAGCCGCACGTCACCGCAGTCGGCCAGCGCGTGCACGGGCTTGAGGCAGCCGAACGTCACGGTCGTGTGCGCGCGCACGGCGGGCCCGGAGACCGCGCCCGTGTCGGGGTCCACGCCGCTGGGCAGGTCGACCGACAGCACGGGCGCGTCGAGGTGCGCGACGTGCTCGGCGGCGTCCGGGCGCAACGGGCCGCGGGCCGAGAGGCCCACGATCCCGTCGATCACCAGGTCGACGTCGCGCAGTTGCGGGACCACCCGCCCGCCGACCCGGCGGAACGCCGCCAAGCCCTCGGCGTGCACACGATCAGGTGTCAGCAGGACAGCGGACACGGTGACGCCGCGTTTGCGGAGGTAGTAGCCCGCCCAGAGCGCGTCACCACCGTTGTTGCCCGCGCCGACGAGCAGGCCGACGCGCCGCTTTCCCGCCAGCAGCTCCGCCGCGACCACCGCGACGCCGAACGCCGCGCGGCGCATCAGCGCGCCCGGCGGCACGACCGCCATGACGCGCTCTTCCGCCGCCCTGACCCGATCCGTCGTCCACAGACCCCGCATGGGGCCAAGCCTGCCCTACTCGACCGTGACGGACTTCGCGAGGTTGCGCGGCTTGTCCACGTCGTAGCCGCGGCTGCGGGCGATCTCCGCGGCCAGCACCTGCAACGGCACCGTGGAGATCAACGGCTGCAGCAGCGTCGGCACCGCCGGGATCTCGATCAGGTGATCCGCGAACGGGCGCACCGTCTCGTCACCCTCTTCGGCGATCACGATCGTGCGCGCACCCCGGGCCTGGATCTCCGAGATGTTCGACACCAGCTTCGAGTGCAGCACCGCCCGACCCTTGGGCGACGGCATGATCACGACCACCGGCAGGCCCTCCTCGATCAACGCGATCGGGCCGTGCTTCAGCTCGCCCGCCGCGAAGCCCTCGGCGTGCATGTAGGCGAGTTCCTTGAGCTTCAACGCGCCTTCGAGCGCCACCGGGTAGCCGACGTGCCTGCCGAGGAACAGCACGGCCTTCGAGTCGGCCAGCTCACGGCCGAGCGCGCGGACCTGGTCGATGGTGCCCAGCACCTTCTGCACCGCGTCCGCCATGGCCTCCAGCTGGTGGAACTCCTGGGCCACCTCGTCGGGGTACTTCGTGCCGCGCGCCTGCGCCAGGGCCAGGCCGACCAGGTAGTTCGCCGCGATCTGGGCGAGGAAGGCCTTGGTCGACGCGACACCGATCTCCGGGCCCGCGTGCGTGTAGAGCACGGCGTCGGACTCGCGCGGGATCTGCGCGCCGTTGGTGTTGCAGACCGCCAGCACGCGAGCCTTCTGCGAACGCGCGTGGCGGACGGCCTCCAACGTGTCGGCGGTTTCACCTGACTGGGAGACGGCGACGACGAGCGTGTCGCGGTCCAGCACGGGGTCGCGGTAGCGGAACTCGCTGGCCAGCTCGACCTCGACGGGCAGCCGCGTCCAGTGCTCGATGGCGTACTTGGCGACCAGGCCGGAGTGGTAGGCCGAGCCGCAGGCGACGACGAAGACCTTGTCCACGTCCCGGAGGTCCTGGTCGGAGAGGCGCTGCTCGTCGAGCACGACCCGGCCGTCGCGGAAGTGGCCGCGCAGCGTGTTGGCCAGCGCTTCCGGCTGCTCCTCGATCTCCTTGAGCATGAAGTACTCGTGGCCGCCCTTCTCGGCGGCCGACAGGTCCCAGTTCACCGTGAACGGCTTGGCCTGCGCGTCGGCGCCGTCGAAGTCGGTGACGCGGTAGCCGTCGCGGTCGATCACCACGACCTGGTCCTGGCCCAGCTCGACGGCCTCGCGGGTGTGCTCGATGAACGCCGACACGTCGCTCGCGACGAACGTCTCACCCTCGCCGACGCCCACTACCAACGGCGACGAACGGCGGGCGGCGACGACCACGTCCGGGTGATCCGCGTGTGTCACGACGAGGGTGAACGCGCCTTCGAGGCGGCGGACCACCGTGCGGACGCTGGCTTCGAGGTCGCCCTTGGTGTCGCCCTCGTCATACGCGCGGGCGATGAGGTGCGCGGTGGTCTCGGTGTCGGTGTCGCTGGCCATCTCGACGCCCACGGCCTCGAGTTCGGCGCGCAGGGCGGCGAAGTTCTCGATGATGCCGTTGTGGACGACGGCGACGCGGCCCGTGACGTCGCAGTGCGGGTGGGAGTTGCGGTCGATCGGCGCGCCGTGGGTGGCCCAGCGGGTGTGGCCCATGCCCGCGGTGCCGGTGAAGGCGTCGCGGCCGACCTCGTCCAGCCGTGCCTCCAGGTTCGTCAGGCGGCCGGCCTTGCGCTCGACGGCCAGGCCGCCGTCACCGTCGAGGACGGCGACGCCCGCCGAGTCGTAGCCCCGGTACTCCAGCCGCCGCAGCCCGTCGAGCACGACGTCCAGCGCCGACCTGTGTCCCACATATCCCACGATTCCGCACACGAGGCACAGCGTAACTAGACCAGGGCCGTCACCCGAAAGGGCCACTTCACCGCGTTTGCGCAGGTCACAGCGGCAATTGGTGTAGACCAATCGGAACGTGCGCGCCGTCACCGCGATCGACTACCGTTCGCGGGGTGAGCGGCTACTCGGCGAAGCAGGTGCTCGACCAGCTCAGCAGGCCCGGTGAGCACCCCGTGCTGCGCGGCGACCTGGCTCTGGTCGGGCTTCCGGGCCTGATCTACACGCCCTCGGTCGGGCTGGGGCTGCCGGCGGTGGCCTTCGGGCACGGCTGGTTGCAGCCCGTCAACCGCTACCGGGCGCTGCTGCGGCACCTGGCCTCGTGGGGCTTCGTGGCCGCCGCGCCGGGCACGCAGCGCGGGCCGTTGATGTCGTCGCGACTGATGGCCGGGAACCTGCGCACGGCGCTCGACGTGTGCACCGGCGTACGGCTGGGTGACGGCGGGATCAGCGTGGACGCGTCACGGCTGGCGCTCGCCGGTCACTCGATGGGTGGCGGCGCGGCGGTGCTCGCGGCGGCGGACGACCCGCGCGTGCGGGCGGTCGTGACGTTGGCCGCGTCCGAGACCCGGCCGTCGGCGCTGGACGCGGCCCGGCGGGTCACCGTGCCCGGGTTGCACCTGGCCGGCGGGGAGGACCGCATCGCGCCGCCGGTCGGGCACGCGGAGGCGATCGCGGAGGCGTGGCAGGGGCCGGTGCAGCTGCGGTCGTTGCCGAAGACCAGCCACCTGGGGTTCGCCGAGGGGCGGCACTGGAGCGAGCTGCTGCTCGACGGCAAGGGCGAGCGGGCGGCGCAGAAGCTCGCCCGTGCCCTGGTGACGGCGTTCCTGCTGCGGACGCTCAAGGGCGAGAAGCAGTGGGACGCGCTGCTGGACGGCGACGTGAAGGGCGCCGTGCTGACCTTCCGGCGCGGACCGCTGGACCGGCTGCCGACGCGATGAGCCCCGCCGGAGCGGGGCTCATGGGTCACGTCAACCAGCTCTGACCACCGAAGTCGTCGTCATCGTCCACCTGCCGCGCGGGACGGCGCGGCGGCGCGGGCGGCCGGGCCGGCTGCACCGGCGGCGGCGGGGGAACCGGCGGGCCGGTCGGGGTCCGCCCCCACTGGTTGCGGTTCGCGGGCTCCGGGCCGCGCAGGAACGAGTCGCCGGGCGCCTGGGCCGCCGCGTTCGCGGCACGCGCCCGTTCCAGCGCGGCCAGCTCGTCGGCGATCTCGTCCGGCGCCGCGTCGTCGTCGGCCGGGCCGAACGCGTACTCCTTCGGCTTGTTCCGGTTCGCCGCCGCCTCGCGCTTGGCCTCCGCCATCTCGCGCAGCCGCGCGACCAGCTTCTTCTCCTTCTCGACGAACTTCTGGTGGCTCTCCTTGGTCGCCTTGTCCGATTCCTCGAACTTGCGCGCGGCCAACTCCATCCGCGCCGAGTGCTCGGACTTGATGCCTTCGAGCCGTCGCTTGACGGTCTCCAGCGAGTCGAAGTCAGACACCAACCCTCACCCCGTCCGAGCCGATCACCGGCGGTCTTCGCCCAGCAGCCCGCCCAGGCGTTGCATGCTCAGGTCGTCGTCGTCGAACAGCGACCCGGTGGTGCGCCACTGGCCGGAACTGCTGCTGCGCTCGGTGTCACCGCCACCCTGCTGCTGGCCACCGCCCGCCATGCCGCCACCCATCATCCCGCCGCCCATCATGCCCCCGCCCGCGGGGGAGCCGGCGGGCTGGCCCGTGGCGCCCTCCTGCATGGTCGGCAGGGTCGCCGAACCGGGCTGGGCCGCGTGGGAGGCGTTGGTGTCGGCGAGACCGCCCTGGTCCGAGGCGGACGGCGGGCTGCTCCACGGGTTGTCCTGGCCGGTGCTCGGACCGCCGAGCACGGAGTCCGCGCCGTTGAAGCCCGATCCGCTGCCGAGGACCGACGCGCCGGAGGTCGAGGTCGTGCCGCCGGAGTCCGCGACCTGCGACGGGAAGCCGAGGCCGGGGTTCTGGCCGCCGCCCTGACCGAAGCCCTGGTCGAACGACGGGCCGGGCGCCGGCTGCGTGAAGACGGGCTCGGTGAAGCCACCCGGCACGGCAGACGGAGCGGTGAAGCCCGGCGCCGCCGGCGGTGCGGTGAACCCGGGCTGCGCGGCCGCGGGCTCGGTGAAGCCGGGCTGGGGCGCGACGGGCTCGGTGAAGCCGGGGCCGCCACCGCCGAACGCGGGCGGTCCTTCGGCCGGCATCGTGCCGATCAGCGGTTCGCCGACCGGGCCGCCCTGGGGCGACATCGAACCGAACTCGGCCGAACCGCCGAAACCGGGCGCGCCACCGCCGACACCGACACCCGCCGGCGACCCGCCCTCGGCGGGCATCGGGCCGAAGTCGGCCGGCCCGCCGAACGACGCGCCACCGACCGCAGCGCCGCCGAACGACGCGCCGTCGGCGCCGGCCGGCGCGGTGCCGATCATCGACTCCCCGATCAGGGGTTCCGGCCGGCCCAGGTCACCCGGCAGGTCCTCCGGCCGGGAGCCCGCGGGCTCGTCCTCGCCGAACTCGACGCCGTACTGCTCGGGCGAGCCGTCGCCGTTGTCGACCGACAGGTTGATCTCACCGGTCAGCGGGTCGACCTCGGCCGTGATGGCGAGGCCGTCCAGCTCGATCAGCGCCTTGCCGTCCGCGCCCGCCTGCACCGGCGTCACGTCGCCGGGCGCGCCGGTGCCGCCCGCGGCGACCGGGGTCCCGGGGGTCGCGCCGGCCGCGGCCACCGGCGTGGCGCCGCTCAACGCGCTCGCCAGGGCCGCGCCGCCGTTCTGGCCCATCAGGGCCTTCGCCGCGTCCGGGTTCGCGCTGAAGTCGACCTGGTAGCTCTTCGGCTCGCTGGTCGGCGTGTCGACGGTGATCAGCACCTGGCCCTTGGCGTCGGGCTCGGTGATCTTGATCTCGTTGTCGCCGCTCTTGATGGTGACGGTCTCCGGCGCTTCCTCGTCCGACTTGAGGCCGTCGGGCTTGCCGTCGCCGTCGAGGTCCGCCCCCGCGTCCGGCTTGCCGTCGCCGTCCAGGTCGCCGGGCACGTCGGGCTTGCCGTCGCCGTCCTTGTCGAGCGGGTTCTCCACCTTCGGGATCTCCGGCGTGCCGCCGCCACCGCCAGGGGTGCCACCGCCGCCACCGGGCGTGCCGCCGCCACCGCCGGGGGTGCCGCCACCGCCACCGGGCTGGTCGGACCCGCCCGTGCCCGGCTGGTCACCCGGCTTGTCCGCGGGCGGCTCCTGCTTGGCGGGCTCGAACGGCTTGGTGTTGAACGCGTCGATCTGCTTGCCCAGTTCTTCCCAGGCCTTGTCGACCGATTCCTTGGTCGTCTTGCAGATGTTGTCGAACAGCTCCCACTTGCCGTTGACGTCGTTGTGGAAAGTGCCCTGAAGCCATTCGCGCGACTTCTTCCGGACCTCTTCCTTCCACACGTCCTCGTCGCACGCCTCGTCGTTGATCTCGAAGTTCACGAACCCGGCCACGCGGCGCAGCAGCGCCTCGTCGTCGCTGGTCGCGCCCTGCACGACCTGCTCGACCTGCGCCGGGCTCACGCCCGCGATGTCGTAAGGGCTCGCGACGCCCTCCAGGATCGTCCGCGCCTTCGCGTTCACCAGACCGGACACCGTGTGGCACGCGGCCCGCGTGACCTCCGCGATGTGGTCGATGGCGTCGGCGTGCGTGGACGCCTTCTTCGACATGTCGGTGACGAACTGGCGGGAGTTGTCCGCCGCGGTGCCGGTCCAGTTCGCCCAGACCTTGCCCATCGACCGCTCGGCGTCCGCCTGCCGGTTGCGGGTGTCGGTGGCGACCTGGCGCAGCTCGACGATGTCGATGTCGATCTTGTGGAAGTCGATGTCGCGCTGCTCGTCGTAGCGCTTGCGCAGGTTGTCGAGCGAGGTGTCGACCTTGGTGCCGACGCCGATGATGCTCTTGGCCTTCTCGTAGGCCGGCAGGAAGTTCTCGAAGTACTTCAGGCCCGGCGCGCCCGCGTCGAGCAGCTCGTTGGAGTTCGCCACGCCCGCACCGCCATCGGACGCGCGCTGCTCGGACGCGGCCAGCGCGTCCTGCCCCGCCTGCTTCTTCTCGTTGTGCTCCTCGGTCTTCCGGGCACCTTCGTCGTACGACTTCTTGGCCTGGTCGTACGCGTTGTTCAGCCGGTCTTCCGAGCTGTCCGACCACGGCATCGAGTTGGAGAACGACTGGCCGAAGCCGTCGCCCCACGACACGTCGTAGTCGTCGAGGTACTCCTCGAGCTCGTCGTTGTGCGTGCCGCCGAGGACGTTCCCCTCGGCGTCGGCGACGTAGTACGCCTCGAGCAGCGCCTTCTTCTGATCGTGCGGGACCGAGGGGTCGTCGACGATCTTCTTGACTTCATCCCAGGACGGAGTCGCCATCACTTGTTCCCGGTGTTGTTGAACGTGTCGGCGTTGCCCTGGTCGGACCAGTCGTAGCCGTTGGCCGATTCGCGGAGCTTGTCGGCGACGCCGCGCATGGCGGTCGCGTGCGCGGTGATCGCCTCGGCGATCTTCGGCAGGCCGGCGAGGTAGCGGGAGCCGCCCGCGGTGTGCTCACGGCCGAAGTCCTTGGCCGTGACCGCGCTGGACGTGACCTTGGTCTTGTACTCCTCGATGTCACCCGCGACGCCCTGGATGGTCGTCGCGGAAGCCATCAGCTCGCCCGCGTTCGCCTGGTAACCCGACATGCGCTGGTGCCTCCCCTTCGTCCCCGTTCAGACGCGACGGCGCCGTTCCGGGTTCCGACCAAGGATCGCAGCCCGGGTGGGCGGACTCGCTCGGATCGGCGAAGTCGATTGCCTTCGCGAACCGGCCTCAGCCCTGCGGTGGCGGCGTGCCATCCGACGGCGGGCCGGGCGGGTAGGGCCCCGGGTCCTGCGGCGGCCGGCCGTGCGGCGGTTGGCCCGGTTGGCCGTAGCCCTGTTGTCCCGGCGGCGGCTGCCCCGGCCCCGGTTGGCCGTAACCAGGCTGTCCGGGCGGCGGCTGGCCCGGCCCCGGCTGGCCGAAGCCCGGTTGCCCCTGAGGCGGCTGGCCGTAGCCGGGCTGTCCTGGTGGCTGACCGTAACCGGGCTGCCCCGGAGGTGGGCCGTAGCCCGGTTGTCCCTGGCCGTAGCCTTGGGGCGGGCCGTAGCCCGGCTGCCCGTGGGGTGGGCCGTAACCGGGTGGCGGGTAGCCGCCGGGTTGGTGCGGGTGGCCGGGCGGCCGGTTGCGCTTCTTCGTGGTGACCACGATCAGGACCACCACCCCGGCGACGAGCACCAGGAAGATGATGATCAGCTCCATCGGTCCGATGTTCACCACCGGCACACCCCCCCGCGTCTTCGGTCAGTGCACCGAGGAAACCACACCGGCGAGCCGCTGCGCCGCGGACTCCGCGAGCTCGGGCGTGGCCGCCTCGACCATGACCCGCACCAACTGCTCGGTGCCGGACGGTCGCAGCAGCACCCGGCCCGTGTCGCCGAGCTCGGCCGTCACGGCGGCGACCGCCTCGTTGACGGCCGCGTCCTTCGCCACCGCCGCCTTGTCGCCGACGACCACGTTGATCAGCACCTGCGGCAGCCGGTGCATCACGCCCGCCAGCTCGGCCAGCGGCTTGCCGGTCTCCGCCATCCGCGACATCAGCCGCAACGCGGTCAGCAGGCCGTCGCCGGTGGTGGCGTGCGCCGGGAGGATCACGTGCCCGGACTGCTCGCCGCCCAGCGCGAACCCGCCCGCGCGCAGCTCCTCCAGCACGTAGCGGTCGCCGACGGCGGTGGTCTTGAGGGCGATGCCGTGCTCGCGCATCGCCAGGTGCAGGCCGAGGTTGCTCATCACGGTCGCGACCAGCGTGTTGTCGGTCAGCTCGCCGGCTTCCTTCATGCCGAGCGCCAGCACCGCCATGACCTGGTCGCCGTCGAGGTCGTTGCCGTCGGCGTCGACCGCGACGCAGCGGTCCGCGTCGCCGTCGTGGGCGATGCCCAGGTCGGCGCCGTGCTCCACCACGGCGGCACGCAGCTTCGCGACGTGGTTGGAGCCGCAGGCGTCGTTGATGTTCAGCCCGTCGGGCGCGGTGTGGATCTCCACGACCTCGGCACCCGCGCGGCGGTAGGCGTCCGGGGCGGCCACGGACGCGGCGCCGTTCGCGCAGTCCACCACGACTTTCAGGCCGTCCAGGCGGTGCGGCGTCACCTTCAGCAGGTGCTGCACGTACTGGCCCTCGGCGTCCTCGATGTCGTGGACGCGGCCGATGCCCGCGCCGGTCGGCCGGTGGTCGCGGTCGCCCAGCTTCTGCTCGATCTCGTCCTCGACCGCGTCGGGCAGCTTGTGCCCGCCCGCGGCGAACAGCTTGATGCCGTTGTCGGGCATCGGGTTGTGCGAGGCGGAGATCATCACGCCGACGTCGGCGCCGAGCGCCGACACCAGGTAGGCGACCGCCGGTGTCGGCAGCACGCCCGCGCGCAGCACGTCCGCGCCCGCCGATGTGAGGCCGGCCACGACGGCCGCCTCCAGCATCTCGCCGCTGGCCCGCGGGTCGCGGCCGACGACCGCGACCGGCCGGTGCGAGCGGTCGTGCTCGGCCAGCACCCGTGCCGCCGAGGCGGCGATGGACAGCGCGAGTTCAGGGGTCAGGTCCGCGTTGGCGAGACCGCGTACGCCGTCAGTGCCGAACAGCCGAGCCATGATCGCCGTGACCTCCATGCACACAGGACGATGAGGGGGGAAAAACACTGCGGGAGCAGCAGTTCGACGAAGAACTGACTGCTCCCGCAGGATGGTGCTCGCTCGACCCGGGAAAGGTCAGCGCTTGCTGTACTGAGGCGCCTTGCGGGCCTTCTTGAGACCGTACTTCTTCCGCTCCTTGACCCGGGGGTCACGGGTGAGGAAGCCGGCCTTCTTCAGCACCGGGCGGTCCTCGGAGTCGACGGCGATGAGCGCACGCGCGATCGCGAGGCGCAGCGCACCGGCCTGGCCGGTGGTGCCGCCGCCACGCAGGGTCGCGATGACGTCGAACGTCTCCGGCTTCTCCGTCGTCACCAGGGGCTCGCGGATGAGCTGCTGGTGCACCTTGTTCGGGAAGTAGTCGTCCATCGACTTCCCGTTCAGGGTGAACTTGCCGGTGCCGGGGAGGAGACGCACGCGGACGATGGCCTGCTTGCGCCGGCCGACCGTCTGCGCGAGGTGGTGCGCACCCGCGTTGAGGGTGTGCCGCACGACGGGCGTGCCCTCGACCTCGGCGTCCTCGGCTTCGGGGGTCTCGCCTTCGGTGGCGTCGGCTTCGGCGGCTTCCGCCTCCGGGGCCTCGGCCTCGGTGGCCTCCGCCTCGACGGCGTCGGTCTCCACGGCGTCGGTCTCGACCGCGTCGAGCTCGGCCTCAGGGGTCGTCACGTCGATGTCCTCGGTCTGGTGCTCGGTCACTGGGCGACCTTCTTGATCTCGAACGGCTGCGGCTGCTGCGCAGCGTGCGGGTGGTTCGGGCCCGTGTAGACCTTGAGCTTGCCCGCGATCGCGCGGCCGAGGCGGTTCTTGGGCAGCATGCCCTTGATCGCCTTCTCGACCAGCCGGTCGGCGCGGGTGTCGAGCACCTCGCCGAACGAGCGCTGGCTCAGGCCGCCCGGAAAACCGGAGTGCCGGTACACGAACTCCTGATCACGCTTCTTGCCGGTCAACGCCACCTTGTCCGCGTTGATGACGATGACGAAGTCACCGGTGTCAACGTGAGGTGCGTAAGTCGGCTTGTGCTTGCCGCGCAGCAGCGTCGCGGCCTGGGTGGCGAGCCGACCGAGCACCACGTCCTGGGCGTCGATCACGTGCCAGGTTCGGGTCACCTCGCCGGGCTTCGGGCTGTACGTGCGCACGGGTCTACCTCGTCGTCACTTGCGTCTGGGGTCATTGCGGCGGCTGCTCAGGCCAGAGACCCCAGGTGGGCAGAGGACCAGAACACGAGGTACGCATAGTGCGCACCAGTTACCGCACAACAACGTAGGAAGATACCGGTTGGGGTCGGCGCGGGTCAAAACGACCCCTCCCGAACCCCTCCGGACCTGCCTCGACCGACCCGGACCGCACCCTGGCGGACCGGCCGAAACACGTACGCGGGCCCCGGATCCTCGAGGATCCCGGGGCCCGCGGGGGGTCGTGCGGCCGAATCAGGCCCAGCGGCCCTGGTTCTTGGCCTCAGCGGCCTGGTACGCGTCGGTCGCGGACTGGACGGCCGTGCCGATCTGGGCCAGCACCTGCTGGAGACCCGCGGCCGACTCGTCCCACGCGCGCTGCGCCTCCTGGTAGCTCGCCGACGCGCCACCGTCCCACTGCGCGATGACGGGCGTGAGGCGCGACTTCAGGTTGTCGAGCTCGGACTGGATCTTGCCGGCCTGGCTGCTGATGTCGCCCGCTGCGCTGCTCAGCTGCCCGAAGTCAACCTTGATGTTGTTGGCGTCGACCATGATCTCCCCTTGGAAGTGAAGTCAGAAAGAAGAAAGAAAGCGAAAAGATGTGGAACGCGACCTGAATTCGGGATGGATCAGCCGCCGAGCCGGTTGGTGATGGCCGACATCTCCTGCGCCTGCTCCTCTTCCTGCTGGATGTAGGTCGCCGCGCTGCCGTCCATCTGCTCGGCGATGTCCATCAGGGCCTTCTGCAGCTTGTCGGCGTCCTCGCGGAAGCGCTCCATCAGCTTGTTGAAGGCGATCGCCGCGCCACCCTGCCACGCGCTCGACAGGCCGTCGATCGTGTTGCCCAGCTGCCCCAGGACGCCCTGGACGTTGCCGTTGGTGCTGACGATGTCCTTCGCTGCGCCGACGAGCTCTTCATGTCCGGTCGAGTAACCAGCCATTGGGTGCGACCCCCTTGGTCGAAGTGATCAGGCGTTCTCGGTTCGTACGCCTGTTACGACGCAGACCTTGCCACGTCCGGTTCCACGCTGTCGCGACTTCTCCGGAAGTAGTTGCGGTTGTAAACGCGACGGGTCCCGGAACGGGGTCAGTAGAGGATTCGCGCTTGCGAAAAGTCCTCGTCATCGCCCCTTTCGGGGGGAAGTTGGCCGCTCGGGCCGGCCACCGCGCGGGAACCGAGCGCCGGGCGTGGCGGAACTGCATTTGCATTCGCGTCCGTTTGCTCTCGCGATTTCTCCGGCGCGAGCAGTTCCTGCGCGGGGGGCAACTCCTCCACGGGCAGGCCGCGGTGGTGGCGGAACCCGGTGGCGACCCGCTGGACGTCCGGTGACGTGGGCGCGTGCCGGTCGGGCTGGACCTGCCCGGCCTTGGCCTGCTCGGCGAGCCGCTTGTTGCGGTCGCGCTGGGCCGCGTTCTTCGCGCCCGCGGCGTCCGCCGCGCGCCGGCCCCTGGTCACGGCGGCGTCGAGGTCCGAGCGGAACCGGGCGAAGGCCTCCGGGATGCCGGTCATCACATTCCCCACAAAGTCAGCTGGTCACGGTCAGCGTGCGGACGACCTGCTCGCACGCGGGGCGGACCCGGTCGTGCCCGTCCTGCGGGTACTGGCACCCCACGCTGACCTGCACGTCGTCCTGGAACAGCACGTACCAGTCGATGACGGCCGACTCCACCACTTCCCGGTAGTAAACGACATCCTTGGTGGCGAAGTCGGCGGAAGCGTCGAAATCGGACACGTTCGCCCGCTGGTCGTACTGCTCGCGCAACTCGGTCTCGGCCCGTGCCGGGTCCTGGGTGGCGTTGTAGTTGAGCCGCCGCTCCTCCACCGCGATGACGTCCCGGGTCGACTCGGGCGCCTCGGGCTTGAGCAGCACCTTGCGGCTCTCGACCTGGCCGCCGGTCTGCTGCCACCCGCCCGGCACGGTGAAGCTGTAGTCGTACTGCGCGATGATCTTGCCCTCGGTGTCGCCGGACGTGGTCGTGGAGGACGGGGCGGGTGTGGTCGGGTCGCCCGTCGTGGCGTCGCCCCGGCTCAGCACGTACGCCGTGGACGCGGCGACGGCGACGGCCACGACGGCGGCCGCCACGAGCAGCGGCACGCGGCTGCGGCGCGGTGGGGCCTGCACGGGCGCGGGGGTGGGCGGCGGGAAGTACGGCGGCTGGGGGAACCCGGCGGGCGGCGACGCCGTGATCCGCCGGGTGATCTTGCGGGTGTGGTCCTCGGTGATCTTGCGGGTGACGTCGCCCGTGCCGGTGGGCAGCGCGCCGGTGCGCAACGGGTCCACGCTCACCGCTCTGAGCGCGCCGCGGGCCACCACGGTCTCCGGCTGGTCGATGCTCGTCGGCACCACGCCGGACTGCTCCAGCACCAGGCGGGCCACCAGCGGGATGCGGCTGGACCCGCCGACCAGGAACACGCCGGCGAGGCCGCGCGGGTCGAGCCCGGCGTCGCGCACCGCCGTCACCACCAGCGCGGCGGCCCTGGTGAGCGGCGTGCCGATCAGGCGTTCCAGGTCGGTGCGGGTGACGTGGGCGTCGGGGAACGGCGGCGGCATCGGCACGTCGGTGTAGGCGTGCCGGGACAGGGTCTCCTTCGCGCCGCGCACGTCCTGGCGCAGCACCCGGCGCTTGCGGCGGTCGGACAGCTCGCGGCCCTCCACGAGCTGCCGCCACGCGTCCGGGTCGCCGGGCGAGACCAGCGAGCCGACGTGCTCCAGCAGCGCCTGGTCGACGTCCGCGCCGCCGAAGCCGGGGTCGCCCTTGGTGGCCAGCACGCGGAACGTGCCGCCCTGGCGGGCCACCACGCTGGCGTCGACCGTGCCGCCGCCGAGGTCGAGCACGGCCAGCGCCGCGCCGTCCGGGATGGCGTGGGTCGCCGAGTGGAACACCGCCGCCGCGACCGGCTCGGGCACCAGCCGCAGCTCCTGGCCGAGCCCCCGTGCCGCGTGCAGGAGCACCCTGGTGCGGATCGCGCCCCAGTCGGCGGGGTGGGTGAGCACGAGCAGGTCGACCCGGGCGCCGCCGGCCACGCGCCGCGCCTCGTCCACCGCCCTGGTCAGCACGGCCCGGACGACGTCGACCACCGGCAGCACGCTGGTGCCGAGCAGCAGTTCGCCCTCGTCGACGCGGCGCTTGGGGTGCGGCTCGTAGCGGGACGGGTCCACCGCGGCCTGCCGTTCGGCCTCCTGGCCGACGAACAGCGTGCCGTCGGCGGCGGCGAACACCGCGGAGGGCACGATCGGCTGGCCGTCGACCACGACGACCTGCGGTTCCCGGCCGTGCAGCGACATCGCGACGCAGGTGCTGGACGTGCCGAAGTCCACCGCCACGTGCAAGCTCATCCGTCATCCCCCTCGTCGGCCGGGGCGGGCCTGCATATGCATACCTCACCGGACCGACGATCCGCCGCCGGGTCGCCGAGCCGATACCCGATGCCCGGCCGGGGTCAGCCGCCGTCCCCCGCCAGGGCCCTGAGCTCCGCCGCGCGGTCGCTGCCGAGCCGTTCGTAGAGGTCGATCGCCCGCCTCCGGTGCTCGGCGGCCGTCACCCGGTCGCCCCGGCGGTCGAAGACGTCCGCCAGGCCGGCCAGCGCGGCGGCGTGCTCCCACGGGATGGTGGCCTGGTCGAGGATGCCGAGCGTGCGCCGGAAGTAGTCCAGCGCCTCGTCCAACCGTCCTGCCTTCAGGTGGATCTCCGCCGCGACGATCGCCGCCTCGGCGGTGCCGGTGGCGTCGGCCAGCCGCTCCAGGACCGCCAGCGCCCTCATGGCGCTGTCGAGCGCTTCGTCCTCCCGGCCGAGCGCGCTCAACGGCCGGGCGACCTCCATGAGCGCGGCGGCCTCGGTGTGCTCGTCGTCGACCTGCGCGCACGCCTCGATCGCTTCCCCGTAGCGCTCGATCGACTCCTCGTACCGACCCAGCTTCATCAACGACGACGCCGTGTTGCACAGGGTCAGCGCGAGGTGCCCCGTGAAGCCGCGCTCCCGCTGGATCCGGACGCCGCGCTCCCCGTGCTCCAGCGCCTCCTCGTGCCGCCCGAGGTGGTCGAGGCAGGCGCAGATGTTGCCGAGCAGCACGGCAGCGGGCGCGTGCTCGCCGGCCGCCTCCATCAGGGCGTGCGCCTGGCGGAACTGGTCGAGCGCCTCCTCGTTCCGCCCGCACGCCCAGTAGCCGCCGGCCAGCCCGCTGAGGATGCGCGCCCGCGCCCGGTCGTCGCCCCGCCGCAGGGTGGCGTCGAGGGCGATCTCGTGGGTGGAGATCCAGTCCGAGACGTGACCGCCGTGGTAGTAGAAGCCCCAGAGCAGGTACGGGAGCTGCCACGCGTGCTCGTCGAGCCCGGTGCGGGCGGCGTGGCGCACGGCGGCGGCGATGTTCTCGCGCTCCGCCTCGAACCACTCCACGGCCGGGCCGGCGGTGTCGAACCCCGGCAGCTCCAGCGACCCGTCGGTGGTGCGCACCGGCAGCCGCGGCCGGTGCGGGTAGAGCGCCTCATCGCCGGCCTTCACCACGGCGAGGTAGTAGTCGAGCAGCCGCACGATCGCGGCGTCGTCCGGTTCGGCGGTGCCCTGCGCGTACTGGCGGACCAGGTCGTGCAGCCGGAACCGGCCCTGGCGCGGTTCCTCGACCAGGTTCACCTCGACCAGCGCGCCGAGCACCTCGTCCACCACGTGCGCGGGCAGGCCCGACAGCGCGGCGCCGGAGTAGCGGTCCACGTCCTCGCCGATGTGGCGGCCCAGCGCCCGGAACACGCGCCGCTGCACGTCGTCCAACGTCCGGTAGGACACGGCGAACGCGGACGCGACGTCCCGGTCGCCCGCGGCGAACTCGCGCAGCCGCCGCCGCTCGTCGCGCATCCGGTCGATCAGGTACTCGGCGGTCCACGACGCCCGGTGGTTCAGCCTGGCCGCCGCGAGCCGGATCGCCAGCGGGAGGTGGCCGCACAGCTCCACCAGCCGGGTCAGCGCGGCGGGGTCGAGCGTGGTCCGGCCCGCCACCTGCCGGAAGAGGTCGACGGCGACCGGTCCGGGCAGGACCGGCAGCGACAGCGCGTGGCTGCCGTCCAGGCCGACGAGCCTGCGCCTGCTGGTCACGATCACCAGGCAGCCGGGCGTCGACGGCAGCAGCGGCCGGACCTGGAGCGCGTCGAACGCGTTGTCCAGCACGACCACCGCGCGCAGCCCGGCCAGCTCCGAGCGCCACAACGCCACCCGCTCGTCCAGCCCGACCGGCACGCGCTCGCGCGGCACGCCCAGCGAGTACAGCAGCACGGCGAGCGCGTCGAGCGGCTCCCGCGGCTCCTGGCCCTCGGTGTAGCCGTGCAGGTCGATGTAGAACCGGCCGTCGGGGTACCGGTCGGACAGCAGGTGCGCGGCGTGCACCGCGAACGCCGTCTTCCCGACGCCGGCCATCCCGTCCACCGCGCAGACCAGTCCGCGTTCGGCGACCCTCGCGACCGCCGCCAGCTCGTCGGCCCGCCCGGTGAAGTCGGGCAGGTCGCGGGGCAGGTGGTCGCGCAGGCGCACGGCCGGCGAGCCGCCGTCGTCCTCGGTCAGCAGGGCCGCGTGCAGCGCCCGCAGCTCCGGCCCCGGCTCGACGCCCAGCTCGGTGGTGAGGACGGTCCTCATCTCCGCGTAGGCGGTCAACGCCTCGGCACGCCGGCCGGACGCACGCAGCGCCGTCATCAACTGCGCCCAGAACCGCTCGCGCAGCGGGTGCTGCTTGGTCAGCGACCGCAGCTCGCCCACGAGACCGCCGCCGCGACCGGCCGCCAGCTCGGCGTCGAAGCGGCGCTCCAGCACGCCGAGGCGTTCCTCCAGCAGAGGTTCGACCTCGTCCTGGTGCAGGGAGTCCGACGACACGTCCGACAGCGGCGTGCCGCGCCACAGCTCCAGCGCCTCGGCGAACCGGCCCTGCGCGGCCAGGTCGCGGAACTCGTGCAGGTCCAGCGCGTGCGGCTGCAGCTCCGCCAGGTAGCCGCCGGTGGTCGTGCGCACCACGTTGGCCTCGCCCAGGGCTTGGCGCAGGCGCCGCACGACCATCTGCAACGTCGCCTTGGCGCGGTCCGGGTTGGGCGCCTCGCCGTCCCACAGCCGGTCGACCAGCTCGTCGGCCGTCACCGGCTGGTTCGCCCGCAGCAGCAGGACCGCCAGCAGCACCCTGGCCCGCCCGGCGGGGATCGGCACCTGCTCGTCGCCGTGCCACACCTCGATCGGTCCGAGCACCTTGAACTCAGTCCTCACCAGGCTCCCCCTGCACGGTGACGAGTGTACGGCTCGATCACGCGCCGTGACGTGGCGGCGACCGTCGCCTGAACCGGTTCTCGGTGAGCAGGTAGTGAGGGGACTGTGAGGCGCTTCTTGCACAGTGGGGTCGTTCACCGCCGCGACCCCCAGCGGGCGCGGGGCCGGAGGTGCGCCAGGGGGGATCCGGTCCCGGTGGTGGGTGCTCGTCGAGGGGGACGACGCCTGCCCGGCCCACGCCGCGGTGACGACCGGACCCGCGGGCTCCTCCGCTCTCCCCGCCGAGGAGCCCGCGGTGTCGGCCGGCCCATCACCGGCGGCGAGCCCGGTCACCGCCCGTCACGGTAAACCGGCCGCCTTCGCCCGCAGCGCCTCGGCCGCGCCGTGGCCGAGCTCGTCCAGGATGTCCAACGCCGCCTGCCACACCTCGCGTGCCGCGTCGTGGTCGCCCGCCAGCACGTGCGTGTCGCCGAGCCGTTGCAACGTCGCGGCCTCCTCGTAGCGGTCGCCGCTCTCCCGGTACCGCGGCAGCGCCTCGCGGTAGCAGCGGACCGCCTCGTCCAGGTCGTGCAGGCGGTGGTGGACGTAGCCGAGGCTGTCCCACGTCGCCGCCTCCGCCAGCACGTCGTTGACCTCGCGGAACACCACCAGCGCCCGGCCGCAGTCGGCCAGCGCCCGGTGCAGGTCCTCGCCGAGCATCGCGCGGGCCCAGCCGACGGCGTTGAGCGCGCGGGCCGTGCCCGCCCGGTCGCCCAGCTCCTCGAACAGCGCCAGCGCCCGTTCGGCGTGGTGCAGGGCCTCGGGCAGCATCTCCCAGCCCTCGTACAGCCCCGCCAGGTGGCGGTGGATGTGGGCCCGGCTCTGCCGGTCGCCCAGCTCGCTCGCCAGGTCGAGCGCGGCGGTGAGGTAGGCCGCCGACTCGGCGAACCGCCGCAGCGTGATCAGGATCCGGCCGAGGGCCCGGTTGGTCGTGGCGAGCGCGACCCGGTCGCCCAGCCGCCGGGCCGCGGCCAACGCGATCTCCAGGCACCGCGCCTGCTCGTGCCAGAACGACCGCAGCCGGGCGAACGCCGTGGTCGTCCACGCCAACTGCCAGGCGTGGGTGTCGAAACCGTGCGCCGCGGCGTGCCCCACCGCGGCGAACAGCGAAGCCTGCTCCAGGCCGAACCAGGCCAGCGCGTCGACCCGCTCGGTCAGCTCCGTGACCACCGCGCCGGGGGCCGGCTCGGCGATCGGCACCTCCTCGCGCTGCGAGTACAGCAGCCGGTCGGCCGTGTTCGCGGTGTGCAGGTAGTGGTCGAGCAACCGCCGCAGGGCGTCGCGCAGGCCGGCCTGGTCCTCGTGCGCCGCGACCAGGTCGCGCGCGAAGGCGTGCACCAGGTCGTGCAGCGTGAAGCGGCCCGGCACCGGCTCCGCGACCAGGTGCAGCCTGCTCAGCTCGCCCAGGTTCCGGCGGGCGACGCGCAGCGGCACGCCGGCCAGGCTCGCCGCCGCCGGGATCGACACCTCCGGCCCCGCGTGCACGCCCAGCAGCAGGAACATCCGGGCCGCGGCCGGGCTCAACCGCTCGTAGGACCAGGAGAACACCGTCTTGACGCTGGTCGTCGCCTCACCCGTGTCGAGCGCCTCCAGCCTGGTCCGCTCGTCGGCCAGCTCACCGGCCAACGCCCGCAGCGCGAAGTCCGGGTGCGCCGCCGCACGTGCCGCGACCACCGACAACGCCAGCGGCAGCCCCGCGCAGTGCCCGATCAGCTCGCGCACCGCGTCCGGCTCGGCGCCGACCCTCCCCGCGCCGAGCTGCCGCTCCAGCAGCGCGGTCGCCTCACCGTCGGTCAGCACGCCGAGCGGCAACGGCTGCGCGCCCTCGCGCACCACCAGCCCGTCGAGCTGGTTGCGGCTGGTCACCAGGGCCAGGCAGCGGGGGCCGCTGGGCAGCAGCGGTCGGACCTGCTCGCTGTCCGCCGCGTTGTCCAGCACCACCAGCACCCGGCGCTCGGCCAGCAGGCTGCGGTACAGGCCTACCTGCTCGTCCAGCCCGGACGGCACGCGCTCCGGCGCCACGCCCAGCGCGCCGAGGAAACCGCGCAACGCCTCGTCCGGGCTCATCGGCTCGCCCGTCGGGTCGAACCCGCGCAGGTTGACGTAGAGCTGGCCGTCCGGGAAGCGGTGCGCGCTCTGGCTCGCCCAGTGCAACGCCAACGCCGTCTTGCCGACGCCGGCCGCGCCGTTGATCGCCGCGATCACCGCCGTGCCCGCGGCGGCCGAGTCGAGCAGCGCCCACAACGCGGCCAGCTCGCCGTCACGTCCGACGAAGAACCGGGTGTGCGGCGGGAGCTGCCTCGGCGTGCTCAGGGTGTCCTGGGTGTCCGTGCGCACGGCGACCGGCGCGGCGGTGAGGATCCGCTGGTGCAGCTCCTGCAAGCGCGGGCCCGGGTCGACGCCGAGCTGCTCGGCCAGCAGCCGGCGCACGGACCGGTAGGCGGCCAGCGCCTCGGCCTGCCGGTCCGATCGGGACAGCGCTTCCATCAGCTGACCCCAGAACCGCTCGCGCAACGGGTGCTCGCGGGTCAGCGACCGCAGCTCGGGCACCACCTCCGCCGGCCTGCCCGCCGCCAGGTCCACGTCCAGGCGCCGTTCCAGCGCGTCGAGGCGTTCCTCCAGCAGGGGCGCGACGTCCTCGCCGTGCAGGACGTCGGACGGCACGTCCGACAACGGCGCGCCACGCCACAGGTCCAGCGCCTCCGCCAGCCGGTCGCGGTCGACCAGCTCGCGGAACCGGTGCAGGTCGAGCGCGTCCGGCGGCACGTCCGCCACGTACCCGCCGGTGGCGGTGCGCACCACGTTCGCCGGGCCGAGCGACTGGCGCAGCCGGGTCACCACCATGTGCAACGTCGCCCTGGTGCGGGCCGGGTTCAGCGACCGGCCGTCCCAGAGCCGGTCGACCAGGAGGTCCATCGGCACCACGCTGCCCGCGCGCAGCAGCAGGCTGGCCAGCAGCACCCGCGCCTTGCCCGTCGGCAGCGCCACCTGCCTGCCGTCGTGCCAGACCTCGAGGGGCCCGAGCACCTTGAACTCAGTCTCCACGCCACCCCCAATTCGTGCGGGGCGAAGCATAGGACAGCGCACCGACACCGCCCGGACACCGAGAGTCAACTCCCGCTGCCGGCGGACACGCGGAAGGCCCCGCCGGAGCGAGGCCCTCTGCGTCGTTCACGTCGCCGTCTGCGGAGCAGCGGCAATCCGACTCAGTCCGGGTCGATCCACGCCAGCTGGATGCGCTGCTGCCCCAGCTTGCGGGTGACCAGCGTGCCACGGCCGGGAGGCTGCGGCGACGCCTTGAGGTTGCCCACGATCGCCCCTTCCTCCTTCGAGCCGGAACCCACCATGATCGGCGCCGAGATCTCCTTCAGCTTGCCCAGGATCGGGTCGTACATCGCCCGCGACGCGCCACCCATGCGCCGCACCGCGACGATGTGCAGACCCACGTCCTTGGCCTGCGGGATGAACTCCGCCAGCGGCTGCAACGGGTTCTGCGAACCCTGCGGCGCGACCAGGTCGTAGTCGTCCACGACCACGAACAGCTCCGGGCCCTTCCACCAGGACCTGTTCTTCAACTGCTCCTGGGTGACGTCCGGGCCGGGCAGGCGGTTGGCCATCGAGCCGCGGACGTCCTTGATCATGTCCGTGAGCTGCGCCGAGGACACCGCGTAGGACAGCAGGTGGTCGGTCTCGATGTAGCCGAGCATGGTGCGCCGGTAGTCGACCAGCATGATCAGCGCCTCGGACGAGGTGTAGCCGGTCATGATGCCGCGCACGATGGTGCGCAGCAGGTTGGTCTTGCCCGCCTCGCCGTCGGCCAGCGCCATGAAGTGCGGGTCGGCGTCGAAGTCCAGGTACACCGGCGCCAGCTCGTCCTCGTTGACGCCGATCGGCACCAGGTGACCACGGTTCGGCCGCTGCTGCTGCACCTGGGCCATGAAGTCGTGGTACGGCAGCAGGTCGGGCAGCAGGCGGACCTGCGGCGCGCGCTGGCCGCGCCACGCGGCGCTCACCTTCGCGATCATGTCCTGCACGCCCGCCGCCACGTTCTCCGCGTCCGACGACGCGTCGATGCGCGGCAGCGCGGTCAGGAAGTGCAGCTTCTGCGGCGACAGACCGCGACCCGGACGGCCCGGCGGCACGTTGACCGCGACCTTCCGGTCCACCTCGGACTCGCTGACGTCACCGAGGCGCAGCTCGAACCGCGTGCCGAGCAGGTCCTTCATCGCGGGCCGGATCTCCGCCCACCGGTTCGCCGCCACGACCACGTGCACGCCGTAGGACAGGCCCTGCGCGGCCAGCGCCTGGACCATCGGCTCCAGCGCCTCGAACTCCTGCCGGAAGTTCATCCAGCCGTCCACGATCAGGAACGCGTCACCGAAGTCGTCGTCGCGGATCTCGCCGCGCCGCCTGCGGTTGCGGAACTCGACCATCGAGTCGATGCCCTGCGCGCGGAACCGCTGCTCGCGCTCGGTGATCAGGCCGGACAGCTCGGCCACCATCCGTCGCGCCTTGTCCACGTCCAACCGGCTGGCGAACCCACCGACGTGCGGCAGGTTCTCCAGCGACGCGAGCGTGCCGCCACCGAGGTCGAGGCAGTAGAACTGCACTTCCTGCGGCGTGTGCGACAACGCCATGGACGTGATCAGCGTCCGCAGCATCATCGACTTGCCCGACTGCGGACCGCCGACGATCGCGCCGTGGCCCGCGGCGCCGGAGAAGTCCGCCCACAGCAGGTCGCGCCGCTGCTCGAACGGCTTGTCGACCACGCCGAGCGGCACCTGGAGCTTGCCGTTGGAGAAGAAGCCGGGCGCGGTGAGGCCGCGGTCCTCGGTCGCCTGCAACGGCGGCAGCAGCGTGTCCAGCGACGGCGGCTCGTTCAACGGCGGCAGCCACACCTCGTGCGCCGGCGGGCCCTGGCCCACCAACCGCTCGACGATGACCTCGAGCTCCGAGGGCTCGTTGGAGTCCTCTTCCTTCTTCGCCTGCTTGACCGGCTCGACCGGCTTGATCGGCTCCTTGGGGATCTCGATGTAGTCCGGCACGAAGTAGCGCGGTCGCTTGTCGCTGGTCACCGGCGCGGACGGGCCCGCGACCTGCAACCCGGCGGGCCGGTACGGACCGGACACGTACAGCGCCTTGAACCGGGTCAGCGGCGAGCCCTGCACGCCCAGGTAGCCCGAACCCGGGATGGGCGGCAGCTCGTAGGCGTCCGGCACGCCGATCGCGGCGCGCGACTCGGCGGCGGAGAACGTCTTCAGACCGATCCGGTAGGACAGGAACGTGTCCAGGCCGCGGAGCTTGCCCTCCTCCAGCCGCTGCGACGCCAGGAGCATGTGCATCTGCAGCGACCGGCCGACGCGGCCGATCTGGAGGAAGATGTCGATGAAGTCCGGCTTCGCCGTCAGCATCTCGGAGAACTCGTCGATGCAGATGAACAACGCCGGCAGCGGGTCGAGGTCGGCGCCGTTCTCGCGCGCCTTCTCGTAGTCCCACACGTTCTTGTAGTTGCCCTTGGCCAGCACTTCCTGGCGACGCGACACCTCACCGGCGATCGCGTCCTTCATGCGGTCGACCAGGGTCAGGTCGCCCGCCAGGTTGGTGATCGTCGCGGCGACGTGCGGCGCCTTGTCCAGGCCGAGGAACGTCGCGCCACCCTTGAAGTCGACCAGGATCATGTTGAGCGAGGTCGACGAGTGCGTGGCCAGCATGCCCAGCACGAGCGTGCGCAGGAACTCGGACTTGCCGGAACCGGTCGCGCCGATGCACAGGCCGTGCGGGCCCATGCCCTCCATCGCCGCTTCCTTGATGTCCAGCTCGACCTGCTGACCGAACTCGCCGATGCCGAACGGCACCCGGTAGCGGTCGCGCACCGGCCGTGGCCGCCACGCCGCCTGCACGTCGAAGGTCATCGGGTCGCCGGGGATGCCCAGGAACTCCAGCAGCGGCGGGTTGTTGCTCATCGACAGCGGGTCCTCGTCGCTGCCGCCCGCGTCCACGCCGCCGATCCGGTACGGCGACAGCCGCCGGGCCAGCGCCTCGGCCTCGACCACGCTCAGCCAGTCCGGCGCGCCGAACCACTCCACGCCGCTGGCGCTGCGCGCGCCGAGCTTGCCGTCCTCGATCACCAGCCGCAGGCCGCGGCGGGCGGTGAGGTTGCCCAGCGACTCGGACAGGTCGAACAGCGTGACGCCGACCAGGCCCTCTTCCAGGATGATCTGCTCTTCCCGGGTGACGTCGCCGTCGTCGATCAGGATCACGATGTGCGGCTGGTCGGCGGGCGGCGGCGCGTTGCGGGTGAACCGCTGCCGGTCGCGCAACTGCTCGTCCAGCATCTGCTCGACCTCGGCCAGCGAGCCCGCCATCATCCGCATCTGCCCGATGCCGTCGACGATCGCCGGGTGCTGCACGTGCGGCAGCCACTTCATCCACTCCCACTCGGCCTTGGTGCGGCCGGTGGTGACGACGGCGACCAGCAGGTCGTCCGGCGAGTGGAAGGTGACCATCTGGGCCAGCAGGGCGCGGGCCAGGCCGCGCTTCTCCTCGATGTCGCCGAGCAGGCCGACGGCGGCGAAGCCGCGCAGCGCGATCGAGATCGGCAGGTCGGGCACCAGCGAGTGGGCGCGCACGAACCGGCGCAGCGCCAGCGTCGCGATCGGCTCCAACTCCTCGACGGGACCGGTCTGCGGCGGCACGAGCCGCGTGGCCAGGCGCTGCGAGCCGCGGCCCGCGCGCAGGTGGCAGAAGTCCGGGTCGTTCTGCCGGCGCTCCCACATGCGCCGGGTGGTGGCCAGCGACCACAGCATCTGCGGGTCGGGGTGGACCCACTCGCGCTCGGCGCGCTGCTCGTTGGCGGCCTCGCGGGCGCGGTCGCGCATCTGGCCGAGGTAGCGCAGGTAGTCCTTGCGGTCCTCGTTCATCTCGGCCTTCTTCTGGCCGCGGCCACCGCCCATGCCGCCGGCCATCATCCCGATGGTCGAGACCAGCATCATGCCGGGCATGATCATCGCAGCGGGGCTGCGCCCGCTGTAGCTGAACATCAGCACCATCATGCCGACGGACGACACGATCATGACGACGGGCATCGCCTTCATCATGATGTTGCCGGGGATGACCCGCGGCACCTCGGGTGGCGGTTCGAGGTGGACCTCACCGCCGGGTGGGCGGGGAGCAGCGAGGCGTGCCGTGCGCTTGAACTGCAGCGTGCTCACCTAACAGGCACCTCTTCAGCGTCGATCCGTAAACGATCAGCCCGACTGCGCTCGAATCCCGATCCGGGCGTGTGGGCCCGCCACAGTCGCACCGACACTATGGCGCATCGGAACCCCGAACGACGGGGGGTCGGGCAAATCCGCGGCCAACGTGTTGCGACGTGTTGCGCGGAACAGCCCAGCCGGGACGCCCGCTGCCCCCATACTGGGTCCGCTCCTCTCCAGGGGCGGGCCGAAGCGCGTCCGACCGGACCAATAGGGTCGGGACGGACCACAGCACACACTCATCAGGACTTAGGGGGCGCTGGTGGCGACCGGAACGACGGTGTTCAGCCGGGTGACGGTGGTTGCGCCGCGAACGCGTATCGACGTCGCGCTGCCCGCCGACGTCGCGGTGGCCGACCTGCTGCCGATGCTGCTGGACATGGCCAAGGAGGCCACTCCGGACGGTGGCGTGCGGCACGGCGGCTGGGCGTTGGCCAAGCTGGGTGAGGGCCCGCTGGACCCCAGCCGCACGCTGGCCTCGCTCGGCGTGGTCGACGGCGAGCTGCTGCAGCTGCGCAAGCGCAACGAGAACCCGCCGCCCCCGCTGTACGACGACGTGGTCGACGCGATCGCCGAGTCCGATCCGGACAGCTTCCGGCCGTGGACCAAGGACACCGCACGCCGCTACGGCCACCTCGCGGGCGCGTTGGCGCTGATCACGGCCGCGATCGCGGTGCTGATGGCGGGTCCGCTCGCGGGCGGCGGCAACCTCGTGCCGGCGATCTGCGCGGGCGTGGTGGCCATCGCGTCGCTCATCGCGGGCGCGGTCGTGGCGCGGTCCTACAACGCCGTCGGCACGGGCGTGCTGATCGCCTCGGCGGGCGGGCTGCCGATGGCCTACGTCGCCGGCCTCTACATCGTGCCCGGCGAGATCGGCCGGCCGAGCCTGCTGCTGGGCAGCGTGCTGGTGCTGATCTTCGCCTCGGCCTCGATCATGCTGATCGGCCGCGGCATCACGGTGTTCATCGCCGCCGCCACGGCGGGCGCGCTGAGCGGCCTCGCGTTCCTCATCGGCATCTTCGTGGACCACCCGGTGCAGGGCATCGCGGCGGCCACCGCGGCGGTCTCGCTCGCCGCCCTGTCCGTGCTGCCCCGGTTGACGATCCAGCTGGCCAAGCTGCCGCTGCCGACCGTGCCGGGCAGCGCCGAGGACCTCAAGGAGGACACCGGTTTCCCGGAGTACTCCGTGATCGAGCGGCGCACCGCCAACGCGCACGAGTACCTGACCGGCATGATCATCGGCTGCGGCGGCGTCGCCGCCCTGTTCGCCGTGATCGCGGCGGGCGACGGCTCCATCTGGGGCCCGCTGCTGGCGATCGTGGTGACGCTGGTGCTGCTGCTGCGCGGCCGGGCCTACGCCAACGGCGCGCAGGCGGTGGCGCTGCTGGCCAGCGGCATGGTCGCGGGCACCGGCGTGCTGCTCGGGTGGCTGGTGCAGTCCTCGCCCGGCGACCGGCTGCTGTACGTGTTCGGCACCCTCGTGGTGGTCGGCGCGGGCGCGCTGGTGCTCGGCGTGATCTTCCCCAACCAGAAGTTCTCCCCGGTGCTGCGCCGGACGGTCGACGTGCTCGAGGCCATCCTGATCGCCGCGGTGCTGCCGCTGGCGCTGGCGGTGATGGACCTCTACGTGGCCATGCGCCAGCTCATCCCCGCGTGAGGCGATGATGCGCATCCGCAAGATCGCCGCGCTCACCGCGGCGGCCGTGACCCTGCTGACCGCCCCGGGCGCGTACGCCCAGCCGGCGTCGACCACGACGACCCCGAACACGCGGCCGAACTCGCAGCCGCCGCCGGTGGACCGGTCGTTCCTGCGCCCGCCCGAGGCGCCGAAGGAAGACGTCGACTACAAGCCGAAGCAGCTGTGCATCTCCTCCAGGACCGAGGACCGCCCCATCCCGAACAAGCCGTGGGGCCAGATGCAGCTGCGGCTGGAGGAGGCGCACCGGTTCGCCACCGGCAAGGGCATCAAGCTCGCCATCATCGACACCGGGGTCAACAAGAACCACCCGCGACTGGAAGGCCGGGTCGTGGAGGGCGGTGACTACGTGGAGACCGAGAAGCGCGGTGTCCACGACTGCGACGGCCACGGCACCGAGGTCGCGGGCGTCGCGGCGGCCAGCCGGGACGAGGCGACCGGGTTCGTCGGCGCCGCGCCCGAGGTGACGGTGCTGGCGTTCCGGCAGACCAGCAACAGCTTCGAGTTCGACGACCCGACCAACCAGGACGACCGGCAGTCCGCGGGCAAGGTCGGCACCCTGGCGAAGGCCATCGTCTCCGCGGTGGACCAGGGCGCACGCGTGATCAACATCTCGCTGACGGCGTGCGCGCCGCCGGCCGAGCCGAGCAACCAGGAGCGCGAGCTCCAGGCCGCGATCGACTGGGCGGTGAACGACAAGGACGTCGTCATCGTGACCGCCGCGGGCAACATCGACGCGAAGAGCGGCTGCCAGGCCCAGAACGACGGCCAGGCCACGGCCAACGTCAACGTGGTCGCGTCACCGCCGTGGTACGCCGACAACGTGCTGTCCGTGGCGTCGATGAACGCGGAGGGCGGTGTCTCGCCGTTCTCGGTGTGGGGCCCGTGGATCAGCGTGGCCGCGCCCGGCGAGAACATCGTGACGCTCGACCCGGCGGGCAAGGGCCTGACCAACGCGAACTTCGAGAACAACCGGCCCGTCGCGATCCAGGGCACCAGCTTCGCCTCGCCGTACGTCGCCGGTGTGGTCGCGCTGGTGCGCGAGCGGTTCCCGAAGCTGACCGCGAGGCAGGTGATGGACCGCATCAAGGCGACCGCGCAGCACCCGGGCAACCCGAACGGCCGGGACCACAAGGTCGGCTACGGGATGATCAACCCGGTGGCCGCGCTGACCGCCGAGCTGCCGTTCGAGCAGCCGGGCGCGAAGCCGGTGGAGCCGGAGCAGCTGATGACCAACCTGGGTCCGCTGAACCCGCCGAGCAGCACGCCGATGATCGTGGCGCTGTCGGGCACGGGCGCGGGCGTCGGCCTGCTCCTGCTGACGATGTTCATCGTCCACACCGTGAACCGCAACCGCGCCAGGCGGGGCGCTTTGATCGCACCGCCGAAACGCTCAGTCATCTAGCGCCACCACACGACAAGGGCCGCCCTCCGGGGCGGCCCTTCGCTTTCCTCGTCGTGACGTCCGCGTCGCGAGCACACTCGCGAGGTCGCGTCGGTCATCCGGTGCTCATCCCGCGGCAATCACGCTTTTCGATTGTCGCGGGATCAGCGGCGGATGACCGACTTCCAGGCGACCGAGCCGCCGTCTGCGGAGCAGCGGCAATCCAAAACCGCCTCAGTCCTCGCCCAGCACCGGTGGGGCGGACTTCTTGGGCTTGCCGAAGACCTGCTCGGTCGAGCCGGCCAGCTGGACCTTCGACTTGTGCTCCTTGTCGCCGCCCTGCTGCCCGCCGGCGCCCATGCCACCCATCATCCCGGCGCCCATCATCCCCGCGCCGCCCGCCGCCGGACCGGACGGACCGCCCGCCGCCGCGGCAGCCGCCGGACGCGGGCCGGGCTCCGCCGGGCGCGGCTCGGACACACCCGTCGACCCACCCGGCTGCATCCGCTCCGGCGACTCACCGCCGGGGATCCCACCGGGCACACCGCCACCGCCACCCGGCACGCCGCCACCTGACCCACCGGACCCACCGGACCCACCGCCGGACGCGGCCGGCTTCGTCTCGGCGGGCGGAGCGGCCGGCGGCTCCGGCGCGACCGGCTTCACGGGCGCGGTGAACGACCAGTTCTGCTCCGGGTACTTGTGCTCCATCTTCACGTCGGCGAAGTCGTCCGAACCGGACACGCCGTCGCACAGCCGCAGGAACGCCTCCAGCACGTCCCGCACCGACTCGTGCAGCTCCTTCGCCGGGTCGTGCAGCTCGTCCAGCGCCTCCACCACGCGCCGGTCGCCGTCCACCGGCAACGCCGCCGCACCCGACACCGCGTCGGCCGCCTCGGCGAACACCCGGGACATGTCCTCCACGATCCCGCGGATGCCCTCGGCGGTCTGGTCCAGCGCCTCGCCCATCGCGTGCATCGCGTCGGACATGTCGTGCCCGGCCAGTCCGACCTTCTGCATGTGCTCGACGAACGCGTCCGCGTCCTTGCCCTGCCACGCCGAGTCCAGCTTGCCCAGCGGCTTGGTCAGGTCGCGCGTCACGTGCTCGGCGACGAGCCCGGCCCTGCGCCAGCGCTCGGCCTCCTCGTCCAGGTCGGTCCAGTCGCCCAGCACGGGCGCGAAGTAGTCCGCCACGAGGTCGCGCACGCCGAGCCGCCGGCTGATCCCGGACAGGTAGTCCAGCTCCGGCCCCACCTCGGCGGCGATCTGCTTGCCGTCCTTGCCCCGCATCAGCCCAACCCCGCCCGCCGGTCGACCGCCTTGATCAACGCCACCGCGTCGTCGTCCTGGGCGCCGTAGTGCTCGGCCACGTCGTGCAGGCCCTTCGCCGCGGACGCCAGCACCTCGCACGCCCGGTCGAGCTGCTGGTTGAGCAGCCCGGCGGCCCGGCCGTACGCCTCCGCGGTGCGCAGCGTCCGCCCCAGCTCGCCGAAGCTCTGGGGGCGCATCGGCGCCTCCCGCAGCTCGGACCGCGCGCGGGTCAGCTCCTCGGCCGCCTCGTCGACGCGCTTCGCGTACAGCTCCAGCCAGCGCGGGTCGACCGAAACCTGCCGCCCGCCCGCCGGCCCGCGTGTGACCTCGTTCACCCGGACACCTCCTGCACCCTCTGACGGGAACCGGCCCACGCCGGTTCCCCCAAAGGGCTCAGCATTGCGGGCTCAGCTGCCCTGCTTCTTGGCCTTCTCCTCGGGCAGCAGGCCGCTGTCCTTCGGCACCGGGATCGCGTCCCAGCTGCGCGCGGCGTCGTTGCGGTTGAGCTGCGGCCCGTTGGGCAGCAGCCGCAGGATCGACTCCGGTCCGGGCGAGAACCCGTCCGCGCCCAGGCCGAGCGCGCCGCTGGTGGTGACGTCCGGGATGCCGTACTTCACCCCGCGGCCGGTGATCAGGTGGATCGGGCCGCTGTCGAAGTCCTGGGTGGACGTCGCGCTGCGCACCACGGCCGACTTGCCCGGCGCCATCACGAACTGGCTGACGACCTCGCGGGTCGCGCCGACCTGGTTGATCTCCACCGGCACCACGCCCGACGGGATCGGCAGCGACGGCGCGAAGGTCACCTTGGTGTGCTGCGACTTGTTGTCCGAGGTCACGTTCTGCGCCTGCCAGCCGAGGCAGATCACCCGGTTGTTCTGGTTCGGGTCCAGGACCTCGGGCACGTCCGGCGGGTAGTCGGCGAAGTCGAGCTGCTCGACGGTCGGCGCGCTGTTGGTCCGCGCGATGTCGACCAGCTTCGGCTCCGCGCCCTGCGCGTAGGCCGCGCGCAGCAGGTCGGCCGCGGCCCGGCTGATCTTCTGCAGGCCGTCCTTCAGCGCCACGTGGAACTCGGACTCCGCGCCGGAGCGGCGGACCTCGATCACGGCGCCGATCTTCAGGGTCTCGCCCTGGACGTAGGTCACGTTCTGGCCGCGGCCCGGGATGTCGGGCGCCACCAGCGGCTTCGCCTCGGGGATCGCGTTGAGCAGGCCGGTGCTGATCGCGCGCGGCTTCTTCTGGCTCAGGTTCAGCGCGGTGCGGACCTCGGCGTTGGTGAGGTCGACCTTGGCGCGCACGGTGGACGTCGAGGTGATCTTGGAGTTCACCGGCGCCTTGTAGATCAGGTACGCCTGCTTGTCGTCGGTGCCCGCGCGCACCAGCAGGGCGCGGTTGTCGTCGAGCAGCTCGCCGCCGCCGCTGTACCCCGCGAGGACGGTGGTGGTGAACTTGCCCGGCGCGGACGGGTCGTTCAGCGACTCGTCCAACGTCAACGTGTCGCAGACCGACCAGTCCGCCCCGATCCGGTCGGCGGGCTTCGGCAGCACGTCCGGCCCGTCGGGGATGCCGGTCAGCCGACCCTTGGGCAGCTTGGCCAGTGCCTTCTCGCTGACCAGCTTCGGGTCGCCGCCCGCGACCTGCGGCCCGGCGTTCACCTGGCCCGCCGCCGCGTCACCGCCCGCGACCGCCGCCTGGCCCGTGTCCGGGTTGGACCGCTGCAGCAGCAGCAGCCGCGCGGACGCGAGGTTCGTCATCGGGATCAACGTCTTCGTCGTGCCGACCGTGTGCACGACGTAGACCTGGCCGGTCTCCTTGGAGATGGCGATCTGCGTCTGGTCGTCGACCTGCGGGTCCGGCGAGAAGAAGCCGAAGATGAGGAAGCCGAGCAGTCCGATGACGCCGAGCAGGACGCCCACCGCGGTGGCACGCGAGTGCGTGCGCATCGGGTCGTGCAGCATCACCGCGTCCCGGCGCACTAGGGCGGACTGCATCCTGCGCAGCACGAAGCGGTAGGCCTGGACCTGTGACTTGGTGGTGGGTGTTGATGCCATTCTCGGCTCGCTGCTCTCCCAGTCGCGGTACGGTCTGCACGATAGCCGGACGGCGGGTGGTCCGTGTGCGGGTTGGTCAGACCCGGTCGGTCCCACCCGGCGCACGCCGACGGAAAGAGAACCAGAGCGGATGTCCGTGACCACCCCACATCCGGGCCAGCCCAATCCCGCCATGGCTCGCGCGCAGGCAGCGGGCGGTGCCGTGCGCGCCGCACTGCTCCGGGCGCGTCGCCGCACGGCGGGTGCGAGCCTCGGCTCCCTGCCGGTCGCCAACCTGGTTGTGCTCGAGGTCGGCGTCGCCATCGGCCTGGTCCTGCTGGCCGTCGGCGCCACCGGCGACGAGGTCGCACCCGTGCCGATGTACGTCGCCGGCGGCATCGTGCTGATCGCGTTGATCATCGCGTTCACCAGGTCGCGGGGTCGCTGGCTGACCCAGTGGATCGGCCTGGTGGTGCGCTACAGCTTCCGCTCGCACGGTCGCACGGCCAAGCGCACCGGCCCGGTGGAGATGAAGCCGCCGTCGGAGGAGGAGTCCTCGGTCATCGGCCCGGACGACCCGCGGGTGGCGTTGCTGCGCCTCGCGGTGCCGGACCTGGTGGTGGCCCGGGGCGTCGACCACGAGCGCCGTCCGCTCGGCATGGCCTGGCACCAGGGCGCGTGGACCGCCGTGCTGCTGGTCGACCCGGCGCCGGGTCTGATCACCGCGGTGGGCAGCGCGCCGTCGTTGCCGCTGGGCGCGCTCGCGCCGACGCTGGAGGACCGCGGCGTGGTGCTCGACGCGATCTCGGTGATCTGGCACTGCTACCCGGGCAGCGCGGCGCTGCCGACGAACTCGCCCGCGCTCAACTCCTACATGGAGGTGCTCGGCCCGCTGCCCGCGGCGGCCCGGCGGACCACGTGGATCGCGGTGCGGCTCGACCCGCGGCGGTGCGCGGCGGCGATCCGGGAACGCGGCGGCGGCGTCGTCGGCGCGCACCGGGCGTTGATCGGCGCGCTGTCCCGCGTGCGCAACGCGCTGGAGTCGACGGGTGTGTCGATCCGGCCGCTGGACCCCGACGAGCTGATCCGGGCGGGCATCTCGGCGGCCGAGCTGACCTCGGTGGCCGGGTCGAACAACTCGGTGTCGTTGCGGGAGAAGTGGTCCGGGGTGACGGCGGGCGGCGTCGGCCACGCCAGCTACGCGATCACCGGCTGGCCGTCCAAGGGCATGCGCAACAACCTGAACGCGCTGACCGGAGTGCGGGCCCTGTCCTCGACGCTGTCCATGACGATCTCGCCGAGCAGCGAGCAGGGCCAGGTCGGCCTGCGCGGCATGGTGCGGGTGAGCGCGCGGACGCCGTCCGAGCTGAACCGCGCCGACGACCGGCTCAAGGCGCTGGCCGACAAGCTGGACATCACGCTGACCCCGTTGAACGGCTTGCAGGTCGCCGGGCTGGCCGCGACGCTGCCGCTCGGAGGTGTGGCGTGAGCAACTCCCGCTTGCTGGACTCGCAGGGCAAGGGCGTGGCGCCGGAGTTCCTGGTGTCGCCGCAGATGCTGGACGTGGTGAGCCCGTCGGGCGACCGCGGCGGCATGGTGCTCGGCTCGGGTCTGCAGGGCGAGCCGCTGACGATCTCCGTGCTGCGGTCCGCGCCGACCCGCATGGTCGTGGTCGGCGGGCTGTACCTGGCGCGGCAGATCGCGTTGCGGGCCATGGCGACCGGCGCGTGGATCACCATCGCGACGGGTCGCCCGGCGGCCTGGCAACCGGTGGTGCGCGCGGCGGGCGCGGGCGCGGACGGCCGTCCGTCGCCGTTGGTGCAGCTGCGCAGGCTGAGCCCGGTCGAGCTGCCGCGCCCGTCGGAGGACAGCCCGCTGCTCGTCGTGCACGACGGCGGCCACGTGCCGCAGGAGTTGTTCCCGCCGCGGTCGCCGTGGCAGACCACGATGTACGTCTTGCCGTATTTGCACCCCCAGGCGGCGACCACCGCGAATTCCGCGGACCTCGTGCTGCTGCAACGGCTGCCGGTCGGGCAGGCCCAGTTGGCGTCCCAGATCTGGCGGCTGCCGCCGCAGATGGCGCACCAGCTCACCACTCTCAAGGACGACCAGGTGATCGCCCTCGGCACGAACCTGTGGCGGCCGTTGCGACTGGTCACCACCCCCGGTGAGCAGCAGATCCTCGGTGCGGTCCGGCGCGGCGACTGACCGGCCCGCCACCACGCGTGCCCCTGGACGATTGTCCGGGGGCATGTTTTCTGTCCGGGGTCCAGTCACCCTCGGCAACGATTCGTTCACAGCACGAATAAAACTGTGTACGAGCCGTTCGTCGGTTATTCCGGGCAAATTCTTGCGCCTCACCCGCGAGGCGAACTAGGAACAACTCACCGTGTCCGTTCGGTCTCGGGGGCGACGCCGACCGGACACCCACCCTGCGAAGAGGAGACCCCCTGCCATGGGAGACGTTCGCGCGTCCTGGACGAAACGGTTGGCCGGTGTCGGGCTGGCCACGGGCACGGCGTTCGCGGTCACGGCCGCACTGACCACCTTCACCTCGGCCGCCGCCGAGGGCGAGATCATCGGGTACGCCGCGCCCAACGCGGTCAAGGACAGCTACATCGTCGTGCTGAAGGACGCGAGCACGAGCAGCGTCGCCGCGTTGAGCGACAAGTACCGGGCGAACGTCAAGCACACGTACACGAACGCGCTGCGCGGCTTCTCGGCGACGATGACCGAGCTGCAGGCCCGCAGGCTGGCCGCCGACCCGTCGGTGTCCTACGTGCAGCAGGACGGCGAGGTGAAGATCTCCGCCACGCAGGCGCCGACCCCGTCGTGGGGCCTGGACCGGATCGACCAGGGCGCGCTGCCGCTGGACAACTCCTACACCTACCCGAACGAGGGTGAGGGCGTCACCGCCTACATCATCGACACGGGCATCCGGTTCTCGCACAGCGACTTCGGCGGTCGCGCGGTGACCGGTCGCGACACCGTCGACAACGACAACGACGCCACCGACTGCAACGGCCACGGCACGCACGTCGCGGGCACGGTCGGCGGCACGAAGTACGGCGTGGCCAAGAAGACCAAGCTGGTCGGCGTCCGGGTGCTGAACTGCGCGGGCTCCGGCACGTACGCGGGCGTCATCGCGGGCATCGACTGGGTGACGGCGAACGCGGTCAAGCCGGCGGTCGCGAACATGTCGCTCGGCGGCGGCGCGGACGCCACGGTCGACCAGGCCGTGCGCAACTCCATCGCGTCGGGCGTGACCTACGGCCTCGCGGCGGGCAACGAGAACGGCGCGAACGCGTGCAACGTGACGCCCGCGCGCACCCTGGAGGGCATCACGGTCGGCTCCACGACCAACACCGACGCCCGGTCGTCGTTCTCCAACATCGGCACCTGCCTGGACATCTTCGCGCCGGGCTCGTCCATCACGTCGGCCTGGTACACCAACGACACCGCCACCAACACCATCAGCGGCACGTCCATGGCGACGCCGCACGTGGTCGGCGCGGCGGCCGTCTACCTGGCCGCGAACCCGACCGCCACGCCGGCGCAGGTCCGCGACGCCCTGGTCAACGGCGCGACGAACGGCGTGGTCGGCAGCCCCGGCACCGGTTCGCCGAACAAGCTGCTGCGCCTGGTCGGCTCGACCACCCCGCCGCCCGGCGGCTGCGCGGCCAAGACCAACGCGACCGACGTGGCCGTGCCGGACCTGGGCACCGCGTCCAGCCCGATCTCGGTGACGGACTGCGCGGGCAAGGCCGGCACGTCGGCCACCGTCGAGGTGCACGTCAAGCACACGTACCGGGGTGACGTCGTGGTCGACCTGATCACGCCGAGCGGCGCGGTCAAGCAGCTGAAGGTGCAGTCCGGTTCGGACAGCGCGGACAACGTCGACGCCACGTACACGGTGAACCTGTCGGCGGAGAACGCCAACGGCACCTGGCAGCTGCGCGTGCGTGACGCGTACAGCCAGGACACGGGCTACATCGACAGCTGGACCCTCGACCTGTAACCGGTCACCTGCTCCAGTCGCGACACCGCGGCCCCTCACCACTTCGGCGGTGAGGGGCCGCTTCGCGTTTCACCTGATCAGGCACTGCGTCGCCCCAGTGGGACTGTGCCAGGGTCATAATCAAGTCGATCGTGGAGGTTGGAAGCCATGTCCGCAGCGCTGAAGGAAGAAGTCCTGCCGAACCCGATGATCGGCCCGCACACCATCGAGGAATGGCTCGACCTGCCCTCCCCGGAGGACGGGTCGAGCGTCGAGCTGATCTTTGGACACTTCCACGTGAATCCCCCACCTTCCGGTGAACACCAGGTCGCCACCTACCGGCTGACGAGGCTGATCGACGACGCGATCCGAGCCGCAGGGCGAAAGGACCTGCACATCGCCCCTGGTGTCGGTGTGAAGATCTCCTCCACCCTGCGCACCGGTCTCATCCCCGACGTGGTGATCATGGACAGGATCCCGGCGGGCGCGTCGTTCCCCGCCGAGGCGCTGGTCCTCGCGGTCGAGGTCTGGTCGCCGGGCAACACCCGGAACGAACGGGAGGCGAAGATGATCGCCTACGCCGCCGGCGGCGTGCCGTTCCTCTGGACCATCAGCCGCAAGGGGAACGACCCCGGACTGGAATTGACCGCACACCGGCTGCACGGCGACCGCTATCTGGTGGAGAACACCGTGAAGTCCGCCGGACCCACGACCGTCACCGCCGCGCCGGCCCCGGTCACGCTCGACCTGGCAGACCTGGTCTTCTGACCCGTCACACCCGAGCCGCGCACGACCGGAGCGCCTCCAGCACCCGCGGCCACGTGCAGTGGGTCGGCTCCGTGGTCCGGTTGTGCGCGGCGATCCGCAGGCGTTCCTCCCGGTCGTTCACCAGGCGCGCGATCCCCGCCGCCAGGTCGTGCGTCAGCACCCCCTCCACCCCGTCACGCACGAAGTCCGCCACCCCCGTCCCCGGCCGCGCCACCACCGGCACCCCCGCCGTCCGCGCCTCCAGCGCCGCCAGCCCGAACGCCTCCTGCGACGCCGGGTTCACGAACACGTCCGCACCGGCCAGCAGGTGGGCCACCCCCTGCCGGTCCAGCCGCCCCGGCAGGCTCACCGACCCCATCCCGTGCCGCTCGGCGTACCGCCGCAGGACGGCCATCTCCGGCCCCGCGCCCGCCAGCGTCGCCCGCAGCGGCACGTCGGCCGACACCGAGCGCAACGCCCGCAGCAACGCCATCGGCTCCTTCCGCGCCGCGAGCCGACCCACAGACACCACGTGCACCGCGTCGTCCCGCCGCTGCGTCGGCATCCCCCGCCACGCCGACGGCACGATCCCGTTCGGCACCACCCCCACCGACAGCCCCGGCACGACCGCGCGCACCCGTTCCGCCGCCGCACGGCTCACCGCCGCCACCGCCACCGGCGCGGAACTCCACGACGCCAGCCGGTCCAGCGCCCGGTAGCACCACTGCACCACCGGGTCCCACATGCTGTGCACGACGACCACCGTCGGCAGCCCCAGCCGCGCCGCCGACCGCACCCCCGACCACGCGAACGGCGAGATCGCGCCGACGTGCACGTGCACCACCGACGGCGACAGCGAGGCGATCACGCGGTCGAGGTGCGACCCCGCCCGCGGGTGCACGGGCACGTCCCGCGGCAGCCGCACCGCGATCCGGTGCACCGAGTACGCGTCACCCGGCGACGCGCTCCTGGTGGCCGTCACCACGTGCACGTCCTCACCGGAGCGAGCCTGCTCCGCGGCCAGTCCGGCGACTTGCACCTCGATGCCGCCCAGGCGCGGCAGGAAGCAGTCGGTCACGTGGATGATGGACAAGTGCGCTCCCGTCAAGCCGCCGAACGGACCAACTGACACTCTTGCACCCGTGAGCCGAACGTGCGTCTTCTTCCACGCCCACCCCGACGACGAAGCCCTGCTGACCGGCGGCACGATGGCGCGCCTCGCGCGGGAGGGGCACCGCGTCGTGCTGGTCGTCGCCACCGCCGGTGAACGAGGTCTGAGCGCGCACCGGTCCGATCTCGGCGCCGTGCGCACCAAGGAGGCGCACGCGTCGGCCCGCGCGCTCGGCTGCGCCCGCGTGGAGTTCCTCGGCTACCCGGACTCCGGCCTGGACGGGCGGCACGGGTTCGCCCGCGCCGACGTGGGCGAAGCCGCCGAACGGCTGGCCGAGCTCCTGCACGAGGAACACGCCGACCTGCTCACCGCGTACGACCCGCACGGCGGCTACGGGCACCCCGACCACGTCCAGGTCCACCGCGTCGGCACGCTGGCCGCCGAACTCGCCGGCACACCCCGCGTCTGGGAGGCGACGGTCGACCGCACGTGGCTGCTGCGCGGCCTCCGGCTCGCCCGGCTCGCCCGCCGGTTCGACCTGACCCCGTTCGAGCAGGCCTACACCGCCCGCACCGAGATCACCCACTCGGTGGACGTCCGGCGGTACGCGCACGTGAAGCGGGCCGCCATGGCGGCGCACGCCACGCAGGCCACGGGCGGCGAGTCGACCCGCACCCTCGCCGCGCTGCTGAAACTGCCGCCGCCGCTGTTCAAGGTGGTCCTGGGCACCGAGTGGTACGTCGAGCGCAAACGGTTGCGGGCACGATGAACCGCTGGTCGCGCACCGCCGCGTCGCTGGCGTCGCTCGGGCTGGCGGCGTGGCTGGTGGTCGCGCTCGTGCCCGCGGTGGGCGGCGTGGCGTGGTCGGCGGTCGGCGCTCAGCTGCGCGCCATCGGACCCGGCACGGCCCTCTGGCTGACGGCGCTGTGGCTGGCCGGCCTCTGGGCCTACACCTACGTGCTCACCGGCTCCCTGCCCGGTCTGCGCCACACCCAGGCGTTCAGCCTCAACGCGGCGGGCAGCGCGATCAGCAACGTGCTGCCGTTCGGCGGGGCGGCCGGGGTGGCGGTGACCGCGGTGATGGCGTCGAGCTGGGGCCACTCCGCGCGGGCGATCACCGCCTCGGCGCTCGTCAGCGGGCTGTGGAACGCCCTGTCCCGGGCCGCCCTGCCACTGGTCGCGCTGGCCGTGCAGGGCGCGGTGGTCGTCGGTGACGGCGTGCTGATCGCGGCGCTGGCGAGCGCGGTCGGGTCGGGCCTGGCCGTGGTCGTGGTCGTGCGGCTGCGGTGGCTCTGCAAGCTCCTCGGCCGCCGGGCCGCCCGGTTCCTGCTGCGGCTGCGCCGGCAGACCGGCCAGGTCGTCCGGACCGGCTGGCGGCGGATGACCCTGGGCATGCTCGCCTACCTGCTGCTCCAGGGCGTCCTGCTGTGGTGGTGCCTGGCCGCCGCGGGCGTCCACCTCGGACTCGGGCCGGCGGTGGCGGCGTTCGCGGTGAGCAGGCTGCTCACGCTGGCCGTGGTCACGCCCGGCGGTGTCGGCGTCACCGAGAACGGCACCATCGCGCTGCTGATCGGCCTGGGCACGCCCGCCGCACCGGCCGTCGCGGGCGTGCTGCTGTTCGCGTTCTTCACGTACCTGGTGGAGATACCGCTGGGCGGCGCCGCCTGGCTCAGCTGGTCGGCGCGGCGCGCTCGGGTGCGGTGACCGCGGAGCGCACGTTCCGGGTGACGGCGGCGCGGGCGGCGAGCTCGTCGTCGGCCGGGTAGTCGACCCGGACCAGCGACAACCCGTGCGGCGGCGCGACGGTGACCTCGCTCGACCGCGCGGTCAGCGACAGCAGCGACGCGGGCCAGCCCACCGGCTTGCGGCCCTCGCCGACGGCCAGCAGGGCGCCGACCAGGCTGCGCACCATCGAGTGGCAGAACGCGTCCGCGGACACGTGCGCGGTCAGCACGGTGCCCTCCCGCACCCACTCCAGGCGTTGCAGCTCGCGGATCGTGGTCGCACCCTCACGGCGCTTGCAGAACGCGCAGAAGTCCCGTTCCCCCGACAACAACCGCGACGCGGCGTTCAACGCGTCCAGGTCCAGCGGACGCGGCCAGGCCAGCGTGTCCAGCCGCCGCAACGGGTGCGCCCCGAAGGCGGCGTCGGTGACCCGGTACTCGTAGTGCCGGCGCAACGCGGCGAACCGCGCGTCGAACTCGGCGGGGACCACCCGTGCCGAGAACACCCGGACGTCGGCGGGCAGCGCGCGGGCCAGGCGCTTCGGCAGGCCCGCGACGTCCACCGCGGACGGCAGGTCGACGTGCGCCACCTGCCCCGAGGCGTGCACGCCCGCGTCCGTGCGGCCGGCCACGGTCAGCTGCACGTCCTCGCGCAGCACCGTCGACATCGTGTCCTCCAGCACGCCGCACACCGTGCGGCGGTCGGGCTGGCGGGCCCACCCGGAGAACTCCGTGCCGTCGTAGGCCAGGTCGAGTCGCACACGAACGAGCCCGTCGTCCCCAGCGGGAACGACGGGCTCGTCGGTGAAGTTCGCGTCCGTCAGGACTCGTCCTTCTTGTCTGCCTTCGGGGCCTCGGCAGAGTCGTCTGCGGCGGCCTCGTCCGAAGCGCCCTCGGCGGGCTCCTCGGCGGCGTCCTTCGTGGCGGACTCGGGCGCGTCGGCGTCCTGGTCCTGCACGTCCTCGACCTTGGTCTCCTCGGTCGTGGCCTTGGCCTCGTCCTTGGCGAACTTGGTCTTGCGGGCGCGCTCCGCCTCGGAGGTGACGGTGGACTCCGCGACCAGCTCGATGACGGCCATGGGCGCGTTGTCGCCCTTGCGCGGCATCGTCTTGGTGATGCGGGTGTAGCCACCGGGGCGGTCGGCGAACTGCGGACCGATCTCGGCGAACAGCTTGTGCACGATGTCCTTGTCGCGGATCACCTTGAGGATCTCGCGACGGTTGTGCAGGTCACCGACCTTCGCCTTGCTGATCAGCTTCTCGGCGTACGGGCGCAGCCGCTTCGCCTTGGCCTCGGTGGTCGTGATCCGACCGTGGGTGAACAGGGACGTGGCCAGGTTGGCCAGCATCAGCCGCTCGTGGGCCGGCGAGCCCCCGAGACGCGGTCCCTTGGTGGGGGTGGGCATCGAATTGCTCCTCGGATTTCTTTCTGATCCTCTGCTCCGGCCCGGCCGCTAAGCGACCTCAGAGCTGCTCGGTCTCCGCGTAGTCCTGGCCGTCGTCGTGGGTGTCCACGGCGGTGTCCGTGCCCCAGCCTTCGGCGGGGTAGTCGGACGCGGCGGCCGACGGGTCGAACCCGGGAGGGCTGTCCTTCAGCGCGAGGCCGAGGCCGACGAGCTTCATCTTGACCTCGTCGATCGACTTGGCGCCGAAGTTGCGGATGTCCAGCAGGTCCGCCTCGCTGCGCGAGACGAGCTCGCCCACGGTGTGGATGCCCTCGCGCTTGAGGCAGTTGTAGGACCGGACGGTGAGGTCCAGGTCCTCGATCGGCATCGCGAACGCCGCGATGGTGTCCGCCTCGGCGGGCGAGGGGCCGATCTCGATGCCCTCGGCGTCGACGTTCAGCTCGCGAGCGAGGCCGAACAGCTCGACCAGCGTCTTACCGGCCGACGCGACGGCGTCGCGCGGCGTGATGGACGGCTTGGTCTCGACGTCGAGGATCAGCTTGTCGAAGTCGGTCCGCTGCTCGACACGGGTGGCCTCGACCTTGTAGGTCACCTTCATGACGGGCGAGTAGATCGAGTCGACCGGAATGCGGCCGATCTCGGCGCCGGCCTGCTTGTTCTGCACGGCGGGGACGTAGCCGCGACCGCGCTCGACCACGAGCTCGATCTCCAGCTTGCCCTTGCCGTTCAGGGTGGCGATGTGCAGGTCGGGGTTGTGCACGGTGACACCGGCCGGAGGCACGATGTCGCCCGCGGTCACCGCGCCCGGCCCCTGCTTGCGCAGGTACATGGTCACCGGCTCGTCCTCCTCGGAGCTGACGACCAGCTCCTTGAGGTTGAGGATGATGTCGGTGACGTCTTCCTTCACACCGGGGACGGTCGTGAACTCGTGCAGCACACCGTCGATGCGGATGCTGGTCACGGCCGCGCCGGGGATGGACGACAGCAGGGTGCGGCGAATCGAGTTGCCGAGGGTGTAGCCGAAGCCCGGCTCCAGCGGCTCGATGACGAACCGGGAGCGGGTCTCGTTGACCGATTCCTCGCTGAGCGAGGGACGCTGGGAAATCAGCACTGGGTTCTTCCCTTCTAACCCCGACGCCCGCTATTTGACGTCGTGGAAGCCGGTCGCGGAGACCGGCAAACGCATGCGGCACACCATTTCGTGCCGCCGCGGGACCCGACTGGAGGGGCCGCGGACGGCCCCTCCAGGAGGATCACTTCGAGTAGAGCTCGACGATGAGCTGCTCGGTGACGGGCGTGTCGATCTGCGCCCGCTCCGGCAGCTGGTGGACCAGGATGCGCAGGTTGCTCTGCACGACCTGGAGCCACGCCGGGATCGGCCGGTCGCCGAAGGAAGCACGCGCGGCCTCGAAGGGCAGCGTGGGCAGCGACTTCGGCTTCACGTCGATGATGTCGAACTTCGACACCCGGAAGCTCGGGATGTTGACCTTCTGGCCGTTCACGATGAAGTGACCGTGGCTGACCAGCTGGCGGGCCTGACGACGGGTGCGCGCGAGACCCGCGCGGTACACCACGTTGTCGAGCCGGGACTCCAGGATCTGCAGCAGGTTCTCACCGGTCTTGCCGGGGCGACGAACCGCTTCCTCGTAGTAGCGCCGGAACTGCTTCTCCAGGACGCCGTACGTGTAGCGGGCCTTCTGCTTCTCCTGCAACTGCAGCAGGTACTCGGACTCCTTGATCCGACCGCGGCCGTGCTGGCCGGGCGGGTAAGGACGACGCTCGAACGCCTGGTCCCCGCCGACGAGGTCGACCTTGAGACGGCGCGAGATGCGAGTGGCCGGTCCGGTATAGCGAGCCATGTTGTCTTACTCCTCCCCGTGCCTCAGACCCGGCGCCGCTTGGGCGGGCGGCAGCCGTTGTGGGGCTGCGGGGTCACGTCCTGGATGGTGCCGACCTCGAGGCCGGCGGCCTGCAGCGAACGGATCGCGGTCTCCCGGCCGGAGCCGGGACCCTTCACGAACACGTCCACCTTGCGCATGCCGTGCTCGGCGGCCTTGCGGGCGGCGTTCTCGGCGGCCATCTGCGCGGCGAACGGCGTGGACTTGCGGGAGCCCTTGAAGCCGACGTGGCCAGCGGACGCCCAGCTGATCACGTTGCCCATCGGGTCCGTGATGGACACGATGGTGTTGTTGAACGTGCTCTTGATGTGCGCCTGGCCGTGCGAGACGTTCTTCTTTTCCTTGCGCCGGACCTTCTTGACCCCGGCGCCCGTACGGGACTTGGGTGGCATGTCTGGGTGAACTCCTACTTGCTAGAGACGCGAGGTCTTACTTCTTTCCGGCCTTCTTCTTGCCGGCGACGGTCTTCTTCGGACCCTTACGAGTGCGCGCGTTCGTCTTGGTGCGCTGCCCGCGGACGGGCAGGTTCCGACGGTGGCGCAGCCCCTCGTAGCAGCCGATTTCCATCTTCCGGCGGATGTCGGCCTGAACCTCGCGGCGGAGGTCACCCTCGACCTTGAAGTGGTTCTCGATGTAGTCCCGCAGCTTCGCCAGGTCGTCGTCACCGAGGTCCTTCACCCGGATGTCCGGGGAGATCTCGGTGGCGGTCAGCAGCTCCTTCGAGCGCGTCCGACCGATGCCGAAGATGTAGGTGAGCGCGATCTCCAACCGCTTTTCGCGGGGGAGGTCGACGCCAGCGAGTCGTGCCATACGGCGCTTGCTCCTAACAGTGGTGTCGCTCCAGGTCTGCTCCTCGCCCGATCCCGGGACTGACTCGCTGTGTCAGTTCCGGTCGCTCTCGCGACCGGTGTCCCGGCCCCGGCCTGGAGTCCGGGGGTGTGCCGCGCGCGGTGCTCGTTGCGCGGCAGGTGCGAGGAGGCTTACTCGTGGTCGCGTCCGGTGAAGACTCGACTCGTGCTGGTCGTGCTCCGCTCAGCCCTGGCGCTGCTTGTGGCGCAGGTTCTCGCAGATCACCATGACCCGACCGTGGCGGCGGATCACCTTGCACTTGTCGCAGATCTTCTTGACGCTCGGCTGGACCTTCACGCCTGAGCTTCTCCTGCGTCAGCCGACGCGCCCGTGCTGGGGCGCGTCGGAGGTCACTTGTAGCGGTAGACGATGCGCCCGCGGGACAGGTCGTAGGGCGAGAGCTCCACGACAACCCGGTCCTCAGGGAGGATGCGGATGTAGTGCTGACGCATCTTGCCGCTGATGTGTGCCAGGACCTTGTGACCGTTCTCCAACTCGACGCGGAACATCGCGTTGGGGAGCGGCTCGACTACGCGGCCCTCGACCTCAATGGCCCCGTCCTTCTTGCCCATGTCCTCCGCGTTTCGTGACGGTGGGTGTTACTTCTGGAGTGCGGGCACGCGGCACCCCGACTCCTCCAGGCCCTTGCGAACCCTGGCCACCCTCGGGGAAGAGATCCCCGGGCATGGCGGAACCGGCGCGACGTGTGCGCCACCTGTCCATAGTACGCGGGTCAGCTCGAACGCCCAAATCGGGCCAGGTGGCCGGCCAGCAGGACCAGGCCCCACGGTCCCGCGACCCAGATCCACCAGGGGTGGAGCGCCTCGCCCACGGAGAGGCTGATGACGCCCCAGATGAGGAAGTTGACGGAGCTCGCGGCGAACCAGGCGCCGGACATGACCTTGGCCGCCGTGCCCGTTCGGCTTCGGGCCGGCGGTGGTGACGGTGGTGGTGCGTGGGGCGCGTGAAGGGCGTCGCGCGGGAGGTCCGCGGTGAGCGGGGCGAGGTCGGCGTACGTGCGGGCCTGGTAGGCGGCGCGGGTGCGCTCGTCGAACTCGGCCAGGGTCAGCCTGCCCTCGGCGTGGGCTCGGGACAGCTCCTCGGCGACGGCGGCGCGGTCGTTGTCCGCCGCCCGGAAGGACCCGGCGGTCTCGAAGGGCCCGAAGGACTCGAAGGGCTTGCTCACGTCGCCACCTCCCGGTCCGTCGGCGTGTAACCGTAACGACGTTACCGTTGCGGGTCCGTGCTCCACCACAGGACCCCCAGCACGGCGCCCGGCGGCACCGCGACCCAGAGGAACCACGGGTGCACCAGGCCCTCGCCACCCAGGAGGCTCACGAGCAGCCAGAGGGCGAAGTTCAGGACGCTGACGCTCAGCCAGATCGTGCCGAGCACCTTCAGCGCCTTGCGCCCACCTCCCGTTTTCACCGGTTTGGGTGCCGGCAGCAGCGGTGTGGGCAGCAGCGGTGGCGGCACGACCGGGGTCGGTGACTGGGCGGACGCGTGTGCCACGTTCGGCAGGTCGATGGTGAGGGCGGCCAGTTCGCCCCTGGTCTTGGCCTCCCAGGTGCGCACCACGCGGGCGTCGAACTCGGCGAGGTCGAGGCTGCCGTCGGCGTGCGCGCGGTGCAGCCACTGCTGGACCAGTTCGCGTTCGGCGTCGGAGGCCCGCATGTCCTCGGGCCGCACAGGCTGGGTCACGCCGTCAATCGTGGCGGGAAGGTCGGGGTCGGAACAGGGGGCTAGCCCCCGTTTGCCTGCCGCCGAACGGTAGATCGGCTGGGTGGGGGTGCCGGGGTGGGAACCTTCAGGACTCGAAAAGCTCAAAGGCCTTGAAAGCATGTCCTCGCCGGACGGGCAGATCAGCAGGATGACCCCTGGTTTGGCGGTCCTATGCCGGGTCCGTCGTTGGTCCGGGGCCCGTGTCAACCCACCGACCTCCCTCCGGGCTACCACACGTATCAAGGGGGCCGACATCAGTGAACGACCAGGCAGAGGACCCACAGCCCCCTTGACACGCGCGGTAGGGCAAAGCCAGGTCGGCGGGATGACACGAACCCCTCGTTTTGCAGAAAAGGCCGGCACCGAGCCCATGGTGACGCCGCTCCACACGACCCGCGCCAGGCCCGCCGCTCCCGTCCACTGACAGGCTCTTCCCGAAAAGAAGGGCTTCGTGTCATCCCGCCGACCTGGCAGAGCCCTACCGCACGGGTCAAGGGGGCACCTACCACCCCGACAGGAACACTGGGCTGGAACCGCCCCCTTGACGCGTGTGGTAGCCCGGAGGGAGGTCGGTGGGATGACACGAAACCCGGACCGACAACGGACCCGCAGCCTGACCGCTCTCCCCGTCATCCTGCTGATCTGCCCGTCCGGCGAGGACATGCTTTTCAAGCTTCTGATCTTTACGCCCTCGAACCCCTCGAACCCCTCAAGCCCTGGAACGCCAAACGCCGGTGGCCCCGAGTACGGGCCACCGGCGCAGGCAGGCGGTTCTACAGGATTTCAGTCAGCTACCCGGCCAGAGTCAGTCGTCCAGAGCCGTGAGCACCCAGGGCCCGTCGTCGGTGATGGCCACCGAGTGCTCCCAGTGCGCGGCCCGCGAACCATCAGCCGTGATGACGGTCCAGCCGTCGTCCAGCTCGACCGTCCGCTCGGTGCCGAGCGTGAGCATGGGCTCGATCGCGATCGCCATCCCCACCTTGAGGCGTGGCCCCTTGCCGGGCTTGCCGTGGTTCGGCAGGAACGGGTCCATGTGCATCTTCGTGCCGATGCCGTGGCCGCCGTAGCCCTCCACGATGCCGTACTCGATCCCGTGCTCCTCGCCGGCAAGGATGGTGGCCGACTCGATCGCGAAGGAGATGTCGCCGAGTCGCCCACCGGCGACCGCGGCCTCGATGCCGGCCAGCATCGACGCGCGGGTCGCCTCGGACAGCTTCAGCTCCGCGTCCGTCACCTCGCCGACCGGCAGGGTGATCGCCGAGTCGCCGTGCCAGCCGTCCAGGATGGCGCCGCAGTCGATCGAGATCAGGTCACCCTCGGCGAGCACCTGGGTCCGGCTGGGGATGCCGTGGACCACCTGCTCGTTCACCGAAGCGCAGATCGACGCGGGGAACCCGTGGTAGCCCTTGAACGACGGGATGGCGCCCGCGTCGCGGATGCTCTGCTCGGCCAGCTCGTCCAGCTCGCCCGTGCTGACGCCGGCCTTCGCGTGCGACGCCAGCAGGGCCAACGTGCGCGCCACGACCAGCCCGGCAGCCCTCATGGCTTCGAGCTGGCCGCGGCTCTTGATCTCGATCATGCGGTCCCGACCGGGGACGACCCGACGCAGCGCATCGACAAGTCCACCGCTCACTTCAGGTCGCGCAGCGCGCGGAGGGCGCGCTCGCTGATCTCGTCGACCTCGCCGACGGCGTCGATGCTCACGACGATGTCGGCGTAGTAGTCGAGCAGCGGCGCGGTCTCCGTCCGGTACACCTGCTGGCGGTGCCGGATCACGTCTTCCTTGTCGTCCGTGCGACCCCGGGCGAGCAGGCGCTCGACCACGACGTCCTCGTCGATCCGGAACTCCAGCACCGCGTCCAGCTTCTGGCCCTCGGCCGCCAGCATCCCGCCCAGCACACCGGCCTGGGCGGTGTTGCGCGGGAAGCCGTCGAGCAGGAAGCCGCCGGCGGCGTCCGGCTGCGAGAGCCGGACGCGCACCATCTCGTTGGTCACCTCGTCCGGCACCAACTCGCCCGCGTCCAGGTACTCCTGGACTTCCTTGCCCAGATCGGTCTGCTCGCTGATGTGGGCGCGGAACAGGTCCCCGGTGGAGATGTGCGGCACGCCGAGCTCGCGGCTGAGCGTTTTGGCCTGGGTGCCCTTGCCCGCACCGGGCGGGCCGACGAGAACGAGTCGCACTAGCGGAGGAACCCTTCGTAGTTGCGCTGCATGAGCTGGCTCTCGATCTGCTTCACGGTGTCGAGACCGACACCGACCATGATCAGCACCGCCGTGCCGCCGAACGGGAAGTTCTGGTTCTGGCCCTGACCGGTGAGGTCGAGGAACAGGTTCGGCAGGATGGCGACGATGCCCAGGTAGAGCGAGCCCGGCAGCGTGATCCGCCCCAACACGAAGCGGAGGTACTCGGCGGTGGGACGCCCCGGCCGGATGCCCGGGATGAACCCACCGAACTTCTTCATCTCGTCCGCGCGCTCGTCCGGGTTGAACGTGATGCCGACGTAGAAGTACGTGAAGAAGACGATCAGCAGGAAGTAGAGCGCGATGTGCACCGGGCTGGACTGGCTCACCAGGTGCGTCGCGACGAAGCTCTCCCACCAGTTCGGCGCCGCCCCGTCGGTGGACGCGGTCAGGCGCGAGATCAGGTCGGGCAGGTACAGCAGCGACGAGGCGAAGATGACCGGGATGACACCGGCCTGGTTCACCTTCAGCGGCAGGTAGGTCGACGTGCCGCCGTACATCCGGCGGCCGATCATCCGCTTCGCGTACTGGACCGGGATGCGGCGCTGCGCCTGCTCCACGTAGATGACGCTCGCGATGATCAGCAGGGCCGCGACGCAGACGAGGAAGAACGTCAGGCCACCGCGGTCGAGGATGATCTTGCCCTCGATCGGGATGCGCGCCGCGATGCCGGTGAAGATCAGCAGCGACATGCCGTTGCCGATCCCCTTCTCGGTGATGATCTCGCCGAGCCACATGATCACGCTGGTGCCGGCGGTCATCACGACCACGAGGACGACCAGGTTGAAGATGCTGTCATCGGGGATGACGGGCACTTCGCAGTTCTGGAACAGCTGCCCGCGCACGGCCAGGGCGATGATGCCCGTGGACTGCAGGACCGCCAGCGCGATGGTCAGGTAGCGGGTGTACTGGGTCAGCTTGCCCTGTCCCGCCTGGCCTTCCTTCTTCAGCTGCTCGAACCGCGGAATCACCACGGTGAGCAGCTGGATGATGATGCTCGCCGTGATGTACGGCATGATGCCGAGCGCGAAGATCGACAAGTTCAGCAGCGCGCCACCGCTGAACAGGTTGATCAGGGAGTAGATCCCCTGCTGGTCGACCGACTCGACACACTGTTTGACGTTCTTGAAGGAGACGCCCGGCGCGGGCATGGTGGCGCCCAACCGGTACACCACGACGATCCCCAGTGTGAAGAGGATCTTCTTGCGTAGGTCCGGCGTCGCGAGAGCCGAGCGGAATGCGCCGAGCACGCGAACCTCCATCAGCGTTGCCGCCCCACTGGGGTCGGCATCCTGCGGTGCCGGCTGTGTTGCCGGCACAGTCTTGCGGACATGCCGTCGACCCATCGCCGACGGTGGCGGAAGCGACGGATAGCCGCGACCGACCCGGAGGGCATCCGGGTTCAGCCCGCGACTTTAACAGTCGCTTGGCCGATCGCCGTAGTCAGTCTTCCCTCACACTTCGTACCCGATCGACTACGGTCGCCGGCAAGCCCCCGAATGGATCAAGTTCGGCTGGTCGCCAGCACCCCTGCCATGCCGAGCAGGACCGCCGCCGTGCCCCTGTCCAGCCGGGCCTTGGCACGCCTGGTCAGCCCCGCCTTGCGGATACCCGCGCCCAGCGCCACGTACGCCGTGCCCGCCAGCGCCTCCGCGGCCAGGTAGACCGCGCCGAGGGTCACCAGCTGCACCGGGATCGGGCCCCGCGCGGGGTCGACGAACTGGGGCACGAACGCGGTGAAGATCAGCAGCGCCTTGGGGTTGGTGATCGCCACCAGGAACTCCTTGCGCAGCGGGGTGCCGTTGCGGACCTGGCTCTCACCACCGGTCTCCTTGGTCGTCAGGATGCGCACGGCCAGGTAGACGAGGTAGGCGACGCCGGCCCACTTGATCACCGTCAGGGCGGTGTGGCCGGCGGCCAGGACGGGACCGAGCCCCGCGACGACCGCGCCGACCATCAGGGAGAAGGCCGCAAGGCGGCCCAGGAGCGCCACCACGGCCCGCAACGGCCCGTGGTGGACCCCGTGGTGCATGCCCAGGAGGTTGTTGGCGCCCGGGGTCAGTGCGACCAGCACCGAGGCGCCGAAGAAGACGGCGAGCCACATGGGTGCACGCTAACCCCGCCGCCAACCGGTTTTACGCCCTGCGCGAACAGCGTCTCATCAGCGTCGCGAGGGCCCTTCCCGCTCGGCGGGACGCCCCGCCCGGCGGCCGGCAACCGTCAAAAACCCGGGCACGCGAACGGCCCCGGAGCGGGAGGCTCCGGGGCCGTTCGGCAGTGCTTCGCGCGTCAGAGCACGGTGGTGGTGCCACCGGCGGCGGCGATCTTCTCGACCGCGCTGCCGGAGAACTTGTTCGCCACGACGTCGAGCTTGACGCCGTCCAGGTCACCGTTGCCGAGGACCTTCACGAGCTCGTTCTTGCGCACCAGGCCCGCGTGGATGAGTGCGTCCACGTCCACCCGACCGCCGTCCGGGAACACCCGGGCGATGTCGCCCACGTTCACGACCTGGTACTCGGTGCGGAACGGGTTGCGGAAGCCCTTCAGCTTCGGCAGGCGCATGTGCAGCGGCATCTGGCCACCCTCGAAGCGCGGGGAGACGTTCTTCCGCGCTCCGGTGCCCTTCGTGCCGCGACCGGCGGTCTTGCCCTTGGAGCCCTCACCGCGACCGACACGGGTCTTCGCGGTCTTGGCGCCGGGGGCCGGACGCAGGTCATGGATCTTGATGGTCACGACTGGACCTCCTCGACGACCACCAGGTGGCGCACGGTGTGGATCAAACCGCGCACCTGCGGCGTGTCCTCGCGGACCACCGACTGGCGGATCTTGCGCAGACCGAGGGTCCGGAGGGACTCGCGGTGGTTGCGCTTGGTACCGATGCTGCTCTTGACCTGCGTCACCTTGAGCTCAGCCATGGTCACACCGCCCCTGCGCGGGCGCGGAGCATGCCGGCGGGAGCCACGTCCTCCAGGGGCAGACCGCGACGGGCGGCCACCTCCTCGGGACGCTGGAGGCCCTTCAGGGCCGCCACGGTGGCGTGCACGATGTTGATGGCGTTGTCGGAGCCCAGCGACTTGCTCAGCACGTCGTGGACGCCGGCGCACTCCAGCACCGCGCGGACCGCGCCACCGGCGATGACACCGGTACCGGCCGAAGCCGGGCGGAGCAGCACCACACCGGCAGCCTTCTCGCCCTGGATCGGGTGAGGGATCGTGCCCGCGATGCGGGGGACGCGGAAGAAGTTCTTCTTCGCCTCCTCCACACCCTTGGCGATCGCCGCCGGAACTTCCTTGGCCTTGCCGTAGCCGACACCGACCATGCCGTCACCGTCGCCGACCACGACGAGCGCGGTGAAGCTGAAGCGACGACCACCCTTCACGACCTTGGAGACGCGGTTGATCGCAACCACGCGCTCCAGGTGCGGGGTCTTCTCCTGGGCCGCTCCGCCGCGGCCACCGTCACGGCGGTCGCGGCGCTCTCCGCGCTCGCCCCCGCCGCCTTCGCGACGCGTGCGTCCTGGCATCAGGCGTCCCTCTCAATTCGGTTCATGTGCATTGTCAGAACTCCAGCCCAGCCTCGCGAGCGGCATCGGCCAGAGCGGCGATCCGACCGTGGTAGGCGTTGCCGCCCCGGTCGAAGACCACCTTGCTGATCCCGGCGTCCTTGGCGCGGGCGGCGGCCAGCTGGCCGACCTTCGCCGCACGGGCCTTCTTGTCGCCGTCGATCGACCGGACGTCCGCCTCGACGGAGGACGCCGCCGCAAGGGTGTGGCCGGTGAGGTCGTCGATGATCTGCACGGTGATGTGCTTCGACGAACGGTGCACGACCAGGCGCGGGCGCTCCGCCGTGCCGCTGACCTTCTTGCGGAGACGGAAGTGACGGCGCGTCTTGGCGATGCGGCGAGTGGTCGAGATGTCCTTGCCGACCGTCTTCCGCTTGGTTGCAGTCTCGCTCATGTCACTTACCCGTCTTTCCGACCTTGCGGCGGATCTTCTCGCCCGCGTACCGCACGCCCTTGCCCTTGTACGGGTCGGGCTTGCGGAGCTTGCGGATGTTGGCGGCGACCTCGCCCACGAGCTGCTTGTCGATGCCGGCCACGGAGAACCGGGTCGGGGTCTCCACCGCGAAGGTGATGCCCTCGGGGGCCTCCACCTTCACCGGGTGGCTGTAGCCCAGCGCGAACTCCAGGTCGGAACCCTTCAGCGCCACGCGGTAACCGACGCCGTGGATTTCCATCTTCTTCTCGTAGCCCTGGGTCACGCCGACGACCATGTTCTGCACCAAGGTGCGCGACAGGCCGTGCAGCGAACGGCTGCGACGCTCGTCGTTCGGGCGCTTCACCTCGAGGGTGCCGTCGTCGGCCTTCTCGATGATGATCGGCTCAGCGATGTTGAGCGACAAGGTGCCCTTGGGCCCCTTCACGCTCACAGCCTGGCCATCGATGTTCACGTCGACCCCGGAGGGGACGGTGATCGGCAGTTTTCCGATGCGCGACATTGCCTAGTCCCCCTTCCTCACCAGACGTAGGCGAGGACTTCTCCGCCCACGCCCGACTTGTTGGCCTGGCGGTCGGTCATCAGACCGCCAGAGGTCGAAATGATCGCGACGCCCAGACCGCCCAGCACCTTCGGCAGGTTGGTCGACTTCGCGTACACGCGCAGGCCCGGCTTCGACACGCGGCGGAGGCCGGCGATGCTGCGCTCCCGGTTCGGGCCGTACTTCAGCTCGATAACCAGGTTCTTGGCCACGTCGCCCTGCTCATCGCGGTAGCTCGCGATGTAGCCCTCGCGCTTGAGGATCTCGGCGATGTTGGCCTTCAACTTCGAGTGCGGCATCACGACCTTGTCGTGGTAAGCCGAGTTCGCGTTCCGCAGACGCGTCAACATGTCTGCGATCGGGTCGGTCATCGTCATGGTGACCTGGTCAACCTTTCTCGCTGCGGTTCCCCAGCCAGGGTCCGAGCCGGCGTTGCGGCCGGCTGGTCGTGGACGGGCCTACAGCGAAGTGATGAGACTAGAAAAACCTGCCGCCGAGCCGGACTTACCAGCTGGACTTGTTCACACCGGGCAGCTCGCCCCGGTGCGCCATCTCGCGGAGGCAGATCCGGCACAGGCCGAACTTGCGGAACACCGAGTGCGGGCGACCGCAACGCTGGCAGCGGGTGTAACCCCGCACCTTGAACTTCGGCTTGGCCGCGGCCTTGTTGATCAGCGCCTTCTTGGCCATGATCAGTTCTCCTTGAACGGGAAGCCCAGGAGCTTCAGCAGCGCCCGGCCCTCTTCGTCGTTGGTCGCGGTCGTCACCACGGTGATGTCCATACCGCGGGGGCGGTCGATGGCGTCCGGGTCGATCTCGTGGAACATCGACTGCTCGTTGAGGCCGAACGTGTAGTTCCCGTTGCCGTCGAACTGCTTGCCCGACAGACCGCGGAAGTCGCGGATGCGGGGCAGCGCGATCGTCAGCAGGCGGTCCAGGAACTCCCACATGCGGTCGCCGCGCAGCGTGACGCGCGCGCCGATCGGCATGCCCTCGCGCAGCTTGAACTGCGCGATGGACTTGCGGGCCCGGCGGACCTCGGGCCGCTGGCCCGTGATGATCGACAGGTCCTTGACGGCGCCCTCGATCAGCTTGCCGTCGCGGGCGGCGTCGCCGACACCCATGTTGACGACGACCTTCACCACGCCCGGGATCTGCATGACGTTGGCGTACTCGAACTGCTCGCGCAGCGAGGCGACGATCTCCTCGCGGTAGCGGACCTTCAGCCGCGGCAGCGTCTTCTCAACGGTGGTCATCAGATGTCCTTCCCGTTACGACGGGAAATGCGGACCCGCTTGCCCTCGTCGTTCGTCCGGTAGCCCACACGGGTCGGCTTGCCGTCCGCGTCGACCACCATCACGTTGGACACGTGGATGGGGGCCTCCTGCGTCACGATGCCGCCCGACTGCGCGCCGCGCTCGGTCTGCGAGATCCGGGTGTGCTTCTTGATGCGGTTGACGCCCTCGACCAGGACGCGGCTCTCAGCGGGGTAGGCCTGGATGACCTTGCCGCGAGCGCCCTTGTCCTTGCCGGCGATTACGACGACCGTGTCGCCCTTCTTCACCTTCATGGTCAGAGCACCTCCGGCGCCAACGAGATGATCTTCATGAACTTCTTGTCGCGCAGCTCCCGACCGACCGGGCCGAAGATGCGGGTGCCCCGCGGCTCGTTGTCGTTCTTGATGAGCACCGCGGCGTTCTCGTCGAACCGGATGTAGGAGCCGTCGGGACGACGCTTCTCCTTCACGGTCCGGACGATGACCGCCTTGACGACGTCGCCCTTCTTGACGCCGGCACCCGGGATGGCCTGCTTCACCGTCGCGACGATGATGTCCCCGATGCCCGCGTAGCGGCGGCCCGAGCCACCGAGAACACGGATGCAGAGGATTTCCTTCGCACCGGTGTTGTCGGCGACGCGCAGCCGCGACTCCTGTTGGATCACTTACCTGCTCCTTGACCATTCCTGGCCCGCCAGATTTCCGACCTGACGGGCTCGGTCGTACGACTGGCTACTTGGCCTTCTCGAGGACCTGCACGAGGCGCCAGCGCTTGGTGGCCGACAGCGGCCGCGTCTCCATCAGCAGGACGCGGTCGCCGACGCCGGCGGTGTTCTGCTCGTCGTGCGCCTTCACCTTGGTGGTGGAGCGCATGACCTTCGAGTACCGGCGGTGCTTCTTGCGGTCCTCGACCGCCACCACGATCGTCTTGTCCATCTTGTCGGACACGACGTAGCCCTCGCGGACCTTGCGGTCGTTGCGAACCTCGGTAGTCACTTCGTTGTTCTCGCTCATGCCGCACCCTCACCAGTGGAAACCGCGTCGGGAGAGGCCGAGAGGCCCAGCTCCCGTTCCCGCATCACGGTGTAGATCCGGGCGATCTCGTGCCGGACCGTGCGCAGGCGGCGGTTGTTGTCGAGCTGCCCGGTGGCCATCTGGAAGCGGAGGTTGAACAGCTCCTCCTTCGCCTCCCTCAGGCGCAGCACGAGCTCTTCCTCGGTGAGCTCACGCAGCTCGGAAGCGGTGGTACCCGCTGCCATCAGAACTCACCACCCTCACGCGTAACGATGCGGCACTTCATCGGGAGCTTGTGGATCGCGCGACGCAGCGCCTCGCGGGCCACAGCCTCGTTCGGGAAGCTCATCTCGAAGAGCACCCGACCCGGCTTGATGTTGGCCACCCACCACTCCGGCGAGCCCTTGCCGGAACCCATGCGGGTCTCGGCGGGCTTCTTGGTCAGCGGGCGGTCCGGGAAGATGTTGATCCAGACCTTGCCACCACGGCGGATGTGCCGGGTGATCGCGATACGAGCCGACTCGATCTGCCGGTTGGTCACGTAGGCGGGCTCCAGAGCCTGGATGCCGTACTCGCCGAAGGTGACCCTCGTGCCGCCCTTGGCAGCACCGGACCGTCCGGGGTGGTGCTGCTTGCGGTGCTTAACCCTGCGCGGGATGAGCACGACTCAGCCCTCCGTCTTCTCTTCGGTCGGCGCGGCGGCCTGGTCGCCCGCAGCGGCCCGGCCGGCCTCGGTGCTCGTCGCGGTGGTGCCGCTGGCGCCGGAACGACGCGCCCGGTTCGGGCGGTCGGCGCGGTCGCGGCGCGGTGCGCGGTCGGCCGCCGGAGCGGCGTCACGCTCGCGCTTGGCGCTGATGCCACCGACGATGTCGCCCTTGTAGATCCACACCTTCACGCCGATGCGGCCGAACGTGGTGCGGGCCTCGAAGAAGCCGTAGTCGATGTCGGCGCGCAGCGTGTGCAGCGGAACCCGGCCATCGCGGTAGTGCTCGGAGCGGGACATCTCGGCACCGCCGAGACGGCCGCCGCACTGCACGCGGATGCCCTTCACCTGGGGCGAGCGCATGGCCGACTGGATGGCCTTGCGCATCGCGCGGCGGAACGCCACGCGGTTGGACAGCTGCTCGGCCACGCCCTGCGCGACCAGCTGGGCGTCCGACTCCGGGCTCTTCACCTCGAGGATGTTGAGCTGCACCTGCTTCTTGGTGAGCTTCTCCAGCTCACCGCGGATGCGGTCGGCCTCGGCGCCGCGGCGGCCGATGACGATGCCCGGCCGGGCGGTGTGGATGTCGACGCGGACCCGGTCACGGGTGCGCTCGATCTCCACCTTCGAGATGCCGGCCCGCTCCATGCCCTTGGAGAGCAGCTTGCGGATCTTGACGTCCTCCGCCACGTACTCCGCGTACTGCTTGTCGGCGTACCAGCGGGACTTCCAGTCCGTGGTGATACCAAGTCGGAAGCCGTGCGGGTTGATTTTCTGGCCCACTACCGAGCCCCCTTCCTGTCAGCGCCGGCCTTCGCGCTGGTCTTCTTCGGACGGCTCTCCACCTCGACGGTGATGTGGCTCGTCCGCTTGCGGATCCGGTAGGCGCGGCCCTGGGCGCGCGGGCGGAACCGCTTGAGGGTCGGGCCCTCGTCCACGTAGACCTTCGACACCCAGAGGGTGTCGGGGTCGAGGGACAGGTTGTTCTCGGCGTTGGCCACGGCGCTCTGCAGCACCTTGCGGACCGGCTCAGATGCCGCCTGCGGCGCGAACTGGAGCACGGCCAGGGCCTCGCTGGCGCTACGACCCCTGATGAGCTCGACGACGCGACGCACCTTCATGGGCGTGTCACGGACGTAGCGAGCCCGAGCCACGGCGCGCGGGAACTCCGGCGCTTCGGCTTCGTTACGGGCGTTCATCGCTGCTTCCCCTTGCTCTTCCTCTAGTTCGTCGCCTAGCGACGGCGCGACTTCCGGTCGTCCTTGATGTGGCCCTTGAACGTGCGGGTCGGGGCGAACTCGCCGAGCTTGTGCCCGACCATCGCCTCCGAGACGAACACCGGCACGTGCTTGCGGCCGTCGTGCACCGCGATCGTGTGGCCCAACATGTCGGGGATGATCGTCGACCGGCGGGACCAGGTCTTGATGACGGTCTTCTTGCCCGATTCGTTGAGGGCGTCCACCTTCTTGAGCAGGTGGTCGTCCACGAAGGGGCCCTTCTTAAGGCTGCGAGGCATCCTTCACTCCCTCCCTGCTCAGCGCTTCTTACCGGTGCGACGACGCCGGACGATGAGCTTGTCGCTTGGCTTGTTGCGGCGGCGGGTGCGACCCTCGGGCTTGCCCGCCGGGTTCACCGGGTGGCGACCACCGGAGGTCTTGCCCTCACCACCACCGTGGGGGTGGTCGACCGGGTTCATCGCGACACCACGCACCGTGGGCTTGCGGCCCTTCCAGCGCATGCGGCCGGCCTTGCCCCAGTTGATGTTCTGGTGCTCGGCGTTGCCGACCTCGCCGACCGTGGCGCGGCACCGGACGTCCACGTTGCGGATCTCGCCCGAGGGCATCCGCAGCTGGGCGTAGGGGCCGTCCTTGGCGACGAGCTGCACGCTCGCGCCCGCGGACCGGGCGATCTTCGCGCCGCCGCCGGGGCGGAGCTCGATCGCGTGGATCACGGTGCCGACCGGGATGTTGCGCAGCGGCAGGTTGTTGCCCGGCTTGATGTCAGCCTTCGGGCCGTTCTCCACCATGTCGCCCTGCTGCAGCTTCGACGGGGCGATGATGTAGCGCTTCTCGCCGTCGAGGTAGTGCAGCAGCGCGATGCGCGCGGTGCGGTTGGGGTCGTACTCGATGTGAGCGACCTTGGCCGGCACGCCGTCCTTGTCGGTGCGGCGGAAGTCGATGAGGCGGTACGCCCGCTTGTGGCCGCCGCCCTTGTGCCGCGTCGTGATCTTGCCCGACGCGTTGCGGCCACCGCGGCCGTGCAGCGGGCGGATCAGCGACTTCTCCGGCGTCGTCCGAGTGATCTCGGCGAAGTCGGAGACGCTCGCACCGCGACGACCGGGGGTCGTCGGCTTGTACTTGCGAATGCCCATCTCTACGCAGTCCTCGTCGTCATCAGGCGGCCGGGCCGCCGAAGATCTCGATCGGCTTGCTCTCGGCGGACAGCGTCACGATGGCGCGCTTGGTGTCCTTGCGCTTGCCATAACCGGTCCGGGTCCGCTTGCGCTTGCCCTGGCGGTTGAGCGTGTTGACGCTGACGACCTTGACGCCGAAGACCTTCTCCACGGCAATCTTGATCTGGGTCTTGTTCGAGCCGGGAGCCACCACGAAGGTGTACTTGTTCTCCTCGAGCAGCCCGTAGGACTTCTCGGAGATGACCGGCGCGAGCAGGATGTCCCGGTGGTCGGGGATCACTTCGCGGCCTCCTCGTCACCCTCGGTGGACGTCGCGGTCGCCTCGGCGGAGCCCTGCCCGTGCTGGGCCTTGCTCGCCAGGAACACGTCGAGCGCGTCCTTGGTGAACACCACGTCGTCGTTGACCAGCACGTCGTAGGTGTTGAGCTGGTCCGGCGCGATGATGTGCACGTGCGGCAGGTTGCGCAGGCTGACCCACGAAACCTCGTCGGTGCGCAGCAGCACGGCCAGCACGCGGCGGGCCTCGGTCACCGACTCCAGCACCTTGCGGGCGGCCTTGGTCGACGGCGTGTCGCCCTCGACGAAGCTCGTCACCACGTGCACCTGCTCGGCGCGCGCCCGGTCGGAGAGGGCGCCACGCAGGGCAGCGGCCTTCATCTTCTTGGGGGTGCGCTGGCTGTAGTCACGCGGCTGCGGGCCGTGGACGACGCCACCACCGGCGAACTGCGGCGCGCGGGTCGAGCCCTGACGGGCGCGGCCGGTGCCCTTCTGCCGGTACGGCTTCTTGCCACCACCGCGGACTTCGCCGCGGGTCTTCGTGGCGTGCGTGCCCTGGCGAGCCGCAGCCAACTGGGCCACGACCACCTGGTGCAGCAGGGCCACGTTCGCCTGCGCGTCGAAGATCGCGGCAGGCAGCTCGACGGAGCCGTCGGCCTTGCCCGCCGGGGTGCGGATCTCAACGGAAGTCATGATCAGGCACCACCCTTCGCAGCGGTCTTGATGAACACGGTGCCGCCCTTGGGACCGGGCACGGCGCCCTTGATGAGCAGGAGGCCGGACTCGGCGTCCACGCGGTGCACCTTGAGGTTCTGGGTGGTCACCCGCACGTTGCCCATCCGACCCGCCATCCGCAGGCCCTTGAACACGCGGCCGGGCGTGGCGCAGCCGCCGATGGAACCCGGCGAGCGGTGCTTGCGCTGCGTGCCGTGGCTGGCGCCGAGGCCCTTGAACCCGTGGCGCTTCATGACACCCGCGGTGCCCTTGCCCTTGCTGGTGCCGACCACGTCGACCACCACGCCGGCCTCGAAGACCTCGGCGGTGATTTCCTGGCCGACCGTGTACTCGGCCGCATCCGTGGTGCGCAGCTCCGCCAGGTGGCGGCGGGGCGTGACGCCCGCCTTGGCGTAGTGGCCCGCGACGGGCTTGTTGACCTTGCGCGGGTCGATCGCGCCGAAGGCCAGCTGCACGGCCGAGTAGCCGTCGATTTCCTGGGTCCGAACCTGGGTGACCACGTTCGGCTCGGCCTTGACGACGGTGACCGGAACGATCCGGTTGTTCTCGTCGAAGACCTGAGTCATGCCGAGCTTGGTGCCCAGGAGGCCCTTAACCTGCCTGTCAGACATGGGTCTCGTTACTCTCCGCCCCAAATGGGATCAACACTGCCGCGTCCAACGCTTACTGGATGTTGACGTCGACGCTCGCCGGCAGGTCGATGCGCATGAGCGCGTCCACCGTCTTCGGCGTCGGGTCGAGGATGTCGATCAGACGCTTGTGCGTGCGCATCTCGAAGTGCTCGCGCGAGTCCTTGTACTTGTGCGGCGAGCGGATGACGCAGTAAACGTTCTTCTCAGTGGGCAGCGGCACAGGCCCGACGACCCGAGCGCCGGTGCGCGTCACGGTCTCGACGATCTTGCGCGCGGACGCGTCGATCGCCTCGTGGTCGTAGGCCTTGAGCCGGATGCGGATCTTCTGTCCCGCCATGATGGCTTGCCGTTCCTCTGCTTCTAGTACCGCTGCGGTGCGGGCACCTTGCACGAGGTCACGGGACCTCCGGCGCGCTCCGCCCCCTATTCAGGATTGACACCGAGCGGTGTCACGGTGCCCGGTCCACGCGGTCGGGCGTGTCGCGCCCCAACGCACAGACCGGTCCCACTGATGAAACCTGTGGGATTGTCTTGCTCGATCAAACCCCACTCGTGACGGGGCGGCCGAGTCCAGACTCGAACCGGCCGCCCCGACGAGCAACCCGTCAATGGTCGCACACGCGGGTGCGCAGACCAAATCGGGGGGTGAGAATTAGAGCCAGGTCACTTGATGATCTTGGTGACCGAGCCCGCGCCGACGGTGCGGCCACCCTCGCGGATGGCGAACCGCAGGCCCTCGTCCATGGCGATCGGCTGGATCAGCTTCACGGTCATCGACGTGGTGTCGCCCGGCATGACCATCTCGGTGCCCTCGGGGAGGGTCACGACGCCGGTCACGTCCGTGGTGCGGAAGTAGAACTGCGGGCGGTAGTTGTTGAAGAACGGCGTGTGGCGGCCACCCTCGTCCTTCGACAGGATGTAGACCTGCGCCTCGAACTCGGTGTGCGGGGTGGTGGTGCCCGGCTTCACGATCACCATGCCGCGCTCCACCTCCTCGCGCTTGATGCCGCGGAGCAGCAGCGCGGCGTTGTCGCCCGCGCGGCCCTCGTCGAGGAACTTCTTGAACATCTCGATCGAGGTGACCGTCGTCTTCTTCGAGGTCTCCTTGATGCCGACGATCTCGACCTCTTCGTTGACCTTGATGATGCCGCGCTCGATGCGGCCGGTCACCACGGTGCCACGACCGGTGATGGTGAACACGTCCTCGACCGGCATCAGGAACGGCCGGTCGACCTCGCGCTCGGGCTCCGGGATGTTCTCGTCCACGGCGTCCATCAGGCCGATGAGCTTCTCGCCCCACTCGGCGTCGCCCTCCAGCGCCTTCAGCGCGGAGACGCGGACGACCGGCAGGTCGTCACCGGGGAACTCGTACTCGGAGAGCAGCTCGCGGACCTCGAGCTCGACGAGCTCCAGGATCTCCTCGTCGTCCACCATGTCGGCCTTGTTCAGGGCCACCACGATGTAGGGCACACCGACCTGGCGGGCCAGGAGGACGTGCTCCTTGGTCTGCGGCATCGGGCCGTCGGTCGCCGCGACCACCAGGATGGCGCCGTCCATCTGCGCCGCACCGGTGATCATGTTCTTGATGTAGTCGGCGTGACCGGGGCAGTCGACGTGCGCGTAGTGGCGCTTGTCGGTCTGGTACTCGATGTGCGCGATCGAGATCGTGATGCCGCGCTGCTTCTCCTCCGGCGCCTTGTCGATCTGGTCGAACGGCGTGAAGGGGTTCAGGTCCGGGTACTTGTCGTGCAGGACCTTGGAGATCGCAGCCGTCAGCGTCGTCTTACCGTGGTCGATGTGACCGATGGTGCCGATGTTGACGTGCGGCTTCGTCCGCTCGAACTTCGCCTTCGCCACTGGAATGTCCTCCTGGACTTCTATTGCTCGGCCCGGCGGGTGGGTTCCCACCCGCCGGACTTCACGTCAGGGTCGGTTGTGCGGACCCCGGGGCATCCCCCCGGAGAGCCCGCGTGGTGCTGCGGTGCTCCGGTTGGGGTTACTCGCCCGTAGCCTTCGCGATGATCTCCTTCGCCACGTTCGCGGGAACCTCGGCGTAGGAGTCAAAGGTCATCGAGTAGTTCGCGCGACCCTGGGTCCTGGACCGCAGGTCGCCGACGTACCCGAACATCTCCGACAGCGGGACCAGTGCCTTGACGACACGGGCGCCGCTGCGCTCCTCCATGGCCTGGATCTGGCCACGGCGGGAGTTCAAGTCGCCGATCACGTCGCCCATGTAGTCCTCGGGCGTGGTGACCTCGACCGCCATCAACGGCTCGAGGATCGCCGGGCTCGCCTGGCGAGCGGCTTCCTTGAGCGCCATGGAGCCCGCGATCTTGAACGCCATCTCCGAGGAGTCGACCTCGTGGTAGGCGCCGTCGACCAGCGTCAGCTTGACGCCCACCAGCGGGTAACCCGCCAGCACGCCGTACTGCATCGCGTCCTGGGCGCCCGCGTCCACCGACGGGATGTACTCCCGGGGGATGCGACCACCGGTGACCGCGTTGACGAACTCGTAGAGAGCGCCGTCCTCGGTCTTCTCCAGCGGCTCCAGGTCGATGAGGACCTTCGCGAACTGGCCGGAACCACCGGTCTGCTTCTTGTGGGTGTAGGAGTACTTCTCCACCTTGCGGCGGATCGTCTCCCGGTACGCCACCTGCGGCTTGCCGATGTTGGCCTCGACCTTGAACTCGCGGCGCATGCGGTCCACCAGGATGTCCAGGTGGAGCTCGCCCATGCCGGCGATGATCGTCTGGCCGGTCTCCTGGTCCAGGTTGACCCGGAACGTCGGGTCCTCCTCGGCCAGCTTCTGGATCGCGGTGCCCAGCTTCTCCTGGTCGGCCTTCGTCTTCGGCTCGATCGCCACCTGGATGACCGGCTCGGGGAAGGTCATCGACTCCAGCACGATGGGCGCCTGCGGGTCGCAGAGCGTCTCACCGGTGGTGGTGTCCTTCAGGCCGATGACGGCGTAGATGTGGCCCGCCATGGCCTCTTCGACCGGGTTCTCCTTGTTGGCGTGCATCTGGAAGATCTTCCCGATGCGCTCCTTGCGGTCCTTGGTCGAGTTGATGACCTGGGTGCCGGAGGCCACCTTGCCCGAGTAGACCCGGATGTAGGTGAGCTTGCCGAAGAACGGGTGCGCGGCGATCTTGAACGCGAGCGCGGCGAACGGCTCGTCGGTCTTCGGCGCGCGGAAGGCCGGCGTCTCGCCGTCCTGCAGCGTGCCCTCGACCGGCGGGAGGTCCAGCGGGGCCGGCAGGTAGTCGATCACCGCGTCGAGCATGGGCTGGACGCCCTTGTTCTTGAACGCCGAGCCGCACAGCACCGGGTACCCGGCGCGGTTCTTGACGATCGCGCGGATGCCCGTCTTGATCTGCTCGACGGTCAGTTCCTCGCCCGCGAGGTAGGACTCCATCAGGTCGTCGTCGGTCTCGGCGACGGCCTCGATCAGCTGCTCGCGGTACTCGGCGGCCTTCTCGGCGAGGTCGGCCGGGATCTCCTCGACCGTGTAGTCCTCGCCCTTCTGGACCTCTCCGCGCCAGGTCAGCGCGCGCATCTCGACCAGGTCGATCACGCCGATGAAGTCGCTCTCCGACCCGATCGGGAGCTGGATCGGCAGCGGCTTCGCGCCGAGGCGCTCCTGGATGGTGCGGACGGTGAAGTAGAAGTCCGCGCCGAGCTTGTCCATCTTGTTGACGAAGCAGATGCGCGGGACGTCGTACTTGGTCGCCTGGCGCCAGACCTGCTCGGACTGGGGCTCGACGCCTTCCTTGCCGTCGAACACGGCAACGGCACCGTCGAGGACGCGGAGGTTGCGCTCCACCTCGACGGTGAAGTCGACGTGGCCCGGCGTGTCGATGATGTTGATCTGGTGGTTCTTCCAGAAGCAGGTCGTCGCGGCCGACGTGATCGTGATGCCGCGCTCCTGCTCCTGCTCCATCCAGTCCATCACCGCGGCGCCGTCGTGGACCTCGCCGATCTTGTAGCTGATCCCGGTGTAGAACAGGATCCGCTCGGTCGTCGTGGTCTTGCCCGCGTCGATGTGGGCCATGATCCCGATGTTGCGGACCTTGGCCAGGTCGGTGAGCACGTCCTGTGCCACGGGTGTCTTCCCCTGTCTTGAGCTAGCTGGTAGCAGGCTCACTAGGGCCGGGAGGCGCTCGGCGGGGCTGCTCGGGGCTGCCCCACCGGGCGGCACGTCACCAGCGGTAGTGGGCGAAGGCCTTGTTCGACTCGGCCATCTTGTGCGTGTCCTCGCGGCGCTTGACGCTCGCGCCCAGGCCGTTGCTCGCGTCGAGCAGCTCGTTCATCAGGCGCTCGATCATGGTCTTCTCGCGGCGCTGCCGGGAGAAGGTGATCAGCCAGCGCAGCGCGAGCGTGGTCGAGCGGCCCGGCTTCACCTCGACCGGCACCTGGTAGGTGGCGCCACCGACGCGGCGGGACTTCACCTCGAGGGCGGGCTTGACGTTGTCCAGGGCGCGCTTGAGCGTGACCACCGGGTCGGTGCCCGTCTTGTCGCGGGCGCCTTCGAGGGCGCCGTACACGATCCGCTCGGCCACGGAGCGCTTGCCGTCGACCAGCACCTTGTTGATGAGCTGGGTCACCAGCGGAGAGCTGTAGACCGGGTCGGAGATCAGCGGCCGCTTCGGGGCCGGTCCCTTGCGGGGCATCAGCTCTTCTCCTTCTTCGCGCCGTACCGGCTGCGAGCCTGCTTGCGGTTCTTCACGCCCTGCGTGTCGAGCGAACCGCGAATGATCTTGTAGCGGACACCGGGGAGGTCCTTCACACGACCGCCGCGCACGAGCACCATCGAGTGCTCCTGCAGGTTGTGGCCCTCACCGGGGATGTAAGCCGTGACCTCGATACCGCTCGTGAGCTTCACGCGGGCGACCTTGCGCAGCGCCGAGTTCGGCTTCTTGGGCGTGGTCGTGTAGACGCGGGTGCACACACCGCGCCGCTGCGGGCTGCCCTTGAGCGCCGCGGTCTTCTGCTTGGCGACCTTGTCCTGCCGGCCCTTGCGGACCAGCTGCTGGATCGTTGGCATACGCCGGCTGCTTCTTCCCTTTACGTGCCCGCCGCGTGGGCGACGAGCCCTGTTTACTTGGTCCCTCTCTGCACCCGAGGTCGGGCGTGTCGCCGCTCTCGGCGGTGCCGAAAGTGCTACACAGCGCCCCAGGTCCGCAGGCGACATCCCAGGATGCCCCTACGCGTGGAGGTCACCGCGGCCGGCTTTCCAGCACCACTGGCGCGTAGGCACGCGGAGCGGCCCGACATGGGTCGGGCACGAGTACCAAAGATACCCCGCCTGGTTCCCACGGGTCAAAACGGATCCGCTGCCGCGCCCGACCGAGCGGAGCGGCGCCGCGTGCCGATCAAGTCCGCGGGTTGATTTGTGACGGTCGTCGCAACCGTTCGCTCGGAGGACCGGCCGCAGAACCGAGGAGCGACTCACCGGTTATCACAACATGAATACGAGGAACGCGCAGGTCGACGTGACCGCCCATTCACTCGGACGAGTGGGAGTGCGGTCACGTCGACCACGGCCGGCGCCCGGCCGGGCGCCGGGCCCACAGG
>NZ_JAJHUO010000005.1:39620-335660 GCF_020859565.1 Saccharothrix luteola | reverse complement strand
GGGCCCCCGGCCCCGCCCCGCCCCCCCCCCCCCCCCCGCGCCGCGGGGGGGGGGGGCCCCCCCCCCCCCCCCCCCACGGCCGGAGCCGGACCGGGCGCCGGTCACACTGGTCGGGTGAACTCCGAACTCATCGCGGGCATGGCCGCGCTCGTGGCGGCCGACGCCTCGCCCGAGGTGCTCGCGGTGCGTGGCGACGTCGTGGTGGTCCGGGTCTCGGACGTGGTGCTCAAGGCCCATGAACAGGGCACGGACCTGGCCGTGCTCACCGCGCGGCTGCGGCTGGCCGCCGACCCGCGGCTGGACGGGCTCCTGCTCGCGCCGCGCTCGGCGCCCGCGGTGGTGCTGGGACGGGCCGTGACGGCCTGGCCCATGGGCACGCCGGTGCCGCAGAGCGAGCCCGAGGACCTGCCCATGGAGGCGGCGGGGCGGATGCTGGCCGCGTTGCACCGGTTCACCGCGGCGGACTTCGCGCCGCCCGTGCCCCTGGCCGGCGCCCGGCCCCGGATGGAACGGGCGGTGCGCGACCTGACCCTCGACACCCCGGCGGCCGACCTGGTGCGGCGGGCGTTCGCGACGTTGCCGGAGTTCGGCGACGGCGGCGTCACGCTCATCCACGGCGACTGGCACCTCGGCCAACTGGTGTGGCGGGATGGGTACCGGCTCATCGACGTGGACGACCTCGGGATCGGTGACCCGGCGTGGGACCTGGCGCGGCCGGCCGCGTTGCACGCGGCGGGGGTGCTCGACCCGGACGCGTGGGGTCGGCTGCTCGGGTCGTACCTGGACGCGGGTGGCGTCGGCGTGCCGCCCGACGACCCGTGGTCGGTGCTCGACGCGCCCGCGCGCGCTCTGGTCGTGCAGATGGCGGCCCGTGCCCTCTCCGCTGCGGAGCGCGACGGAACGGAGTTGAACGACGCCCAGGAAGCGCTGATCGAGACGTGCGCGCGGATCGTGTCGACACACGAACCCATTCGGCGCGGCTAATATCGGGACCATCGCGTCAAGAGCAGGAGGCTCACACGATGCAGTGTCCCAAGTGTCATGCGAACATGCGCACCTTCGACCGCATGGGCGTGCACATCGAGCAGTGTGATGGCTGCCGCGGGGTCTTCCTCGACTACGGCGAGCTGGAGGCCATCACCCGGCTCGAGCAGCAGATGGCTCCCCCGCCGCCCGTCGCGCCGCCGCCCGCGCAGGTGCACTACGTCCAGCAGCCCGTGCAGCCGGGTTGGGGCGCCGCGCCCGGTTACGGCCACCACGGCCACCGCAAGCACCGCGGCCTGGGCGGGTTGTTCTTCTCGTCCTGATCTTCGTGGTGGGTGGCCCCGCGCCGGGTGGTGCGGGGCCACCGTTGTCACTACCGAAAATCCGGGTGATAATCGGTAGTGACCCGAGGAGGTCCCGTCATGTCCGTCGCCACGGAGGCTGCGCAGATCCGCGACCTGTTCGACCAGATCGAGGAGATCGAAGAGGTCGCGTCGAGCTTGTCGGAGGACGACGAGCGGCGGCGCAAGCTGCACGGCGTGGTGGCGAAGGCCCTGCGCAAGGCCCCGCCGGTGCGACCGGTGGTGGCCGGTGAGCTGCTGGAGTTGACCGAGAAGACGGTCAAGGCGTGGGCGCGCGAGGGCGTGCTCGCCATCCACAGCCAGGAGCCCCGGATGCTGTTGGACGCCGTGCGGCTGCACGAGGTGCTGCACGTCGTGTCGGACTTGAGGCGGGCGGGCAAGAACCGCGCGTTGCTGGACGAGGTGCACCGGCGGTTGAGCGACGCGGCGCTGCTCGACCGCGACGACCTCGTCACCAGCCTGGAGCAGATGCACCGCGGCGAAGGACGCGTAGTTCGCTGATCACCGTCGTCGAAACGCCCGTCGCGGCCGTCCAGGCCGCCGGCCTGCGCGGCGCCGCCAGGGTCGCCTACGACAGGTTCCTGGACGAACTGGCCCACAGCGGCTGCCTGGCGCTCGGCTACCGCGTCACCGGGCCCGAGCCCCTGCCCCGCCTCTGCGTGAAGCACCTCCGCGGCACCGACCGCGTGGTCGTCGCCTTCCCCGCCCCGCACACCGCGTGGATCCTGCTCGTCGGCCCGCACGACGACGACCCCGGCCGCGACCTCTACGAAACGCTGTACGAGTTGGCCGGCGTCCGCCCGAAGCTGACCGAGAAGCGCACCAAGCCACCGTGCTGCTCGGACCTCGCACCCCCGGTCGCGGACGCGGACCTGGTCGACGACCTGGTCGCCCGCGCCCGCTCCCTGGCCAAATCCCGCCGCCGCCCGACCTGACCTCCCCGCGTGTCGAACGCTCAGGTCCCGCGTGTCGAACCTCCAGGCCCCGCGTGTCGAACCTCCAGGCCCCGTGTGTCGAACGCTCAGGGCCCGTGAGTTCAACGCTCAGGACGTCCCGGCAGGCCCGTGCGGCACCCCTCCACGTGTTCGAGCGGTGAACTCGGGGTACCTGAGCGTTCGACACGCGGGACGCGAGCGTTCGACACGCCGGTCCTGAGGGTTCGACACGCGGGACGCGAAGGTTCGACACGCGCGAAAGGCCCCCGGAGCGGGAGGCTCCGGGGGCCTTTCAGCGGACTAGCTGCTTCAGCGGTAGTCGCGGCCGAAGTCGTAGTCGTCCAGCGGGACCGCGGCGCCCGTGCCCGTGCCGAAGACGTCCGGCGTGTAGTAGCCGTCGTCGTAGCTCGGGATGGCGTACGCCGCCGCACGCGCTTCCTCGGTCGGCTGCACCTGGATGTTCCGGTACCGGTTGATGCCGGTGCCGGCCGGGATCAGCTTGCCGATGATCACGTTCTCCTTCAGGCCGATGAGCTTGTCCGAACGCCCGTTGATGGCGGCGTCCGTCAAGACCCTCGTCGTCTCCTGGAAGGAGGCCGCCGACAGCCACGAGTCCGTGGCCAGCGACGCCTTCGTGATGCCCATCAGCACCGGACGGCCGGCGGCGGGCTCGCCACCCTCGGCCACCACGGCCCGGTTGCCCGACTCGAACTCCGCGCGCTCGACCAGCGAGCCCGGCAGGAACTCGGTCGCACCCGAGTCGATGATCGTCACCCGGCGCAGCATCTGCCGGACGATGACCTCGATGTGCTTGTCGTGGATCGCCACGCCCTGGGCCCGGTAGACCTTCTGGACCTCGCCGACGAGGTGCAGCTGGGCCTCGCGCGGGCCCATCACGCGCAGCACCTCGTGCGGGTCGGGCGTGCCCTCCAGCAGCTGCTGGCCGACGCCGACGTGGTCGCCGTCCTGCAACGGGCCGGTGGCCGTGTTCGCGAGCCGCTGACGCTTGGACAGCTTCTCGAAGAGGATCTCCTCGGACCCGTCGTCCGGGATGAGGGTGATCTTCCAGAACCGGTCGCCGTCCTCGATGCGCACCCGGCCGTCGACGTCCGCGATGGGCGCCTTGCCCTTCGGCACGCGAGCCTCGAACAGCTCCTGCACACGGGGCAGACCGGTGGTGATGTCGTCACCGGCCACACCACCCTGGTGGAACGTGCGCATGGTCAGCTGCGTGCCGGGCTCACCGATGGACTGCGCGGCGACGATGCCGACGGCCTCGCCGACGTCGACCAGCTTGCCGGTCGCCATCGAACGGCCGTAGCACGACGCGCACACGCCGACCGCGGACTCGCAGGTCAGCACCGAGCGGACCTTGACCCTGGTCACGCCCGCCTCGACGAGCGTCGCCAGCGCCGGGTCGCCCAGGTCGTCACCGCGGTTGAGCACGATGTTGCCACCGGCGTCGGTGATGTCCTCGGCGATGGTCCGCGCGTACACGCTGGTCTGCGCGAACTCGGCCAGCACGACCTTGTCGCCCAGCCGCTCGCCGACCGTCATGTTCACGCCGCGCGTGGTGCCGCAGTCGACCTCGCGGATGATGACGTCCTGCGAGACGTCCACCAGACGACGGGTCAGGTAACCCGAGTCGGCGGTGCGCAGCGCGGTGTCGGCCAGACCCTTGCGGGCACCGTGCGTGGCGATGAAGTACTCCAGCACCGACAAGCCCTCGCGGAACGAGCTCTTGATCGGCCGCGGGATGTACTCGCCCTTCGGGTTCGTCACCAGACCGCGCATACCGGCCAGCGAGCGGACCTGGGTCATGTTGCCCGCCGCGCCCGACATCACGATCATGCGGATCGAGTTGTCCTCGGGGAAGTTGGCCTCCATGACCTCGGCGACCTCTTCGGTTGCCTTGGTCCACACCTTGACCAGCTCGTTGTTGCGCTCCGTGTGGGAGAGCTGACCGCGCTGGTAGCGCTTCTCGACCGCGTCCGCGAGCTTCTCGTGCTCGTCCAGGATGCCCTGCTTGGCAGCCGGCACGAGCACGTCGGAGATCGCGACCGTGACGCCCGACCGGGTGGCCCAGTAGAAACCGGCGTCCTTCAGCTTGTCCAGCGTCCGGGCGACGGTGACCATCGGGTACCGCTCGGCGAGGTCGTTGATGATCGTCGCCTGCCGCTTCTTGGGCATGACGTCGTTGATGAACGGGTAGTCCGCCGGCAGGACCTCGTTGAACAGCACGCGACCGAGGGTGGTCTCGGCCAGCCACGCCTGACCCGGCTCCCAGCCCTCGGGCTCCTGGCCCTTCGGCGGGTTCTTGTCCGTGATCCGGATCTTGACCATGGACTGCAGGCCGAGGACCTTGCGGTCGAACGCCATCAGCGCCTCGGCGGGCGAGGAGTAGGCCTGGCCCTCGCCGAGGTCACCCTTCTTGTGCCGGGTCAGGTGGTACAGGCCGGTCACCATGTCCAGACGCGGCATGGCCAGCGGCTTGCCCGACGCGGGCGAGAGGATGTTGTTCGACGACAGCATCAGCACGCGAGCCTCGGCCTGCGCCTCGGCGGACAGCGGCAGGTGGACCGCCATCTGGTCACCGTCGAAGTCGGCGTTGAACGCCTCGCAGACCAGCGGGTGCAGCTGGATGGCCTTGCCCTCGACCAGCTGCGGCTCGAAGGCCTGGATGCCCAGCCGGTGCAGCGTGGGCGCGCGGTTCAGCAGCACGGGGTGCTCGGTGATGACCTCTTCCAGCACGTCCCACACGGCGGGGCGAGCGCGCTCCACCATCCGCTTGGCGGACTTGATGTTCTGCGCGTGGTTGAGGTCGACCAGCCGCTTCATCACGAACGGCTTGAACAGCTCGAGCGCCATCTGCTTGGGCAGGCCGCACTGGTGCAGCTTCAGCTGCGGGCCGACCACGATGACCGAACGGCCGGAGTAGTCGACGCGCTTGCCGAGCAGGTTCTGGCGGAACCGGCCCTGCTTGCCCTTGAGCAGGTCGGACAGCGACTTGAGCGGCCGGTTGCCCGGACCCGTCACCGGCCGGCCGCGGCGGCCGTTGTCGAACAGCGCGTCGACGGCCTCCTGCAGCATCCGCTTCTCGTTGTTGACGATGATCTCGGGCGCGCCGAGGTCGATCAGTCGCTTGAGGCGGTTGTTGCGGTTGATGACGCGGCGGTACAGGTCGTTCAGGTCGGACGTGGCGAAGCGGCCACCGTCGAGCTGCACCATCGGGCGCAGGTCCGGCGGGATGACCGGGACGCAGTCCAGCACCATGCCCTGCGGGTTGTTGCGGGTCGCCTGGAAGGCGGCCACGACCTTCAACCGCTTCAGGGCGCGCAGCTTCTTCTGGCCCTTGCCGCTGCGGATGGTCTCGCGCAGCACGTCGGCCTCGGCGTCGACGTCGTAGTCACCCAGGAGCCGCTGGATGGCCTCCGCGCCCATGGCGCCGGTGAAGTAGTCGCCGTAGCGGTCGTACAGCTCGCGGTAGAGCAGCTCGTCCGCGATCAGCTGGGCGCGCTCGAGCTTGGTGAAGGTGGACCAGATCTCGTCGAGCCGGTCCAGCTCGCGCTGGGCGCGGTCGCGGAGCTGGCGCATCTCACGCTCGCCGCCCTCCTTGACCTTGCGGCGGACGTCGGACTTGGCGCCCTCCGCCTCCAGCTCGGCCAGGTCGGCTTCCAGCTTCTGCGCACGGGCCTCGACGTCGGCGTCACGCCGGTTCTCGACCCGCTTGCGCTCGACCTGCATCTCGTTCTCGAGCGTGGGCAGGTCGTTGTGGCGCAGCTCGGTGTTCACGCCCACGATGACGTAGGCCGCGAAGTAGATGATCTTCTCGAGGTCCTTGGGCGCCAGGTCGAGCAGGTAGCCCAACCGGCTGGGGACGCCCTTGAAGTACCAGATGTGCGTGACGGGCGCGGCCAGTTCGATGTGGCCCATCCGCTCACGGCGCACCTTGGCGCGGGTCACCTCGACGCCGCAGCGCTCGCAGATGATGCCCTTGAAGCGGACGCGCTTGTACTTGCCGCAGTAGCACTCCCAGTCCCGGGTGGGACCGAAGATCTTCTCGCAGAACAAGCCGTCCTTCTCCGGCTTGAGCGTGCGGTAGTTGATGGTCTCGGGCTTCTTGACCTCGCCGAAGGACCACTGGCGGATGTCGTCCGCGGTCGCGAGACCGATGCGAAGCTCATCGAAGAAGTTGACGTCGAGCACGTCTACTCTCTTCCCCTTTTTGGTTCGGTGCTGCTTGGGGTGCTGGTGGCTTGGTCACCCCGGGGGGACGCGGGAGGCATCCCCCCGGGTGACCGGCGAGCGTCAGTTGACGACGTCGTCCACGGACGGCGACTCGGTCCTCGACAGGTTGATGCCGAGGTTGGCCGCAGCGCGTTCGAGGTCTTCGTCGTCGCCGTCGCGCATCTCGATCGCGGCGCCGTCCGAGGACAGCACCTCGACGTTGAGGCACAGCGACTGGAGCTCCTTGAGCAGCACCTTGAAGGACTCCGGGATACCCGGCTCCGGGATGTTCTCGCCCTTGACGATGGCCTCGTAGACCTTCACGCGGCCGAGCACGTCGTCGGACTTGATCGTGAGCAGTTCCTGGAGCGTGTACGCGGCGCCGTACGCCTGCATCGCCCAGCACTCCATCTCACCGAACCGCTGACCACCGAACTGCGCCTTACCACCCAGCGGCTGCTGCGTGATCATCGAGTACGGGCCGGTCGAGCGGGCGTGGATCTTGTCGTCGACCAGGTGCAGCAGCTTCAGGATGTACATGTAGCCGACGGACACCGGGAAGGGGTACGGCTCGCCGCTGCGCCCGTCGAGGAGCACCGCCTTGCCGTTCTCCTTGACCATCCGCTCGCCGTCGCGGTTCGGGATCGTCGAGCCGAGCAGGCCCGTGATCTCGTCCTCCTTGGCGCCGTCGAAGACGGGCGTGGCGGTCTTGGTGCCGGGCTCGACGTCGTACAGCTCCGCCGGCAGGTTCTTCGCCCAGTCCGGGTCGCCGTTGATGCTCCAGCCCTGCTTGGCGATCCACCCGAGGTGGGTCTCCAACACCTGGCCGATGTTCATACGACGCGGCACGCCGTGCGTGTTCAGCACGATGTCGACCGGGGTGCCGTCCTCGAGGAACGGCATGTCCTCGACCGGGAGGATCTTGCCGATGACGCCCTTGTTGCCGTGGCGGCCGGCGAGCTTGTCACCGTCCTGGATCTTGCGCTTCTGGGCCACGTAGACGCGGACCAGCTCGTTCACGCCGGGGGGCAGCTCGTCGTCGTCCTCGCGGCTGAACACGCGGATGCCGATGACCTTGCCGTACTCGCCGTGCGGCACCTTCAGCGACGTGTCGCGCACCTCGCGCGCCTTCTCGCCGAAGATCGCGCGGAGCAGGCGCTCCTCCGGGGTCAGCTCGGTCTCGCCCTTGGGCGTGACCTTGCCGACCAGGATGTCGCCGGGCTGGACCTCGGCGCCGATGCGGATGATGCCGCGCTCGTCGAGGTCGGCCAGGACCTCCTCGGAGACGTTCGGGATGTCCCGGGTGATCTCCTCGGCGCCCAGCTTGGTGTCCCGCGCGTCGATCTCGTGCTCCTCGATGTGGATCGAGGTCAGGACGTCGTCCTGCACGAGGCGCTGCGACAGGATGATCGCGTCCTCGTAGTTGTGGCCCTCCCACGGCATGATCGCGACGAGCAGGTTCTTGCCCAGCGCCATCTCGCCGTTCTCGGTGCACGGGCCGTCGGCCAGCACCTGGCCCTCGTGCACCCGGTCGCCCTCGTTCACGATGGGCTTCTGGTTGATGCACGTGCCCTGGTTGGACCGGCGGAACTTGTGCAGGCCGTAGGTCTGCCGCGAGCCGTCGTCGGCCATGACCGTGACGTAGTCGGCGGAGATCTCCTCGACCACACCGGTCTTCTTGGCCACCACGACGTCACCGGCGTCGACCGCGGCGCGCAGCTCCATGCCCGTGCCGACCAGCGGCGACTCGCTGCGCAGCAGCGGCACCGCCTGGCGCTGCATGTTCGCGCCCATCAGGGCGCGGTTCGCGTCGTCGTGCTCGAGGAACGGGATCATCGCGGTCGCGGCCGACACCATCTGCCGCGGCGAGACGTCCATGTAGTCCACGTCGGCCGGGTCGATCTGCTCGACCTCGCCGCCCTTCTTGCGGACCAGGACCTTGTCCTCGAGGAAGTTGCCCTCGTCGTCGATCTTGGCGTTCGCCTGCGCCTTGACGTAGCGGTCCTCTTCGTCGGCCGTCAGGTAGTCGATCTGGTCGGTGACCCGGCCGTCGACGACCTTGCGGTACGGCGTCTCGATGAAGCCGAACGGGTTGACCCGCCCGTAGGAGGACAGCGAGCCGATCAGGCCGATGTTCGGGCCTTCCGGCGTCTCGATCGGGCACATGCGGCCGTAGTGCGACGGGTGGACGTCGCGGACCTCCATGCCGGCGCGCTCACGGGACAGACCACCCGGGCCCAGCGCCGACAGGCGGCGCTTGTGGGTCAGGCCCGCGAGCGGGTTCGTCTGGTCCATGAACTGCGACAGCTGGGACGTGCCGAAGAACTCCTTGATCGCCGCCACCACCGGGCGGATGTTGATCAGGGTCTGCGGCGTGATGGCCTCGACGTCCTGGGTCGTCATGCGCTCGCGGACGACGCGCTCCATGCGGGAGAGGCCGACCCGGATCTGGTTCTGGATCAGCTCGCCGACGGTGCGCAGGCGGCGGTTGCCGAAGTGGTCGATGTCGTCGACCTCGACGGGCACCTCGGTGTCGCCGGGCTGCATCGACGTCTCACCAGCGTGCAGGCGGACCAGGTACTCGATCGTCGTGACGATGTCGTCCTCGGTCAGCACGCCCGTGGAGATCGGCGTGGCCAGGCCCAGCTTCTTGTTGATCTTGTACCGGCCGACCTTCGCCAGGTCGTAGCGCTTGTCCTTGAAGAACAGGTTCTCCAGCAGCGCCTGCGCGGACTCCTTCGTCGGCGGCTCGCCCGGACGCAGCTTGCGGTAGATGTCGAGCAACGCCTCGTCGGTACCCGCGGTGTGGTCCTTCTCCAGCGTCGTCAGCAGCGTCTCGCTGAACGAGAAGCGCTCGCGGATCTGCTCGGTGGTCCAACCCAGCGCCTTCAGCAGCACGGTCACCGGCTGGCGGCGCTTGCGGTCGATGCGGACACCGACGGTGTCGCGCTTGTCCACGTCGAACTCCAGCCAGGCACCCCGGGACGGGATGATCTTGACGCTGAAGACGTCCTTGTCGGTCGTCTTGTCGATCGCGGTGTCGTAGTAGACACCCGGCGAGCGGACGAGCTGGGAAACCACGACCCGCTCGGTGCCGTTGATGATGAACGTGCCCTTGTCGGTCATCATCGGGAAGTCACCCATGAACACCGTCTGGCTCTTGATCTCGCCAGTGGTGTGGTTGGTGAACTCCGCCGTGACGAACAACGGGGCGGCGTACGTCATGTCCTTGTCCTTGCACTCCTCGGTCGAGGCCTTGACCTCGTCGAAGCGCGGGTCGGAGAAGGAGAGCGACATCGAGCCGGAGAAGTCCTCGATCGGGGAGATCTCGTTCAAGACCTCCTCGAGGCCGCCCGTCGGCGCCTCGTCACCTTCGTCGACGCGGCGCTGGAACCACGCCTCGTCGCCGGTGAGCCATTCGAACGACTGGATCTGCAGGTCGAGCAGGTTGGGCGTCTGAAGCGGTTCGTGGATCTTCGCGAAAGAGACTCGCTTCGGCGCTCCGGGAATCCCCGACGTGGAGTTGGTCGCAGCAGTGGCCTTGGTCGCGCGAGAGATCGCCAAGATGCGTCCTTCCAGGGACAGGTAGCTGGCCAGTCAGCGGAACTGGCACGGCTGTCAAGGGTGCGGCGATGCCCGGCAATCCAGCTCTCGGCGAAGGGCAAACGGAAAGAGGGCAGCGCAAAGGAGCAGTCTAGCCACGCGCGCGGCAACTGTCGAGAGGCACCTGGAAGGACCTTTCTCGTGCTCACCGACAGAGTGACCCCGCCGACGCCCACAGTCAAGATGCCACGCGGCGATCACTCCACTGGCGCAAGGCGCGATAACGCGGAGTTACCGCTGTGACCTGCGAAAATACATGGACGTGAGCAACCATGACCTTTACCGGGCGTTCAGACCCCGAAGGAAGACCGTGGCGATTTCGTTCGGTCACCGGCGAACAAATGTGACCCAGATCACGTTGTGTTGAGGCATGAAATCGGGTCCGCAGTCCTGAGTGGACGTCCGGCGAGGCCGTCCGGCCGCCGCCCGGTCAGCACTTGGCGGTTTCGGCCGCCTGGTCGCCGCTCTGGCCGAACATCTCCATGCTGTCGACCCTCCACCGGCCGTCGACCTTCTGCGCGCCGACCCGCATCATCGCGATGCCGCCGCCGCTCTGGTTGTCGGTCGTGCGGGTGGTGACCTGGTCGAGGAACAGCAGCACGGTGGCGCGGTCGCCGTCGAGCGAGGTCACGCCGCTGGACACGGCCTTCACGGTGACCACGAGCTTCTGCTCGGGCGCGAGCGTGCGCACCGGGCCGAAGATCGCGTTGTACTGGCACTTGGCCTTGCCGACGAGCAGCTCGTTGGCGGCCTCCTCGGTGGCCGACACGTCCGCGTAGTTGTAGGAGAACGCCTTCTCGACCGCCTCGCGCGCCTGGCCGGCGACCTCGGTCGTGCCCGCGCTGTCCACCAGGGCCTGGTTGTAGCGGACCTCGCCTGCCCGGTCCTGGAACCACAGGCCGAGGCCGACCAGGAGCGCGGCCAGCACGACCAGGGCGATCGGCAGCACCCGGCCGGACCCGCCGAGGCGGGTCGAGCGGTCCGCGGGCTCGTTGTGCCGGGCGGCCCAGGCGTCGGCTTCGGACTTCGAGGGCTCCGCGCCGGGCTCGGTCAGGACGCTGGGCGCGACGGCCTCGCCGGTGCGCCTGCGGCGGCCGGTGGGGCGTGGGCGCGGCGCGGGCTCGGCGGTCCCGTTCCCGGTGTCCTCGTCGTCCTCGTCGTCCTCGCGGGGCTCGATCAGGCCCGTGACCTCGGCCGGGCGCATGATGTCGCGGTCGGAGGGCAGGGTGTCGGCGCGGTCCGCGGTCGGCTCGGCGGCGGTCGGTTCGGCGGCGGTCGGTTCGGCGCCCTCACGCCCGGGGCGCGTGTCCGCGGCCGGCGCCGTCCCGGCGTCGACGCCGTTCACCGGGGCGTCGGTCCCGGGCGCGGCGCCCGGCTCGGGGCGTTTGCGCAGGCCGGCGACGCGGGGCCGGGTGGTCGGCGTGGTCGGGACCGGGCGGCGGCGGGACGGTGGCACTGACGTCATCTCCTCGGTTCACGCGCCGCCGGCCGCGACCGGCCCCAGCGCGCTGAGCTTCCAACCGGCGTCGGTGCGGGCCAGGTCCGTCTGGTACCGGTTGACCTTCTTCACCGCCTGCCCGCCCTCCGGCGTCACCGTGGTCTCCACGACCGCGATGAGGTGCGCCTTCCCGGCCCGTGCGTCGAGCTCGGTGACGGCCGCGTCCAGCACCCGGCTCACGGTCACCGTCTTGGCGTCCTCGATCTGCTTCTTGCGGTCGGCCCGGCCGTCCTCGATCTCGGAGCGCAGCTCGCCGGTGGACGAGTCCAGCCACCGGTCCAGGTCCTCGTCCACCTTCTTGTAGTCGAGGGTGGTGAAGTTCGCGATCCCGACCTGCCCGACCCGCAGCACCTCTTCCCGCTCGCGCGAGAACGCCACCGAGTCGCTGGACGACGCGCTCCACCACGACACCCCGGCCCACACCGCGTAGCCGGCGGCCAGGACCGCGAGCACCGCCGCGACCGGCAGCGCAAAACGTCGAACGTCCATCCGTCCCTCTCCTCAGCCCGGCAGACCGAGCAACTGCCCCAGGCTGGTCAGCAGCGGCGCCTCGGCGGCGGTCTCGCCGGTGGTCGGTTCCCGGCCGGGCTGCGACGTCTCGTCACCGGTCGGCGTCGTGACCGGGACCCCACCGTAAGGCGCGTTCTGGGCGCCCCGCACCCCGGTGGCGCTGCCGCGGGCCAACGCGCAGTAGGCCTGCGTGTTGAACTCGGCCGGGGTGGTGTCGGTGCCCTGCCGGATCGTGGTGCTGTCGTAGCCGACCGTGCACGGCGGCGGGTCGAACACGTTCAGGGCGAGCCCGAAGTGCGCGCCCGTGCTGTCGCCCTTGGCCACCGTGAAGCCGCCGCCGACGATGATCGGGTAGGTGACGGCGATCTGCTCCAGCCCGTCCAGCCTCGTGACCAGGATGTTCCCCGTGGTCAGCAGGTTGGCCAGCACGACGCCGAGGTTGGGCCCGGTCTCCCGCAGCAGCGCCGACACCTGCTCGGCGGCCTGCGGGGAGATGCCGATGAGCCGCCGGAGGTCGCCGTCGGAGTTCTTCAGCTGCTCGGCGAGCGACCGCAGGTCCGCCGAGAACGACTTGATCGCGCCGCCCTGCGCGGCCTGCGTGTTCAGCACGACCAACCCGCTGTCGATCAACGCCTTGGTCTGCGGCAGGTGCTCCGTCGCCGCCTGGGTGAACACCTTCGTGTTGTCCAGCAGCACCTGGAGGTCCGGCCCGGTGCCGTTGAACGCCAGGTCCAGCTCGTCCACCACGGTCCGCAGCGACTCGGTCGGCACCGATTTGGCGAACGCGTCGAGGTTGGTCAGCAGGGTGTCCACCGGCGGCGGCGTCCTGGTGGCCGACCGCGGGATGACCGACCCGTCCGCCAGGTACGGCCCGTCGTCGCCGCGGGGGCGCAGGTCGACGTACTGCTCGCCCACCGCGGACCGGTTGGCGACCACGGCCTCCAGGTCGGACGGGATCGACGGCGCGCTCGGGTCGATGTCGAGGTCGATCTCCAACCCGTCCGCGGTCAGCCGCATCTGCCCCACCCGGCCGACGGCAACGCCGCGGTAGGTCACCTCGGCGTTGGTGAACACGCCGCCGGACTCGGCGACCTGCATCGTCACCACGTACCCGGACGCGCCGAACACGCGGCCGAGCCCGACGTACCGCGCGCCGACGTAGCTCACGCCGACCAGCGCGATCAGCACGAACGCGCCGATCTGGAGCTTGGTCCGACCGGGGATCACCGCCCACCTCCGAGCAGTCCGCCGAGCAGGTCGCCGAGCCCCGACTGGCCGGGCACGCCGGGCAGCGGGAGGTTCGGCAGGGGCAGCGGCAGGGACGGCGCGTTGCCGTCGACGCCCGGCAGCCCGGGCAGGCTCGGCAGCGGCGACTGCCGCGACCGGCCCAGGTTGTCCACGATCGTGCCCAGGTTCAGGTCGATGTCGGCGTACAGGTTCGTGTAGTCGCCCTTGATGGCGTCCACCGCCGAGTCCGGGAACGGGTAGGTGAGCAGCAGCTCGAAGGCGTTGGGCAGGTTCGTGCCCGACTCGACCAGCTTCTGCAGCGTCGGCGTCAACGCCTTCAAGTCGGCCACGAGGTCGTCCTTGGACTTGTTCACCGTGTCCACCGCGACGTCGGACAGCGCGTCCAGCGACTGCAGCAGCGTGACCAGCTGGGTGCGCTGCTCGCTGAGCACCTTCAGGCCCGGCTCCAAACCGTCCAGCACGCCGGTGATCTGGTCGCGCTGGGCGTTGAGCGTGCCGCCGAGCCGGTTGAGGCCGTCCAACGCGCGGGTGATCTCGCCCTTGTGCGCGTCGAGGTCCCCGACCAGCTTGTTCAGGTTGTCCAGCAGCGACCTGATCTGCGGCTCGTTGCCCTCCAGGGCGGCGTTCAGCTCGCGGCTGATGTCCTGGAGCTGGGCGATGCCACCGCCGTTGAGCAGCATCGACAGCGCGCCGAAGACCTCTTCGACCTCGGGGTTGCGGTTGGTCCGCTCGACCGGGATGACGGAGCCGCCGGTCAGGGTGCCCTCCTCGCGGCCCTCGGCGGGACCGGCCAGCTCGACGTACTTCTCGCCGAGCAGCGCGGACTGGCGCAGCCGGGCGACCGCGTTGCCCGGCAGCTTCACGTCGCCGTTGACCAGCACGGTCACCTCGGCGGTCCAGCCGTCCGCGCCGAGGTCGATCCGGTCGACCCGGCCGACCGGCACGTCGTTGACCTTCACACCGGCCTGCGGCACCAGGTCGAGCACGTCCTTGAACCGGACCTTCACCTCGTACGGCCGGTCGCCGACGTCCGCGCCGCCGGGCAGCGGCATGTTGTACACGCCGTCGAAGCCACCCGAGCCGCAGCCGGTCAGCACCAGCGCGCTCGCCACGAGCACCGCGAACCGCCTCACCGGGGCACCCCCGCGAGCGGCAGGGGCAGCGGCAGCTTGCCCTGGGCGAGGTCGGTCGCGATCTCCTGGGGCGTCTTCAACGGCACGGCGCCGCTGAGCAGCGGCTCCAGCCCGCGGCACGTCTCGGCGAGCACGCCCGGCACCCGGCCCGGCTCGACGCCCTGGACGAGCTTGCAGATCAGCACGATCGGCGGCTGGCTCAGCTCGTTCAGGTCGGCCCTGGTGTCGAGCGTGCCGGAGGCCGCGTTGTAGGCGTTCTGCAGGTTGTTCAGCGCCAGCGGCCCGACGTCCAGCGCCTCAGCCAGCGACGCGCGCTGGTCGACCAGGATCTGGGTGATGCCGGCGAGCTTGTCGACGTTCGACTTGAGCACGGCCCGGTTGTCCTGGATGAAGCCCTGCACCTGGCCGAGCGCGGTGGCCAGCTCGGTGAGCGCGGCGCCCAGGTTCTCCCGCTCGTCGGCGAGGAAACCGGCGACCTCGGCCAGCTGCCGGTTGAAGTCGCGCACCTGGCTGTCGTTCGCGGCCAGCATCCCGGTGAACTTCTGCAGGTTGTCCACGGTGCCGAACAGGTCGTCCTTCGAGCCGGACAACGTGCGGGTGGCGTCACCGAGCTGCTTGACGGTGTCGCCGAGCGCCTGCCCGTTGCCCTGGAGGTTGTTCGCGGCCGAGTCGAGCAGCTCCGACAGCGCGCCGTCCTTGTTGGCCCCGTTCGGGCCGAGCGCGGTGGTCAGCTTGTCCAGGCTCGCGTACAGCTCGTCCAGCTCGACGGGGGTGGCCGTGCGCTCGCGCGGGATGGTCGCGTTCTCGCCCATCACGTCGCCGCCGGTGTAGGCGGGCGCGAGCTGCACGTACCGGTCGCTGACCACGCTGGGCGCGACCACGACCGCCTGCGCGCCCGCGGGCACCTTGACCGCGCGGTCGAGCGACATCACCACCTTGACCAGCGCGCCCTGCGGCTCGACCTCCTCGATCGTGCCGACGCGCACGCCGAGCACCCGCACGTCCGAGCCCGGGTAGACGCCGACGGCCGCGCCGAACAGCGCGGTCACCCGGCGGCTGTCCGCGCCCGCGAACACCCACCACATCGCCACCGCGGCCACGATCGCGAGCACGCACGCGATCGCCACCGCGCGGACCAGGTCGCGGCCCGTCCTCGTGGTCGCCACGTCAGTTCCCCCTCTGCACGCCGGGAGGGAGGCAGCCCTCTTCGTTGAAGCCGACCACGCCGAGGTTCACCGACGGCGGCAGCAGGCCGCAGATGTAGACGTCGAACCAGCGGCCGTTGCCCAGGGTGTTGGCGAAGACCCGGAAGAACGGGCCCATCAGCGCCAGGCTGCGGTCGAGCGAGTCCTGGTTGCGCTGCAACATCGTGGTCACCCGCTCCAGCTGCTCCAGCGCCGGCCGCAGCTGCGCGGAGTTGTCGGCGACCAGGCCGGACAGCTCCTTGGACAGCTCGCGGGTGCCCCTGAGCAGCGCCCCGATCGCGTCCCGCCGCTTGCGCAGCTCCTCCAGCAGCAGGTTGCCGTCCGCGAGCAGCTTCTCGAACTGCTCGTTGCGGTCGGACAGGGTCTTGGTGATCTCGTTGGTGTTGGCCAGCAGCTGGGCCAGCTGCTCGTCGCGCGAGGAGATCGTCTTCGACAGCGCCGACAGGCCGTCCAACGCGCCGCGCACGCTCTCCGCCGAGCCCTGGAACGTCTCCGAGAGCACCTGGAAGCTGTCCGCGAGCTGCTGGGTGTCGATCTGGCCGACCGTGGACGCCAGGCCGTTGAACGCCTCCTGCACGTCGTACGGCGACAGCGTGCGCTCGCGCGGGATCGGCTCGCCCGGGTCCAGCGGCTGCGAGCCCTGCGGGTCGAGCGCCAGGAACTTCTGCCCGAGCAGCGTCTTGATCCGGATCACCGCGGTCGTGCGGTCGCCGACCCAGGCGTCCTTCACCCGGAACGACACCTTCACCTTGTCGCCGTCCAGCTCGACCTTGGTCACCTTGCCGACCTTGACCCCGGCCACCCGCACCTCGTTCGACGGGATCAGGCCCGCGGCCTCGGTGAACTCGGCGGAGTACGTGGTGCCGCCGCCGATGATCGGCAGGTCGTCGGAGTTGAAGGCGGCGAGCAGCAGGAGGGCGATCACGGTGAGGCTCACCACGCCGACCGTCACCGGGTTGCGCTGGGGCTTCATCGGCGGCACCTCGGCTGCGTGACCGGCAGGGCCGTGATCGGGATCGGGTCGTTGATGATCGGCGGCACGGCGACCTGCCCGGTGCCCTCGCACAGGAAGAAGTTGAACCAGGACCCGTAGGACGCGGTCCGCGACATCGCCTCGATCTTGGTCGGCAGGCGCCGGATCACGCTCTCCACGATCGCCTCGTTGTCCGCCAGTGTCTTCGACACCAGGCCGAGGTTGGCGATGTCGTCCTTCAACGGCTGCCGGGACTGGTTGAGCAGGTCGGCCGTCGTCGTGGTGAGCTCGCCCATCGCGCTGATCGCGTCACCGATCGGCTGGCGGTCGCCCGCCAGGCCCGTCGTCAGCTCCTGCAACGTCGTGACCAGCGTCGACACCTGCTCGGTCCGCGAGTTCACGGTGTCGAGCACGGCGTTGAGGTTGGTGATCACCTCGCCGATCACCTGGTCGCGGCCCGCCAGCGTGGACGTCAGCGACGCGGTGTGGCGCAGCAGGCTGTCGATCGTGCCGCCCTCGCCCTGGAGCACCTGGATGATCTCGCTGGACAGCTGGTTCACGTCCTCCGGGTTCAGCGCCTGGAACAGCGGCTTGAAGCCGTTGAACAGGACGGTCAGGTCCAGCGCCGGCTTCGTGCGCTCCAACGGGATCACGTCGCCGGGCTCCAGCGCGGACGCGTCGCCGACGCCGTGCTCCAGCGAGATGTACCGCTGGCCGACGAGGTTGCGGTACTTGATCGTCGCGGTGACCGAGGCGGGCAGCGTGCGGTCGCCCTCCAGCGAGAACTCCACCTCCGCCAGCCGCCGGTCGACCACCCGGATCTCGTCGACCTGGCCGACCCGGACGCCCGCGATGCGGATGTCGTCGCCCTCGTTGAGCGCGGTGACGTCGGTGAACCGGGCGGTGTAGCCGGTGGCGCCGTTGAAGTTGACGTTCGAGATGGTCACCGCGAGCAGCGTGGTCGCCAGGATCGTGATCACGGCGAACACGGCGAGCTTGATCAGCGGCGCGGCCAGGGACCTCATGCCGTCACCTCCGCGCCCCGGTACAGGGGTCCGAGCAGCAGCGCGGTGAAGCTCGGCATCTCGCGCTTCTCCATCCCGAACTGCGGCGCGAGCAGCGCGGCCAGGAAGTCCTGCTCCTCCGGCGAGTTCGCCAGCGACGGCACGCCGCCGAACGACGACACGACCGTGCCGTCCTCCCGGATGGTCCCGGTGTTCGGCGGCAGCACGCCGTCGGTGGCCGAACGCGCGGCAGGCGGCGACGACGAGCCGTCCTTGACCGGGCCCTCCGGCGGGTACTGCGGGAACGGGTCCGGCCGCGGCACGATGTCGTAGCAGCGCGGGCCGCGCTTGTCGGCGTACTCCGGGTCGTCCTTGCCCGGCTCGTACTTGCCGCGGTTGGCGGTGATCTCCAGCGTGATGTGCAGGCCGGGCTCGTCCGTGCCCTTGCCGAACACCTGGTCCATGATCGGTCTGAACTCCGACAGGCCCTTGAGCAGGCACGGGTACTCGGGCGAGTACTTGGCCAGCAGCTCCAACGTCGGCCTGCTGACGTCGGCCAGCTGGATGAGGTTGTTCTTGTTCACGGCGAGGAAGCTGTTCAGGTCGAGCGACGTGGTGGTCAGCGTGCCGTACAGGGCGAGCAGGTTGTCGCGCTGCTCGACCAGCGTGCGGCTGGTGGTGGTGGCGTCCGACAGCGCCTGCACCAGGTCGGGCGCGGCGTCGGCGTAGACGTTCGAGACGTCGGCGAGGCGGCTGATGCCGTCCTTGAGCTTGGGCAGCTGCGGGTTGAACTCGCCCAGGTAGGCGTCGAGCTGCACGAGCGTCTCGCCCAGGGGCTTGCCCCGGTTCTCCAGCGCCTGCGACATCGCGGTCAGCGTGGTGGCGAGCTTCTCCGGCTGCACGGCCTGGAGCACCGGCATCAGGTCGTCGAGCACGCGTTCCAGCTCGATGGCGCTGCTGGAGCGGTCCTGCTCGATGACGGCGCCGTCGGTGAGCGGGTCCTCGCGCTCGTCGGGCAGCACGAGGTGCACGTACCGCTCGCCGAACAGGGTCTTCGGCAGCAGGCGCGCGGAGACGTTGGCGGGGATGTGCCTGACCTGCTCCGGTTCGAGCGCCAGTTCGAGCTCGGCGCCGTCACCGGAGGTCCGGATGTCCTTCACCTGGCCGACGATCATGCCGCGGACCTTGACGTCGGAGTCGACGAGCAGCTGGTTGCCGACCCGGTCGGTCTTCAGCGTCACCTTCACGACCTCGGTGAACGCGTCGTTGTACATCGCCACCGTGACGGAGAGGAAGAGGGCGATGACCGCGATGAACACGACACCCAGGAGTCGCCGCTTCAGCATGTCGCCGCCTCCGCTGAGAAGAACACGTCGGCGGTCATCCCGCGATCCTCACCGTCGTCGTGGTGCCCCAGATCGCCATGCTCAGGAAGAAGTCGAGCAGGCTCGTCGTGACGATCGCCGTGCGCACCGCGCGGCCCACCGCGACGCCCACGCCTGCCGGGCCGCCGCTGGCGCGGTAGCCGTAGTAGCAGTGCGTCAGGATGATCACCACGGCGAAGACGAGCACCTTGCCGAACGACCAGAGCACGTCCACCGGTGGTAGGAACAGGTTGAAGTAGTGGTCGTACGTGCCCGCCGACTGCCCGTAGAACTCGACCGTGATGAACCTGGCCGCCAGGTACGAGGTGAGCAGGCCGATCACGTACAGCGGGATGATCGCGATGAAGCCCGCGATGATCCGCGTGGTGACCAGGTACGGCAGGCTGGGGATGCCCATGACCTCCAGCGCGTCGATCTCCTCGGAGATCCGCATCGCGCCCAGCTGCGCGGTGAAGCCGGAGCCGACGGTCGCGCTCAGCGCCAGGCCCGCGACCAGCGGCGCGATCTCGCGGGTGTTGAAGTACGCGGACACGAAGCCCGCGAACGCCGACGTGCCGATCTGGTTCAGCGCGGTGAAGCCCTGCAGGCCGACGACCGTGCCGGTGAACACCGACAGGCCCACCATCACGCCGATTGTGCCGCCGATGACGGCCAGCGCGCCCGAGCCGAAGCTCACCTCGGCCAGCAGCCGCAGCGTCTCGCGCAGGTAGCGGGTCAGCGTGCGCGGCGTCCAGCACAGGGCTCGGACGTAGAACCACAGCTGGTCGCCGAACGTGTCCAGCACGGACAGCGGCGCGTTCGCCACCTTGCGGAACCGGTCGTTGATCGCGGCCACCTCAGCTCCCCTTCGCCGGGACGACCTGGAGGTAGATCGTGGTCAGCACGAAGTTCACGAAGAACAGCAGCAGGAACGTGATGACCACGGCCTGGTTGACCGCGTCGCCGACGCCCTTCGGCCCGCCCGCCGGGTTCAGGCCCCGGTAGGCGGCCACGATGCCCGCGATGAACCCGAAGATCAGGGCCTTGATCTCGGAGATCCACAGGTCCGGCAGCTGCGCCAAGGCGCTGAAGCTCGCCAGGTACGCGCCGGGCGTGCCGTCCTGCAGGATCACGTTGAAGAAGTAGCCGCCCATCACGCCGACCACGCTGACCATGCCGTTGAGCAGGACGGACACCAGCATCGCGGCCAGCACGCGCGGCACGACCAGGCGGTGGATCGGCGAGACGCCGAGCACCTCCATCGCGTCGATCTCCTCGCGGATCTTGCGCGAGCCGAGGTCGGCGCAGATCGCGCTGCCACCCGCGCCGGCGATGAGCAGGGCCGTCACGATCGGGCTCGCCTGCTGGATGATCGCCAGCACGCTCGCCGCGCCGGTGAACGACTGCGCGCCGATCTGCCTGGTCAGCGAGCCGATCTGCAACGCGATGACCGCGCCGAACGGGATCGACACCAGCGCCGTGGGCAGCACGGTCACGCTCACGACGAACCAGCACTGCTGGATGAACTCCCGCAGCTGGAACGGGCGGCGGAACGTGTTGCGCACGACGTCCACGCCCAGCGCGAACATCCGCCCCGTTTCGCGCAGCGCGCCGACGCCGGGGAACGTGGCCGGTGAGCTCACAGCACGCCCCCCTGGCGGGGCCACGGGCTCGGGGTGGTCGGGTCGACGGCGATCGGACCCGTCCGGTCGCCCGCGCCCGCCATCACCCGGTAGTGGCGCTGTTCCTCGGGCGTGAGGCTGGCGATGATGCTCTGCTGCGCCTCGGGCGGCAGCGTGTGCAGGATGGTCATCACCCGGTCCTTGCGCCGCCGCACCGCGCCACGCGGCGGCAGGCCGGGCGTCGGTTCCAGCTGCGGCACCACGCCGCGCACGTCCTCGTCGGGCGAGCCGTCCGAGTGACCCGCTTCGCGGTGCGCCAGCTCGGCGGCCATCGTCGCCTGGTCCTTCTCCTCCGACATGCCGATCGGGCCGATGCGGCGGCCGTTGAGGAACTGCTCGACCACCGGCTCGTCGCTGGTCAGCAGTACCTCGCGGGGACCGAACATGACCAGCTCGCGGCGGAACAGCATGCCGAGGTTGTCCGGGACCGTGCGGGCCACGGTGATGTTGTGCGTGACGATCAGGATCGTCGCGTCGATCTGCGAGTTCAGGTCGATGAGGAGCTGGCTGAGGTAGGCCGTGCGGACCGGGTCGAGGCCGGAGTCCGGCTCGTCGCACAGGATGATCTCGGGGTCCAGCACCAGGGCGCGGGCGAGGCCGGCGCGCTTGCGCATGCCACCGGAGATCTCGCCGGGGAGCTTCTTCTCCGCGCCGACGAGGCCGACCATCTCCATCTTCTCGAGCACGATCCGCCGGACCTCGGCCTCGGTCTTGCGGGTGTGCTCGCGCAGCGGGAAGGCGACGTTGTCGAAGAGGTTCATCGAGCCGAACAGCGCGCCGTCCTGGAAGAGGACGCCGAACAGCTTCCGGATCTCGTAGAGCTTGTGCTCGGAGCAGCGGACCAGGTCGACGCCGTTGATGACGATCTTGCCCTGTTCCGGTTTCAGCAGCCCGACCAGGGACTTCAGGAAGACCGACTTGCCCGTGCCCGACGGGCCGAGCATCACGCTGACCTCGCCCGGGGGGAGGGTGAGCGTGACGTCCCGCCAGATGGTCTGCTTGCCGAAGGACTTGGTCAGGCCCTCGACGACCACCTCGACGCCCATCGCACCTCCAGGTCAGCGGCCGGCTTCGCCAGACTCCGGACAGGCCGGCGTCATACCGGTGCAACGAGACCGCCCTGTCGTGGTTACTCACCAGTTGGGTTAATGCGGTCTCGGGTGGGTAACGGTGTGAGCAGGGTCATCCCCGCCACCCCTCCGACCCCAGATGGTGGGCCACTCCCGAGGACGTGGTCAAGATCGCCGGCCGCATACAGCACGAAGGCGGGCACCCGGTTCGGGTGCCCGCCTTCGCGGCAGCGGTAGCGCTAGATCACTTGAGCGAGATCTTGGCGCCGGCAGCCTCGAGCTTCTCCTTGGCGGCGTCGGCGACGTCCTTCGCCACGTTCTCCAGCAGCGGCTTCGGAGCGGACTCGACCAGCTCCTTGGCCTCCTTCAGGCCCAGGCCCGAGACGACCTCGCGGACGACCTTGATGACCTGGATCTTCTTGTCGCCGGCGCCCTCGAGGACGACGGTGAACTCGTCCTTCTCCTCGACCTCGGCGGCGGCCGGGCCGGCCGGGCCGGCAGCGGCAACGGCGACCGGAGCGGCGGCGGTGACCTCGAAGGTCTCCTCGAAGTCCTTCACGAACTTCGACAGCTCCAGGAGGGTCATCTCCTTGAACGCGTCGAGCAGCTCGTCGGTGCTGAGCTTCGCCATGGTGGCGGTCCTTTCTTTCAACGCCCGAACTGCGGCCGGGACGCGGAGTGTCTGGGTGTGATCAGCTTTCGGCCGGAGCGTCGGACTCGGCGGCGGCAGGCGCCTCCGCGGCCTTCTTCTCCTGGAGGGCAGCAGCCAGGCGAGCGACCTGGGAAGCGGGGGCCTGGAACAGACCCGCGGCCTTCGCCAGGTTGCCCTTCATCGCGCCCGCCAGCTTGGCGAGCAGCACCTCACGGGTCTCGAGGTCCGCGATCGCGGTGACCTCTTCGACCGAGAGGGGACGGCCATCCATGTAGCCGCCCTTGATGACCAGGGCCTTGTTGTCCTTCGCGAAGTCACGCAGGGCCTTGGCCGCGTCGACCGGTTCGCCTTCGACGAAGGCGATCGCGGTCGGGCCGACGAGCAGGGCCTCGAGGCCCTCGACGCCGGCGTCCTCAGCGGCACGCTTGACCAGCGTGTTCTTCGCAACGGTGTACGTGGTGCCCGCGCCGAGAGCGCGACGCAGCGTGGTGAGCTGCGCCATGGAGAGGCCGCGGTACTCGGTCACGACAGCGGCCGAGCTTCCACGGAACTTGTCCGTGAGCTCGGCGACGGCCGAAACCTTGCTGGGCTTCGCCATGATCGCCTCCTCTCTGGGCTGGTGACAGCCGGTCGAGTGCGATCAGGCCTGCGCAAAGCAAAAACGCCCCAGCGCAGCAGCACGGGGCGTGACGGGCGTGCGAGCACGCCTGGGTCTTCCTCGTTCTCCTGCGCGGGCCGCCCGCTTCGCGGGACCTTCGCTGCACGACCAAGTGCCGTGCACGACCAGCGGTCTTTGGTGAACCGTTGTCAACCCTAGCAGGGGAGCTGACGGCGGCCCAAATCGGTCATGATGTGACGCGTGACCGAAGAGCCGCCGAGGAACCCGCCGCCACCGGACATCGACCCGGAACAGCTCCGGCAGTTCCAGGAGTTCCAACGGTTCCAGGAGTTCCAGCGCTTCCAGCAGGCCCAGGGCGCCGCCCAGCCGAGCCTGCCCCCGGGCGCCACCCCACCACTCGGCCTCCCGCCCGGCGCCACCCCACCACCGGGAATCCCACCCGCTGCCCCACCACCACCGCCCGGCCCGAGACGCAAGCCGCTGTGGCAGATCCTGCTGCGCAGCAAACTCGTCCGCCGCCTGGTGTACCTGGTGGTCGTGCTGCTCGTCGCGTCGTACTTCTACGAGCAGTACTTCGGCGGCGACGACCCGGGCAGCGTGGCGGTCGACAGCGGTGGCGTCGAGAACAACGTCATCGCGCCGCCCAACCCGTACGGCAGCAACGGCACGATCGGCCAGTTCTACAAGCACGTCGGCACCGGTGACGGCGGTCGCGCGTGCGCGTACTTCAAGAGCGACGGTCCGCGGAAGGCGTTCGCCGAGGCGTTCGGCGAGGCCGACTGCCCGGCGGCGGTGACGAAGCTGAAGAGCCAGGTCACCGACGTGAGCAGCTACCGGCAGCTCGGATTCCCCCAGACGATGGTCACACCGCCCGAGTCCGGCTCGGTCGAGGTCAGCTCCTGCGCGCTGGAGGTGCGCAGCGGGCCGAAGCTGGGCAAGTTCGTGCTCACCAAGCAGACGAGCGGCGCGTGGGCGATCACCGGGTACGAGGCCGAGCCGACCTGCCCGTGACGACGCGAAGCGCCCCTCGGCGGGAGGCCGAGGGGCGCTTCGGGCGGTTCGGACGAGCCGTCCTCAGACGGTGACCTCGTCGGACAGCAGGTTGCGCGTCCGGTTCGGGTCGACCGGGATGCCCGGGCCCATCGTCGTCGAGACGGTGATCTTCTTCAGGTACCGGCCCTTGGCCGCGGACGGCTTGGCGCGCAGGATCTCGTCCAGCGCGGCGGCGTAGTTCTCGACCAGCTTCTCCGGGTCGAACGACACCTTGCCGATGACGACGTGCAGGTTGGCCTGCTTGTCGACGCGGAAGTTGATCTTACCGCCCTTGATCTCGGTCACGGCCTTGGTGACGTCGGGCGTCACGGTGCCGGTCTTCGGGTTCGGCATCAGGCCGCGCGGGCCCAGGATGCGGGCGATGCGACCGACCTTGGCCATCTGGTCGGGCGTGGCGATGGCGGCGTCGAAGTCGAGCCAACCGCCCTGGATGCGCTCGATCAGGTCCTCGGAGCCGACCGCGTCGGCGCCGGCGGCCTCGGCCTCGGCGGCCTTGTCACCGGTCGCGAAGACGATCACGCGGGCGGTCTTGCCCGTACCGTGCGGCAGGTTCACGGTGCCGCGGACCATCTGGTCGGCCTTGCGCGGGTCGACGCCGAGCCGGATGGCGACCTCGACGGTCGCGTCCAGCTTCACCTTGGAGGTCTCCTTGGCGAGCTTGGCTGCCTCCAGCGGCGAGTAGAGCCGCTCACGGTCAACCAGCTCAGCAGCGTTCTTGTACGCCTTGCTGCGCTTCATGCTTCTGTCCTTAAAGTGGATCAGTTGTGGTGACGAGCCAGCGCGCGGCTCTCCCACGAACTACGAAAGAGAAAGGTCAGCCTTCGACGGTGATGCCCATGGAGCGGGCGGTGCCGGCGATGATCTTCGCCGCCTGGTCCACGTCGTTGGCGTTGAGGTCGACCATCTTGTTCTGCGCGATCTCCCGCACCTGGTCCATGGTCACCTTGGCGACCTTGAGGCGGTGCGGCTCGCCCGAGCCCTTCTCCACACCGGCGGCCTTGAGCAGCAGCTTCGCGGCCGGCGGGGTCTTGAGCTTGAAGTCGAACGAGCGGTCTTCGTACACGGAGATCTCGACCGGCACCACGGTGCCGCGCTGCGACTCGGTCGCGGCGTTGTACTGCTTGCAGAACTCCATGATGTTGACGCCGTGCTGACCCAGCGCGGGACCAACGGGCGGCGCGGGGTTCGCGGCCCCGGCCTTGATCTGCAGCTTGATGATCGCTGCGAGCTTCTTCTTCTTGGGAGGCATCTCGGTTCCTTTATTGCGGTGTCCGCGCACGGCCCTGCCAGCCGCAGCGTGGCTGCCGGCTCCCCCTGTTCAGGGGAGCCGGAGTCTTGTTGTCCTGGTCAGATCTTGGAGACCTGGCTGAACGACAGCTCGACCGGGGTCTCGCGGCCGAAGATAGACACCAGGACCTTCAGCTTCTGGCCGTCCGCGTTGACCTCGCTGATCGTCGCGGGCAGCGTGGCGAACGGGCCGTCCATGACGGTGACCGACTCGCCGACCTCGAAGTCCACCTCGACGGTCGACTTCGTGGGCGCCGCGGCGCTCTTCTTGCCGGCCGCGGGCTTCTGCTCGACCTGGGGCAGCAGGAACTTCAGCACCTCGTCGATGGTCAGCGGCGACGGCTTGGAGGTCGCGCCGACGAAACCCGTCACGCCGGGCGTGTTGCGCACCGCGCTCCACGACGCGTCGTTGAGCTCCATCCGGACCAGGATGTAGCCGGGCAGCACCTTGCGCTGCACCTGCTTGCGCTGGCCGTTCTTGATCTCGGTGACTTCCTCGGTCGGCACCTCGACCTGGAAGATGTAGTCCTCCATGTCGAGGGTCTGGATGCGCGTCTCGAGGTTGGTCTTGACCTTGTTCTCGTAGCCCGCGTACGAGTGCACGACGTACCAGTCGCCGGGCGCGCGCCGCAGTGCTTCGCGCATCTCCTCGGCGGGGTCCGCGGGCTCGGCGTCGATGTCGACGACGGCGGACTCGACGTCGCCGCCCGACTCGACGTCGCCGCCCGACTCGACGTCGCCACCGGACTCGACGTCACCGCCCGACTCGACATCGCCACCGGACTCGACGTCACCGCCGGACTCGGCCTCGACGGGGGCGGACTCCTCGGTCTCCTCCGACGCCTCCGCCTGCTCGACGTCCTCGACGCCACCGTCGAAGTCCCGCTCGTCGGTCAGGTCGTTCAGCTCCTGGGCGTCAACGCCGCCGTTCTCGGAGGTCACTGTGGGTCTCGCTTCCTCTCATGCATCACATGTTCCGCCGCCACCCGGGGCGGCGAGTGATCGGCTCAGCCGAACACCCTGAACATGCCCCAGGCGAAGGCCGAATCCAGGCCGAACACCAACGCCACCATGAAGGCCACGAAGACCAACACGACTCCGGTGTAGGTGATCATCTGCTTGCGGGTCGGCCAGATGACCTTCCGCAGCTCGCTGACCACCTCGCGGATGTACCGGACGATGCGGGCGAAGAAACCGACCCGCTTCTCCGAATCCGCCCGCGAACGCGTGGGGCGGCCCTTCTTGGCCTCCTCGGCGTCGGAGTCGGCCTCGGCCGCCTTCTTCGCCTCCACGGAGTCCTTGCGGCCCGCCGGACGCGCGGAACCACGGCGCTCGCGCCGCGCTGCGGCGGTAACCGGCCGGGACGCGCCCTCGCGCTCTTCCGGCTGGTCCTGCTCGCGGCCCTCGCTCATGCCGTCCTCCGCTCACCATCGCGCTTCGACGCAGGGGCGACAGGACTTGAACCTGCAACCTGCGGTTTTGGAGACCGCTGCTCTGCCAGTTGAGCTACACCCCTTTGGCACCCGGAACCCCGGACACCCTGGCTGGAGACGTCCCGCACCCTCCTCACGTGGCCCGTGAGGCAGCGACTGGACGTTCCAAGACCGGAAGCATACGGCACCAAGTACCCCTCCTTCCAACTGGCCCGGTCAGAGGGGGTGCCGGGCGCTTACCCGGTTGTGCGATCTGCCACGATTGGCGGCATGGGCACGCCTGAGACGACCACCGGGACCAGTACCTCCGAGCACCCGCGGATCTCCAAGCGGATCGGCGGCATCGCCGAGTCCGCCACCCTCGCGGTCGACGCGAAGGCGAAGGCGCTCAAGGCCGCGGGTCGACCGGTGATCGGCTTCGGCGCGGGCGAACCGGACTTCCCGACCCCTGACGCCATCGTAGCCGCAGCTCAGGCCGCGTGCGCGGACCCGAAGAACCACCGCTACACGCCCGCCGCCGGCCTGCCCGAGCTGCGGGAAGCCGTAGCCGCGAAGACCAAGCGCGACTCGGGCTACGAGGTCACCGCCGCGCAGGTGCTGATCACCAACGGCGGCAAGCAGGCCGTCTACCAGGCGTTCGCCACGGTCGTCGACCCGGGCGACGAGGTCCTGCTGCCCGCGCCGTACTGGACCACCTACCCCGAGGCGATCACGCTGGCGGGTGGCGTCCCGGTGCAGGTCACGGCGGACGAGTCGACCGACTACCTGGTCACGGTGGAGCAGCTGGAGGCCGCGCGCACCCCGAAGACCAAGGTGCTGCTGCTGTGCTCGCCGTCCAACCCGACCGGCTCGGTCTACACCCGCGAGCAGATCACCGCGATCGGCGAGTGGGCGCTGGAGCACGGGCTGTGGGTGATCACCGACGAGATCTACGAGCACCTGGTGTACGACGGCGCCGAGTCGGTGTCGCTGCCGGTGGCCGTGCCCGCGATGGCCGACCGCACGATCGTGCTCAACGGCGTGGCGAAGACCTACGCGATGACGGGCTGGCGGGTCGGCTGGCTGATCGGCCCGACGGACGTGGTGAAGGCCGCCGCGAACCTCCAGTCCCACCTGACCTCGAACGTGGCGAACGTGTCGCAGCGGGCCGCGCTGGAGGCCGTGTCCGGGCCGCTGGACGCGGCGCACGAGATGCGCGAGGCGTTCGACCGCCGTCGGCGCACCATCGTCGACCTGCTCTCCGCGATCCCCGGCGTCGAGTGCCCGACCCCGAAGGGCGCGTTCTACGTGTACCCGTCGGTGAAGGCGTTGATCGGCAAGACGCTGCGCGGGGCCGAGATCACCGACACGGTGCAGCTCGCGGCGCTGATCCTGGAGCACGCCGAGGTGGCCGTGGTGCCCGGTGAGGCGTTCGGCACCCCCGGCTACCTGCGGTTGTCGTACGCGTTGGGCGACGACGACCTGAAGACCGGCGTGACGCGGATGGCCGAGCTGCTGGCCGAGGTCGAGTAGCACAGAGTTTCGACGCTCCGTCACGAAAGGCACCCCCGATCGGGGGTGCCTTTCGTCGTGTTGAGACTCATTCGCGTCACGGCGGGTAACTGTGATGTGTACCACCCTGACGGAGTGGAGGCATCATGTCCGACCCGCGGCGCAACGGCCCGGGCACCGCCGGGTTCGTGCTCGGGCTCGTGGGCCTGGCGCTCGGCTTCATCCCGGTCGTCGGCCTCGTCGCGTGGCCGCTGGTCCTGGCGGGGCTGACCCTCGGGGTGTTCGGCCTGGTCCGGGTGTCCCGCGGGCAGGCCGACAACAAGGGTCTCGCCATCGCGGGCGTCGCGCTGTCCGCGATCGGCCTGGTCGTCTGCGTCGCGTGGGTGGCGGTGTTCGGCCGGGCCTCGTCCGACGCCGAGAACGCGCTCGACGACCTCCAGGCGCAGGCCGACCGGGGTGCCGTGCTCCTCTACGAGGTGACCGGCGACGCGTCCGGGGCGACCGTCAGCTACTCCACCTTCGGCGGCGGCGACCCGGCCACCACCGCCGAGGAAGAGGTGGCCGCGTTGCCGTGGACCAAGGAGTTCACCGTCATGGGGACGCTCCACGGCGGGACGCTGGACGTCACGACCGACGCGAAAGGCGGCACGGTGACGTGCGAGGTGACCGTGGACGGCGTGGCGCGCAAGACCGCGACCGCGTCCGGCCCGAACGCGGTCGCGCGGTGTTCGGACTTCTGACCGATAACTCCTTTGGGTGACCGGTGTAACCGTCGGTAGAACTACATCGATGGTCTATTCAGCCGAACTGATCTTCACCCGAGGAGCGCAACCAGATGGCGGAACCCGACCCACCCGAGCGTCAAAGCCGCCGCAAGTGGCTCGTGGTCACGGCCTCCGCGGCGCTCGTGGTGGGCGCGATCGCGCTCGTCGTGTGGACCACGGCGCCGGAACCGCCGGTCCGGGTCGTCTACCAGGTCAGCGGCACGGCGGAGCGGGCCACCGTCACCTACTCGACGTTCCGGGGCGGCGAGACGCGCCGGGAGGAGCTGACCGCGCTGCCCTGGCGGATGGAGCTGCTCGCCACCGGCGAGCCCGACCACGGCGTGCTGACCGTCACGATCGGGCCCGACGGCGGTGACGTGGCGTGCGAGGTTCGGGTGGCCGAAGTCGTACGGCGTTCGGCGACCGCCAAGGGCCCGCACACCAGCGCGCTGTGCGGGTTCTAGGCGAGCCGGACGATGGCCGACGCGCCGCCGAGCACCGACTTGCCCTCGAAGGAGGCCGTCACGTTGACCTTGACCGTCCCGTCGTCCAGGACCTTGGTCACCTTCGCGGTGACCTCCACCAACGCGCCCTTGTCGTCGTCGGGCACCGGGACGGGCCTGCCGAACCGCACGCCGTACTGCACGACCGCGCCGGGGTCGCCGACCCACTCGGTGACGATCCGGACGGCCATGCCCATGGTGAGCATCCCGTGCGCGATGACGCCCGGCAGGCCGACCTCGCGGGCGAACCGCTCGCTCCAGTGGATCGGGTTGAAGTCGCCGGACGCGCCCGCGTACCGGACCAGGTCGGCGCGGGTAATGCGCAGCGACAGCGGCGGCAGCTCGTCGCCGGCGGAGACCTCCGATGCGCGGATCACGCGTCCTCCCCCCGCACGACGAGCGTGCAGCGACCGGTCGTGACCGGCTCGCCGTCCTCGGTGCCGACCTCGGCCCGGATCGCCAGCATGTCGTTGCCCATCCGCGACGTGATGCCGTCCACGTGCAGCACGGTCGTGAGGCGGTCGCCCGCCACGATCGGGCGGTGGTGGACGAACGTCTGGTCGCCGTGCACCACGCGGGAGTAGTCCAGGCCCAGGTCGGGGTCCTCGACCAGCACGTCGTTCGCCTTCAGCGACACGATGATCGCGAACGTGGGCGGGGCGATGACGTCGCGGTAGCCGGCCGCGCGAGCGGCTTCGGGGTCGCGGTGCAGCGGGCTGGTCTCGCCGACCGCCTCGGCGAACTCGCGGATCTTCTCGCGGCCCACCTCGTAGGGCGGCGACGGTGGGTAGGAACGTCCGACGAAGGACTGGTCGAGAGGCACGCGCAGCAGGTTATACGCGACGAGGCCCGCCCCGGATCCCGGGACGGGCCTCGTCGTGCGACTTGCTACCGGCTCAGCGGGTTTCCTTGTGAGCGCGGTGGGTCTTGCAGTTCGGGCAGAACTTCTTGATCTCCAGGCGGTCCGGGTCGTTGCGCCGGTTCTTCCTGGTGATGTAGTTCCGGTGCTTGCACTCCTCGCACGCGAGGGTGATCTTGGGGCGTACGTCGGTTGCAGCCACGGTCCTTGCCTTCCTAGAGCTCGTGTGCCCCGACCCGACCGGGCGACCAGTGCGGGCTTACCGCCTGGCGGGGATCTAGCTGAGTAGCGGTGGCCGGACTTGAACCGGCGACACAGCGATTATGAGCCGCTTGCTCTACCAACTGAGCTACACCGCTTTACACAACACGGCCGCGATGCTCGTGCACCGCGGCCAGTTGTCGAGCCCCTTTACGGAATCGAACCGTAGACCTTCTCCTTACCATGGAGACGCTCTGCCGACTGAGCTAAAGGGGCCTGCTCTTCTCTTGCGGAGCCAGGAGAACTCTACAACAGGCGTGCCGTGGAAAGGAAATCGGGGGCCCTTCCTAGTGGACCAGGGTGAGCACCGTCTCATCCCGGGCGCCCCTGACCTGGACCGTCCGCGCCCGCAACCAGGCCTCGAAGCGGTCCTCGGACAGCGGCCGGGAGATCAGGTAGCCCTGCGCCACGTCGCAGCCCATGCCGACGAGCTGGTCGCGGGCGGCGTCGTCCTCGACGCCCTCGGCGACCACCGTGAGCCCCAGCGAGTGGCCGAGCTCCACGATCGACCGGACCACCGCCATGTCGCCCAGGTCGGTGCCCATGCCCAGGACGAAGCTCTTGTCGATCTTCACCTCGTCCACCGGCAGCTGCCTCAGGTACGCCAGCGACGAGTAGCCCGTGCCGAAGTCGTCGACGGCCAGCACGACGCCCATCTGGTGCAGCCGCCGCAGCACGGGCAGGGCCCGCTCGGGGTCCGCCATCACGCCGGACTCGGTCAGCTCGAACGTCAGCAGCTCCGGCGGCACCTCGTGGCGCTTCAACGCCGCCGCCACCCGGTCCGGGAACTCCTCGTCGGCCAGCGTCCGCACGGACAGGTTCACCGCGATGGACATCCGCAGCCCGCGGTCGATCCACATCCGCACCCGGGCCAGCGCCGTGTCCATGACGAAGTCCGTGAGCACGTCCACCAGGCCGGTCGCCTCGACGGCCGGCACGAACTCGTCCGGGTCGACGCGGCCGAACTCGGGGTGCTTCCACCGCACCAGCGCCTCGGCGCCGACCACCTGGCGGCTCGGCAGCGCGACCTTCGGCTGGTAGTGCACGGAGATCTGGCCGGTCTCCAGCGCCGAACGGAACTGCGTCACCAGCTGGAAGCGGCGCAGGAAGATCTGGCCCATGCTCGGCGCGTACTGGCGCAGCGGCTCGTTGTCGCTGGTCGCCCGGACCGCCACGTCCGCGCGTTGCAGCAGCGCGTCGGGGTCCGGCTCGTCGACCTCGCAGTCCGCGGTGGTGACCCAGCCGACGACCGCGCCCGCCTCGACGGTGAGCCGGTCGACCGGGTACGGCACCGACAGCGCGGCGCGCAGCCGTTCGGCGATCTCCTGGATCTGCTCGGCCTGCCGGTCCAGCAGCAGCGCGGCGAACGCGCCGCCCTCCAGCCTGGCCAGCGGCACCTCGGGCCCCAGCTCGTCGCGCAGCCGGCGGCCGGCGGCGACGACCATCCGGTTGCCCCACGCCTGGCCGAGCGCGTCGGAGACGGTGGACAGCACGGTGAGGTCGACGCGGACCACCACGGACGTGTTGGCCTCGCGCATCGGCTCGGTCGCGGCCTCGCGGAAGCCGGGCCGGTTGAGCAGGCCGGTCAACGGGTCGTGGTAGGCGTCGTGGCGCAGCCGGGCGAGCAGGCGCCGGTTGTCCACGGCGGTGGACAGGTGGCTCGCCAGCGTGCGCAGGAGCTGGATGTCGGCCTTGCCGAAGCCGCGCCACCGGCTGAGCCGGTCGTGCACCTCGACCGCGCCGAGCAGCTGGGTCGCCCCGCGCAGCGGCACGACCAGCGCTTCCTGCGCGTCCCGGCGGACCAGGGCCTCGGAGACCTCCTCGCCCGCGTCCACGATGCGGAAGTACCGCACCTGCGCGCCGGGCAGCTGGAGCATGGCGTCCTCGCGCAGCACGCGCGGGTCGTCGCGGCGCATGCCCGGCGGCAGCGGCTCGCCCGCGACCAGCGTGCGCATCGGGGCCTGCGGGTCGGTGCGCAGCCGCAGCACGACGCGGTTGGCGTTCAGCTGCTCGCGGATGCGCTCGGCGATGAGCTGCCAGTCGTCGTCCTCGTCGCTGCCGTCGTCCTCCTCCTGGTTGGCGCCGCGCGGTCCGGTGACGTGGCGGCCCGAGCGGGCCACCCGCAACGAGACCTCGCTGAGCGCCTCCAGGTCGCGCTGCTCGCGCAGCAGACCGGAGTACGCCAGGTAGATCGCGGTGATGCCGAGGAAGACGAGGCCGATCAGGAGGCCGCCCCACGGCGCCTTGTCGGCGATCTCGTAGCCGGCGAGGCCCGCGGAGGTGTTCAGCAGGGCCACCACGAGCGTCTGGAGCACCAGGCGCAGGCTCGGCGCGACCCGCATGCCCTTGCCCATGATCCGCAACGCGGTCAGGCCGAGCACGCTGGCCAGCAGCGGCACCGCGATCGTGCCGACGAACGCGCCCGCCCAGAACGGGCCTTCCGCGCCGAGGAACCGCTTCACGAGCTCGGCGACCGCGAAGGCGACCGAGATCTCCATGAACATCAGGCCCGCGTTGTAGACGGCGCGGTCGAGCACGCGGCGGCCGAGCAGCGTGCCGACGCCCGCGACCACGTGCGCGGCGAGCACGATCTCGAACGGCGCGACCAGCAGGCCGAGCACGAGCGGGATCTCGGTGAACGAGATGGTCCAGGCCACTCCGCTGCGCACGTCGACGTTGATGGCCAACTGCTCGGCGAGCAGGAACCCGATCACCAGCAGCGGACCGGTCCACCACAGGTCGACGTCGGGGTCGGTGTCGGGGAGCCAGGAGCCGACCAGGTACGCGGACAGCGCGCCCGCGACGAGGAGCAGGACCGCGAACACGCTGAACGCGCGGTTCGTGGACCGGGGCGGCGCGCTGGGCGCCGTGGCCGACGCGTGGTCGGACATCCAGCCTCCTCGTCGGCCGTCGTCGCGGTGGGCCGGGTCGCGGCCTACGGGCTCCGGGCGTGACTGAGGGGCCCCGAACACCGACCAGGACCCCTCCAAGGCTGCCAATGTACCCCGGTCGGGGGACGAAATGGCAGGTCGTGTAGCGCAACGCCACTAGAAGTAACAGATCGGATCACACGATCAGTCGGCCCTGGATGACCGTCACTGCCTGCCCGGCGAGGCGCACGCGATCTTGGTCCAGAGTGGTCCGGACCAGCCCACCGCGGGCGGACGCCTGCTCGGCCAGCAGGTTCGCGCGACCGAGCCGCGGCGCCCACCACGAGGCGAGCGTGCAGTGCGCGGAACCGGTTACGGAATCCTCCGGGACTCCGTAGGAGGGGTAGAAGCACCGGCTCACGACGTCGAGCCCCGGCCGGTCGCCCGGCGCGGTCACGATCACACCCCGCCCGGGCACCTCGGCGAGCGCGGCGAAGTCCGGGCGGAGCTCGCGGACCTCGTCGGCGGAGGCGGCTTCCACCAGGACGTCGGACACGGCCTGCGCGACAGCCCTCACCGTGACGCCCGGCAGGCCCGCGCGCAGCGGCGTGGTCATCTCGATCGGCTCCGCCGGGTCGGCCGGGAAGTCCATCTCCACCCAGCCGTCCTCGGCCGCGCAGGTGAGCACGCCGCTGCGGGTGTCGAACCTGCGGCTGCCGCCGAGCACGTGCGCCGCGGCCAGGGTGGCGTGGCCGCACAGGTCCACCTCGGCGACGGGCGTGAACCAGCGCAGCGGCACCGGGTCCTCGTGGTCGATCCGCACGAACGCCGTCTCGGCGTGCTTCATCTCGGCGGCGACGGCCTGCATCCACCGCTCGTCCGCCGGGCCGTCCAGCAGCACCACGCCCGCCGGGTTGCCCGCGAACGCGCGGTCGGTGAACGCGTCGACCACGTACAGATCCACGGCGGCAATCTACGTCGCGGACGGGTTAGCTGGCAGGTGTGGACCCGTTGCTGCCCGACATCGCCCCCGCCGACGACCCGTACTCGTTCTCCGAGCTGTCCGCGGACGCCCTGAACGCCTCCTGGGGCGCGCTGCGCACGCACTCCCTGCACTGGCACCCCGGCGCGGACTTGGACGACCTGCTGCGCCGGTGGCCGTTGAGCGGGGCGGGCGATCACGACACGGCCGCGTTGGTGACCGTGCCCAGCCGTGCCGTCGAGGCCGCGGACGTGCTGGCGCGGCACGGTTACGCGCCGTTGCTGGTGACCGCCGCCCGGCTGCCCGGTCGGGGCTTCGACGGCCGTTCGACGGTGCGGATCGTGCCGTTGGCGCGCGAGAACCTCGACGTGGCCGTGGAGGTGAACCTGGAGACGCTGCGGTTCGACAGCCTGTTCGGCATGGTCACCGCCCGGCAGTCCAGCGCCGAGCGGCTTCGCGAGCACATCGCGTCGCTGCTGGAGCGGCCGGAGCCGTGCGGGTGGTTGGCGGAGCGCGACGGTGAGGTCGTCGGCTTCCTCTACTACGACCTGCCCGGTCACTCGGACTGGATCGCCTCGCGGACGTCCGTGCGGCCGGTGGCCTACCTCGGGTTGCTCGGCGTGCGGGAGGACGCGCGTGGCGGCGGCATCGGCGCGGCGCTCGCCGACCACGCGCACAGGTTGCTGGACGAGGCGGGCGTCGGCGTGACGCTGCTGCACCACGCCCTGCCCAACCCGCTGTCCGCGCCGTTCTGGTACTCCCACGGCTACCGGCCGCTGTGGACGACCTGGCAACGCCGGCCCGCCCGTTAGCCGGCGCCTGCACCAACGGGTCGATTGCACTGAACGGGGCAACCACTCGGCGTGGCGTCGTCGTCCGAACGGCCCAGGAGGGGACAGTTGGCGGCAGCCTCGTCCACCTGAGTGAACTTGTCCGGGCGGGGTACTCGAAGCGCAGGTCCAGACCTCTTACAAGACGAGGAAGCAGGTACGGGAAGGACGGGCGAGGGGGCCGCCATGAACGTTGCGAGGGAGTTGTCCGGCCGGGCGAAATCCATGCTCCGCGCCGTTGCCGCTGGTCGGGCTGAGCTGTCGGGGGGACGCGAGCCGGACCTGTACGTGGACGGGTTGCCGTGCTGCGACCAGATGGTCACGCACGACCTGGTCCACGCGGGACTGCTGCGGGCCCGGCGGGCGGTGGGCCTGGACGAGCGCACGGACGCCGAGCTGACCGAGGCGGGCCGAGCCGCCATCGCGTAACCCTCGAACAAGCGTTCGATATGGGTTATGCTGCAGTCGAGGCCGGCACGCAAGCGAGAGGAAGCGCTTGCGCGCCGGCCTCACCTACGCCCACGACCCCACCTCATGGTCACCACGCACGACCGGGACCCCCCACCTCCAACGTGACCACGCACGGCTGGGCGGACCCCACCGCCAACGCGACCACCTACGACCGGGACCCACCGGCGGACGGGACAACACCCGCCAACGCGACCGCGCACGACCGGGACATCACCCGCCACCGTAACCACGTACGAACGGGACATCACCCGCCGACGCGACCACGTACGACCGGGGGTCCGGGGGCAGCGCCCGCCGGGCGGGGTCTGGGGGTTGCACCCCCAGGAGAAATAAAGCGAGGACCCTGCTTGCGCTTTCCGCAAGCAGGGTCCTCGACGAGCGTGGCGGGTAGAGGATTCGAACCTCTGTAGCTTTCGCGACGGATTTACAGTCCGCTCCCATTGGCCGCTCGGGCAACCCGCCCCGCGCCCGGTGGTGCCGGGTGCGGTGGAGACAATACATAAGCCCGTGGGGGCATGCGCAACCGGGTTCCCCGGTAGGCTTCGCGGCGGTTCCAGACCCACCTACGCGGAGGTACCGAGCACGTGGCAGACCCGTCGTTCGACGTGGTGAGCAAGGTCGACCGCCAGGAAGTCGACAACGCGCTCAACCAGGCCGCCAAGGAGCTGAGCACCCGGTTCGACTTCCGCGGCACGGGGACTCAGGTGTCCTGGGCGGGCGATGAGGCGATCACCTTCCAGTCCGAGACCGAGGAGCGCTGCCGGGCCGCGATCGACGTCTTCCAGGAGAAGCTGGTCAAGCGCGGCATCTCGATGAAGGCCTTCGAGATCGGCGACCCGGCCCTGTCGGGCAAGGTGTTCAAGGTCACCGGCAACCTGGTCCAGGGCATCTCGAGCGAGAAGGCCAAGGAGATCGCGAAGAAGGTCCGCGACGAGGGTCCCAAGGGCGTGCAGGCGCAGATCCAGGGCGACCAGCTGCGCATCACGGGCAAGAAGAAGGACCACCTGCAGGACGTGATCGCCCTGCTCAAGAGCTCCGACTTCGGCATCGCCCTCCAGTTCACCAACTACCGATGAAGGGCATCATCCTCGCGGGCGGCAGCGGCACGCGGTTGCACCCGATCACCCAAGCGGTGTCGAAGCAGCTGCTGCCCGTCTACGACAAGCCGATGGTGTACTACCCGCTCTCGGTGCTGATGCTGGCGGGCGTGCGCGAGGTGCTGCTCATCTCGACCCCGGTGGACCTGCCGCTGTTCCGGCGGCTCCTCGGTGACGGCTCGCAGTTCGGCCTGAGCATCTCCTACGCGGAGCAGGCTCACCCGAACGGGCTGGCCGAGGCGTTCATCATCGGCGCGGACTTCATCGGCGACGACGACGTGTCGCTGGTGCTCGGCGACAACATCTTCTACGGCCACGGCTTCTCCAAGGTCCTCCAGCACAACGCCGCCGAGCTGGACGGCTGCGTGCTGTTCGGCTACCCGGTGAAGGACCCGGAGCGGTACGGGGTCGGCGAGGTCGACGCGGACGGCAGGCTCATCAGCATCGAGGAGAAGCCGCCGCTGCCGAAGTCGAACAAGGCCATCACCGGCCTGTACTTCTACGACAACGGCGTGGTGGACATCGCCAAGTCGCTCGAGCCGTCGCCGCGCGGCGAGCTGGAGATCACCGACGTCAACCTCGCCTACCTGCGGGAAGGCCGCGCCAAGCTGGTCGACCTCGGCCGCGGTTTCGCGTGGTTGGACACCGGCACGCACGACTCGATGCTGGAGGCGGGCCAGTTCGTGCAGGTGCTGGAGCACCGGCAGGGCGTGCGCATCGCGTGCCTGGAGGAGATCGCGCTCCGGATGGGGTACATCACCTCCGAGCAGTGCTACGTGCTCGGCGAGCAGCTGGCGAAGTCCGGCTACGGCCAGTACGTGATGAACGTCGCACTGGAAGCCCGCTAGCGCCGGCCGGCTAGTACCGGCGGGCCAGCTCCTCCAGCCGGCGCACGCGGTCGGAGATCGGCGGGTGGGTGGAGAACAGCCTGACCCGGTTCTCCCCCGCCCGGAACGGGCTCGCGATCATCAGGTGCGACTGCGCGACCACCGCGGGCTCCGGCGCCAGCGGCGCGGCACGCGTGCCGACGTCGATCTTGCGCAACGCCGACGCCAGCGCCAGCGGGTCGCCGGTCAGCTCCGCGCCGGACTCGTCGGCCTGGTACTCCCGGGACCGGCTCACGGCCATCCGCACGATGAGCGCCGCGATCGGGCCGAGCACGGCGATGAGCAGGATCGCGAACGGGTTGGGCCGGTCCTCGTCGCCCTCGCCGCCGAAGACGCTCGCGAAGACCGCCAGGTTCGCCAGCGTGCTGACCGCGCCGGCCAGCGCACCCGCGACGCAAGAGATGAGGATGTCGCGGTTGTAGACGTGCGACAGCTCGTGCCCGAGCACGGCGCGCAGCTCGCGTTCGTCGAGCAGGTCGAGGATGCCGGTGGTGCAGCAGACGGCGGCGTTGCGCGGGTTGCGGCCGGTCGCGAAGGCGTTCGGCGCGATGGTGGGGCTGACGTAGAGGCGCGGCATCGGCTGACGCGCGGCCATGGCCAGCTCGCGGACGATCCGGTACATCGCGGGCTGCTCCACCTCGGACACCGGCCTGGCGCGCATGGCGCGCAGCGCGAGCTTGTCCGAGTTGAAGTAGGCGTAGGCGTTCACGGCCAGCGCCAGCAGCAGGCCGATGACGAGGGCGGTGCGACCGAACAGCGAGCTGATCGCCACGATCAACCCGCTCATGGCAGCGAGCAGCAACGCGGTCTTCAACGCGTTGAAGTGCTTGTGCACGCTTCGCCTCCGGCTGTTCCTACGTCCCCTCCCTCAACGCGCCCGGTCGGCGCGGGGTTCCGGTACCGGGGCGTGCCGGGCGTGTGGCGGTGGTCTCGGGAGCCGGTTCGGCGCCCTCGTCCAGCGGCGGTGGCGGCGGCACGTGCGTGACCCACGTGGCCAGCACGTCGCGCTCGTGGACGAGCTCGGCCACGGCGCCGTCGCCGTCGAGGCCGCCCGTGCCGGGGTAGGAGAAGTCCGGCGCCCAGTGCAGGGCGTCGAACGGGCACGCCTCCACGCAGATGCCGCAGTACAGGCACTGGCCGTAGTCGATGGCGAACCGGTCGAGCACGTTGCGCGCACGGGGCCGGGCCGAGCCGGGCTGCTGCTCGACCTCGGTGTGCGAGTCGATGTGGATGCACCAGTCGGGGCACTCGCGGGCGCAGATCATGCACACCGTGCAGTTGGCCTCCAGCAGCGCGATGACGCCTCGGGTGCGCGGTGGCAACTCAGCCACTGGTGTCCTCCTCAGAGCGCTCGTAGCGCGGCCCCCACGACGGGTCGGGCACGCCGGGTGGCGCGGCCCGCCTGCGGCTGGGCGACGACGTGCCGTCCTCGCCCGGTTCGAGCCTGCCCGGCCACGGGCGCACCACGCGGGAGGCCAGCACGAAGTCCTTGCGCAGCGGGTGGCCGCCGAAGCCGTCCGGCAGCAGCAGGTGGGCCGGTTCGCCGTCGGCGAGGGAGATGCCGAACATCTCCGCGGCCTCGCGCTCGTGCCACGCCGCGCCCGCCCACCGGTCGGCCACGCTCGGCAGCACGTCGTCCGGGCCGAGTTCGGTGCGCAGCAGCACGCCGTCCTTGGTGTCGGGGTCGAGCACGTGCAGCAGCACGGCGTGCCGCTGCCCGGCGGCGCCGGGACGTCCCGCGTCCTCGACGCCGAGCCAGTCGAACTGCGTGCAGCCCAGCTCCTCGCGCGCGTGGCGGGCGGCCTCGGTCCACGCGTGCAGCGGCACGTGCGCGGTCGTCTGGCCGAACGCCGTCGTGACCCGGGCGTCGGGGATGAGGGAGGCCAGGGCCTGCGAGGCGGCGCTCACGACACCATCCGGTGCAGCGCGGCGAGGCCGTCGAGCAGGGCCTCGGGACGTGGCGGGCAGCCCGGCACGGCGACGTGCACCGGCAGCGCCTGGTCGATGCCCTTGGTGACGCTGTAGGAGTCCCAGTACGGCCCGCCGGTGTTGCTGCACGCGCCGACGGAGATCACGTAACGCGGTTCCGGCATCTCCTGGTACGTCGCGATCACCGCGGGCAGCATGGCGTCGGTGACGGTGCCGGAGACGACGAGCACGTGCGCCTCGCCCGCCGCGTGCACCGGATCGACCCCCAGGGCTTCGAGGTGTTCCGGGCGGTGGCCCTCGAGCGCCGCCATGACCTCGACGCCGCAGCAGGCCAGGCCGAGGTCGAGCACGGTGACCCGGTACGTCGTGCCCCAGTCCAAGGTGGAAACCGTCACACGGGTGAGGTTAATACGTGGGGGGGGGGGGGGGGGGGGGGGCGGCGGGGGGCGCCCCCCCCCCCCCGGGGCCGCCGGGGGCGCCCCCGGGGCCGCTCGCGGGGGTGTGGCGGGGGGGGGGGGGGGCGGCGCGCCCCCCCCCCCCCCCCCCCCCCAACCCCCCAATACTCCCCCTGATTGCACCCACGTGAACAAGCACCTGGTTGCGGCAGAAGTCTCTTACGGATCGCGTATACCTGTCCAGGGAAATCCATCAAGATCTTCGGATAATTTCAGCACGAACTGCGGTCAAGTTCAGTACAACTAATCGGTAGAACATCACGCCCCGACCCGAGAGGCCCTGCATGTCGACCTCGGCCCAACTGCTCCTGCCGGCGGGCAACCAGCTCAGCAGGCTCCTGCACACCTCGCCCCTGCTGCTGGACACCACGTTGGACCAGCTCAGGACGTTGATCGCGGTGTACGAGACGCGGTCGGCCCTGCGCGCGGCCCGCGTGCTCGGCCGCGAGCAGTCCAGTGTGCAGAAGCAGATCGACACGCTCAACCGCAACTTCAAGTCGTTGTGCGGCGAAGCGCTGGTCGTCAAGCAGGGCCGGGGAAAAGACGTGCTGATCACACCGACCGGCGAGGCGCTGGTCGAATTGGCGCGCACCACGTTGACCGAGTGGCTGGATTCGATTCACGAGTGCCGGCGCAAGCTCGGCACCACGGTCACCGTCGGCACGACGCGGTTCATGCTCGACGCGCTGGCCAAGGCGTGGCACCACGTGGCGGACGACTTCCGCCGGCGTGACGTGGAACTGAAGGTCGTGCACATCCGCACCAAGGACATCTGGAAGAGCCTGGCGTCCAAGGAGGTCGACATCGTGTGCGGCAGCGTGGTCACGCACGCGGGCCGCAGCAGCGGGGTCGAGGACTTCGACGTGATCGAGTGGCGGCGCGGCGGGTTGGCGCTGCTCACGAACCTGCCGGAGAGCAGGCTCGGCGCGAGCGTCGGCACCGGGGAGTTGCCGAAGCTGCCGCTGGTCGTGCCCGGCGACGGGTTGATCGCGGAATTCCTGCGCGGCTGGTTCGGATCGGACTACCGGAACGAACTGGACATCGCGGCGGAGATCGACGAGATCCAGTACGGCATGTCGTTGCTGCGGTCCGGGCTGGTCGAGGGCTGCATGATCGTCACGTCGGGCCTCGGCGTGGTGGCCGCGAACAACGAGCTGCGCGAGGGGTCGGGCCTGCGGGTGGTCGCCCTGACGAACGACCGCAAACCGCAGCTGGAGCGCTTGGTCGGGGTCTTCGCCCGCAAGGACGAGCGGGCGAAGTTCCCGGCCGACCACCCGTTGAACCTGCTGTGGGCAGCGTTCCAGCGGGAGGTGTCGGACTAGCGGTGAGGCCTAACGCGCCGGGTCCGCCGGGCGTTCCTCACGGCGCCGTTGGGCTTGGCGCACCAGCCACTCCAGTCCGGTGAGAGGCTTCGGGTCCTGAGGCTTCTGCCGTTCCACGGGCTCCTCCTGCTCCTGTTGCGGTTGGGGCGACGGACGCTGGGCGTCGAGGTCGTTCATGGCGCGCTCCCTACCTTGGTCGACAGCGAGTGCCGTCGATCGGAGCACCGACCGGGGTCGGTCCGCTAGAGCGATCAGCCCTATGGGTGACGGCGGACGAGTCAGCGGCGGCCGGTGGCGAACGCGTCACCGTAGCGCTCGGCGTACCGGGTGGGCGTCTCGCCGACCATCGCGGTGAAGTCCCGGACGAAGTGCGGTTGGTCGGCGTAGCCGAGGTCGGCCGCCAGCGCGGCCCAGTCGATCCGGCCGCCCGCCTCCATGCGCTCGGTCACCTCCCTCAGGCGGTAGCGGCGGATCACCCACTTCGGCCCGACGCCGACGTGCTCGGCGAACAGGCGTTGCAGCTGCCGGACGCTGCCGCCGACCTCGCGGGCCAGCACGTCGACGCGCGTCAGCAGGGGGTCCTGGACGATCCGCTCGACGATCCGCACCACCTCCGCCGCCCTCGGGTCTGGTTCGGGCAGGCTGCGGCGCAGCGCGGCCTCCACCCCGTCGAGGTCGGCGTGCGCGGGCAGGTGGTCGAAGACGGTCTCGGCGGGGACGGTCCGGTCGGTGAGCGACTGGACCGGCGCGCCGAGGAACGGCCGGAAGGCGCCGGGGCGGAAGGCGACGCCGAAGACCCGGCCCGCGCCGTCGAGCTCCTTGAACACGTGCCCGCTGGACACGCCGGCGATCACGGCGGCGTCCTCGTGGAACGTCAGGTGCACGTTCGGGTAGGGCACGATCAGCTGGCGGTAGGGCCGGTCGTAGCGCCACCGCACCACCCAGTACCGCGCCACGTGTGCGGCCAGGTCGGGCGACGGCTGGTGGAACTCGTGGCTCTGGTGCCGCCGCCACGCCAGCTCGCGCTCGTCCCTCGTCACGGTCGCGAGGGTATGTCGCCTTTGTTCAATACACCCGCGGCGGCCGTTCCTACGGTGGGCGGCATGTCCCGTGAGCAGTTGATCGACAAAGCCGTGGCGACCGCGTTGGAGGTCCTCGAGAACATCAAGCCCGACCAGCTGGACGCGCCGACGCCGTGCACCGAGTTCGACGTCCGCAAGCTCCTCAACCACCTGCTGTTCTGGGGCCCGTCGCTGAACGCCTCCGCGCGCAAGGCGCCCGTGCCGCCGCCCGCCGCCTCGGACGCGGACGTCGACCTCACCGCGGGCGACTGGGCCGCGGACCTGGGGGCGCTGCTGCGCGACCGCGCCGTCGCGTGGGGCGAGCCGTCCGCGTGGACCGGCACGACGACGCTCGGCAGCCCGCAGGAGATGCCGGCCGAGATGATCGGCGCGATGGTGCTGGGTGAGACGGTCGTGCACACGTGGGACCTGGCCAAGGCCACCGGCCAGGCGCCGTCGTGGGACGGGGACCTGCTGGAGTTCGTCCACGCCGACCTCGTCGAGACCGCGAGGATGGGGCGCGACATGGGCCTCTTCGGCCCCGAGGTGCCCGTGCCGCCCGACGCGCCCCTGATCGCGCGGATCGTCGGCCTCACCGGTCGCACGCCGTAGCGGTTCCCGCGCTGGTCAGCCCGCCGACTGACCAGCGCGACAGGCCGGGATCAGTCCCGGAGTTCCATCGTGCAGCACTTCGGGCCGCCACCGGACTTGCGCAGTTCCGAGATGTCCACGAAGACCGGTTCGAAGCCCCGTTGGGCGACCTGGTCCGCCAGCGCGGTCGCCTCCACCGGCAGGACCACGTGGCGGCCGTCGGAGACCGCGTTCAGGCCCAGGCAGGCGGCGTCCTCGGCGGTCGCGATGACGGCGTCCGGGAAGAGGCGGCGCAGGACGCGGCGGCTGCCCGGCGAGAAGGCGTCCGGGTAGTAGGCGATCAGGTCGTCCGCCAGGACGAACAGGGCCACGTCCAGGTGGTAGTAGCGGGGGTCGGTCAGCTGCAGGGAGATGACCGGCACGCCCAGGGCCTCCTGGGCCTCCGAGTGGGCCAGGGGGTCCGTGCGGAAGCCCGTGCCGGCGAGGAGGTACTTGCCGGTCCAGGTGAAGTCGCCCTCGGCCTCGTTGGTGCGCTCCGGCATGACGACGTCGCGGTAGCCGTTGGCCAGGAACCAGCGGCGGAAGTGGTCGGCTTCCGCGGCGCGCTGGGGCGCGCGGAAGCGGGAGCCGAGGACCTGGCCGTCGATGACGGTGCCGGAGTTGGCCGAGAAGACCATGTCCGGCAGCCCCGGCTGCGGCTCGATGGTCTCGACCTCGTGCCCGAGGCGCTCGTAGGTCTCCTTCAGGGCCGTCCACTGCTCCATCGCCAACGACGTGCTGATCGGCTGCGTGGGGTCCATCCACGGGTTGATCGCGTACTCCACCGTGAAGTACGCGGGCGGGCACATGAGGTACCGACGGGTGGTCGGCACGCGCACCTGCGCGGCGGGCGTGGCGACGTCGAGCACGATCGGCTCGTCTCCGGGGCCCGCGAAGGAAACCGAGGTCATGGATCGAAATGTAGATTGCCGTCTGACCCTCGAACAACGCCGCGATATTGCGTCTTCCAGGGCAGAATGTTGCGTGTGGACACGATCGACCAGCGAATCATTTCGCGCCTGATGGCCAACGCCCGCTCCAGCTACGCCGACATCGGCAAGGAGGTGGGCCTGTCCGCACCCGCGGTGAAGCGGCGGGTGGACAAGTTGCTGGACACGGGCGTCCTGCGCGGCTTCACGGCCGTCGTCGACCCCGAGCAGCTGGGATGGGGCACGGAGGCGTTCGTCGAGGTGCACTGCCGCGGCAACGTGGCGCCGCACGACATCCAGCAGCGCCTGGAGCCGATGCCCGAGGTCCGCGCCGCCTACACCGTCTCCGGCGCGGCGGACGCCATCGTGCACCTGCGCGCGGCGAACATCCACCACCTGGAGACCGCGCTGGAACGGCTGCGGGCCGTCGAGATCATCGACCGGACCGTCTCGACCGTAGTGCTATCCCGACTCTTGGACCGCCCGCCGGCACCTTAGAGTCGCGAGCATGGCCGAGGTGCTCCTGCAACGCTCCGACCGCGTGGCGGTCATCACCGTGCACGACCCCGAGCGCCGCAACGCGCTCACGCTCGACCTCTCCGAGCAGCTCGTGGCCGCCGTCCGGACCTGCGAGGACGACGCCGACGTGCACGCGGTCGTGATCACCGGCACGCCGCCGGCGTTCTGCGCGGGCGCGGACCTCACCGCGCTGGGCGAGGCCCGGGAGGAGGGCCTGCGGCGCATCTACGCCGGGTTCCTCGCGGTGGCCGGCTGCACGCTGCCCACGATCGCCGCGGTCGGCGGCGCGGCGGTCGGCGCGGGCCTCAACCTGGCGCTGGCGTGCGACGTGCGCCTGGTCGGCGCGAACGCCAGGTTCGACGCGCGGTTCCTCCAGCTCGGCATCCACCCCGGCGGCGGGATGACGTGGATGCTGCAGAGGCTCGCCGGTCCCCAGACCGCGACCGCGATGACCCTGTTCGGCCAGGTTTTGGACGCGGACGCGGCGGTATCCCACGGTCTGGCCTGGGCACGGGTCGACGGCGGGCACGACGAGCTGGTCGCCGCCGCGGTCGGGTTCGCGCGTCCTTCGGCCGACGCCTCGCGCGAGCTGGTCCGCACGATCAAGGCGTCCATGCGCACCACCGCGACCCTCGCCGACCACGCCCAGGCCGTGGACACCGAGCTGACGCCCCAGGTGGCCTCGATCGCGACACCGGAGTTCCAGGCCAAGCTCGCGGCGATGAAGGCCAGGATCAGCAGTCGCGACTGACCTGGACAGACAGCCCGCCTAACTGTAACTTTGAGTAACAGTTACCGGCCGGTACTACTCGGATACTGCCCAGTTCGCGCCCCGCGCACCTGGTGGGACGAACCGTCCCGCACAGTGGTACAGGAGAAACCGGCTCCCGCGCGGGCACGACTACCCTCGCGGAGGGGCACGGGGGCAGCAGCCCTCGGGCGTTGTGAGGAAAGGGATCGGCGTAGGACATGACTACCGACGTTGGTAACGGCGCCGCGCCAGGTGGCTCGCCGGACAAGACCGCGCGCGAGGGGACCGGCACGGTCCGCAAGCTCGACCGCGTGGTGATCCGGTTCGCCGGCGACTCCGGCGACGGCATGCAGCTGACGGGTGACCGCTTCACCTCGGAAGCCGCCGCCTTCGGCAACGACCTCGCCACCCAGCCGAACTTCCCGGCCGAGATCCGGGCGCCACAGGGCACGCTCCCGGGTGTCTCGAGCTTCCAGCTGCACTTCGCCGACTACGACATCCTCACCCCCGGCGACAGGCCCGACGTGCTGGTGGCGATGAACCCGGCGGCCCTCAAGGCGAACATCGACGACCTGCCCAAGGGCGGGATCCTGATCGTCAACACCGACGAGTTCACCAAGCGCAACCTGGTCAAGGTGGGCTACGCGGCCGACCCCCTCGAGGACAACTCCCTCACCGAGGCCTACCAGGTGCACAAGGTCGCGATGGCCACGCTGACCATCGGCGCCCTGGAGAACACCGGCCTCGGCAAGAAGGACGCGGAACGGGCGAAGAACATGTTCGCCCTCGGCCTGCTGTCCTGGATGTACCACCGGCCGACCGAGGGCACGGAGCGGTTCCTCCGCGAGAAGTTCGCCAAGAAGCCCGACATCGCCGAGGCCAACGTGCTGGCGTTCCGGGCGGGCTGGAACTACGGCGAGACCACCGAGTCGTTCGCGGTCACCTACGAGGTCGCGCCCGCCAAGCTCGACCAGGGCACGTACCGCCAGATCACCGGCAACACCGCGCTCGCCTACGGCCTCGTCGCCGCCGGTCAGCAGTCCGGGCTGCCCCTGGTGCTCGGCACGTACCCGATCACCCCGGCGTCGGACATCCTGCACGAGCTGTCCAAGCACAAGAACTTCGGCATCACGACCTTGCAGGCCGAGGACGAGATCGCGGGCATCGGCGCGGCGCTCGGCGCGTCCTACGGCGGCGCGCTCGGCGTGACGTCGACGTCCGGCCCCGGCGTGGCCCTGAAGTCGGAGACCATCGGCCTGGCCGTGATGACCGAGCTGCCGCTCATCGTCATCGACGTGCAGCGCGGCGGTCCGTCCACCGGCCTGCCGACCAAGACCGAGCAGGCCGACCTGCTCCAGGCGATGTTCGGCCGCAACGGCGAGTCGCCGGTCGCGATCGTCGCGCCGCGGTCGCCCTCGGACTGCTTCGACGCCGCGCTGGAGGCCGCGCGCATCGCGCTGGTCTACCGCACGCCGGTGCTGCTGCTGTCCGACGGCGCGATCGCCAACGGCTCCGAGCCGTGGCTCATCCCGGACGTGGCCGACCTGCCCGACCTGACTGTGGCGTTCGCCACCGAGCCCAACGCGCCGGACGGCACGTTCTGGCCGTACCTGCGCGACCCGGAGACGCTGGCGCGCCCGTGGGCGGTGCCCGGCACGGCCGGCCTGCAGCACCGCATCGGCGGGCTGGAGAAGGCCGACGGCACCGGCAACATCTCCTACGACCCGGCCAACCACGACTACATGGTGCGGCTGCGGCAGCGCAAGATCGACGGCATCGAGGTGCCCGACGTCGAGGTGGAGGACCCGTCCGGCGAGGCGCGCGTGCTCGTCGTGGGCTGGGGCTCGTCCTACGGCCCGATCGGCGCGGCGGCGCGGCGGGTGCGCAAGCTGGGCATGCCGGTGGCGCACGCCCACCTGCGGCACCTCAACCCGTTCCCCAAGAACCTCGGCGACGTGCTCGCCCGGTACGACCGGGTCGTCGTGCCCGAGATGAACCTCGGCCAGCTGGCGCTGCTGCTGCGCGCCAAGTACCTGGTCGACGCGATCAGCTACACGAAGGTGCAAGGCCTGCCGTTCAAGGCCGAAGAGCTTCAGGACGTGCTCGCCGACGTGATCAAGGGAGTGTCCGAATGACGGCGACGGAACTGGGCCTGCCGACCGTGGGTGGGCTGGTCGGCGTGCCAACGGCGGACGAGCCGCAGAAGGCCAAGGACTACAAGTCGGACCAGGAGGTCCGCTGGTGCCCCGGCTGCGGCGACTACGTGGTGCTCAACGCCGTGCAGTCGTTCCTGCCCACGCTCGGCCTCAAGCGCGAGAACATCGTGTTCGTCTCGGGGATCGGCTGCTCGTCGCGATTCCCGTACTACATGAACACCTACGGCATGCACTCGATCCACGGGCGCGCGCCGGCCATCGCGACCGGCCTGGCCGTGGCCCGGCCGGACCTGTCGGTGTGGGTGGTCACCGGTGACGGCGACGCGCTGTCCATCGGCGGCAACCACCTGATCCACACGCTGCGCCGCAACGTGAACCTCAAGATCCTGCTGTTCAACAACCGGATCTACGGCCTGACCAAGGGCCAGTACTCGCCGACGTCCGAAGAGGGCAAGGTCACCAAGTCCACGCCGTTCGGCTCGCTGGACCACCCGTTCAACCCGGTGTCGCTGGCGCTGGGCGCGGAGGCCACGTTCGTCGGCCGCGCGGTCGACTCGGACCGGGCGGGGCTGACCGAGGTGCTGCGGCAGGCCGCCGAGCACCGCGGGTCGGCGCTGGTCGAGATCTACCAGAACTGCCCGATCTTCAACGACGGCGCGTTCGACGTGCTCAAGGACGCCGACGAGGCCGCGCGCCGGATCATCAACGTGGTCGACGGGCAGCCGATCACGTTCGGCAACGGCGAGTACGCCGTGGTCCGGGACGGCTTCGGCCTGGCCGTGGCCAAGTCGGCGGACGTCTCGCCGGAGGACGTCGTGGTGCACGACGCGTCGGACCTGAACCTGGCGTTCGCGCTGTCGCGGCTGTCGACGCAGGACCTCCAGCACACCGTCACGGGTGTGTTCCGCAACACCGCGCGCACCACGTACGACGACGCGGCGCGCGAGCAGGTGGAGCAGGCCAAGGCCGCGAAGCCCGCGGACCTGCGCGCGCTGCTGCACGGCAAGGACACCTGGACCGTGGCCGGCTAGCGCCACCCGGTACGACGACGAAGACCCCCTGTTCCGCCTCCCGGAACAGGGGGTCTTCGCGTTTCCCTCCCCGGGAAACCCGTGGTTACGGCGCTTGGCGGAAGCCCGCCTTCTCCGCGTCCGTCGTCGTGCGGAACCAGACGTCGGCGCGCGTCTCGCGGAAGTTCGCCGACTCGTTGGTGAAGTACCGGCGGCCGGTCAGCGTGGCCTTGACCTGGAACTCCGGCGCGGGGGCCAGGCCGTCGGACTTCGGCAGCACGGAGCCGGGTCCGAACGGCGAGCGCGGGTTGAAGCCCTCCTGCTGGCCCTGGAAGCGGGTGCTGCCGGGCGCGGGCTGCCTGCCGCCGGTGCTCGGGCTGAACCCGACCGGGCGCGGGCGCACCGGGCGCGGTGGCGGCGGCGTGATCGGCTTCGGCGCGAGCGGTGCGGGCGAGGGCGTGCGCGGGGCGCCGGCGGGGCGGGTGGGCCGTTGCGGCAGGCCGGTCGGGTTCATCGGCAGCGGGTTGCCGGCCAGCAGCTCCGGGGAGAGCGTCGGCACGAACGGCTGGTCGTTGCCGGACGACGCCGGCGCCGGGCGGGACTGCTCGGGCTCCGGCTCGTCGTCGTCGTCCTCCAGCGGCTCGAACAGGCTGCGCGGCCGGGCCGGCTCGTCCTTCTTCGGCTCCGGCTTGGGCGCGGCCTTCTCGGCCGACCGGGCGGGCAGCGCCTGCTCGGCCGGCGGCGGGACGAACGTCGGCTCGAACGCGGGCGGCTCCGCCACCTCGGGCTCGGTGGCCGGTTCGGCGGTCGTCCGGGGCGTGGCTGCCCGGGGTGCGACCGAGGGCTCGGGGGCGGCGGGCTCGGCGACCTCCGGCTTCGGCTCCACCGGGGCGGAACCGGCCACGGCGCGGATGACGTCGGTCTGCGGGCCCTCTTCTTCGCGGACCTCGTCGACCGGGCGCTCCACGGGCTCGGCGAGCCGGGGGTCGACCGGGCGCACCTCGGTCTGCGCCTCGGTCTCGCGCGTCGGGCTGTGGCGCGGCTCGGTCTCGCGCGCGTCGGTCCGCGACAGCTGGTTCAGGAAGGCCTCGTCGCTGGACGTCGGGCTCGTGGCCGGCTCGGACAGCTCACCGCGCGACGACTCGACGTCCACGGGCGTGAAGTGGCCGGTGAGGTCGTGCTCGGGCCACACCTGCGGCTCGGGCTCCTCGGACCGCCGCTGCTCGCCGTCCACCTCGGCGATGGCCTGCGCCAGCGCGGTGGCCGGGATGAGCGCCGTCTCCTCGGTGGGCCCGGGCCTGCGCTCCGGCTCGTCCTCCTCCTCGTGGCCGGCGGTGTCCACGTCCTCGTCGTAGACCTCCCGGACGGGCTCCTCGCGCCACACCTCGCGCGGCTGGAAGACCTCGACCTCCGGCGGCGCGGTCGGTTCCTCCTGCCGCGGCGCGACCTCGGCGACCGGCGCGGCGGGCACCGCCGGCATCAGGTGCGTCGTCTCGGCGGGCAGCTCGGGCTCGTCGTCCGGCTCGTAGGACCGCGGCCGGGGCTTGGGCTCGAGCGTCTCCCGGGTGTCCTCGCCCGGCGTGAGCCGCTCGAACAGGCTGCGCGGCGGCTCGGCGTCGAACTCGGGGAAGTCGTGCTGCTCCTCGAAGTCGGACAACGGCCGGTGCTCGTCGTCCAGCTCCTCCAGCAGCGAGTCGCGCTGGTCGAGCTTCATGTTCGTGACGTCGTACTGGACCGGCTCGGGCGGCGACGCCTCGAACCGGGCGCGCTCGGCGGCGGGCTCGTACCGCGGCTGCGCCGGTGTCAGCACGTCGTCGGCCAGCGATCGGGACGCCTCGACGTGCCAGTTGTCGAACTCGTCACCCGCGTCGGCCCTCGGCGCGACCGCGCTGCCCGAGGTCGAGCCGGTGGTGGGGCGGGGCGACGTGAGGAGGCGTTCCTCCAGGTCTTCCAGCTCCCGCTTGGCCGGACGCACCAGGACCAGCCAGGTGAGTGCGACGCCTGCCACGAAGGACAGCAGGCTCCACAGCCACACCTGCCCGAAGAGCGAACTCACGGGAGACCCTCCCACTGCTGCTTGTCACACACCCCGACACGCTCCGCTTCCGAGCCTTCACCCGGAAGGGGAAGCGGTGCAAAACTACCCTGACCGCCGGGTTCGGCGCGTGGGGCCGGCCGGACCTGTGGTCAGGTGTCGATAGTAGGCCACCTGGAGCAACTGACCAGCCAAAACGGCCGCGTACAGTAGTCCGTGTGCCGCCGTTGACCTCTGCCTCCACCGCTGCGACGGATGTCGACCGCACGAGCCGTGGGATGGCTTTCGGCGTCGGCGCGTACCTCCTCTGGGGCATCGTGCCCGCGTACTGGCCGCTGCTCCAGCCGGCCGGTTCCGTGGAGATCCTGGCACACCGGATCGCGTGGTCGCTGGTCGTGATGGTGGTCATCACCGCCGTGCTCGGCCGGTGGGCGGGCATCCGGAGGCTGTCGGCGCGAGGCTGGGCGATGGTGGCCGCCGCGTCCGTGCTCATCGCGGTCAACTGGGGCGTCTACATCCACGCGGTCAACACCTCGCACGTCGTCGAGGCCGCGCTCGGCTACTTCATCAACCCGCTGGTGAGCGTGCTGCTCGGGGTGTTCGTCCTGCGCGAACGGCTGCGCCTGCCGCAGTACGCCGCGCTGGCCATCGCGGTGGCGGCGGTCGTCGTGCTGGCGGTGGACTACGGCAGGCTGCCGTGGATCTCGCTGGTGCTGGCCTGCTCGTTCGGCGTCTACGGGCTGTTGAAGAAGACGGTGCCGCTGGACGCGACGGCCAGCCTGACCGCGGAGAGCATCGTGCTCGCGCCGATCGCGGTCGGGTACCTGGTCTGGCTGGGCCCGGCGGGGACGTTCCACTCGGGCGGGTGGGGCCACGCGCTGTGGCTGGCCTCGGCCGGGCTGGTGACCGCGGTCCCGCTGATCCTGTTCGGCGCGGGCGCCCGGCTCGTGCCGCTGGTGACCATGGGGATGCTGCAGTACCTGGCGCCCGTGCTGCAGTTCGCGTGGGGCGTGTTCGTGATGCGCGAGCCGATGCCGCCGTCGCGCTGGTTCGGCTTCGCCCTGGTCTGGGTGGCCCTGGCCGTCTTCACCGCGGACGCCCTCCGCACCCGCCGCCGCCTCCCCCTCCCCAACCTGACCTAACCGCGAGAGTCCTACGCCCAGGCGTCGAGAGTCCTACGTCCAGGGCACCTGAGTTCAACGCTCAGCCACTCGCCGCTCGTCGTGAGCGTTGAACTCAGGGTCCGTGAACGTAGGACTCTCGCGCGCTGAACGTAGGACTCTCGCCGGTCAGTGGGAGCGGGTCACGACGTAGTCGCTCACGGATTCGAGGGCGTCACGGGCCGTGCCCGGGGGGAGGACGGCCAAGGTGGCGCGGGCGCGGGCGGCGTAGTCGTCCAAGGTCCGGCGGGCCCGCTGGAGGCCCGTGGAGGCGCGCAGCAGGGTCAGGGCCTCGTCCACCTCGGCGTCGTCGGTGATCGGGCCGGCCAGGAGCTTCGCCAGGCGTGAGTCCGGCTCGTCCTCCAGCGCGTAGAGCATGGGCAGGGTCTTCACGCCCTCGCGCAGGTCCGTGCCCGGCGTCTTGCCCGACTCCTCCGACGGCGAGGCGATGTCGATGACGTCGTCGGAGATCTGGAACGCCGCCCCGATCACGTCGCCGTACGCGCGCAGCGCCTCGACCTGCTCCGGCGTGACGTCGGAGAACATCGCGCCGAACCGCGCCGCCGTGGCGATCAGCGAACCGGTCTTCTCCGAGATCGTGGTCAGGTAGTGCGCGACCGGGTCCTCACCGGCGCGCGGGCCCATCGTCTCGCGCATCTGCCCGGTCACCAGCTCGGAGAACGTCTCCGCGATGATCCGCGCCGCACCCGTGCCCAGGTCCGCGACCAGCGCCGACGCGTGCGCGAACAGGTAGTCGCCGGTCAGGATCGCGATGCTGTTGTCCCACTTGGCGTTGGCCGACTCCGCGCCGCGGCGCATGGTGGCCTCGTCCATCACGTCGTCGTGGTACAGCGTGGCGAGGTGGGTCAGCTCGACCACCGCCGCCGCCTTGATCACGCTCTCCCGGTCCCACGAGCCGCCGAACTGGGCGGACAGGATGGTGAACAGCGGGCGGATGCGCTTGCCGCCCGCGGACACCAGGTGCAAGGACGTCTCCATCACCGGGTGGAACTCGCTCTGCACGACCTTGTGCAACAGCTCTTCCACCTCGGCCAGCCCGTCCTGAACCACCTCCGCGAGCACGGGGTCCGCAAACCGGAACCCCGTCCCCGCCCGCTCGCTACTGGTCACGGCTACAGAGCCTACGTACCACTAGAAGATGAACGCGCCGGCACCCGCCCAATCGAGCGCGAACGACGGGAAGACGCCGAGCACGAGCGTGATCGCCGCACCCAGGGTGATGGCCACCGTGGTGAACGCGCCGGGCACGCTCACGGTCGGGCCGTCGGCCGCGGGCTCGCTGAAGTACATCAGCACGATCACCCGCAGGTAGAAGAACGCCGCCACCGCCGAAGCGACCAGGGCGATCACCACCAGCGGCACCATCTCGGCCTCCACGGCCGCCGCGAACACCACGAACTTGCCGACGAAACCGCTGGTCAGCGGCAGGCCGGCCAACGCGAGCAGCAGGAACGTGAACACGCCCGCCACCACCGGCGACCGCTTGGCCAGCCCCGCCCACTGGGACAGGTGGGTGGCCTCGCCGTCGCCGTTGCGCACCAGGCTGACGATGCCGAACGCGGCGATCGTGGTGAAGCCGTAGGCCATCAGGTAGAACATCGTGCCGGACAGGCCCTGGTCGTTCAGCGAGATCGCGCCGATCAGCAGGAAGCCCGCGTGCGCCACCGACGAGTACGCGATCATCCGCTTCACGTCGGTCTGGGTCAGGCCGAGGACCGCGCCGATCACCATGGACGCGATGGCCACGCCCCACAGCACGCCGTTCCACTCCCAGCTCGACCGCTCGAACGCGCCGTAAAGCACGCGCAGGATGCCGCCGAACGCGGCGACCTTCGTGCACGCCGCCATGAACGCCGTCACCGGCGTGGGCGAGCCCTGGTAGACGTCCGGCGTCCAGGCGTGGAACGGGCCGACGGAGGCCTTGAACAGCAGGCCCACGATGAGCAGGCCGAAGCCCGCGTAGAGCAGCGTGTCGGACCGGTCGGTGGCCGTGGTGGCGGTCGCGATGTCGGACAGCTTCACGGAGCCCGCGAAGCCGTACAGCAGGGCCACGCCGTACAGGAAGAACGCCGACGCGAACGCGCCGAGCAGGAAGTACTTCACCGCGGCCTCCTGCGACAGCAGGCGGCGACGGCGGGCCAGGCCGCACATCAGGTACAGCGGCAGCGACAGCACTTCCAGCGCGATGAACATGGTGAGCAGGTCGTTCGCCGCGACGAAGGTCATCATCCCGCCGAGCGCGAACAGCGTCAGCGGGAACACCTCGGTCTGCATCTCCCGGCGGCGCAGCTGCTCGCGCACGCCGACCGGCGCGCCGGGCAGGATCGAGGCGTCGGCGACGAACGCGCCGCCCGGCTCGACCGACCGGTCCGCGATGAGCAGCACCGCGCCGAGGCCGAGGAGCAGCAGCGTGCCCCACAGGAAGATCACCGGCTGGTCGACCGCGATCGTGCCCGACAGCGTCAGCTTGCCCTGCTCGAGGGTGCTCTCCGCGGACGCGTACCAGGCCAGCCCGGCGCCCGCCGCGGCGAGCGTGAGCAGGGTCAGCACGACCTGCGCCGCCCACCGCTGCGACTTGGGCAGGAACGCCTCGAACAGCACGCTGAGGCAGGCCGCGCCGAGCACGATCAGCAACGGTGCGACGGCCCCGTAGTCGATCTCCGGGGCTTGCAGCCGCTCCACTTGCGAGAGGAACGTCGTCACGTCACTTGCCTTCCTGCGCGACCGGGTCGGCCACCCCGACCTCGCTGAGCGTCGCCCCGACGGACGGGGTGATCACGTCCAACACCGGCTTCGGGTAGAAGCCGAGCACCAGGATCAGTGCCACCAGCGGCGCGAGCACGGCCAGTTCGCGCTTGTTCAGGTCCGGCACGGCGGCCTTCTCCGGGTCGACCGCCGCACCGGGGCCGCCGACCAGGTTGAGCATCGCGGTGCCGCGCACGGGGCCCTGGAAGACCCGCTGGTACAGCCACAGGACGTACAGCGCGGCCAGGACCATGCCGACGGCGGCCAGGATCGTGTAGACCGGCTCGTTCGGGTAGGAGCCGATGAGCACCAGGAACTCGCTCACGAACGAGTTGGTGCCCGGCAGCGCCAGCGACGACAGGCCCGCCACGAAGAACAGCCCGCCGAGCACCGGGGTCAGCTTGGCCATGCCGCCGTAGTCCTCGATCAGGCGCGAACCGCCGCGGGCCATCACCATGCCGACGACCAGGAAGAGCATGCCGGTCGAGATGCCGTGGTTGACCATGTAGAGCACCGCGCCCGTGCCGGCCTGCGAGCTGAACGCGAAGATGCCCAGCGCGATGAAGCCGAAGTGCGCGATCGAGGTGTAGGCCACGAACCGCTTCATGTCGGACTGGCCGACGGCGAGCAGCGAGCCGTACAGGATGCCGACCACGGCCAGGACCAGCACCACCGGCGCGAGTTCCTTGCTGGCCGCCGGGAACAGCGGCAGGCAGTAGCGCAGGAAGCCGAACGTGCCGATCTTGTCCAGGATGCCGACCAGCAGCACGCCCGCGCCGACGGGCGCCTCCGCACCGGCGTCGGGCAGCCAGGTGTGCAGCGGCACCAGCGGCGCCTTGATCGCGAACGCCACGAAGAACCCGAGGAACAGCCAGATCTGGGTGGACAGCGGCAGCTCGCGCGTCACCGTGACCAGCGTGGCCCAGTCGAACGTGCCCTGGCCGATCTTGTCCGCGCTGACCACGTACAGGCCGATCACCGAGGCCAGCATGATCAGGCCGCCGAGCAGCGAGTACAGGAAGAACTTCATCGCCGCGTACTGCCGGTTCGGCCCGCCGAAGCGGCCGATCAGGAAGTACATCGGGACGAGCACGGCCTCGAAGAACACGTAGAACACGAACACGTCGGTGGCCGCGAAGACACCGACCATGCCGGTCTGCATGGCCAGCAGCAGCGCGAAGAACCCGCCCGCGCTGCGGCCCTCGGGCAGCTTGTCCGCCCACGAGCCGCCGATGACGACCGGCACCAGGAACGCGATCAGCGCGATCATCACCAGCGCGATGCCGTCCACGCCGAACGACAGGTGCACGCCGAAGGCCGGGATCCACTCGGCCGAGCTGGTCAGCTGCAAGCGGTCGCCGCCCGGGTCGAACGCCGTCCACGCCAGCACCGCCAGGGCCAGCTCCACCAGCGAGAACGCCAGCGCGACCGACTTGGCCAACCGGTCGTTGCCCCGCAGGAACGCCACCACCAGGCTGCCGACGAGCGGCAGCAGGAGCAGCGCGATCAGCGTCCAGCTCACGAGAACCTCACCATCAGCAGCGCGCCCAGGACGAAGACCGCACCCAGGAGCATGGAGAGCGCGTACGAGCGCACGAACCCGGTCTGCATCCTGCGCAGCCGGCCCGAGCTACCGCCCAGCAGCGCCGCCGACCCGTTGACCAGGCCGTCGACGCCCTTGTTGTCCACGAACACCAGCGCGCGGGTGAGCCAGGTGCCCGGCCGCGCGAACAGCGCCTCGTTCAGCGCGTTGCCGTACAGGTCGGCACGCGCGGCGCGGACCGGGAAGGACACCCGCGCCGGCCGTTCGACGGGCTGCGCGCCGCGACCGAACAGCAGGAAACCGAGCAGCACGCCCAGCGCCGACAGGCCGAGCACCAGGAGGTTCACCACGCCGTGCGAGAGCACGCCGTGCTGCTCCTGCAGCTCGCCCAACGACGGCGTGAGCCAGCCGGACAGGTTGTGGTTCGACTCGAAGAACCAGCCCGCGCCGACCGAGCCGACCGCCAGCAGGATCATCGGCACCGTCATCGACAGGCCGGACTCGTGCGGGTGGTACTCGCGGCCGTCGGCCGACTTCAGCTCGGTGTAGCGGGGCTTGCCCAGGAACACCAGGCACAGCAGGCGGGTCATGTAGAACGCGGTGATGCCCGCGCCCAGCGCGGCCACGCCGCCGAACACCCAGCCGCGCCAGCCCGGCTCGCTGAACGCCGCCGCGATGATGGCGTCCTTGGAGAAGTAGCCGGACAGGAACGGGAAGCCGATCAGCGCCAGGTAGCCCAACGTCCAGGTGACGAAGGTGATCGGCATCTTCTTCGCCAGGCCGCCCATCCGCCGGATGTCGCCCTCGTCGTTCATGCCGTGCATGACCGAGCCGGCGCCGAGGAACAGGCCCGCCTTGAAGAAGCCGTGCGTGAGCAGGTGCATGATGCCCAGCGCGTAGCCGACCGGACCGAGGCCGACGGCCAGGATCATGTAGCCGATCTGGCTGACCGTCGAGTAGGCCAGCACCTTCTTGAAGTCGTCGTACGCGCAGCCGATGATGCAGCCGATCAGCAGCGTGACGCCGCCGATGATCATCACGACCAGGCGGCCGTCGGCCGACAGGTTGTAGATCGGGTTCGACCGGGCGATCAGGTAGACGCCCGCGGTGACCATCGTGGCCGCGTGGATCAGGGCGGAGACCGGAGTCGGGCCCGCCATCGCGTCCGGCAACCACGCCTGGAGCGGGAACTGGCCCGACTTGCCGCACGCGCCGAGCAGCAGCAGCAACGTGATCGCCAGCACCTCGGCCGAGGAGAACTCTCCGACGCGGGCGAACACCTCGGTGTACTGGGTCGTGCCCAGCGTCTTGAACATGAGGAAGATGGCGATCGCCAGACCCAGGTCGCCGACCCGGTTCATCAGGAACGCCTTCTTCGCGGCCGACGCCGCCTCCGGCTTGTGCTGGTACCAGCCGATGAGCAGGTACGACGCGAGGCCGACGCCCTCCCAGCCGAAGTACAGCGTCACGAAGCCGTTGCCGAGCACCAGCAGCAGCATCGCGGCGACGAAGAGGTTCAGGTAGCCGAAGAACTTCCGCCGCCCGGCCTCGTGCGCCATGTAGCCGATCGAGTAGATGTGGATCAGCGACCCGACACCGGTGATCAGCAGCACGAACGTCAGCGACAGCGGGTCGAGGCGGAGCCCGAACTCCACGTTCAGCGCCTCGACCGGGATCCAGTCGAACAGGTGCACCTCGGTGGTGCGCTGCTCGGGCGACAGCGCGACCGTGTCGAAGAACAGCGCGACCCCGTACGCGAACGCGGCGATCACGGTGGCGCAGCCCAGCAGGTGACCCCACTTGTCGGTGCGCTTGCCACCCACGAGCAACACGAGCGCGCCGAAGGCCGGCAGGGCTAGCAACAACCAGGCGAGACTGCCGATCCCGCTGGCGGCAACAGGTTCCGTCACCGTGGACCTCTCAGTACTTCAGCAGGTTGGAATCGTCGACCGAGGCCGAGCGACGCGTCTTGAAGATCGCCATGATGATCGTCAGACCGACCACGACCTCGGCCGCGGCGACGACCATCACGAAGAACGCCATCACCTGGCCGTCCAGCCCGCCGTTGATCCGGGCGAACGTGACCAGGCTGAGGTTCACCGCGTTGAGCATCAGCTCGACGCACATGAACACCACGATGGCGTTGCGCCGCACCAGAACGCCGACCGCGCCGAGGCTGAACAGCAGCGCGGACAGCAGCAGGTAGTACGTAGGGGTCACGACGACTCTCCCTTGAGCGCGTGCGCGTCGGGCTCGTGCCCGCTGCCGGACACCTCCGCGACGTCGTCCTCGAGAGTTTCCTTGGCGGTCGTCTCGATCAGCTCGGACAGGGACTCGGCGGCGACCGAGCCGTCCGGCAGCAGGGCGGGCGTGGCCACCGAGTTGGCGGTGGCGAACACGCCGGGTCCGGGCAGCGAGCCGGGGCGGTCGCCGCGGAAGCGCTCCTCGACCAGCTGCTTCTGGGTCTTCTTGGCGTCCTTGCCGGTGCGCGAGGTGAACGCGAGCACCATCGCGCCGACCGCCGCGGTGATCAGCAGCGCCGACGTCAGCTCGAACGGGAACAGGTAGTCGGTGAACAGCGCCTCGCCGATGTTGGCGACGTTGCCGCCGTTCTGCGTGTTCTGCGCGGCCAGGCCGACCGGCTCGACGTCGGTCAGCGCGCGGGCGACCGAGGCGACCACGATGCCGGCGAAGCCGACGCCGATGACCGCCGCGGCGAGCCGCTGGCCGCGCAGCACCTCGACCACCGAGTCGGAGCTGTCCCGGCCGACCAGCATCAGCACGAACAGGAACAGCATCATGATCGCGCCGGTGTAGACGATGATCTGCACGAAGCCGAGGAACGGCGCCTGCTGGACCATGTAGAGCACGCCGAGGCTGAGCATGGTGAGCACGAGCCACAGCGCGGAGTGCACCGCGTTGCGCGCGAAGAGCATGCCCAGCGCGCCGGCGAGGGCCAGCGGGCCGAGGATCCAGAACGCGACCGCCTCGCCGGTGGTGACGGTGTCGACCACCCGCTGCACCTCGTCGGGCTGCTGGAGCAGGAACGAGAGGCTCACTTGCCCGCCTCCTCGGGCCCGGTCTCCACGGTCGCGCCGGCGGGCACGCCCGCCTCGCGAGCCAGCTTCGGCCCGTTCACGTAGTAGTCCTGCTCGTTCTCGCCCAGCCGCATGGGGTGCGGCGGCTGCTCCATGCCGGCCAGCAGGGGCGCGAGCAGGTCCTCCTTGGTGAAGATCAGCTTCTGGCGGTCGTCGTCGGCCAGCTCGTAGGCGTTGGTCATGGTGAGCGAGCGGGTCGGGCACGCCTCGATGCACAGGCCGCAGCCGATGCACCGCAGGTAGTTGATCTGGTAGTCCTTGCCGTAGCGCTCACCGGGCGAGTAGCGCTCGTCCTCGGTGTTGTCGCCGCCCTCGACGAAGATCGCGTCCGCCGGGCACGCCCACGCGCACAGCTCGCAGCCGACGCACTTCTCCAGCCCGTCCGGGTGCCGGTTGAGCTGGTGGCGGCCGTGGAACCGCGGCGCGGTGACCTTCTTGACCTCGGGGTACTCCTCGGTGACGACCTTCTTGAACATCGTGCCGAAGGTGACGCCGAAGCCCTTGACGGGATCAAACACGCCCATCGCTGGCCTCCTTGTGTGAAGCTGCGGGTACCGCGGCCGGTTCCTGCGTCTGGTTCTCGGCGCCGGGCAGTTCGGCCACCCGCACCTGCCTGCGCGGCGGTGGCTTGGGGACCTTCAGGTCCAGCGGCGGCACCGGGTAGCCGCCACCGGTGACCGGCACGGCGTCGGGGTCGTGCGGTTCCCGCTTGTCGGGCAGCAGGAACGCGATCAGCAGCACCACCGCGAGGAACCCGCCGATCACGATCAGCGCCGTGCTGGTGTCCAGGCCGCTGTTGGCCTCCCACTCCTGGCGCAGGTAGCGGGCGACCGCCACGGCGACGAACCAGACCAGCGCGATCGGGACCAGGAACTTCCAGCCCAGCCGCATGAACTGGTCGTAGCGCAGGCGGGGCAGCGTGCCGCGCAGCCAGATGAACAGGAACAGGAAGCCGAGCGTCTTGACCACGAACCAGAGCAGGCCGAACCAGCCGCTGTTGAGCACGTGGTCGTCGCCGACGAACGGGAAGCGCCAGCCGCCCAGGAACAACGTCGTGGCCAGCGCCGAGACGGTGACCATGTTGACGTACTCGGCGAGGAAGAACAGCGCGAACTTCAGCGAGCTGTACTCGGTGTGGAAGCCGCCGACCAGCTCCGACTCGGCCTCGGGGAGGTCGAACGGCGCGCGGTTGGTCTCGCCGACCATCGAGCAGACGTAGATGAGGAAGCTGACCGGCAGCAGGTAGAAGTACCAGCCGCTGCTCTGCGCGTCGACGATGTCGGCGGTGGACAGCGAGTGCGAGTGCATGACGACCGCGACGATCGACAGGCCCATCGCGATCTCGTAGGAGATCACCTGCGCGGCCGAGCGCAGCGCACCCAGCAGCGGGTACGGCGAGCCGGACGCCCAGCCCGACAGCACGATGCCGTAGACGCCGAGCGAGGAGCAGGCCAGCACGACCAGCACGCCGACCGGCAGGTCGACCAGCTGCAGCGCGGTCCGCTCGCCGAAGATCGAGACCTCGCCGCCGAGCGGGATGACCGAGAAGGCGACGAACGCGGGGATCGTGGAGATCACCGGCGCCAGGAAGAACACCCACTTGTCCGCCAGGACGGGGCGGATGTCCTCCTTGAACGCGAGCTTCAGGCCGTCGGCGAGCGACTGGAGCCAGCCGCCGGGGCCGACCCGGTTCGGGCCGGGACGCTGCTGCATCCGGGCCACGACCTTGCGCTCCCAGTTGATCATGAACAGGGTCATGACCACCAGGAACGCGAAGATGCCGACGACCTTGACGACGATCAGCCAGAGCGGGTCGTCGGCCAGGAGTTCAGCGCTGCTCATGCCTTGCCTCCAGCGGGCGACGTGATCTTCTCAGCGGAGCCCGTGACAAGTGGGGAGACGGCCACCACTGACCCGTGGCCGGCGACGAGGTTGCGCCGCACCGTGGCCGTGCCGGAGTTGCCGGGCAGCCACACGACGCCGTCGGGCAGGTCGGCCGCCTCGACCGGCAGCACCACCTCGCCACGATCGGTGGCGACGGTGATCTCGCCGCCGAGTTCGACACCCAGGTGGGCGGCGGTGGCGGCGGACAGCTTGGCCACCACCGGGCGCGCGGTGCCCGCCAGGTTCGGCTCGTCGTCCTGCAACGACCCGTTGTCCAGGAGCCTGCGCCAGGTCGCGAGCACGGCCTGGCCGGCCTTGGGCTGCGCCAGCAGCGGCGCGGGCACGGTCGGCGCGGACGCCGTCACCGCGGCGGAGCCCAGTCTCGCCAGGTCGGCCGCCGCGGCGGCCGGGGTCTGGGTGAACAGGTCCGCGTCCATCTCCACGGCGAGCGTGTCGAGCACCCGGCCGTCCGGCAGCGCGCCGGTGCCCTCGATCGTGGTGCCGAAGGGGCGCGGGCGGCCTTCCCAGTTCAGGTAGCTGCCCGCCTTCTCCACCGCGGGCGCGACCGGGAGCACCACGTCGGCGTGCGCGGTGACCGCGCTGTGCCGCAGCTCCAGGCTGACCACGAAACCGGCGAAGTCCAGCGCGCGCTCGGCCAGCGCCGGGTCCGGCAGGTCGAACGGGTCGACACCGCCGACGACCAGCGCGTCCAGCCCACCGCTCGCGGCGGCGGTCAGGATGCCCGTGGTGTCGCGACCGGCCTCGGCGGGCAGCGCGCCGGGCTCCAGGCCCCACGCCTGCTCGACCTCGGCCCGGGCCGAGGCGTCACCGACCAGGCGACCGCCCGGCAGCAACGTCGGCAGCAGGCCGGCCTCCAGCGCACCGCGCTCGCCGGCGCGGCGCGGGATCCAGGCGATCTTCGCCCCGGTCCGCTCGGCCAGCGCGGCGACCGCGGAGAACAGGCCCGGCACCTCGGCGGCGCGTTCGCCGACCAGGATCACCGAGCCCGGCTTCGCCAGCTCCTCGACCACGTCGGCGGCGTGCTCGGGCAGCGCGTTCACCGCGGCGGGCTCGCCGCCGGGCACGCACGCGAGCAGCACGCCGTTCGTCTTCTCCACCGCGGGCGTCGTGAACTGGCCCAGGTGGTAGACCTTCGTCCGGTTCTTGCGGGCCGCCTTGCGCAGCCGCAGGAACACGATCGGCGACTCCTCCTCCGGCTCGAACGCGACCAGCAGCGCGGCCGGCGCGGACTCGATGCCCGCGTAGGTGACGCCGCCGTTGTCGGGGTTCGCGCCGAGGACCGCGCCGGTCAGGAACTCCAGCTCCTCGGCCGAGTGGGCGCGGGCGCGGAAGTCGACGTCGTTGGTGCGCAACGCGATCCGGGCGAACTTCGAGTACGCGTAGGCGTCCTCGACGGTGAGGCGACCGCCGGCGAGCACGCCGACGCCCTTGCCGTCGCGCGCCTTCGCCAGGCCCTCGGCGGCGTACTGCAGCGCCTCGGTCCAGGACGACTCGCGCAGCTCGCCGCTGGCCTTGTCGCGCACCAGCGGGCGGCGGATCCGGTCACCGGCGGTGGCGTAGGTGAACGCGAAGCGGCCCTTGTCGCAGGTCCACTCCTCGTTGACCTCGGGCGCGTCGCCCGCCAGCCGGCGCTGCACCTTGCCGCGCCGCCAGTCGGTGCGCGTCGAGCAGCCCGACGAGCAGTGCTCGCACACACCGGGCGTCGACATCAGGTCGAACGGCCGGGCGCGGAACCGGTAGGCGGCGCTGGTCAGGGCGCCGACCGGGCAGATCTGGATGGTGTTGCCGGAGAAGTAGCTCTGGAACGGCTTCTCCGCCGCGACGCCGATCTGCTGCTGCGAACCGCGCTCCAGCAGCTCGATGAACGGGTCGCCGGCGATCTGCGCGGAGAACCGGGTGCAGCGCTGGCACAGCACGCACCGCTCGCGGTCGAGCAGGACCTGCGTCGAGATCGGGATCGGCTTCGGGAACGTCCGCTTGTGCTCGTGGAACCGCGAGTCCGCGCGGCCGTGCGCCAGCGCCTGGTTCTGCAACGGGCACTCGCCGCCCTTGTCGCAGATCGGGCAGTCCAGCGGGTGGTTGATGAGCAGCAGCTCCATCACGCCCTGCTGCGCCTTGTCCGCCACCGGCGAGGACAGCTGGGTCTTGACCACCATGCCGTCGGCGACCGTCATGGTGCAGGAGGCCTGCGGCTTCGGCATCGGCCGGCCGCCCATCTCCACCTCGACCAGGCACTGCCGGCAGGCGCCCGCGGGCTCCAGCAGCGGGTGGTCGCAGAACCTCGGGATCACGGTGCCGAGCCGCTCCGCGGTGCGGATCAGCAGCTCGCCCTTGGGCGCGACGACCTCCACGCCGTCGATCACGAGCTTCACGTGGCCCTCGGGGACCACCAGCTCGGCTTTCTGCTCAGGCGCGATCGTCATGCGGTTGCTCCCGCCAGGACCTGTGAGTTCTGGTCGCACAAGGCCAGGAACTCGTGCTTGAAGTACTTGATGCCGCTGGTGATCGGGCTGACCGCGCCGTCGCCGAGCGCGCAGAACGAGCGGCCCAGGATGTTGTCGCAGACGTCCAGCAGCGTGTCGATGTCACTGGCCGTGCCCTCGCCGCGCACCATCCGCTGGAGGATCTGCACGAGCCAGTAGGTGCCCTCGCGGCACGGCGTGCACTTGCCGCACGACTCGTGCTTGTAGAACTCGGTCCACTTCATGACCGCCCACGGCACGGACACCGTCTCGTTGAAGATCTGCAACGCGGTGGTGCCCAGCATCGAACCGGCCTCGGCCGCGCCCTCGAAGTCGAGCGGCACGTCCAGGTGCTCGGCGGTGAACAGCGGGGTGGACGAGCCGCCCGGCGTCCAGAACTTCAGCGGGATGCCGTCCTTCATGCCGCCCGCCAGGTCGAGCAGCTCGCGCAGCGTGACGCCCATCGGGGCCTCGTACTGCCCGGGGCGCTCCACGTGGCCGGACAGGGAGAAGATCTTCGGGCCCGGCGAGCGCTCGCGGCCCATGGTGCGGAACCAGTCCGCGCCGCCGTTGACGATGTAGGGCACGCTGGCGATCGTCTCGACGTTGTTCACCACGGTCGGCGAGGCGTACAGGCCGGCGGTCGCCGGGAACGGCGGCTTGAGCCGCGGCTGGCCGCGCTTGCCCTCCAGCGAGTCCAGCAGCGCCGTCTCCTCGCCGCAGATGTAGGCGCCCGCGCCCGCGTGCACGACCACGTCGAGGTCGAAGCCCGAGCCGAGGATGTCCTTGCCCAGGTAGCCCGCCTCGTACGCCTCGCGCACGGCCGCGTGCAGCCGGCGGATCACGTGCAGCACCTCGCCGCGCACGTAGATCGCGGCGAAGTTCGCCCGGATCGCGTACGAGGTGATGATGATGCCCTCGATCAGCGAGTGCGGGTCCGCCATCATCAGCGGGATGTCCTTGCAGGTGCCCGGCTCGCCCTCGTCGGCGTTGATGACGAGGTAGTGCGGCTTGCCGTCGCCCTGCGGGATGAAGCCCCACTTCATGCCGGTCGGGAAGCCCGCGCCGCCGCGACCGCGCAGCCCGGAGTCCTTGCACTGCTGGATGAGCTGGTCGGGGTGGGCCTTGAGCGCCTTGCGCAGCGCCGTGTAGCCCTCCAACTGCTCGTAGGTCTTCAGCGTCCACGAGCGCGGCGACAGCCAGCGCTTCGTCAGGACGGGAGTCAGGTTGTCGACCACGTCAGCTCCCCTACCTACTTCTTCTCCGGCAGCGGCGGGAACTCCGCGTTGTCCGGCATGGCCGGCGCGGTCCAGCCGCGCTCCGCGGCGATCTTGGCCCCGCGCACCGTCTCCGGCGCGGCCGACGGGCCGTCCAGGTCCGCGTCACGACCCTCGAAGAACCCGGCCAGCTGCAACTCGGCCTGGCGGAAGTCGGTCAGCGGCGCGCCCCGCGTCGGGTGGGGCTTGTCCCCCGCCTGCAAGGACTTCACCAGCTCCAGCGCGCCGTCGGGCGTCTGGTTGTCGAAGTACTCGTAGTTGACCTGGAGCACGGGGCCGAGGTCGCAGGCCGCCAGGCACTCGGCGTGCTCCAGCGTGATCGAGCCCGGCGCGCCCGGCTCGCCCGCGGTCTCCTCGTGGCCGACGTCCAGGTGGTCCTTGAGCTTGGCGTAGATCGCGTCACCGCCGAGCGCGGCGCACAGCGTGTTCGTGCAGACGCTCACCAGGTGCTCGCCGCACGGGCGGCGCTTGTACATGGTGTAGAACGTCGCGACCGCGCTGACCTCGGCGTTGGTGAGGTCGAGCTGGTCGGCGCAGAACGCGATGCCTGCCTGGCTGACGTACCCCTCGACCGACTGCACCAGGTGCAGCATCGGCAGCAGCGCCGACCGCGGCTGCGGGTAGCGCGCGATGATCGCCCTCGCCTTGTCCACGATGGACTGGTCGAAGAGGTCGGTGGGTTCCTGCGTCTGCGTCATCGGTCACAACCACCCATCACCGGGTCGATAGAGGCCACCGAGGCGATGACGTCGGCGACCATGCCGCCCTCGCACATCGCGGGCATCGACTGGAGGTTCACGAAGCTGGGTTCGCGCACGTGCACGCGCATCGGCCGGGTGCCGCCGTCGGAGACCACGTGGTAGCCGAGCTCGCCGCGCGGCGACTCGATCGGCACGTACACCTGGCCCGCCGGCACCGCGAAGCCCTCGGTCACCAGCTTGAAGTGGTGGATCAGGGACTCCATGGACTGGCCCATGATCTTGCGGACGTGCTCGAGCGAGTTGCCCATGCCGTCCGCGCCGATGGTCAGCTGCGCGGGCCACGCGACCTTGGCGTCGGCCACCATGACCGGGCCGGGCGTCAGGTTGTCGACGGCCTGCCGGACGATCTTGAGCGACTGGTGCATCTCCTCCAGCCGCAGCAGGTAGCGGGCGTAGGAGTCGGCGGCGTTGGACGTGGGCACGTCGAACTCGTAGTTCTCGTAACCGCTGTAGGGCTCGACCTTGCGCAGGTCCCACGGCAGGCCCGCGGAGCGCAGGATCGGGCCGGTGATGCCCAGCGCGAGGCACGCGTCCACGGGCAGGTAGCCCACGCCCGCGAGGCGGTTGCGCCAGATCGGCTGGCCCGACAGCAGCTTGTCGTAGTCCGGCAGCCGGGAGTCCATCACCTTGATGAAGTCCTTGATCTTCTGCTCGGCGCCGTCCGGCAGGTCCTGCGCCAGGCCGCCGGGCCGGATGAACGCGTGGTTCATCCGCAGGCCCGTGAGGAACTCCAGCAGGTGCAGGACCTCTTCGCGCTCGCGGAAGCCCGCGGTCATGCCGGTCAGCGCGCCGAGCTCCATGCCGCCGGTGGCCAGCGCCACCAGGTGCGAGCTGATCCGGTTGAGCTCCATGAGCAGCACGCGGATCGTCTGCGCCCGCTGCGGCACGGTGATGCCGAGCAGCTTCTCGACCGACATGCAGTACGCGGCCTCGTTGTGCAGCGGGGCCAGGTAGTCCATGCGCGTCACGAACGTGACGCCCTGGGTCCAGTTGCGGTACTCGACGTTCTTCTCGATGCCGGTGTGCAGGTAGCCGATGACGCTGCGGGCCTGGGTGACGGTCTCGCCCTCCAGCTCCAGCACCAGGCGCAGCACGCCGTGCGTGGAGGGGTGCTGCGGGCCCAGGTTCATGACGATGCGCTCGTCACCCGCGGCCTCGGCCAGCACCTCGTCCCAGTCGCCGCCGGTCACCGTGTAGACGGTGCCCTCGGTCGTCTGGCGCGAGCCCGCGTACGCGTCGGTGTCCGGCGTGGTGCGGCCGGCGTCGTGGGCTTCGCTGTCACGGCCGGTGGCGCTCGTGTCCGTGCCGGTCGTCACGTCGGAAAGTCGCTCGGTCATGAGTAGGACCGCCTCTGGTCTGGCGGGGGGATCTCCGCGCCCTTGTACTCCACCGGGATGCCGCCGAGCGGGTAGTCCTTGCGCTGCGGGTGGCCGTCCCAGTCGTCCGGCATGAGGATCCGGGTCAGCCCCGGGTGGCCGTCGTAGACGATGCCGAACATGTCCCAGGCCTCGCGCTCCTGCCAGTCCGCGGTCGGGTAGACCGAGACCACGCTGGGGATGTGCGCGTCGTCCACGTCGACCGCGACCTCCAGCCGGATGCGCCGGCGGTAGGTCATCGACGTCAGGTGGTAGACCGAGTGCAGCCGCTGCGGCGCGTCGACGCCGTAGTCGACACCGGACACCGAGCTGCACAGCTCGAACCGCAGCGCCGGGTCGTCGCGCAGGATGCGCGCCACGTCGACGAGGTTCTCGCGGCGCAGGAAGAAGGTGATCTCGCCGCGGTCGACGGTGATCTGCTGGACCGTGTCGGCGGGCAGGCCCTTCTCCCGGATGGCGGCCAGCAGCTCGTCGGCGACCTCGTCGAACCAGCCGCCGTAGGGCCGCTCGGACGGCGCGGCGACGTGGGCGGGCAGCCGCAGGCCGCCGAAGCCGGAGGTGTCGCCGGTGCCGGAGATGCCGAACATCCCCTTGCGGGCCTTGCCCGCCACGATCGGCGCCTTCTCCTCGGTGCCGGCGGGCTCGACGCCCTCCACGGCGCGCTCGGCGCTGGAACCAATGTCCCCTGGCTCGGTCATCGGGTGCTCACTTCTTCGCAAAGCGCTCGGAGGACGGGATCAGGGCCGTCTGGTGGCCGGACTCGGCCAGCAGCGCGGCCCGGTTCGCCCCGAGCGGCTCGTCCATGATCTTCGCGTGGATCTTGAGGATCGCGTCGATCAGCATCTCCGGCCGCGGCGGGCAGCCGGGCAGGTACATGTCGACCGGCACGACGTGGTCCACGCCCTGCACGACCGCGTAGTTGTTGAACATGCCACCGCTGGAGGCGCACACGCCCATGGCGAGCACCCAGCGCGGCTCGGGCATCTGGTCGTAGATCTGCCGCAGCACCGGCGCCATCTTGTTGGTCACCCGGCCCGCGACGATCATCAGGTCGGCCTGGCGCGGCGAGGCGCGGAAGACCTCCATGCCGAACCGGGCGAGGTCGTAGCGCGGACCGCCGGTCGTCATCATCTCGATCGCGCAGCACGCCAGGCCGAAGGTGGCGGGCCACAGCGAGGACTTGCGGGTCCAGTTGACCAGCTTCTCCACGCTGGCGAGCAGGATGCCGTTCGGGAGCTTCTCTTCGAGACCCACTGGTTTCCCCCTCAGTTCCAGTCGAGGCCGCCGCGACGCCACACGTAGGCGTACGCGAAGCCGACCGTCGCGACGAACAGGGCGATCTCCACCAGGCCGAACAGGCCGAGCCGGTCCGCGGAGACCGCGAAGGGGTAGAGGAACACCATTTCGATGTCGAACAGGATGAACAGCATCGCCGTGAGGTAGTAGGCGACCGGCATGCGGCCACCGCCCACCACGGGTTGCGGCGACGGCTCGATGCCGCACTCGTAGGCGTCGAGCTTCGCGCGGTTGTAGCGGCGGGGACCGATGTACGGCGCGGCCGTCACCGAGAACAGCGCGAAGGCCCCGGCGAGGACGAACATCAATACGAGGGGGAGGTAAGGGTCCAGCACTCTCCGTCGTCCTTTCCTCGCGTCGCGGTGGTGGTGCACCGCCGACCGTTGCGCACCCTAAAGGGTGTTCTTGCGGCCTCCGGAGGTTAGGCGTGCCTAACAATCCGCAGGTCGCTTGTGAAACACTTCACAAGGCATCTCAGCCGGTTGTGAACTGATTCACAAGACCTGAGGGTCAGTGTAGAACGTCACACAGAGGCGTGACGGGCACCCCCGTCATAGGCCCTGACCTGCACTTTCACGGTGCAGATCAACAGTTGGACGACCCGTCCGTGAACGGGAGCACACCGAAAACGAAACAGCGCCGACTCTCAAGTCGGCGCTGCGTCGGTTAGCGGAGGCTCGTTAGGCCGTTGGGGCGAGTTTCGTGGCGGCGGTGATGATGCGGTCGAACGAGTCGCCGTCCTTGGGGTCGTAAAGGCCCGCGAGCAGCTTCAGGACCAGCTTCATCAGGGTCTTGCGCGGCAGCCCGTACTTGGTGGCGGTGCGCATGACCGCGGGGTTCCCGATGAGCTTGCTGAAGACGTTGCCGAGCCGGTAGTAGCTGCCCAGGGCCTGTTCGATGCGCACCGGGTAGCCGTGCAGCGCGCGTTCGCGGCTCGCGCCCTGGCGGGCCAGCGCCTGCACCACGGTCTCGGCCGCGATCCGGGCCGACTCCATGGCGTAGCCGATGCCCTCGCCGTTGAACGGGTTGACCATGCCGCCGGCGTCGCCGACGAGCAGCAGGCCGTCGCGGTAGTGGGGCTTGCGGTTGAGCCCCATCGGCAGGGCCGCGCCGCCGATCTTGCCGGTGGCGTTCTCCTCGCGGAAACCCCACTCCTCGGGGGTGCCGTCGAGCCAGTTCTTGAGCAGCGCGCGGTAGTCCGTGGTGCCGTAGGCCTTGGACGTGCTGAGGATGCCGAGGCCGACGTTCACGGTGCCGTCGCCCATGCCGAAGATCCAGCCGTAGCCGGGCAGGAGGACGTCGTTGGCGCGGTCCCACAGCTCCAGGTGCGACTCCAGGTAGTCGTCCTTGGTGCGGGGGCTGGCGTAGTAGCGGCGGACCGCGACGCCCATCGGCTTGGCGTCGTCCTTCTGGATGCCGACGCTGAGGGCGAGGCGGGCGCTGACGCCGTCGCAGGCCAGGACGAGGGGGGCGCGGTAGGTGACCGGGGTCTTGTCCGGGCCCTGCTTGGCCTCGACGCCGACGACCCGGCCGTGCTCCACGAGCGCGCCGGTGACGGTGGTCTGCTGGTGCATCCGGGCGCCCGCGGCGACCGCCGTCTGCGCCAGCATCTCGTCGAAGTCCTGCCGGGGCCGGACCAGGCCGTAGGGCGGGAACGTGGCCAGCTCTGGCCAGTCGAGCTCCAGCGTGACGCCGCCGCCGACCACGCGCAGGCCGCGGTTGTGCAGCCAGCCGGCTTCCTCGCGGGTGTCGATGCCCAGGTCGATCAGCTGCTTGACCCCGCGCGGGGTCAGGCCGTCACCGCACACCTTCTCGCGGGGGAAGGTGCTCTTCTCCAGCAGCACCACGTCCAGGCCCGCGCGTGCCAGGTAGGTGGCCGCGGTGGAGCCCGCGGGCCCCGCCCCGACCACGATCACCTCGGCGTCCTCGCCTGCCTTGCGGCGGCTGGGAGTCGTCATCCCCGCTCCTTGTGCCCGTGTTCACAAAGTCCAGGGCGAGTCTACTTGCGCGTTGCTGAGGCTTTGCGCGCTCGCGGGCTACGCGGCCGGGGGCGGTGCGGGCTTCGTGCCGCGGTGCAGCGCGACCATGCCGCCGGTGAGGTTCATCCAGGCGACGTCCTCCCAGCCGGCGCGGGCCACGATCTCGCCGAGCGCGCGCTGGTCGGGCCACGTGCGCATGGATTCGGCGAGGTAGGAGTAGGCCTCCGGGTTGGAGGAGACGAACCGGGCGATGAACGGCAGGATCCGCAGCAGGTGGCGCATGTAGACGAAGCGGAACGGGCGGAACGTCGGCGTGGAGACCTCGCACACCACGAGGCGTCCGCCGGGCTTGACCACGCGGGCCATCTCGCGCAGCGCGGCCTCGGTGTCGTTGAAGTTGCGCAGGCCGAAGGACACCGTGACGGCGTCGAAGGAGTTGTCCGCGAACGGCAGGCGCAGGGCGTCGGCGGCCACCTTCGGCACCGGCCGGTGCGCGCCGCCCAGGAGCATCCCGAGCGAGAAGTCGGCCGCCACGCACCACGCGCCCGAGGCCGCGTACTCCACCGTGGACACGGCCGTGCCGGCCGCCAGGTCCAGCACCTTCTCGCCGGGCTTGGCGTCCAGGACCCGCCTGCTCCACTCCCGCCAGCGCCGGTCGAACCCCAGGGTCATGACCGAGTTCGTCCGGTCGTAGCCCTTGGCCACGCCGTCGAACATCTCGGCGACCTCGCGGGGGTTCTTGTCCAGACCTGCACGCGCCATGCCGGAAGCCTAAGTGACGCCCCCGACCCCCGACATCCCGTCCCACCCGCGCGTGTCCACCCCCCAAGAACGCGCGTGTCGAACGCTCAGGTCCCGCGTGTCGAACGCTCAGGACCCCCGTGTCGAACGCTCAGGACCCCCGAGTTCCACACTCAGGGCTGGGTGTCGGCGCGCGAGTGTTGAACTCGGGGGTCCTGAAGGTTCGACACGCCGGGCCTGAAGGTTCGACACGCGCGACCTGAAGGTTCGACACGCGGGCGCTGAAGGTTCGACACGCGCGGGGGTGGGGGTCAGGTGGCGCGGAGGGCGGTCAGCATTCCGGTGACGGCGGCTTGCCAGGGGTACTCCTCGGCGCGGGCACGGGCGGCGGAGCGGCGGGTCGGTTCGGGGTGGTCCAGCAGGGTGGTCACGGCGCCGGCGAACGCCGGGGCGTGGTCGGGCACGGCGGCGCCGCAGGACGGGCGGACGATCTCGCGCAGCGCCGAGGACGCCGAGACGACCACCGGGGTGCCGGAGGCCAGGGCTTCCAGGGCGGCCAGGCCGAACGTCTCGTGCGGGCCCGGCGCCAGCGAGACGTCGGCGGTGGCGAGGAGGTCGGCGACGTCCGTGCGCCGGCCGACGAACCCCAGGAACGTCACCGGCAGACCGGCGGCACGGCGTTCCAACGCCTCCCGGCGCGGACCGTCGCCGGCGATGACCAGCCGCACGTCGTGCCCGGCCGCGTGCAGCTCCGCCGCCGTGTCGACGCTGCGCTCGACGTGCTTCTCCGCCGACAACCGCCCGCAGTGCACGAGCAGCGCGTCGGCGCCCCGCGCCAGGTCCGCCCGCAACGACCGGTCGTGCCGGGTCGGCGTGAACGTGCGCAGGTCGACGCCGAGCGGCACGCGGGCCACGTTGCGCGCGCCGATCCGGTCGAACTCCTCCCGCGCGAACTCCGTCGTGCACACCACCGTGTCGTAGGACGCGGCCATCCGCGCGTTCGCCCAGTCCGCACCCCGCCGCGCCAACGGCGTGGGCAGCAGGAACTGCTCCAGCAGCCGGTCCAGCCGCTCGTGCGAGATCACCACGCTCGGCACGCCGCGCGCCGCCGCCCACCGGCCCATGCCGCGCAACGTGAGCCGGTCCGACACCTCCAGCCGGTCGGGCGACAGGTGGTCGAGCAGCACGCGCACGCGCCACGGGTCCACCGCCCGGTACCCGCCGGTGCCGGGGATGCGCGGCGCGGGCAGCGTCACCCGCCGCACGCCCGGCGACAGCTCCTCGTCGGCGTGCGCGGCGCCCGGGACGACCAACGTGACCTGGTGCCCGTTCGCCGCGTAACCGGCGCCGAGGTGGTGCAGCGCCGTGCGCAGGCCGCCGGAACGCGGACCGTAGAAGTTGGCCAGCTGGACGATCTTCATGCTTGCCCGATCTTCATGCTTGCCCGCTTCATGCCGCCCGGCGCTCCGGCAGGTCCAGCACGGCCGCGTAGTGGCCCAGCAGCTCGTCGCACACGGCCGACCACGTGCGCCCGCGCACCCAGCGCCGGGCCGCCTGCCCGAACTGGCGGCGGCGCAGCGGGTCGCCCAGCTCCACCACCGCCCGCCGGAGCTGCCCGTCGTCGGCGAACAGGTAGCCGGTGTTGGGTTGGACCAGGTCACGCGGCCCGCCCGCGTCCGGCGCGACCACCGGCACACCGCTGGCCAACGCCTCCTGCACGGCCTGGCAGAACGTCTCGTGCGGGCCCGTGTGCACGAACACGTCCAAGCTCGCGTACGCCCTGGCCAGGTCCGTGCCGCTCTTGAACCCGAGGAACGCCGCGCGCGGCAGGTCGTGCCGCAACTGCGCCTCCTCCGGCCCCTCCCCGACCACCACCAGCCGCACGCCGGGCAGGTCGGCGAGCGCCGCGAGCCGGTCCACCCGCTTCTCCGGCGACAGCCGACCGACGTACCCGACGAGCAGCTCACCGCTCGGCGCCAGCGAAGCGCGCAGCGCGTCGTCCCGCCGCGACGGGTGGAACAGCTCGACGTCCACGCCACGCCCCCACCTGTGCACGCGCGGCACGCCGTGCTCCTGGAGCGCCTCGACGGCCCACGTCGACGGCGCGAGCGTGCGGTCGGCCTGCGCGTGCAGCCGACGCGTCCACCGCCAGGCGGCGCGGGCGGTGAGGCCGAGGCCGTAGTGGCCGGCGAACCCGGCGATGTCGGTCTGGTAGACCGCGACGGTCGGGATGCCCAGCCTGCGCGCGGCGGACAGGCCGCGGGCGCCCATCACGAACGGGCTCGCCAGGTGCACGACGTCCGGCCTGAAGTCGGCCAACGCGGTCAGCACCTTGCGCGTCGGCACCCCGACGGGCAGCGAGCTGAACCTCGGCAGGTCCACCGCGGGCACGCGCACGACCGGCGTGCCGAGGTGGTGGTCGGCACCGGCGCCGGGGGCCACCACCAACGCCCGGTGGCCGTGCGCTCGGAGGTGTTCCAGGACCCGCAGTACCGAGTTGGTGACCCCGTTGACCTGGGGCAGGAAGCTCTCGGTGACGATCGCTACGCGCACGCCGATCACCATGCGGTGCGAAGGACACGGCGGCGTGACAGCTCTGCGAACGCCCGCCGAACACCTCGCGTCGCGGTTGACGTTGGCCACGGGTTCACCTGGAGTACGTGGCGCGGTCACTCTGTGCGGTGACACTAGGTCGGCATGACCGTCTTGTCGTCCCGACCCGCGCAGCCCGTCGATCCCGGCCTGGTGTCGATCGCGCTGGAGATAGCCGGTCGACTCGCCAACGACGCGTCCGACGTGATCATGGCCACCGCGGGGCGCGGTGCGCGACCCGATGACGAGACGTCGCCGTTCGACTGGGTGACCGACACCGACCGGACGTTGGAGCGGCACACGCGGCGGGTGCTGACGGCCGAGTTCCCGGACATCCCGGTGTTCTGCGAGGACACCGACAGCGACGTGGTGAGCGACGCGGAGTTCCGCTGGGTGGTCGACCCGGTCGACGGGACCGCGAACTACGTCGCCGGGGTGCCGTGGTGCGCGTACAGCCTGGCGTTGATCGACCGGTGGGGGCCGGTCGTCGGCGTGGTCGCGGACCCGTACCGGGCCCAGATCTACGCCGCCGCACGGGGGCGCGGCATGCGGGCGAACGGCACGCCGGTGCGGCTCGGCGACCAGGCGGTCAGCTCCATCGTGTGCACGGAGATGACGCGGACGGGCCCGTGGCCGGGGATGGGCGAGTTCATCTCCCGGGCCGCCGTGGCGGGCACGGGCGTGCGGGTGCTGGGCTCGAAGGCCCTGGCCGTCGCCCAAGTGGCCCTGGGCCACGCCGCCGCCGCCGTGCTGGACAGCTACCACGAGTGGGACGTGGCCGGCGCGGTCGCCCTGGCCGTCGAGTCGGGCGCCGCCGTGCTGGACCGGAGGGGCGAGGACGCCCCCCTGCCGGTGGACGGCCTGCTCGTGGCCATGCCGGAGGTGGCGGAGGAAGTCCTGGCCTGGTGGCAGGCGGCGTCCACGTCCCGCTAGGCGACCCGCTTCAGCTGTAGCCCAGGTGCGGCAGTTGTTGTTCCAGGACCTCGAGGTCGGTGCGGACGGCGTCCAGGGACGACTGGTTCAGCAGCCGGAGGGCGGCCCGGCCCACCTCGTCCTCGAACGACGTGAAGTCGCGGACGGCGGCGTTCAGGCGCTCGGTCACCGGGTGGTGCTGGTCGGCGTCCAGGGCGCGGCCCAGGTCGGCGATCCGGCGGACGTCCGGCAGTTCGGCGGCGAACTGGCCGGCGATGCGCTCCAGCCACTCCCGCGCCGGCGAGGCGGGCACGGTGGCCACGGCGGCGTGCACGCGGCGCACGGCCAGCTCGCAGCGGCCCACCATCGCCGACCAGCGGTCGTTCACCGGGGGCGGGACGGGCAGCGGGCGTGGCGGCGGGGGTGGCGGTGGCAGGTGGGCAGGGGGTCGGGAGCGGTGGCGGATGGCTCCGACCACGAAGCCGACCACGGTTCCCGGCACGCCCCCCAGGACCACGCCGAACATCCCCGACGCGATCAGGGACGCCAGGACCGGCGCGGACTCGCCGTCGGACGACGACGGCGCGGCCAACGTGAACATGAACAACATCGTCATCAGCGCCGTGCCGATGAGCAGTCCCCAGAGCGCCGACCGTGCCATGCGCCCAATGTGCCAGATCAGGCGTCGTAATCCACGGTAACCGCCGAGGTCACGGCGACCGATTGGCAGGTCAGGACGAAACCGGCCTCGACCTCGCGCGGCTCCAGCGCGTAGTTCCGCCGCATCTCCACCTCACCGGAGGTGACCAGCGCGCGGCACGTCCCGCACACGCCGCCCTTGCACGCGAACGGCAGGTCCGCGCGCACCCGCTGGGCCGCGTCGAGGATCGGCACGTCCGCCGGCAGCGGCACTTCGGTGGTCCGCCCGTCCAGGATCACGGTCGCCGTGGCGGCGGCGGCCGAGGAGGTCTCCGCGCGGCGCGGCGGGGGCGGCGGCTCGTCCACGTAGAACAGCTCGTGGTGCACGGACGTCGCGGGCACGCCCAACGCACCCAGCACGTCCTCCGCGTCCCGCACCATCCCGTACGGCCCGCACAGCCACCACGCGTCGACATCCGCCCACGGCACCACAGTCGAGAACAACGCCCGCAGCTTCGCGGCGTCCAACCGCCCGGTGAACAGCTCGACGTCGCGCGGCTCCCGCGACAGCACGTGCACCAGCTGGAACCGCGCCGGGTAGCGGTCCTTCAGGTCCGCCAGCTCCTCGGCGAACATCACCGTGTCCGCACGCCGGTTCCCGTACACCATCGTCACCCGCGCCCCGCCGGCCAGCACCGACGCCGCGATCGACAACGCCGGCGTGATGCCGGACCCGGCCACCAGCAGACCGTGGTGCGATCCGCCGGACGGCGTGAAGCCGCCCTGCGGCGGCAGGACCTCCAGCACGTCACCGCGCTGCAACCGGTCCACCAGCAGCGTGGAGAACAGCCCGCCGTCCACCCGCCGCACCCCGATCCGCAGCGGACCGCCGGCGGGCGCGCAGATCGAGTACGACCGCCGCTCGTCGCCGTTGCGCAGGGTCAGGTACTGCCCCGGCGCGAACGCGAAGTCCGCGGCCAGCGACGGGGGCACCTCGAACGTCACCGCGACGGCGTCCGAGCACAGCTGCTCGACCGACGCGACGGTCAGCTTGTGGAACACCGGCCGAGCCATCAGATCTCCTTCACGTGCTCGAACGGCTCGGCGCAGTCCGCGCACCGGCGCAGCGCCTTGCACGCCGTCGACCCGAAGCGCGACACCTCCGCCGTCCGCGACGACCCGCAGCGCGGGCACGCCACCCGGCGCGACGGCGGCGTCAGGGTCAACGGCACCGGACCGACCGCGCGCGGCCCCAGCCGGGACGGCGGCGCGATGCCCGCCTCCCGCAGCTTGCGCAACCCGGCCTCGCTGATCCAGTCCGTGGTCCACGCGGGCGAGAGCGACAGCCGCACGTCCACCGCCGCGTACCCCGCCGCCAGCAACGACCGCCGCAGGTCTGCGGCCATCTCGTCGATCGCCGGGCACCCCGAGTAGGTGGGCGTGATCGTCACCGAGACCCGCCCTTCGGACTCGGTCACGTCGCGCAGCACGCCGAGGTCGGCCAGCGTCAGCACCGGCAGCTCCGGGTCGCGGACGCGCGCGGCGACGTCGAGGGCGCTCACCAGACCGCTCCCGGCAACGACCGGTGCAGGTGCTGCATCTCGGCCAGCAGGTAGCCGAACGCCTCGGTGTGCACGCCGTCGCGCCCCGCCAGCCCGTTGACGCGCGCCGCGGGCACGTCGGCCGGCCGCGCCAGCCGCGCCGCCGCCAGCACCGCGTCCAGCACACCGTCCACTTCGGACCGCAGCTCGGCCGGGTCGACCGCGACACCGGCCAACCGCAGCTCGACCGCGTGCGCGGTGAACAGCTCGTCCAGGAACGGCCACACCCGCGCCAACCCGGCCCGCATCCGCCGGTGCGACTCCTCGGTGCCGTCGCCGAGCCGCACGACCCACTGGGCGGCGTGGTCGCGGTGGTAGGCCAGCTCCTTCACGGCCTTCTCCGCCACGGCCGCCAGCACGGGGTCGGCGCTCGCGCGCAGCCGCGAGAACTGCGCGAGCTTCCACGACGAGAACACCAGCAGCCGCGCCATGGTCGTGGCGAAGTCGCCGCCCGCGAACGGCCCGCACTCGATCTCCGCCAGGTGCACGTTGCGGAAGTCGCGCTCGTCGCGCAGGTACGCCAGCGCGTCCTCGTCCCGGCCCGCGCCCTCGACCTCGCCCGCCCTGGTCAGCAGCATCCGGGACTGGCCGAGCAGGTCGAGCGCGATGTTGGCCAGCGCGACGTCCTCCTCCAGCTCCGGCGCGCGGGAGCACCACTCGGCCAGCCGCTGGGACATGACCAGGGCGTCGTCGCCGAGCATCAGGCAGTACGCGGCCAGGTCGGCGCGGTCGACGTCGGGCACCTCGCGGTCCACCCCGGCCAGCGGCTCGGAGAACCCGGTGCCGAACGCCCAGTGCGCGTCCTCGTGGTCGATCAAAGATTCGTACGCGTTGTCAAAGCTCATCGCGTCACCGCACGTTCGTCGGGGGGCGTTGTCACTGTGTTCTGCGGGACACCCGCACCCGGGTCATAGGTGCGGCACGTCCTCGGGGATCTCGTAGAACGTCGGGTGCCGGTAGACCTTGTCCCCACTCGGCTCGAAGAACGGGTCCTTCTCGTCCGGCGACGACGCGGTGATCGCCGTCGCGGGCACCACCCAGATCGACACGCCCTCGTTGCGCCGGGTGTAGACGTCACGCGCGTTGCGGAGCGCCATCTCGGCGTCCGGCGCGTGCAGCGACCCGACGTGCACGTGGTTCAACCCGCGCTTGCCGCGCACGAACACTTCCCACAGCGGCCACGACGAACTCATGTGCACACCTCGCCAGGGCTCGGCGTGACAAGAGCCCAGAACACTGTGTTGGATGATTCGCTCGCAAGCTCGCTCATGCCACACCTTCCCGAGCCAGGTGCTTCGAAGCGTGCGCGGCAGCCGCGGCACGCACCCACTCGCCGTCCTCGTGCGCCTTGCGCCGGTGCTCGACGCGCTGCGCGTTCGTCGGCCCGTTCCCGCCGACGACCTGCCAGAACTCGTCCCAGTCCGGTTGGCCGAAGTCGTGGTGCCCGCGCTCGGCGTTCCACCTCAGCTCCGGGTCGGGCAGCGTCACGCCCAGCTTCTCCGCCTGCGGCACGGTCATGTCGACGAACTTCTGCCGCAGCTCGTCGTTGGTGTTGCGCTTGATCCGCCACTTCATCGACTGCTCGGTGTTGGACGACTCGGCGTCCGGCGGGCCGAACATCATCAGCGACGGCCACCACCAGCGGTTCACCGACTCCTGCACCATCGCGCGCTGGGCGTCGGTGCCGGACATCATCGTCATCAGCAGCTCGTAGCCCTGCCGCTGGTGGAAGGACTCCTCCTTGCAGATGCGGATCATCGCCCGCGCGTACGGCCCGTAGGAGGTGCGGCACAGCGGCACCTGGTTGCAGATCGCGGCCCCGTCGACGAGCCAGCCGATCACGCCGACGTCGGCGTAGGACAGCGTGGGGTAGTTGAAGATCGAGGAGTACTTCTGCCGACCCGTGATCAGCTTCTCGGTCAGCTCGCCGCGGTCCGCGCCGAGGGTCTCGGTCGCCGCGTACAGGTACAGCCCGTGCCCCGCCTCGTCCTGGACCTTGGCCAGCAGGATCGCCTTGCGGCGCAGCGAGGGCGCGCGGCTGATCCAGTTGCCCTCGGGCTGCATGCCGATGATCTCGGAGTGCGCGTGCTGCGCGATCTGCCGGATCAGCGTCTTCCGGTAGCCGTCGGGCATCCAGTCGCGCGGCTCGACGCGCTGCTCGGCCGCGACGGTGCGCTCGAACTGCGCCTCCAGGTCCATGCACCCGATGTTACACCTGGAGGCCGATTTACGGCAGGACTGTCACAACCGCCGGCGGACCCACCAGAGCAGCGGCAACAGCACGGCCCACACCGCCAGCAGGAAGGTGCCGATCGGCAGCAGCGCGAGCACGGCCGTGCGCCCGGCGACCCGCGCCACCTCGGGGTCGGCCGTGTCGTACTCGATGCGCACGAGCTGGCCCGGCTCGAGCCCTTCCGGGTACAGCAGGCCCTGCGACGGGCTGTGCACCGCGCCGTCCGGCGTGGCGAAGCGCACCACGGTCCGCTGGAACGAGACGGACACCACCTCGGCGGTCGCCTTGCCCAGCCGCTTGGAGATCATCAGGTCATCGCGCCAGCACGCCGCGAGCAGGATCACCCCGATCAGCGTCACCACCGCGCCCAGCAGCACCAACGCCCGGCTGACCAGGAGCCGAGCCTGAGGGCGGGCACCTGTCCGCACTGCGTCGTCCACCACAACTGAGGAGTCTAGGGCGGCCTCCGCGCCGGATCTCAGCGACGAGTCCATACCCTCGACGCCGTGACCTCAGCTCCTGCCTCGCGGACCCGACAACGGCTGCGCGTGCACACCAGGCGCGTCGCGGGCGACGACCTGCTGGGCGGGCTACCCGCGCCGACCGGTGCGCTGAGTTGGGTGCGGGACGGAACGGGCCTGGTCGGATGGGGTGAGGCGGCCCGGTTCGAGGTGTCGGGACCGGATCGGTTCGCCGCCGCCGACCGCTGGTGGCGCGAGTTCACCGACGACCTCGTGGTGGACGACGAGGTGGGCGTGCCCGGCGCCGGACCGGTGGCGTTCGTCAGCATGGCGTTCGCCGACCGACCCGGCCGCTCGGTGCTCGTGGTGCCCGAGGTCGTGCTCGGCCGCCGCAACGGGCACAGCTGGCTGACCACGATCGGCAACGGCGGCAAGCGACGGGTCGAGCCCGTGCGCAAACCGACGGAGGTCCGCTACAGCGACGGGCAGGTGTCCGTCACCGGGTACCGCGAGGCCGTGCGCGCGGCGGTCGAGCGGATGCGCGCGGGCGAGCTGGAGAAAGTCGTGCTGGCACACGACCTGCTCGCGGTCGCCGACGTCGACATCGACCACCGGTTCGTGCTCGAAGGCCTGGCCCGGCGGTACCCCGAGTGCTGGGTGTACGCCGTGGACGGCCTGATCGGCGCCACGCCCGAGCTGCTGCTGCGGCGCAGCGGGTCCGTGGTCGACTCACGCGTGCTCGCGGGCACGACGTGGCCGCACGACGGCATGTCGGACGACGAGCTGGCCGCCGCGCTGCTGTCGTCGGGCAAGAACCGCGACGAGCACGAGTACGCGGTGGCGTCGCTGGTGCAGACGCTGCAGCCGTTCTGCGACACCATGTCGGTGGAAGGACCCTCGGTGCTGCGGCTGCCGAACGTGTCGCACCTGTCCAGCGACGTCATCGGCACGCTCAGCGGCACGCCGTCGCTGCTCGCGCTGGGCGAGGCGCTGCACCCCACGGCGGCCGTCGGCGGCACGCCGCGCGCGGACGCCATCGCGATGATCGAGGAGCTGGAGGGCATGGACCGCGGTCGCTACGCGGGCCCCGTCGGCTGGATCGACGGCAACGGCGACGGCGAGCTCGGCGTCGCGCTGCGCTGCGCGCAGGTGGACGGCCGCACGGCGCGGCTGTTCGCCGGTTGCGGCCTGGTCGCCGAGTCGGACCCGGACTCCGAGGTCCACGAGGCGCACGCCAAGATGCTGCCCTTTCGGGAAGCTCTCGAAGGCATGTGACGCACGTCACCGGGACGTCCGAGGGCACTTCGGCCAACCGGTACGTGACCACAGCACTGGACAAACCTCCCGACCTGCGCGGGCCGGACGTCACGGCCGCGTTCGCCGAGCTGTTCGACGCGCACGCCCGGCAGCTGCGCGGTTACCTGGCCGGCCGCGTCGGTGACGCGGCGGCCGACGACCTGGTCGCCGAGACGTTCCTGGTGGCGTTGAAGCGGCGGCACAGCTACGACCCCGAGCGCGCGCCCGTGAAGGGCTGGCTCTACGGGATCGCCACCAACCTCGTGCGCGAGCACGTCCGCCGGGAGACCCGCGGCCGGCGCGCCGGACTGCGCGCGGTCGGCCGCCCCGAACCCGACCACGGCGGCGCGGTCGCCGACCGGGTGGACGCCCAGCGCCGCGCCGAACTGCTCACCCGAGCCTTGGCGGACCTGCGTGACGTGGACCGCGACGCGCTCCTGCTCACCTCGTGGGCCGGGCTGAGCCCGACCGAGGTGGCCGCCGCGCTCGGCGAGCCCGCCGGCACCGTCCGCTCCCGGCTGCACCGGGTCCGCACCCGGCTCCAAGCCCTGCTCACCGAGGAGAACCGCGATGCGTGAACTCGACGACGCGCTCGACCAGCTCCACCACGACGTCCGCACCGCCGACGTGCCGCTCGACGCCGTCCGGGCCCGCGTCCTGGCCGCGGCGGCGGACCCGGTGACCCCGAAGCGACGCGGCGGCACGCGGTGGCTCGCGCCCGTCGCCGTGGCCGCGGCGGCGGCCCTGATCGCGGGCGTGGTCGCGGTGGGCAGCGGGACCGGGCAGGCACCCGCGCCCGGGACGACCGCCGGCGCGCCGGCAGGCGTCGAACTGCTGTCCGCGCGGGAGTACCTGGCGCAGGCGGCCGACGCGATCACCGCCACGGACCAGCCGCTCGGACCGGGCCAGTACCGCTACGTCGCGGCGCACGAGTGGAGCTCGTACTACGTGTCGCCGTCGCCCCAGGCACCGAGGACCGCCTACATCTACCTGGTCGAATCACGCGACGAGACCTGGATCCCGCAGGACATCACCCAGGACTGGATGAACCGACGCGCCCGGTTGGAGGGCGTGAAGTGGCTCGGCGGCACCGTGCCGCAGTCCGAGGCGCCGCTGCCCGGACCGAGCGACTTCGAGCAGGGCGAACGCCGCGGCGAGTGCGGCTACTTCTACGGGGTCGCCCCGCCGCCGGGGTGCGGAGACCCCGACCACCCGAGCCACCCTGAGTACTACGCGCAGTTCCCGCGCGACCCCCAAGCCCTCCTCCAGTGGCTGCACGACCGCACGGCCGGCGTGCACCAGGTCGGGGGCACGACGAACATGCCGTTCCACTCCGCCGTGTACTTGCTGCGCACCGGCCTCGTGCCCGCCGACCTGCGCGCCTCGCTCTACCGGGCGCTCGCGCTGCTCGACGGCGTGACGGTGACCGACGGCAAGGCCAACCTGGACGGCCGCGTGGGCGTCGCGATCACGGTCGAGGACGTGCACGAGCGGCGCGAGCTGATCGTGGACCCGGCCACCGGTGACTTCATCGGCGAGCGCACCGTCACCGGGCCGCAACCCCACTGGTCCTTCATCCCGCCGGGGACCGTGATGGGCTACGCGGCCGTCACCACGAAGGTGGTCGACGGCATCGGCCGGACCGACTGACGCGCGAAGGGCCGCCCCCGGACGTCGCGGGCGGCCCTTCACCTTGCGATCAGTGCTGGTGACCCGCGAGCAGCTCGCGCGTCTCCTGGATCTTCTTGAACGACTTCGGCTCGGTCACGGTCGCGGCACGTGCCGCGAAACCGGCCGCGCCCGGCGCGACCGCCGGCTTGCCGGGCGTGAACAGCCAGGTCTGGAACAGCTCGTCGAGCTGCTTGCCGGACAGCTTCTCGGCGAACGCGATGAACTCGTCCGTCGTCGCGTTGCCGTTGCGCTTCGCCGCCGGCCACTCCCGCAGCAGCTCGAAGAACGCCTCGTCGCCGATCTCGCCGCGCAACGCGTGCACGGTGAGCGCGCCGCGGTCGTACACGGCGCCGTGGAACTGGTTCGACGCGCCCGGGTCACCGGGCAGGACCTGCCAGAACGGGCTGTCGGCCGGGTAGGAGGCGTAGACGAAGTCCGAGTTCTCCTGGACCGTGCCCTCGCCGACGTGCTCGGACCACAGCCACTCCGCGTAGCTGGCGAAGCCCTCGTTCAGCCAGATGTCCTTCCAGCCCTGCACGGACACCGAGTCGCCGAACCACTGGTGCCCGACCTCGTGCGCCACGACGTAGGTGTTCGCGCCGCGGCGGAAGAACGCGGTGTCGTAGGTCGAGCGGGTCTGGTTCTCCAGCGCGAAGCCGATGCCCGGCGTCGCGACGCCGCCCTGCGCCTCGAACGGGTACGGCCCGAACTGCGTCTCCAGGAACTCCGTCACCTCGGGCGTGCGCTCGATGCTGGCCACGGCCGCGCCGTAGTCCGCGCCGAGCCGCTCCGAGTAGGCGTTGAGCACCGGCTGGCCGTTCGGCGCGGTCGACTGGCGGATCTCGAACTGGCCGATCGCGATGAACGCCAGGTAGGTGGCCATCGGCTGCAGGCTGCGGTAGCGCCAGCGGGTCCAGCCGTTGATCTGCTGGGCGGTGCCGCCGAACGTGCCGTTGGAGATCACCTCGACGCCGGTGGGCACGGCCACCGAGATGTCGAACTTCGCCTTGTCGGTCGGGTGGTTGTTGCTCGGGAACCACCACGGCGCGATGTCGGGCTGGTCGATCGCCAGCGCGCCGTCCGGCGTCCGCTTCCACGACGTGTAGCCGTCCACGGCGTGCGTGGAGGGCACGTCGGAGTACGTGACGACGACCGTCACGTTCGAGCCCTCGCGCAGCGTGCCGCGCGGGTCGACGACGAGTTCGCCGCCGGACTGCGAGAACGCGGCGACCTTGTTGTTCACCCGGACCGAACTGACCTTCAACAGGAAGTCGAGGTTGAACCGGCTCAAGTCCTGGGTGGTTTTGGCCAGGATCGTCGTGGTGCCGGAAAGCGTGTCGTTGCCCGGTTGGTAGTTGAGCCTGATGTCGTAATGGGAGACGTCGTACCCGCCGTTGCCCGCATTCGGGTAGTACGGGTCGCCGATGCCGGGTGCGCCCGGTTCGGCCGCCGTCGCCGTGCCGGCCAGCAGGAGCAGGGACGCCGCGGCGGCGGTACCGAGGGTCAGCTTCGCTCTCAGGGACATGCGGCGAAGCTAGTCGCGGCCACCGGCGGGCTGTACCCCCGTCGGTAGGATTCCCACTATTGGAATGCGGTTGACACGGCGGCCTTCAGCCGTCGGTGCAGATCGCGCAATTCGTGCCGGTCCGCCCGGATTTCCACCACCCGGATTCCGCTCGGCCGGTCGAGCGCCCGTCTCAACTCGTCCGGCGTCGAGGCTTCCGCGTGCGGCACGTGGTGCGCCGCGCACAACGACTTCAGGTCGACGCCGTGCGGCGTGCCGAAAACGCGCTCGAAGGTCCGCTCGTGCTCTTTCGCACCCTGCTCCAGCAACGCGAAGATGCCGCCGCCGTCGTCGTTGAGCACGACGACGGTCAGGTCGGGTCGCGGCTCGCCGGGACCGATGAGCAGGCCGTTCGCGTCGTGCAGGAACGTCAGGTCGCCGATCAGGGCGTAGGTCGGGCCGCGGGTGAGCGCGATGCCGGCGGCGGTGGAGATGCTGCCGTCGATGCCGGCCACGCCCCGGTTGGCGTAGGTGCGGACGTCGCGGCGCGGCTCGGCGACCAGGTCGACGTCGCGGACCGGGTTGGACGAGCCGAGGAACAGGTTCGCGCCCGGCGGCAGCGCGGCGACCACGTCGCGGGCCACGTGCAGCCCGGTCGGCCAGGGCTCCTCCGCCAGCAGGCCGTCCACCACGTCGGCGACCGCCTTGTCCGCGTGCTGCCAGGCGGTGAGCCAGTCGTCGTCCACGTCGTGCTCGCCGAGGACCAGGTCGGTCGACGTGTGCGTGGCGGTGAACTGCGGGTCCGGCCAGTCGAGCTCGTCGGACAGCACGTGCACCACCGGGGTCCGCGCGATGAGCTTGAGCACACCGCGGGACAGGGTGGCGCGGCCGACGACGACCACGGCCTGCGGCACGAGGTGGTCGGGCAGCTCGCCCGCGTTGAGCAGGAGCGTGCCGTGGCGCAGGCCGTGTCCGGTGGGTTCGGCGACGACCGGCCAGCCGGCGCGTTCGGCCAGGTCGGAGAGGTCGTGCCCGGTGTCGCCGACGATCACCAGGGTGCGCGGGCCGAGGTGGTCGGCGGCGTGCGTGGAGGTCGTCGTGCGGCGGGCGGTGCGGGTCCACGGCATGTCGAACGGGCGGCCGTCCAGGCTCTCCGGCCAGTCGTCGTCGCCCCCGGGCACGAGCGGCTCGCGGAACGGGACGTTGACGTGCACCGGGCCCTGCTCGCGGGCGGTGGCCACGGCTCGGCACACCAGGGAGCGCCACAGGCCGTTCTGGTTCTCCCGGCGTTCGGCGATGGGGAACTGGAGCGTGTCCAGGCCGAAGACGCGCTGCTGGTCCACGGTCTGGCTGGCGCCCGTGCGGTAGAGCTCGACCGGCCGGTCCGCGGTGAGCGCGATGACCGGGACGCCCGCGTGCCGGGCCTCCAGCACGGCGGGGTGCAGGTTCGCCACGGCGGTGCCGGACGTGCAGGTGACGGCGGTGACCTCGTCGTTGCCCTTGGCCAGGCCGAGGGCGAGGAAGCCCGCGGTGCGCTCGTCCACGCGGACGTGCAGGGTGAGCCGGCCGGCCGCGGCTGCCTCGTGCAGGGCGAACGACAGCGGCGCGTTGCGCGATCCGGGGCTCAGCACGACGTGCCGGACGTCGTTGCGGATCAGCTCGTCGACGAGCACCCTGGCCTGCGCGGTGGACGGGTTCACCCGCACATTGTCGCTCAGCCCGCGACCAGGTGATTCCACGCGCTGAGCCGGACCGGACCGCCTCTCGGCCGCGGCGCGGGCCTATTGTCCCTGCCGTGGCAGATCAGGACGTTTCCGAGCTGTTCGACCCCGCCCGCTGGAAGCCGGTCGAGGGGTTCGACTTCACCGACATCACCTACCACCGCGCGGTCGACCAGGGCACGGTGCGCATCGCGTTCGACCGGCCCGAGGTGCGCAACGCGTTCCGGCCCCACACGGTCGACGAGCTGTACCGCGCGCTGGACCACGCCCGGATGAGCTCGGACGTCGGCTGCGTCCTGCTCACCGGCAACGGCCCGTCCCCGCGGGACGGCGGCTGGGCCTTCTGCTCGGGCGGCGACCAGCGCATCCGCGGGCGCAGCGGTTACCAGTACGCGTCGGGCGAGACCGCGGAGACCATCGACCCGGCCCGCGCGGGCAGGCTGCACATCCTGGAGTGCCAGCGCCTGATCCGGTTCATGCCGAAGGTCGTCATCGCGGTCGTGCCCGGCTGGGCGGCCGGCGGCGGCCACAGCCTGCACGTGGTGTGCGACCTCACGCTGGCCAGCGCCGAGCACGCGAAGTTCAAGCAGACCGACGCCGACGTCGGCAGCTTCGACGGTGGCTACGGCTCGGCGTACCTGGCCAGGCAGGTCGGCCAGAAGTTCGCCCGCGAGATCTTCTTCCTCGGCCGGGCCTACACCGCCGAGGACATGCGGCAGATGGGCGCGGTGAACGCGGTCGTGCCGCACGCCGAGCTGGAGTCGACGGCGCTGGAGTGGGCCAAGGAGATCAACGGCAAGTCGCCGACCGCGCAGCGGATGCTGAAGTACGCGTTCAACCTGATCGACGACGGCCTGGTCGGGCAGCAGATCTTCGCGGGCGAGACCACGCGCCTGGCGTACATGACCGACGAGGCGGTGGAGGGCCGGGACGCCTTCCTGGAGAAGCGCCCGCCGGACTGGTCCGACTACCCCTACTTCTACTGATGGTCACCCTCGACCTGCTGCGGGCCGCGCTGACCTCCGGTGGCGGCCCGGTGATCGCGCAGCCCGGCGACCTGCCGCCGTTGCGCGGGTGGGAGACCGCCGCCGCGCTCGCGGTCACGACGTCGGGCTCCACCGGCGAGCCGAAGACCGTGCTGCTCGGCGCGGACGCGCTGACGACGTCCGCCGAGCTGACCCACGCCCGCCTCGGCGGGCCCGGCCGGTGGCTGCTGGCCCTGCCGACCACGCACATCGCCGGCATCCAGGTGCTGGTGCGGTCGGTGGTGGCGGGCGTCGAGCCGGGCGTGATGGACCTGGCGCCCGGTTTCCGCGCCGCCGACTTCGCCGTCGCGTCCCGGCCGGTGCTGGCCACGCCGGGGCGCCACTACACCGCCCTCGTGCCGACGCAGCTGGCCCGCCTGGTCGCCACCGACGGCCCGGGGCTCGCCGCCGCCCGGCAGTACGACGCCGTGCTGATCGGCGGCGCGGCCACCCCGCCTTCACTGCTCGAACGCTCGCGGGAGCTCGGCGTCCGGGTGGTCACCACCTACGGGATGAGCGAGACGTCCGGCGGCTGCGTCTACGACGGGCTGCCGCTCGACGGCGTGCGCGTGCGGCTGGTCGACGGCCGCATCGAGGTCGGCGGCCCGGTGCTGGCGCTGGGCTACCAGGGCGGCGAGCCGTTCGGGGAGTGGTTCCGCACCGGCGACCTCGGCCGCGTCCGCGCCGACGGCACGGTGGAGGTGCTCGGCCGGGCCGACGACGTGATCATCAGCGGCGGCGAGAACATCGCGCCCGCCGGCGTCGAACGGGCGCTGACGGCCCAGCCCGGCGTGCGGGAGGCGTGCGTGGTGGGGCTGGCCGACCCCGAATGGGGTCAGGTGGTGGCGGCAGCCGTGGTGCCGGAAAATCCGGATGACCCGCCCGACGTGGACGAGCTGTGCGCGGCGGTCGGCGACGTCGTGGGGCGGTTCGCCATGCCGAAGCGGGTCGTGTACGTGGCGGAACTGCCGTTGCGCGGGCCCGGCAAGGTGGATCGGAGGGCGGTCGCTAGCTCGTTTGGGTGAGTTTCTGTCTTATTAGCGAGATTGTTGGTTGACAGATAACCACGCCAGGCGATTGGCTCGGCAGCGCCGAGGCGCGCGGCCCTGCCGCGGTCACCACCGCACCGCGCACCCGGACGAGGAGTGCTGCGATGACCAGGCGCTACCTGATACCGCTCGCCGTCGCCACCGTCCTGACCGCCGGACTCGCGTCGCCCGCCGCCGCCGCGTCCGACGTCGGGTGGCGCGCCGACCTGTCCACTGTGGACGCCGACGACAACGGCGTGACGACGCACGACGGCGCGGTGCGGCTCGACCGCGCCGCACCGACGCCCGCCAGCGCGCGGGCCGCCATCCGCACCGGGTTCCTGCAGCTCGAACCGCGGACGTTCGACGCGCCGGTCAACGCCGTCGCCGCGACCGTGAGGAGCAGCGTGCCCGCCGGCGCGGAAGTCGCCGTCGACGTGCGCGGCGCGGTGGGCGACGAGCAGTGGACCGAGTGGGTCGAGGCGCGCCCCGACGCGCCCGCCGTGCTGCCGACCTTCGTCACCACCGTGCAGGTCCGGTTGGCGCTCACGGCCGAGAAGGCCTCGCCCGAGGTGAGCCGGGTGGACCTCCGCGCGTTCACGACGGTCGCCGCGCCGGAGGTCGGGGCGCAGGCCGCGGGCCTGTCCTACCGGGTCTACGCGACCCGTGAGGGCCTGGTCGGCGGCACGACGGCGAACGGGCACGTGATCGTCAGCCGCGACCACTTCGCCGCCCTGCCGTCGCGGCGCGGCCTGTCCGCCAAGGGCACCGGCACGTACAGCGTGCGGGTGTGCGCGTCGAACGGCCGCTGCGAGTGGGCGCCGGTGTGGGACGTCGGCCCGTGGAACACCAAGGACGACTACTGGAACCCCTCGGCCACCCGCGAGATGTGGAAGGACCTGCCCCAGGGCAAGCCCGAGGCGCAGGCCGCGTACCAGGACGGCTACAACGGCGGCAAGGACCAGTTCGGCCGCACCGTGGCCAACCCGGCGGGCATCGACCTGGCCGACGGCACGTTCTGGGACGGCCTGAAGCTGACCGACAACGCGTGGGTCACCGTCACCTACCAGTGGACGGGTTCGGGCCCGGCGGGCTTCATCCGCACCGCCGGCGACCCGCTGAACGTGCGCAGCGGCGCGACCTCGACGGCCTCCCAGGTCGGCTTGGCCGCGAACTACGCCCAGGTGCGGGTCGAGTGCCAGGTCACCGGCCAGTCGGTGACGGGCTCGCAGGGCACCTCGAACATCTGGTTCCGGATCGCGGCGGGCAAGTTCGTCGCCCGGGCGTACGTGTCGGGCGTGTCGGGCGCCACCGCCTGCTGATCACGCGACCACCCGGGAGCGGGTCCCCGTTCACCATGTCGGAGGATGTCCGGCATGGCCACAGTCGCCCAGTGGGTATCGGGGACCCGCCCCCGCACGCTGCCGAACTCGATCGCGCCGGTGCTCGTCGGCGCGGGCGCCGCGCACCACATCGACGGCTTCGACCTGACCCGGGCGGCGCTGGCGCTCGTGGTGGCGGTGGCGTTGCAGGTCGGCGTGAACTACGCCAACGACTACTCCGACGGCATCCGGGGCACGGACGCGAACCGCGTCGGCCCGTTCCGGCTGGTCGGGTCGGGTGCCGCCGACCCGCGGGCAGTGCGCACGGCGGCGTTCGCCGCGCTGGGCGTGGCCGCGGTGGCGGGCCTGGTGCTGGTGGTGCTGTCGGGCCGGTACTGGATGGTGGCGTTCGGCGCGGTGTGCATCGCGGCGGCGTGGTTCTACACCGGTGGCCGCAAGCCGTACGGGTACTCGGGCCTCGGCGAGCTGGCCGTGTTCCTGTTCTTCGGGCCCGCGGCGGTGCTCGGCACGCTGTACGTGCAGACCGGCGAGGTCACCGGCATCGGCATCGGCGGCGCGGTCGCGATGGGCGCCTTCTCGACCGGCGTGATGATCGCGAACAGCCTGCGCGACATCCCGACCGACATCCAGGCGGGCAAGCGCACGCTGGCGTCCACCCTGGGCGACCGCGACTCCCGCCGGCTCTACCTGGCCCTGGTCTCGATCCCGTTCCTGATCACGCTGGCGATCGGCCTGCGCGTGCCGCTGGCCCTGATCGGCTTCCTGGCCCTGCCGCTCGTCGTGCTGGGCGCGCGACGGGTGCTGAACGGCGGCAAGGGCCGCGACCTGATCCCCGTGCTGCGCGACACGGGCCTGGCCATGCTGGTGTGGGGCATCGCCGTGCCCGTCGCGCTGGTGCTGGGCTGATCCGGGGAAGGGAGCGCCGAGGTGTCCGGCAGTGACAAGCAGGAGGTCTCGGACCGGATCCGGCGAGGCCTGGTCTACACCGAGTCCGAGGCCGCGTTCCAGGCCCCGCGGCGACGGACCGACCTGATCTTCGAGTACAACCACACCCCGCCGGGTGACGCCGACAAGCGGAGGTCGCTGCTCGTCGCGATCCTCGGTTCGGTCGGCGAGCGCACCGTGCTGCTCCCGCCGTTCAGCGCCGGCTTCGGGAGCAACGTCCACATCGGCGACGACTTCTTCGGCAACGTCAACCTCGCGTTCGTCGACGACGTCGACATCCGCGTCGGGGACGGGGTCATGATCGCCCCGAGCGTGACGCTGACCACGACGGGGCACCCCGTCCACCCGCACCGGCGCGTCGACTTCGCGCGGTTCTCGGAACCGATCGTCATCGAGGACAAGGTGTGGATCGGCAGCAACTCCGTCGTGCTGCCGGGCGTCCGGATCGGCTACGGGGCGGTCATCGGCGCCGGCAGCGTGGTCAGCCGGGACATCCCGCCCATGGTGGTCGCGGTCGGGACGCCGTGCCGAGCGGTCCGCCCGATCACCGACGAGGACCTCGTCACCAGGCGTCCTCGGTGAACGTCATCGGCTCGTCGTCGTCCCGCGGCTTGGGCTTCGGCGGTTCGACGCGTGGTTCCTCGCCGCGGCACAGGGCCGCCAGGGCTTCGCGGTCCGCCTCCAGCGCCGCCTTCACGCCGCGGTCGTCGGCGGCCTCGCCCATGAGCACCTGGCGCCAGCTCAGGTAGCCGCCCGCGATCCGGCGCTGCAACGCCTGCAGCTCCGGCGTCGCCGCGTTCGACTTCGCGTACTGCATCACCCGGCGCACGTCGTCGGCCGAGGGCTCGCGCTGCGGGTACCGCAGCTTCGCCGCCTCGCGCATCGCCTTGTCCGCGTCGGCGACGGACCTGGCCAGCACGTCCTCCGCCGTGAGCACCTCCGCCGTCCGCCACGCGCTCACCGCACACCCCTTCCCACGCGCCGATCCCCGCTGCGACGCACGGCACGCGCCGCGCGTTCCCATGAAAGCAAGAATCACCGGCTCCACATACCGGTCGAGCGGAACCTCTCCAACGTGGCCCGGTGCGGCTCCAGGTCCATGCCCTGCGCGGCGACCCACTCGTCGTCGTAGTACGTGTGCGCGTAGCGCTCGCCGCCGTCGCACAGCAACGTCACGACGCTCCCGCGCAGCCGCGAGGCCCGCATCTCGGCGATCAGCTGGAACGCGCCCCACAGGTTCGTGCCGGTCGACCCGCCCACACGCCGCCCGAGCACGTCCTCCACGTGCCGGATCGTCGCCACCGACGCCGCGTCCGGCACCTTGATCATCCGGTCGATCACGGTGCCGATGAACGACGGCTCCACCCGTGGTCGCCCGATGCCCTCGATGCGCGAGCCACGCGTCCCGGTCAACGACGGGCTCCCGTCGCGCCACGCGTCGAAGAACACCGAGTGCTCCGGGTCCACCACGGCCAGCCGGGTCCGCAGCTTCCGGTAGTGGATGTAGCGGCCGATGGTCGCGCTCGTGCCGCCCGTGCCCGCGCCCACGACGACCCACTCCGGCTCGGGCGCGGACTCCAGCGCCATCTGCTGGAACACCGACTCGGCGATGTTGTTGTTGCCGCGCCAGTCCGTCGCCCGCTCGGCGTGCGTGAACTGGTCCATGAAGTGCCCGCCCAGCTCGGCCGCGAGCCGCCGGGACTCGTCGTAGATCGCGCCCGGCTCGTCGACGAAGTGGCACCGCCCGCCCTGGCGCTCGATCAGCGCCACCTTCTCCTGGCTGGTGGAACGGGGCATCACCGCGATGAACGGCAACCCGAGCAGGCGCGCGAAGTACGCCTCCGACACCGCCGTGGAGCCGGACGACGCCTCGATCACGGGCGTGCCGCCGACCACCCAGCCGTTGCAGATCGCGTACAGGAACAGCGAGCGGGCGAGCCGGTGCTTGAGCGAGCCGGTGGGGTGGGTCGACTCGTCCTTCAAGTACAGGTCGATGCCCCACTCCGGCGGGAGGGGGAAGTGCAGCAGGTGCGTGTCGGCGCTGCGGTTGGCGTCCGCTTCGATGATGCGGACGGCCTCGCACACCCATTCCCTGGTCCGGGAGCTACATCGGTCTACCGAAGTCGTCACGCCGGCACGATAACTTCTGCGACGTGACCTCACTTCCGATCGGCCCACTCCGCGGCAGCCTCCTCGCCGGCGCGGTCGGCGACGCGCTCGGCGGTTCGATCGAGTTCGACCGGATCGACCGCATCCGGGGCCGGTTCGGTCCGTCGGGCCTCACCGACTACGCGCCCGCCTACGGCCGGCTCGGCGCGATCACCGACGACACGCAGATGACCCTGTTCACGCTGGAAGGCCTGCTGCTGGCCCGCAAGCGTGACAGCGACCCGGTGCACGAGGTGCGCGTGGCGTACGCGCGGTGGCTGCGGACGCAGGGCGGCCCGGAGGTCAGACCGGACGGGTGGCTGCTGGACGTGCCCGAGCTGCACGACCGGCGGGCGCCCGGCAACACGTGCCTGACCGCGTTGCGCTCGGGCGTGCTCGGCACGGTGGACGCGCCGATCAACGACTCCAAGGGCTGCGGCGCGGTGATGCGGGCGGCGCCGGTGGCGTTGTGGTCCGACGAGGTGCGCGAGGTGTTCGACCTGGCCGCCGCGACCGGCGCGCTGACCCACGGCCACCCCAGCGGCTACCTGTCCGCGGGTGTGCTGGCCGTGCTGGTGCAGCAGGTGCTGGCGGGCGTGCCGCTGCCGCCCGCGATCGAGGTGGCCCGCGCCGAGCTGATCAGGTGGGACGGCCACGAGGAGCAGCTGGCCCTGCTGGACCTGGCCGTCGAGCTGGGCGTCGGCGGCGTGCGGCCGACGCCCGAGGTGATCGAGACGGCGTTGGGCGGCGGTTGGGTCGGCGAGGAGGCGCTGGCGATTGCGGTGCTGACCGCGTTGGCCGCACGTGACCTGGCCGACGGGCTCCTGCTCGCGGTCAACCACTCGGGTGACAGCGACTCGACCGGCGCGCTGTGCGGCAACCTGCTCGGTGCGCGCGACGGCGTCGAGGCCATCCCGGAGCACTGGCTGGAGGTGCTGGAGCTGCGCGACGTGATCGAGCGGCTGGCCGACGACGCGGCGGCCGCGTTCGCGCGGTGACCGGACGGCCGGGCCGGGATCCGATCAGGACGGCCGGCGCACGAACCGGGGCAGGCGCTGCAAGGCGTACGGGTAGGGCAACGGTCGGCTGCTGACCTCGGTCAAGCGCGCCAGCCGGGTGTCGTCCAGTGACCAGCCGGTGGCGCCGAGGTCGTCCACGAGCTGGTCCGGCGTCCGGACCCCGATGATCGGGCTCGTCACACCGGGCTGGTCGAGCAGCCAGCGCAAGGCGACCTGGGACGGCGTCCTCCCGACCTCGGCGGCGACGGCCGAGACCGCCTCCACGACCTGCCAGGTGAACCCGGTCGCGCCGTCCTGCGGCGACTGCCGCCGGTCTGCCAGCCTGGTGCCGGCCGGGGCCTCGGTCATCTCCCGGGTGTACTTGCCGGTCAGCCGGCCGCCGCCGAGCGGGCTCCACGGGATCAGGCCGAGGCCCTCGTTGCGGCAGATCGGCAGCAGTTCGAGCTCCGCGTCGCGGTCGAGCAGGTTGTAGAGCGGTTGCAGGCTGACGAACGGCTCCCAGCCGTGCTGACGAGCGAGGTCGATCGACTTCTGCAACTGCCACCCGGTGTAGTTGCTGGCGCCGACGAATCGCACCTTGCCGCTGCCGACCAGCCGGTCGAGGGTGGACAGCGTCTCCTCGATCGGGGTGGCGTCGTCGAAGACGTGGATCTGGTACAGGTCGAGGTAGTCGGTGCCCAGCCGTACGAGGCTCGCCTCGACGGCCCGGATCAGGTGCTTGCGGCCGGCGCCGTTCACCGGCGCTCCGGCGGCCATCTCCCCGTACGCCTTGGTGGCGATCACCAGGTCGTCGCGGTTGTGCGAGCTCAGCCAGCGGCCGATGATCTGCTCCGAACCGCCGAACCGGTACGTGTCGGCGGTGTCGATGAAGGTGCCGCCGGCGGCGGTGAACTCGTCGAGGATCCGGTGGGCGGTCGGCTCGTCGGTCTGGTCGCCGAAGGTCATGGTGCCGAGCGCGAGCTCGCTGACCTCGAGCCCGGTACGTCCGAGGAATCGTCGTTGCACGGGTCGAACAGTAGCCACGGCACGGCCGGGGGACCGTGCCAATTCGCGGCGGAGATCCCGTGCCGATTCGCCGCGGGGCCGGTGTGCCGAAGGTGGTGGACAACCCTTAATCTATATAGGTAGGCTTGACTCGTGGAACCGCTCGGACGCATCGGAGGGGCCACGGTGGACGTGCTGGGGGTGCTGCTCGGCAGTGACCAGCCGCGCTGGGGCCTGGAGATCATCAAGCTGACCGGACGCCCGTCCGGCAGCGTCTACCCGCTGCTCGACCGCCTCGAACGGGCCGGGTGGGTCACCTCGGCGTGGGACGACGACAGCGAACGCCGCGGCCCGCGCCGCCGGATGTACGTGCTCACGCCCGGAGGCGCCCAGGAGGCGGTCAAGGTGTGCGCGAAGGCCGCCGGCCGGCAGCGGAAGTCCAAGCCCGTCACCCGACCGGAGGTCGCCCGATGAGCAGACTCACGACCCGACTCGCACTGGCCGTGGTCACGGCCGCCGCCGTGCTGCTACCGCGCGGGCAAAGGGACCGTTACCTGGAGCAGTGGCGCGCCGACGTCGAGGGCGCGCGGGAGCTGGGCCTGAACCCGCTCGGCGTGGCGTTCGGCGCGTTCCGCATCGCGAACCGGGAGCGCAAGCCGGTGGCGCTGCCGATCGGCCCGTTGGCACTGGCCCTGCGGCTGCGCGAGAGCACGAACATCGGCGCGGTGCTGGCCGTGATGGTGCTGGCCAACCTCGGCGGGGCGATCCTGCTGGTGGTGTGAGGCGCTAGGCGGCGTCGCCGCGCAACTGGGCGCGCAGCTTCTCGCGTTCGGCGCGGCGCGCGGCCTGCTTCTCCTCCAGGCCCAGCGCGACCCGCTTGCGCAGCCCGCCGAACACGAACAGCGACAGCGGCAGCGCCACCACCACGCCCACGGCGAGCGCGACCAGCAACGGCACGTTGACGAGCACGAGCAGCGCGGTGACCGCGGCGACCATGCCGAGGCGCGCGCCGACGTAGAGCGTCACATCACGACCCAGGTGCACGGTTACCCAGGTTACGCTGCCCATCGGGTCAATCAGTCGCGGGACCGGCTGCCGCGGTGTTCGGACGGCCCTCGAACCGGGTGGACAGCACGACCGTGGTGCGCGTGCGCGCGACGCCCTGGATGCGCCGCAACCGGCCGAGCGAGCGCTCCAGGTCGTCCACCGTGGCGACCCGCACCTTCACGATGAACGACTCGTCGCCCGCCACCCGGTAGCACGACTCGACCTCGACCAGCTCGGCCAGCGCGACGGCCAGCTCGTCGTCGTCCGCGGTGTCGGTGGGGTGGATGCTGACCAGCGCGGTCACGCCGAGGCCGACGGCGCTCGGGTCGACCACCGCGTGATAGCCGACGATCACGCCGGTGGCTTCCAGCTTGCCGACCCGTTCGTGCACCGCGGAGGCCGAGAGGCCCACCTTGCGCCCCAGGTCGGCGTAGGTGGCCCGGCCGTTCTCCCGCAGGGCGGCGATGATCTGTCGATCAAGAGCGTCCACCGGTCACAGCGTAGGCCCACCGACCTCGATGTCCGAACCGCGCGCTTCGTCCCTTACTACCTCTTTACCATCACCCAAGCGTTCGAGTACCCGATGGGTGGGGTGCCACGATGCGTCCGGTACGTCTGTTCGCCATCGGGGAGGATGCCGTGACCGTGACGCAGGGACACCAGGGGGAACGCCTGCTGACACCGGGTGAGGTCGCGAACTTGTTCCGGGTCGACCCGAAGACGGTCACCCGCTGGGCCACCGCGGGTCGGATCGGGTCGATCCGCACGCCGGGTGGGCACCGGAGGTTCCGGGAGTCCGAGGTGCAGCAGCTGTTGTCCCAGCTGACCACGGAAGCGACGGAGCCGGTTCGGCACTGACGACGTGCACCTCCGCGACACGGGTAATCTCGTGGCAAAGGAGGTGGCGACCATGCTCTACCTGCTCGCGGTGATCGGTGCGCTCACCATCGCCGTGCTGCTGTGGCGTGCGTTCGGGCCGAACCGGGTCGATACCGCCCCCAGTCGTCGGATCGTGGCGCCGGACGACGACCCGGACTTCCTGCGCAAGCTCGGTGAGCAGCGCAAGAAGAAGCCGGACGACGAAGAGTGACAACGGCGGGGCCTCGAACGAGGCCCCCTCGTCGTGTCGGTGGCTCGTCGTGTCAGTTGTTCGGGAAGTCGTCGGCCACGGTGGCGGCGAGTTCCAGCAGCGCGAGCCGGGTGTCCGGGGCGAGCTTGTCCAGCTCGATCTCCGCGCCCTCTTCCAGGTGAGTGTCGAACGGGATCCGCACCACGGCGCGACAGCGCTGGGCGAAGTGCGCGGCCAGCTTGTCCAGGTCGACCTTGCCCGAGCCCGGCCGCACCGAGTTGATCACCGCGACGGACTTCGCGACCAGGTCGCGGTAGCCGTGGGCGTCCAGCCAGTCCAGCGTCGCCGCCGAGGTCTGCGCGCCGTCCACCGAGCCCGAGGACACCAGCACCAGCGAGTCGGCCTGGTCGAGCACGCCCTTCATGGCCGAGTGCATCAAGCCGGTGCCGCAGTCGGTGAGCACGATGTTGTAGAAGAGCTCCAGCAGCCCCATCGTGCGCAGGTAGTCGAGGTCGCTGAACGCCTCCGACACCGCCGGGTCCTGCTCCGACGCCAGCACCTCGAGCCGGCTGGGCGACTGCGAGGTGTACGCGCGCACGTCGCTGTACCGGGTGATCTTCGAGGCATCGCGCAGCAGGTGCCGCACGGTCGCCGTGGTCTCCCTGGGCACCTTCAGCGCCAGCGTGCCGCGGTCGGGGTTGGCGTCCACCGCGATGACCCGGTCGCCGCGCAGCGAGGAGAAGGTGGAGCCGAGCGTGGTCGTCGTCGTGGTCTTGCCGACGCCGCCCTTGAGGCTCAGCATGGCGATCTTGTAGCAACCGCGCAGCGGCTGGTTGATCCGGCCGATCAGCTCACGCCTGCGGACGTCCGCGGGGCTCTCGCCGAGGTTGACCAGACCGCCGGTGACCGAGTGCACGGTCTTGCGCCAACCGGACTGCGGCGGGCGCTTCGCGCGCTTGATCAGCTGCTGCGAGGACACGTCGCTGGCGTTGGCCGGCCGCTGGGGTTGCGGCTGCTGCGGCTGGACGCTCTGCGGGAAGTTGTTGGGGAACCCGCCCTGGTACTGGTGCGGTCCCGACTGGTTCGGCCCCGGCTGGCCGGGGTACGGGCCGGACTGGCCGCCGGAGACCTGGTAGGCGCCCGACTGGCCGCCCGACACCGGGTACGGGCCCGACTGGCCGCCCTGGACCTGGTAGGCGCCGGACTGCTGCCCGGACACCTGGTACGCGCCGGACTGCTGCCCGGAGACCTGGTACGGCCCGGACTGCTGGCCCGACACCGGGTAGGGGCCCGACTGCTGACCCTGCGCCGGGTACGGGCCGGACGGGTGGCCCTGCGCCGGGAACCCGCCCGACGGGGGGCCGGTCACCGGACCGGACTGCGCCGGGTCGAGGTAGACGGTCTGGGGGTCGACGTAGTGGGCACCCGATCCCGGCTCGACCTGGTAGCCGCCCGACTGGTTCGGGTTGGGCTGCTGCCCGTCCGCTCCGGCCGGCTGCTGCCACGACGGCTCAGGATTCTCGTAGCGACCGGTCACCGCTGGGGTCCTCCCTGAGCGAAGCGGATCGAGACCTCCCCGACCCCACGCGTCCGACGGTAGTCGGCCACCAGTGGTTCCACGACACTGGGTGCTCGCTCACCCGAGCCTCGCGAACGGGCCCGCGAACACCGCGTAACACGTGGTCTACGGCATCAGCCGACGCCCGCGTACGAGTGCATCCCAGTCGTTACGAGGTTGATGAAGAACAGGTTGAACACGGTCAGCGCGAAGCCGAGCGAGTTGATCCACGCGGCGGGCCTGCCGCGCCACCCCGCCGTCGCCCGCGCGTGCAGGTAGGCCGCGAAGACGACCCACGAGACGAACGCCACGGTCTCCTTCGGGTCCCAGCCCCAGAACCGGCCCCACGCCGCCTCGGCCCAGATCGCGCCGCAGATGATGCCGATGGTGAACAGCGGGAACGCGAACACCGTGCTGCGGTAGGCGAGCCGGTCGAGCACGTCGGCGTCGGGCAGCCTGGTGAACCGCGCCCGGCCGGAGGTCTTCAGCAGGTACAGCACGCTGGCCACGCCGGGCACCAGCAGCACGCCGCTGGACACCGAGATCACCGACACGTGCACCACGAGCCAGTACGACTGCAACGCGGGCTGCACGGGCGCGGCGTCGGCGTAGAGCACGGTGCCGCCGAGGAACATCAGGATCACGATCGGCACGAGCACGAAGCCGCCGAGCTTGCGGACGTCGAACGTGCGCGACAGCACGAGCCACGTCACGACGGCGGCCAGCGTGAGCAGCGAGCCGTACTCGTACATGTTGCCCCACGGCGCGCGCTCGGTCGCGAACCCGCGCAGCACCAGGGAAGAGGTCTGCAGCAGCGCGCCGAGGACGGTCAGCGCCACGCCCATGCGACCGAGGCGTTCGGCGCGGGACCGCTCCGGCTTGGCGACCCGGCCGGGCGTCCACGTGCCGTCGGCCTGCGTGCCGCCCGACACGACGGCGGCTCCGGCCAGTTCGCGGGTCTTGGCGGGCCGGGCGAACGCCGCCTCGCACAGGTACAGCACGGCGGCGAGGAAGTAGATCGCCACGGCCGCGCCGTAGGTCCAGTCGCTGTAGGTCGCCAGCGCCGTGTTGACCGGCATCAGCTCTCCTCCTTGTGGGCGAGCAGGTCGCGGGAGATGACCAGATCACGGGCCAGCACCGTGAACTCCTCGCCGTACCCGGCTTGATCAGTGCGCGCGAGGCCGCCGACCTCGACAACCGTACGCCCGTCCTCCCCCGGTGCGGCCCGCACCCAGACGCGGCGGCGCTTGATGCTCAGCGAGACGGCCAGACCCAGGATGACCAGCACCGAGAACACGAGCACCCACACCTGCGTCGGGTCGTGGGACACCTGCAACGACACCCAGTCGCGGACGCCGTCGAAGCGGATCACGGTGCCGTCGTCGAGGGTCAGCTCCTCGCCCTGCTCGAGGTTCTGCCGGACGACCTTCGTCAGCTTGCCGTCCTGCACCATCTTCTGGTCGATCGAGAAGATGGACTGGCCGCGACCGGAGTCGGTGCCGAGGTCGCCGCGGTAGACGTCGATCGCGACCGCCGGGTCGTTCGCGGCGGGGAACGCGGAGTCGAGCAGCTCGCCCTGGAAGACGGCGGTCGGCGCGAGCAGGCCGGTGATCGCGAGCTGGCTCTTGCGGCGCTGCTCGGCGTCCGGCACGTTCGGCGGGTCGAACTTCGTGGCGCCCTCCGAGGCGAGCGTGACCTGGTTCACCGGGCGCCACTGGGTCGCGCCGGTGCGGGTCTCGCCGTTGGGGAACGTCACCGTGAACAGCGGCGTGTAGCCGTGGCCGAGCAGGTAGAGCCGGTCGCCCGCGGTGCGCAGCGGGCTGTTGACCTCCAGCGGGTACGGCCGCCAGTCGCCGGTCTCCAGGTCCGCGCCGGACTGGTAGTGGATGTCCGCGCGGAAGCTCTCGGCCTGGCCGTTGTGCAGGAACGTGGCGTCGAAGTCGTCGACCCGCACGCAGAACTGGTTGAGCTGCGTGCCGTCCACGCGCAGGCCGGGGCGGAACGTGTCGTAGTTGTAGACGCCCGAGTTGCAGAACTGGCCGCCGTTGGCCTGCACGATGACCTGGCCCTCGTAGCCGAACATCTTGCCCAGCGCGAACGCGACCAGCAGGCCGAGCAGGGAGAAGTGGAACACCAGGTTGCCGGTCTCGCGGAGGAACCCGCGTTCGGCGCTGATCGTGCGGGCGCCGTCCGGCTCGTCGCGGGTGACGGTCCGCCAGCCCTTGAGCCGGCGCTCGGCGTGCTCGATGACGGCCTCGGGCGACGAGGTCGTGTCGGCCGACGCGTGGTGCGGCATGCGGGCCAGGTTGCGCGGCGTGAGCACCGGCTTGGCCCGCATCTGCTTGAAGTACTCCCACGTGCGCGGCAGCAGGCAGCCCACCAGGGACACGAACAGCAGCACGTAGATCGCGGAGAACCAGAAGCTCGCGTAGACGTCGAAGAACTGCAGCCGGTCCAGGAGCCGGCCCCACCAGCCGTTGTCGGCGATGTACTCGTCGACCTTGAAGGAGTTCAGCGAGCGCTGCGGCAGCAGCGCGCCCGGCATCGCGCCGAGGGCGAGCAGGAAGAGCAGGGTCAACGCGGTGCGCATGGCCGTCAGGCCGCGCCACGTGTTGCGCAGGAAGGCGAGGAGGGCGCGCACTACAACGGCAGTTTCAGGTCGTTGACGACGGCGTCGCGCAGCCAGGCGACGAAGTCGCCCCACAGGCCGGTGACCAGGGCCACGCCGACGGCCATCAGCAGCACGCCGCCGAACACCTGCACCTGGCGGACGTGCGAGCGCAGCCAGCCGGTCGTGCGGACCGCCCAGCGCGCGCCGAGCGCGATCAGGATGAACGGCAGGCCGAGGCCGAGGCAGTAGGCGAGCACGAGGACCCCGCCGCGGGCGGTGACCGAGCCGACCTCGGTGCTGCGGGTCAACGCCAGCACGCCCGTCAGCGTCGGGCCGAGGCACGGTGTCCAGCCGAGCGCGAACACCCCGCCGAGCAGGGGCGCGCCGAGCAGGCCGGCGCGCGGCGCGCGGTGCAGGCGGACATCCCGCTGGAGGCCGGGGACGAGCCCGATGAACACCAGTCCCATGGCGATCGTGATGACGCCGCCGACGCGCTGGAGCAGGTCTCCCTGGACCCAGAACAGGTCGGTCAGCCCGAGCACCACGAACGACATCAGCGCGAACACGATCGTGAAGCCGAGCACGAACAGCAGCGCCGCGCCCGCGACCCGCCAGCGGCCGGTCTTCCTCGCCTCGTCGTCCTGGACCGCGGGCGCCTCCGCGCCGACCAGGCCCGCGAGGTACGCGAGGTAGCCGGGCACGAGCGGGACCACGCACGGCGACGCGAACGAGATCGCACCGGCCAGGACCGCCACCCCGGTCGCGAGCAGGATCGGGCCGGAGGTGGCCAGATCGGTCGGATTCACGTCGTTCAGGGTAGGTATCGACCACTTGACTGCTCCCACCGGCATCCCTTATGGGCGACCCAGATCACAAGCCGGTGGTAGTCCGGATGGCGCTCCGGGCGGGTCGATGCGGGGCTCTTTTACCCATCTCAGTGAATGTTTAAACGCGACCATCCACTCTTGTGGGTTAGCGGGCAACTCCATAGCGTCATTGCCATGCGCGCACACCGGCTCACCCTCCCCGCGCTGGCCGTCGCCTTCGCCGTCGTCGCCGCTCCCCTGCCCGGCGGCGCCGCGGAGTCCGACGGCCCCGGCGTGGAGTGGGTGGAGGTCTTCTCACCGGACGGCACGATCTCGCGGACGCCGGTGGCGGTCGCCGTCGAGACCAGGGCCGCGCCCGGGGCCGTGGCCGCCGACGTGGTGGCCATCCAGGAGACCGGCGCGCCCGACCAGCGGTTCGACCTGGTCTTCGTCGGCGACGGGTACACGGCGGGCGAGATCGGCGTCTTCCACGACCACGTGGTGGGCAAGTGGACGGAGCTGTCCGCCGTCGAGCCGTTCAAGTCCTACCGCCAGTACTTCAACGTCTGGCAGGTCAACGTCGTGTCGAACGAGTCGGGCGTGGACCACGACCCGACCCTGGGCACGGCCCGCGACACGGCTCTCGACATGGGCTTCTGGTGCCAGGGCCGCGACACCCAGACCGAACGCCTGCTGTGCGTGAACCAGACCAAGGCGGGCCAGTTCGGCGCGCTCGCGCCGCAGGCCGACCAGGTCATCGCGCTCGGCAACACGGCCAAGTACGGCGGCGCGGGCGGCGGCGTGGCGACCGCGGCGGGCGCGAACGACCAGGCCGGGCAGATCGCCGTGCACGAGCTCGGCCACTCGATCGGCAAGCTGGCCGACGAGTACGACTACCCGTACGACCAGTACAGCGGCGCGGAGCCGACCGAGGTCAACGTGACCGCGGACCCGACCGGCGCGAAGTGGTCGGCCTACCTGGGCCAGGCGTCGCCGGACGGCGGCGTGGTCGGCGCGTTCGAGGGCGCCCGCTACCACAGGCTCGGCCTGTACCGGCCGACCGAGAACTCGATCATGCGCACGCTGGGCCGCGAGTTCAACCTCGTCGGCCGGGACGCGATGGTCGACGCGTTCAAGGCCGAGGTGCCCGAGCTGCGATGACCCGTCAGGACTCCGCGGCCAGCTCCTCGACCAGCCCGACCAGGTCGGACGCGATCACGCCGCCGAGGAACGCCGCCGCCACCCTGTGCTGCTTGTCCAGCACGAACGTGGACGGCACGGTGTTCGGCGGCAGGCCGCGGAAGGACAGCATCGCGCGACCCGACTCGTCGTAGATCGACGGGTAGCTCAACTGCCGGTTGATCATGAAGTCCCGCGGCGACTCCGTCGAGTTCTCCTTGACGTCCACGCCCAGCACCTGCACGCCCAGCGGCCCGGTCTCGTCCTGCACCTTCTGCAGCTCGGGCGCCTCGGTCCGGCACGGCGGGCACCATGCGCCCCAGATGTTGACGACGACGACCTTGCCCGCGTAGTCCTCCAGCGAGATCGTCTTGCCGTCCTCCATCAGGCTCGGGCCGGTCAGCCCCTTGATGCCCTTGCGCTCGTCGCCGTCGTAGCGCAGCTTCGTCTCGCCGTTGGGCGCGACGAGCTGGAACTCCGACCCGGCCACCACCGCGTCGTCGCCGGTCGTGCAGCCGGTGGCCAGCAGGACCGCCGCGGTGAGGCCGGCCAGCGCCGATCGAGCCCTCATGCCCCGGTCACCCTCGGGTTCGTGGCGCCGACCGGCTCGGTGTAGACCACCCGCACCAGCTGCTCGCCCTCGAACACGAGGCTGGTCAACGACGCCAGCGAGCACTCGCGGCGACGCGGGTCGTGCCACATCCGCTTGCCCTCCATGAACCGCCGCAGCGTCCAGATCGGGAGCTGGTGCGACACGCACACGGCCTCGTGGCCCTCGGCCACCGAGCGGGCCCGCTGCACCGCGCCGAGCATCCGGTGCGCGATCGCCAGGTACGGCTCGCCCCACGACGGCCGGAACGGGTTGACCAGCTTCGGCCAGTGCTTGGGCGAGCGCAGCGCGCCGTCGCCGACGGCCACCTTCAGGCCCTCGAACTTGTTGTCCGCCTCGATGAGCCGGTCGTCGGTGTCCAGTTCGAGCCGGTGCGAGTCGGCGATCGGGGACGCGGTCTGCTGCGCCCGGTCCAGCGGCGAGGCCACGACGTGCGCGATGTCGTGGTCGGCCAGGTGCTCGGCCACGGTCAGGGCCTGCTTCTGGCCCCGTTCGGACAGCTTGAAGCCCGGCAGGCGGCCGTAGAGGATGCCGGTGGGGTTGTGCACCTCGCCGTGCCGCAGCAGGTGGACGACCGTGCGGCTCACTGGGTCGCCCCCGCGGCGGCGCGGGCGGCGTGCGGCAGGGCGTCGGCGATGACCTGGAAGTCGTCGTCGGTCATGGCCGCGTTGACGAACCACGCCTCGAAGGCGCTCGGCGGCGCGTACACGCCGCGGTCGAGCAGGGCGTGGAAGAACGCCGGGAAGCGCCACGTCTCGGCCCGCTGGGCGCCCGCGTAGTCGGTGACCTCGGTGTCGGTGAAGAACACGCTGACCAGGTTGCCGGCGAACTGGACCCGGTGCGCGACGCCCGCTTCGGTCAGGGCGGCGGTGAACAGCGCGCCCAGGCGCGTGGCGTTGGCGTCGAGGGTGCGGTAGACGTCGTCGGTGGCGGCGCGCAGCGTGGCCAGGCCCGCCGCCACGGCGACCGGGTTACCGGACAGCGTGCCCGCCTGGTAGACGGGGCCTGCGGGCGCGAGCTTCGACATCACGTCGGTCCGGCCGCCGAACGCCGCCGCGGGCAGGCCGCCGGACATGACCTTGCCGAACGTGTAGAGGTCGCCCTCGACGTTCTCCAGGCCGTACCAGCCGGCGCGGGACACCCGGAAGCCGGTCATGACCTCGTCCATGATCAGCAGCGCGCCGTGGTCCTGGCAGAGCTGCTTGAGCTCGGCGTTGTGCTTCGGCGCGATCGCGCCCATGTTGCCCGCCGCGGCCTCGGTGATCACGCAGGCGATCTCGTCCGGGTGCTCGGCGAAGGCCTGCTTGACGGCCTCGACGTCGTTGTAGGGCAGCACGAGGGTGTCGGCGGCCTGCGCGCCGGTGACGCCGGGCGAGGTGGGCAGGCCGAGCGTGGCGACGCCGGAGCCCGCCTGGGCGAGCAGCGCGTCCACGTGGCCGTGGTAGCAGCCGGCGAACTTGACGACCTTGCGGCGGCCGGTGAAGCCGCGGGCCAGCCGGATCGCGCTCATGGTGGCCTCGGTGCCGGAGTTGACCAGGCGGACCTGGTGCACCGGCGCGACCCGGTCGATGATCTCCTCGGCCAGCTCGATCTCGCCCTCGGTGGGCGTGCCGAACGACAGGCCGTGCACGGCCGCCTCGCGGACGGCGTGCACCACGTCCGGGTGGGCGTGCCCGAGGATCATCGGGCCCCACGACGACACCAGGTCGACGTAGCGGTTGCCGTCGGCGTCCCACAGGTGCGGGCCCTCGCCGCGGACCATGAACCTCGGCGTGCCGCCGACCGAGTGGAAAGCCCGCACCGGGGAGTTCACGCCACCGGGGATCACCGCCGCCGCGCGCTCGAACAGTGCCTGGGATCGCGTCGCTGTCACGTCGTCCAGTCTCACACGTCGGGTTCTTCGACCTGCTCCCGACCACGGGTGCGCACGGCGAGCACGGTCTGGCGCACGGCGTCGAGCACCAGCACGCCCGCGATCGTGACGAGGCCGACGGAGGCGCCGATCCAGTTGCCCCGCAACCGGGTGGACTCGAGCGGCGGGTGGTCGGGCACGGGGTAGCTGTAGTGCACGACACCCCGGTTCCAGCACCACACCGCGAGCGCCACGAGCAGTGCGACGAGCACCACTTCGCCGACCGCGATGAGCGCTCGTTTCGGCTGGTGCAGCGCCGGCGCGCCGGGTTCGGGCTCGGGTTCCGGCACGGTCTCGGTCTCGACGGTGGCCGCAGTCACGTCGGTCAGCCTCTCATGCCCGCGCGGCTCGTCACCCACGTGTGGTCAGCAGCTTCGCGATCTCGGCCCGGAGCGCGTCGGCGTCACGTGCCCAGCCCATCACCACCGAGCCGTCGGTGAGCCGGATCGGCACCGCTTCCGTGCCGCGCGGCAGGGACCAGCCGCCGCCGAGCACCTTCGCGCCGGACCTCGGCTCGACGCCCTCGACCTCGTCGATGTCCCGCAGCGGCAGCTCCTCGCGGCCCTGGTGGAGGGCGACGGGCGTGAGGCGCACGGCGAACAGGCGACGGCGGCCCTGCACCCACAGCGCGGTGGGCAGGAGCAGGAGCAGTGCGACGCCGGACCACAGGAGGGGGCGGGTGGTGCCGGTCAGCGCCTCGACGCCGAACCCGAGCACGGCGAACACCGGTCCCCACAGCAGCGGCCACCAGGACGTGCCCGCTTCGGTGTACAGGGTCGGCTGGTCCACGGTCGGCTGCTCCTCGGTCCGCGCTAGGCCTGGCTGCCGGAGAAGTACTGCCGCGTGCCCGGCAGGAAGCTGAACACCGACGCGGCGGCGGGCAGCGCGAGCCGCAGCACGATCACCACCCAGGAGAGCGCGCCGGTGTCGCCGTCGCGGGCCGCGACGATCGCGGCGGCCAGGGCGAGGACGCCGATGACCAGCGCGCCGCCGCACAGGCCGAGCCGCGCGTGGTAGTTGCCGCCGAGGAGCAGCACGGCGCCCCAGACGCACGCGACGGCCAGGCACGCGCTGGTGAACAACGCCATGACCGGCCCGAAGCCGGTGATCGCGCCGTCCTCCGCGAGCGTGCGCGCGACCGACCCGACCGGCCAGGAGAGGGCGGTCAGGATCCAGAGGACGAACGAGACGACCACGGCGGTGGGTCGGGCCAGCGCGGCGGTGTGCTGGTCGACGTCGCGCATCTGGCCGGGGTACGGGGACCGGTACGGCGGTTGCGGGCCCGCCTGCGGGTACTCGACGGGCCGCATCGGCTGCCCGCCGTACGGGTCGAACGGCGGCTGCGTCATCTCGTCACCGACCTGGTGTACGCGTTCGAAGCGGGCAGGTACATCGCCACGAAGCCGAGCGCGCAGACGCCGAGGAACGCCCACGACCACGCCACGCCGACCACCCAGTCCACGTACGTCACGCCGGAGGCGAACACCAGCATCGCGACGACCCCGAAGGCGCCGACGGGCAGGCCCAGGACGGTGAGCAGGATGCGCGCCCAGTTCCGGCCCGAGCGCAGCTTGGCCGCGGCGATCACGAACGGCACGGACAGCACCGCGAACCCGAGCGCGAACAGCACCGGTGTCAGCCGGGCGGCCACCTCCGCCTCGGTCCTGGTCAGCGCGTCGGTCTCGCCGGCGGAGTCGCGCACGAGGTCGTCGGCGAACGCGTCCAGCCCGGTGTAGAACAGGCCGGGCAGCGCGAGCACCACCAGCACCGCGCCCGCGATCCAGCTCCACGAGGCGACGGTGGCGGTGACCGGGCGACGTGGCGCGAAGTCGGCCGCGCCGACCGGCGGCATGGGCGCGGGCAGCTGGAAGCCGGGCGGCAGGGGCGTGTTCGACCGCCCCTGGCCCGGCAGCTCCACGTGGTGGAAGGGCGAGGCGAACGGGTCCGGTTCGGGCATGGGGTTCTCCGCAGGGGTCAGTGCTGCTTCACCCACTGTGCCGTACCGGGCAGCCAGGTGAACGCCAAACCGACACCGATCAGCAGCAACGTCACGAGGTTCACGGCGCTGGCGCCCGGCAGCACGATCCACAGCACGTGCAGCACGGCCACGCCGGTGAGCACACCGCGCGACCACCGCCTGCCCTGTCGCAGCAGCCACCCGAACAGGCCGTAGCCGACCGTGAAGGCCACCGCGACCACGGTCAACTGGGCCAGCAGGCCCGGCACCGCGGCCGGGTCGTCGCCGGCGCGGGCCGCCGCGTCTTCGAACTCGTCCCGGCGCAGCCACAGCACGACGTTCTCCAGCAGCAGGAACACGCCGAGGGCGAGCCACACGGCGACCGCGCCGCGCACCACCGCGGGCGGCTGCCCGGTCATCCGGCCCGTTTCACCGCGTCGAAGTAGGCCTTCGAGGCAGGCAGGTACAGGGTCACCACGGCGGCGGCCACGACCAGCACGATGACGAGGCCGACCAGCGAGAACCCGACCAGGTGGTAGAGGAACACCGCCGCGCCGAGCACGGTCAGCGCGATGCGCGCCCAGTTGCGGCCCGCGCGGGCCTTCATGGCGAACAACACCATCAGCCCGGCCAGCACGATGCCGATGATCACGAGGAACACCAGGATCGCGGTGACGGTGGACTCGAGCTGCTCCACCGTGATGCCGGGCGTCGGCGGGGCCTTGCGCGCCTCTTCGAGGGCGGTCTCGCGCTGGGTGAGCACGAGCACGGAGGACACGACGAGCAGGATCGCGCTCGCGAGCCAGAGGAAGAAGGACAGGCGGACTTCCTTCGGCTCCGGCACGGCCGGCCGCTGCCCGCCGGATCGGGCCAGCTCCGACTCGCTCAGCGGCGGCGGCGCCGGGGTGTAGGGCTGCTGCGGCGGCGTGTACGGCTGCTGCGGAGGCCGGTTCTCAGGGTCCTGTGGGGTGGTCACGCTTCGAGACGCTAGGGCCCGGTCAAGGTCGTTGTCCACCGCGACAGGCAGTGGCTGCAGACCTGTGACCTGCTACCTCGCCGGTGCGCGGACCGGCGGGTCAGGGGGTGGTCGGCGCGGGGCGGGTGGTGAAGTAGCGGGAGGCGGAGCTCTGGTACATCAGCGCCACGGCGGTCGCGTCGATCAGCATCGTGACCACGCCGAACACCAGGTCGACGCCGCTGACGGCCAGCCCGAACGCCGCCGCGAAGCCGGACGCCGCCGCGACCAGCCGCACCACGCCGAGGAAGATCCCGGCGCCGGCGATGACGGTGAGCACGACCCGCGCCCAGTTGCGGCCGCCGGCCATCCGGTTCGCCAGCAGCGTGTAGACGAGGATCAGGCCGACCGCGATCACCAGGCCGAACACGACGCCGCCGGTCGCGGCGGCGTCCAGGTCGTCCTGGCTCAGGTTCGGCTGCTGCACGCGCAGCTCGCGGATCAGCATCTCCCGGTCGGCCAACTGCACCATGAACCGGACCACGCCGACCGCGGCGCTGAGGATGAACAGCCAGCGGGCGATGTCGATCAGCTTGGGCGGGGTCGGCCTGGGCGGCTTGGGCGGCCTCGGCCTGTTCAGCGCGTTCGTCATTCCCGGTCCAGCCAACCCGCGGCCTCGACCGCCCAGTAGGTGAGCACGATGTCCGCGCCGGCCCGGCGGATCGACGTGAGCAGCTCGAGCACGGTCCGCTCGCGGTCGATCCAGCCGTTGCGGGAGGCGGCCTCGACCATCGCGTACTCACCGGAGATCTGGTAGGCCGCGACCGGGACGTCGGAGACCTCGGCGACGGCCTTGAGGACGTCGAGGTAGGGCAGCGCCGGCTTGACCATGACCATGTCGGCGCCCTCGGCGAGGTCGAGCGCGACCTCGCGGAGCGCTTCCCTGGCGTTGGCCGGGTCCTGCTGGTAGGTCTTGCGGTCGCCCTTGAGCTGGGACTCGACGGCGTCGCGGAACGGGCCGTAGAGGGCGGACGCGTACTTGGCGCTGTAGGCGAGGACACCGGTGTCGGTGTGGCCCGCTTCGTCCAGCGCGGCGCGGATGAACCCGATCTGGCCGTCCATCATCCCGCTCGGGCCGACGACGTGCGCGCCCGCTTCGGCCTGGGCGACCGCCATCTCGCCGTAGACCTCGAGGGTGGCGTCGTTGTCCACGGCGCCCTCGGGGGTCAGGACGCCGCAGTGGCCGTGGTCGGTGAACTCGTCCAGGCAGCAGTCCGACATCAGGACGGTCGAGTCGCCGAGGTCGTGGCGGAGGTCGCGCAGGGCGGCGTTGAGGATGCCGTCCGGGTCGGTCGCGCCGGAGCCGACGGCGTCGCGCTCGGCCGGGACGCCGAACAGCATGATCCCGCCGACCCCCGCCTCGACCGCGGCCGCGGCGGCTTCGCGCAGCGACTCGCGGGTGTGCTGGAAGACGCCCGGCATGCTCTGGATCTCGGTCGGCGCGGACGCGCCTTCCTTGACGAACATGGGCAGGACCAGCTGGCGCGGGCGCACGGTGGTCTCGCTGACCAGGCGGCGCATGGCCGGCGTGGTGCGCAGGCGGCGGGGGCGGTGGGATGGGAACACTGCGGGGCACTCCCTGTGCTGTGGTGAGCCCGGCCGTGGTCGAGCTCAGTGGTTCAGCCCGGCTCGATGTGACACGGGGCCCTTACGGGCACCCCAGGCAGGCCGTAGCCGGCAGGCCCGGCGGGGAAGAGCATCCCGCCGGGCCTGCCGGCTCCGACCAGCCTAAGGCACCCGAACCCATGTCAAATCGGGCCTCGGTGGGTCGGTTCCGGGTCCGTTGAGGCCCGGTTGGGTCATGACCTGCGCAGGCGCTTGGTCTTGCGGGGCGGCGGCAAAGCGCCTTCGGCCCTCAACCTCGCCGCATGTTGCGCGAGGGCGTCGACGAGCGCCGGGACGTTGGCGTCTTCCGGTTGGACGTCGACGCGGAGGCCGAACTCGCGGGCCGTTTCGGCGGTCTGCGGGCCGATGCACGCGACCAGGGTGCGGGCGTGTGGCTTGCCCGCGATGCCGACCAGGTTGCGGACCGTGGAGGACGAGGTGAAGCAGACCGCGTCGAAACCGCCCGACTTGATCATCTCGCGGGTGTCCGCGGGCGGCGGGGCGGCGCGGACCGTGCGGTAGGCCGTGACGTCGTCGATCTCCCAGCCGCGTTCGCGCAGGCCGGCCGCCAGGGTTTCGGTGGCGATGTCCGCTCGCGGGAGCAGGACGCGGTCCACCGGGTCCAGTATGTCGTCGTACGGCGGGAAGTCGGCCAGCAGGCCTTCCGAGGACTGCTCGCCGGACGGGACCAGTTCCGGGATGATGCCGAAGCTGCGGACCTTGGCGGCCGTGCTCTCGCCGACGCAGGCGATCTTCACGCCGGAGAACGCGCGGGCGTCCAGGCCGAACTCGCGGAACTTCTCCCAGACGGCGCGGACGGCGTTGGTCGACGTGAAGACGACCCACTGGTAGCGGCCGTCGACCAGGCCCTTCACCGAGCGCTCCATCTGGGCGGGGCTGCGCGGTGGCTCGACGGAGATGGTCGGGACCTCGACCGGGATCGCGCCGTGGGAGTGCAGCCGGTCGCTCATCGCGCCCGCCTGTTCCTTGGTGCGCGGGACGAGGACCCGCCAGCCGTAGAGCGCGCGGGACTCCCACCAGGACAGCTTCGGTCGACCGGCCACGGCCGCGCCGACGGTGACGACCAGCGGGCCGCCCAGGTCGCCGGCGTCGGCGGCCAGGGAGGCGAGCGTGGTGTCCACGGTGCGCTGGCCGAAGCCGGTGCCGTCGCAGGTCACCGCGACCGGGGTCTGCGGGGCCAGGCCGTTCTCGACGAGAGACGACGCGGCCTCGGCCAGGTGGCCGCCGGTGGCGTGCAGGACGAGCGTTCCCGGTGCGGCGGCCAGGCCGGACCAGTCGGCCACGCCCCGGACGTCGGCCTCGGTGTGGACGGCGCCCAGTGCGACGCCGGCGTAGGCCGGCACCGCGGTGCCGGCCGGGACGCCGGGCACCACGTCGAAGGCGATCGTGGTCTTGGAGACGGCCTGGGCCTCCTTCACCACGGAGTCCAGGGTCAGCGGGTCGCCGGCTACCAGGCGGACCACGGCGTGGCCGTTCTTCGCCTCGGCGACCAGGTCCTTCGCGACGTCGGCGGGATCGCCCACGGCGGGTCGCACCTCGACGCCGTCGGGTACCAGCGCCACCACCTCGGCCGGGACGTCCGGGTCCGTGACCACGAGCTCCGCCTTGTGGAGCAGGTCGCGGGCCCGGACCGTGAGCAGCCCGGTGTCGCCCGGACCTGAGCCGACGAACGCGACTCGGCCGGGGGTCTTGCGTGCGCGGGTCATCAGGGCACTCCCCATCAACTACGCCCCGCCGGCGACGCGGTGGCGTGGCCGGAGAGGTCGAGCAACTCGGCGGCCAGCGCGCGGCCGAGTTCCTCTGCTGCGGTCAAGTCACCGGTGGCGGACGCACGGAGGAGGTCGCCATCCTCCGTCGCCATGACCCCGCGCAGGGACAGGCGGAGAACGACTCTCGTCGACCCGTCGGCTGCGTCTTCGGCGAGGTCTTCCACCACATCGGCCAGTGCGCCGACCGGCGCGCTGCAGCCTGCCTCGAGCGCGGCCAGGAGGGCGCGCTCGGCGGCGACAGCGGCCCTGCTGGCCGAATCGTCCAAAGTGGACTGGAGGAGGTGTTCGGCGTCGACGTCGTCGACCCGGCACTCCACTGCGAGGGCGCCCTGCGCGGGCGCGGGGAGCATCTGGATGGGCTCCAAGGTCTCGGTGATCTCGGCGGTGCGGCCGAGGCGGGCGATGCCGGCGCGGGCGAGCACGACGGCGTCCAGCTCGCCGTCCGCCACCTTGCGGATGCGGGTGTCGACGTTGCCGCGGAGCGCGACCACCTCGATGCCCAGTCCGAGCGCGTTGAGCTGCGCGGCGCGGCGGGGCGAGCCGGTGCCCACCTTCGCGCCGGTCGGCAGTTCGCCGAGGGTCAGGCCGTCGCGGGCGACCAGCGCGTCGCGCGGGTCCTCCCGCAGCGGGACGGCGGCCAGCGACAGGCGCGGGTCGGGCGCGGTGGGCAGGTCCTTGTAGGAGTGCACGGCGACGTCGATCTCGCCGTTGGCGAGCGCGTCGCGCAGCGCCGAGGTGAACACCCCGATGCCGATCTCGGCGATGGGTGCGGACGAGCGGTCACCGGGCGTGGAGATCGTGACGATCTCCACGTTCGCGCCCGCCTCGCGCAGCGCGTCGGCCACGTGGCCGGTCTGCGCGAGCGCGAGGGCGCTGCCGCGGGTGCCGATCCTCAGGGTGCGGTTCACCGCTTCTCACCTTTGGGTTGCGTCGAATGGGGGGTGCTGACGGCGGACGGCGCCTGCGGGTCGAGCCCGAACAGCTCGCGCAGCGCCTCGGCGTACCCGGCCCCACCGGGCGCCGCGGCCAGCTCCTTCACCCGCACGGTGGGGGTGTGCAGGAGCTTGTCCACCACCCGGCGCACGGTCTTGGCCAGCTCGTCGCGGACCGGGGCGGGCAGCTCGGGCAGCCGCGAGTCCAGGCGCAGCAGTTCGGCGTCCACCACCTCGGCGGCGCGCTTGCGCAGCGCCGTCACGGTGGGCGTGACCCCGGCCGAGCGCTGCCCCGCCAGGTAGGCGCGGACCTCCTCGGCCACGATCTCCGCCGCGCGCAGCGTGCCCTGCCCGGTCGGGGCGTCGGACAGCCTGCGCTGAAGGGTCTCCAGGTCGACCACGCGGACGTGGTCGAGCAGCGTCGCGGCCGGGTCGACGTCCTTGGGCAGGCCGAGGTCGCAGACGACCAGCGGCCGGTCCGGCGCGCGGTCGCCGATGTGCTCCGCGCCGACGACCGTGCCGACGGAGCCGGTGCACGCGAACAGCACGTCGGCCTTGGCGACCTCGTCGGCGAGGCCGGCCAGCCCGGTCGAGGTCGCGCTGACGCCGTCCGCGCGCAGGGCCGTGGCCAGGCGTTCGCCGTTGGCGGGCGTCCGGTTGGCGATCACGACCTCGCCGATGCCGGCCCGGCGCAGGTGGGCGGCGGCAAGGCCGCCCATGGAGCCCGCGCCGACGATCAGGGCCTTGCGCCCTTCGAGGCCACCGAGGGCGGTCGCGGCGTCGGCGAGGGCCTCGGAGACGACGGACGCGCCCGCGTGGTCGATGTCGGTCTCGGTGTGCACGCGCTTGCCGACCCGCAGCGCGTGCTGGACCAGCTCGTGCAGCGTGCGGCCGACCACGCCCTGCTCGTCGGCGGCGTTGTAGGAGTTGCGCAGCTGGCCCAGGATCTGGGCCTCGCCGACGACCATGGAGTCGAGGCCGCCGGCCACCGAGAACAGGTGCTCGACCGCGGCGGCGGAGTAGTGCACGTACAGGTGCTCGAACAGGTCGGCGGGCTCGGCGCCGGCTTGCCGGGCGAGCACCTCGACGACCTCGTTCATGCCACCGTGGAACGTCTCCACGACCGCGTACACCTCGACCCGGTTGCAGGTCGACAGCAGCACGGCCTCGGACACGCTCGGCGCCTTCAGCAGCTGGTCCAGGACCTTGCCGCGGTCGGCGTCGGCGACCGCGACGCGCTCCAGCACGGGGACCGGCGTGGTCCGGTGGGACAGACCGACGACGAGAACGCTCATGAGCGCACCACCGACCGGCGCACTACCCGCACGATCACGGGCGAATCACCACCCCGTCCACACCGATGCCGTTGACCACGTCACCGGCGGCCTCGTCAGCCCGTCGCGCGACGTGGAACGACAGGATCTGCATCTCGACCGCCAGGTCGACCTTGCGCACTTCGACGTAGTCCGGCACTTGGAGCACGACGGGTGCGAAGTTCAGGATGCACTGGACTCCGGCGGATACCAAACGGTCGCAGACGGCCTGAGCTGCCTGTGGGGGTGTCGCGATGACCCCGATCGAGACCTCGCGCTCCGCGCAGACGGACGTGATGTCGTCGATGTGGTCGACCGGAATGCCGCCTACCGGCACTCCCGTCAGGTCCGGGTCGATGTCGAACAGCGCGGCGACCGGGAAGCCCCGGCTGGGGAAACCGCCGTAGTTCGCCAGCGCGTGACCAAGATTACCGATGCCGACGACCGCGACCGAGTGCTTGCGGGTGAGGCCGAGGATCCGCTCGATGTGGCTGACGAGCACCTCGACGTCGTAGCCGACGCCGCGCGTGCCGTACGAGCCGATGTAGGACAGGTCCTTGCGGAGCTTGGCCGAGTTGACCCCGGCCGCGCCCGCGAGCTCCTCGCTGGAGATGGTCGTCACGCCCTGCTCGACCATGCCCGAGAGGACGCGGAGGTAGACGGCGAGCCGCGCCACCGCCGCCTCGGGGATCGCGCGTGCCCGCTCCCGGACGTCGGCGGGCGCTTCGGCACCGGTCTCCCCTGGGCGGGTCACGACACCGTCACCCTCGCCCCGCTGAGCCGCCACGCTGGAACTCCTCGACATCCGTCGCACTGACCCGCCGGGCATCGCCACCAGCGGAGTGATGCACCCACCGTACCGCTTGTGAACGCTTGCACAAAGTCGACGGCCGGGTGCCCGACCACGGCAACGGCCCCCGGTGGACAGGGGCCGCGCCTTCGGCGTGGATACGACGAGACGCGGCTCACCTTGGGGTGAACTTCGCCCGACCGGCGTGTCACCTCGCCGAACGGGCTCGCGGGCTCGCACCCGTTCGGGTGATCTAGGCGACGGTGAAGAAGACGGAGTGCCAGCCGGTCGCGCCGTCCGGGATCGGGGCGAGGCGGGCCTGCGGCTGGGTGGAGCCGGCCCGGTCGGTGGCGCGTGACTCGATCGTGTGGCCGCCCGGCGGCAGGTCGAGCTCGACGCGCCACATCCGCCACGTCGAGCCGTTCACCTCGTCGGCCAGGGTCGCGGTCCGCCACGGGCCGCTGTCGACCCGGACCTCGACCCGCTCGACGCCGGTCGGCTGGGCCCAGGCCACGCCGGTGGCGACGACCCGGCCGGAGACCGTGGACCGGACCTCCGGGCGGTCGATCCGGGACATCACCTTGACCGGGGCCTTCTGCGCCCACGCGCGGTCCAGCCAGTAGCCGCGCCTCGCCTCGAACGTGGTCAGCTCCAGGTCGACGACCCACTTCGTGGCCGAGACGTAGCCGTAGAGGCCGGGCACGACGAGGCGGGCCGGGAAACCGTGCTCCAGCGGCAGCGGCTCGCCGTTCATGCCGAGGACGATCAGCGCGCCGCGATCTGGCTCCATCACCACGTCGACCGGCGAGCCCGCCGTCCAGCCGTCGGCGCTGGTGGAGAACAGCTGGTCGGCGCCTCGGCGGACGCCCGCCTCCAGCAGCACGTCGCGCAGCGGCACGCCGACGAAGTTCGCGGTGGAGATGTAGGGCCCACCGACCTCGTTGGACACGCAGACCATGGTGACCGTGCGTTCGACCAGGTCACGGCGGCGCAGGTCGTCGTAGCGGAGGACGAGCTCGCGGTCGACCAGGCCGTGCACCCGCAGCACCCAGTCCTCGGCGCGCACGCGCGGCACGCTCAGCGCGGTGTCGATCCGGTAGAAGTCGGCGTTCGGCGTGATGAAGGTGGGGGTGCCCTCGGCGGCGAAGTCCGCGCCCGGCGGGACGGGCGGCGCGGGCGAGGCGGGCTCGAGCGCGCCGACGGCCCGTCGTGACGCCTCGACGTCCACCCGGCCGCCGGCGAACCGGCCGACCAGGGCGGCGAGGCCGGCGCCCGCCGCCGTCGCGCCCGAGGCGACGAGGAACGCGCGCCTGCCGCCGGCGGGTTCGGCGGGGGCGAGCGCCTTGGCGTGCAGCCACCGGAAGACCGCGACGCCCGTGCCCAGGGCCGCGACGGGCGAGAGGACGCCGAGTTGGCCCAGGTCGGGGCGGTAGAGCGCGGCGGCGACGCCCAGGAGGCCGAGGACGACGGCGAGGACCGTGCCCGGCAGCGGCGTGCGGCGGGACAGCAGGCCCGCGGCGACGGCGGCGGCGGCCAGCACGACCGCCATGCCGAGCAGCAGCACGAGCTTGTCGTAGGTGCCGAACGTGCGCACCGCGAAGTCCTTCAGCGCGCTGGGCGCGAGGTCGATCGCGGTGTTGCCGACCGCGAGGAACGGCGAGGCCGACGGTCCGACCACGCCCGCGACGAGGTGGCCGGCCGCGAGCGCGGCGGCCACGCCGAGGAGTCCGACGAGGGCGGCGGTCGAGCGGTTCATGTGCTCGATTCGACACCCTCGGGACGCCGGCCGGCGGATTTCGTAAGCGGCCGGTAATCCTCAGCGCAGGGCCGCGCGGAGGCGGTCCTCCTCGACCGACCAGTACCCGTGCTCCTCGCCGTCGACCAGGATCACCGGCACCCGGTCGCCGTACTCGGCGCGCAGCTCGCGGTCGGTGTCGACGTCCTGCACGTCCCACGGCACGCCCAGCTCGCCGCAGATCCGCTCCAGGTCGGCTCTGGCCTGGTCACAGGCGTGGCAGTCGACCCGGCTCATCAAGGTGACGTGGTGGCTCACGGCGTTCAGGCTAGGGGAAGGCGCAGCCGGGCCCGCGCGAGCTTGCCGGTCGGCGAGTGCGGCAGGGCGGCGGCGAACTCGACCACGGTCGGCACCTTGAACTTCGCCAGCCGGCCGGCGCAGTGGTCCTTCACCGCATCTTCGGTGAGCTCCGCGCCGTCGGCGGGCACCACGACCACCTTCACCGACTCGCCGGTCCGCTCGTCCGGCACGCCGACCGCCGCCGCCTCGGCCACGCCGGCCAGCTCGGACAGCACCTGCTCGACCTCGTGCGGGTAGACGTTGAAGCCGTTGACGATGATCAGGTCGCCCGCGCGGTCGACCAGGTGCAGGTCGCCGTCGGCGTCGAGGTAGCCGACGTCGCCGGTGCGGAACCAGCCCTCGGCGTCGGGCCCGTGCGCGCCGTCCGGCCAGTAGCCGCTGAACAGGTTGTCGCCCTTGGCCGCGACCAGGCCGGTGCCCGGCTCGTCCTCGTCCTGGTCCAGCGGTCGGCCGTCGGTGTCGACCAGCCGGATCAGCACGCCGGGCAGCGCGCGGCCGACCGAACCCGCCTTCGGCACGCCGCCGGCCAGGGTGGTGGTCAGCACGGGACCGGTCTCGGTCAGGCCGTAGCCCTCGTAGACGGGCAGGCCGACGGCGTCGCGCATGGCGTCGAGCAGGCCGGCCGCGAGGGGCGCCGCGCCGGAGGTGAAGAGGCGGACGGTGGCCAGGTCTTCGCGGAGCCGTTCGACGGGGTTGGCCAGGATCGCCGCGTACATCGGCGGCACGCCGACCAGCGTGGTCACCCGGTGCTCGCGGATCGCGGTCAGCGCCTGGTCCGGGTCGAACCGCTCCAGCAGCACGGCCGTCGCGCCCGCGCCCGCCACCTGGAACAAGCCGGGGCCGAGGCCGTAGACGTGGAACAGCGGCAGCGCCAGCAGCACCCGGTCGCCCGCCGTCACCGGCGCGGGGCGCAGGGAGGCGCACTGCGCGACGTTGGCCAGCAGCGCCCGGTGCGACAGCATCGCGCCGCGCGGCGAGCCGGACGTGCCGGAGGTGTAGCCGAGCACGGCCAGGTCCTCGCCCGAGCCGATCGCGGCGAACTCCTCGCCGGGCTCCATCGCCGGGGCCGGCAGCACCTCGACGTCCGCGTCCCCGCGGTCGCCGATGAGCAGCTTCGCGCCGCTGTCGGCGACCAGGCGCTGCAGCTCGCGCGTCGGCTGGCCGGGCCCGGCGGGCACCAGCACGCCGCCCGCGCGGAGCACGCCGAACACGGCGACGCAGAAGGCGGGACCGGTGGGCAGCCGCACGACGACCCGGTCGCCGGGTTCCAGGCCCGCCCGGACGAGCCGGTGCGCCTCGCCGTCGACGGCGGCGTCGAACTCGGCCCAGGTGTAGCTGTTCGCAGTCGTGACATCCACCAGCGCGGCATGCTTGGGTCCACGGTGCGCGGAGGCGCGAACCAGGTCGGCGATGTTGCTTGCGGAAGCGGTCAACGTGACCTCCTGGTGAACCACGGCGGACCTCAGCGCAGTCTGTCACGGGCGGGAGGCGTCACGCATTGCCTCCATCCGCGTCGCAGATTCGAGACCACTTGCCGCTACCTACTACGGAGTAACAACACGTATGCTGCCGGCACGGCGACCCTGTGGAGGTGCCGCGAGCCGATGACCGCACGGGCACGCGAGAACTCCGTCCGAACCATCCGGACGCTCCGGTCGAGGTGGAGCGCGGGAGGGCAGTCCAGCACGATCGACAGCGTGGAGAGCAACGCGGCCGACGAGCCGTGGAACCTGGTCCGCGCCGCTCAGGGCGGCGACACGGACGCGTTCGGCGCGCTGTACGACCGGTACGTCGACGTCGTCTACCGGTACGTGCTCTTCCGGGTCGGCGACCGCACCCTGGCCGAGGACGTGACCAGCGAGACGTTCCTCCGCGCGCTGCGCAGCATCGGGTCCATCAGCTACCAGGGCCGCGACGTCGGCGCCTGGTTCGTCACGATCGCGCGGAACATCGTCTTCGACCACGTGAAGTCCAGCCGCTACCGGCTGGAGATCACGACGGCCGAACTGGCGGACAACCGCGAGGTCACGGACGGTCCCGAACAGGAAGTCCTGACCGACGCGACCAACGCCGAGCTGCTCCGCTGCGTAGCCCAACTGGGTGACGATCAGCGTGAATGCATCACCCTCCGCTTCATCCAGGGCTTGTCCGTGGCGGAGACGGCCGCGAGGATGGGTCGCAACGAGGGCGCCATCAAGGCCCTGCAGCACCGAGCGGTGCGCCGGTTGGCCCAACTGCTGCCCACCTGGCTGCGGTGAGATCACCGTCGCACCACACGGCGTTCGCGTAACCCCGGGACCTCCCGGTTCGTTGTCCGGGGCAGGATCGCTCGAGACGTGCGGGATGGTTGGCCAGGCGGGATGGCAGGCAAAGGGATCACGCCGCTGCGGCGGCACAGGCAGCGCGAGCAGTTCGCCCGCGCGGTCGACGCGCATCCCGGGTCCGCGCCGACCGAGGACGACGAGCTCGCCGACGAGCTCGCCGTGGTGGCGCTCCTGCGGAAAGCCGCAGTCACGTCGGGCCCGGACGAGGCCGCCAAGGCGCGGATGCGGGCACGGGTGCTCGGCGCGGCCGAGCCGCCGCCCATCAAGCTCGACCGGCCCGTCCGGGAACGCCGCACCGGAGCCCGCGGCCGATTAGCAGTCGCCCTCGTCGCCGCGCTGTGCCTGCTGTTCTCGCTGACCGGGATGAGCCTGCTGCTCAGCCGGGACGCGTTGCCGGGCGACGCGCTGTACGGCGTCAAGCGCACCGCCGAGTCCGCAACGCTCGGCCTCACCTTCGGCGAGGAGTCGAAGGGCTACAAGCGCCTGGAGTTCGCCGCCGCGCGCGTCGCCGAGATCGAGACCATGGTCGACCGGTACCGCGAGTCCGGCGGCGGGCCGCTCGGCGGCTACCTGACCGCGCTGACCGACTTCGACGCCGACGCCGCGGCCGGTTCCCGCGTGCTGGCCGCGCTCGGCTCGAACTCGGACCAGCGCGCCCTCGAAGGGCTGCGCGACTGGGCAGGCTCGCAGGCCGTCCGGCTGACCGAGCTGCGCCCGTCGCTGCCCGCCGAGGCCGCCGACCGCGCCGGCACGTCGCTGGACCTGCTCGGCCGGATCGCCGAACGCGCGTCCGCGCTGCACGCCCGGTTCGACTGCGTGTCCGTGACGTCGGGGCAGGTCGACCAGGTCGGACCGGTGCCCGCCGAGGACGAGTGCGCGGCGCGGCCCGTCGACCCCGGCACCTCGCCGGACCACCAGCCGTCCGTGCCGCCGTCCACCACCGAGGTCGCGCCCACCACGTCCGGCAACGCGCCGGGCGGCACGAGCACACCGGGCGGCGTGCCGGGCACCACGGCCCCGGTGACGCCGTCCGCGCCGATCACCACGACCCCCGGACCGCTGCTGCCGCTGCCCACGTTGACCCTCCCGTCGCTGCCGCTGCCCGGCCTCAGCGGCTGATCGCTACCCTGTCCCCATCGGACCGCGGGAGGCGCTGACGTGGTGAAAAGGCGTGTGGTGGAGGGCTCGGCGGAACGGGAGCGGCGTGCCGCGCTGGCCGGCGAGGCCTCGGCCGAGGCCGCGACGACGATCGGGCCGTCCGGGAGCGCGCCCACCGACCTCACCGCCGCCGCCTTCTTCGACGTCGACAACACCATGATGATGGGCGCGTCGATCTTCCACTTCGCCCGCGGGCTCGCGGCCCGCAAGTACTTCAAGAACTCGGACCTGGCCGGGTTCGCGTGGCAGCAGCTCAAGTTCCGCGTCGGTGGCCGGGAGGACCCGCAGAGCGTGGCGGCGTCCCGCGAGCAGGCGCTGTCGTTCGTGGCCGGCCGGTCCGTGGCGGAGCTGATCTCGCTCGGCGAGGAGATCTACGACGAGCTCATGGCCGACCGGATCTGGGCGGGCACGCAGGCGTTGGCGCAGATGCACCTGGACGCGGGCCAGCGGGTGTGGCTGGTGACGGCGACGCCCGTGGAGCTGGCGCAGATCATCGCGCGGCGACTCGGCCTGACCGGTGCGCTGGGCACGGTGTCGGAGAACACGGACGGCATCTACACCGGCCGGTTGGTCGGTGACCTGCTGCACGGCCGCGCGAAGGCGCACGCGGTGCGCGCGCTGGCCGCGAAGGAAGGCCTCGACCTGCGCCGGTGCACGGCGTACTCGGACTCGGTCAACGACGTGCCGATGCTGTCGGTCGTCGGCACGGCGGTGGCCGTGAACCCGGACTCCGGCCTGCGCGAGACGGCGCGCAAGCGCGGCTGGGAGATCCGCGACTTCCGCACCGGTCGGAAGGCGGCCAAGATCGGCGTGCCGTCCGTCCTCGGGGCGGGCGCGCTGGCCGGCGCGGTGGCCGCCACCCTGGCGTACCGCCGCCGAGACCGCTGACGTCGGTCAGTTGGGCGGCAGATCAGCAGGATGGCCCCAAGTACCGCTGGATGTTCCGGGTCTGTTGTTGGTCCGGGTTTCGTGTCATCCCTTTGGGGAGGGGAGGGCATCGCAGCCGCAGACGCCCCAGCTCCACCCGACCCCGGGCCCGCCGGCGACCCCCGGACCGTCCACTGGCATGCCCTTCCCCAGAAGTAGGGCTTCGTGTCATCCCGCCGACCTGGCGCAGCCCTACCGCGCGTGTCAAGGGGGGCGTAGTTCACCGATACCCGCGGCTTCGACTGTGGGCGCCCCCCTTGATACGTGTGGTAGCCCTTGTGGAGGTCGGTGGGATGACACGAAACCCGGACCAACGACGGACCCGGCACAGAACCACCCAACCCCAGGTCATCCTGCTGATCTGCCCGTCCGGCGAGGACATGCTTTTCAAGCCCTGAGGGCTTTCCCAGCCCTCAAGGGTGTGAGTCGAGAGAGCCCTCTCACCCCAGGAAGACGTTGCGGCGCTGCGTGAGCAGCCGGTACAGGGTCTGCTGGATGGTCTCGCGAACCTGGTCGGTCAGGTTGAACACGAGCATCGGGTCGTCCGCCGCGTGCTCGCCGTAGACATCGGTCCGGATCGGCTCGCCGAACTCGATGTACCACTTCGACGGCAAGGGGATCGCGCCCAGTGGGCCGAGGAACGGGAAGAACGGCGTCACCGGGAAGTAGGGGAAGCCGAACAGCCTGGCCAACGCCTTGATGTCGCCGATCTTCGGGTAGATCTCCTCCGCGCCGACGATCGAGCACGGGATGATCGGCACGCCGGTGTTCAACGCCGCCGACACGAACCCGCCCCGGCCGAACCGCTGGAGCTTGTACCGGTCCTTGAACGGCTTGCCGATGCCCTTGAAGCCCTCCGGCCACACGCCGACCAGCTCGCCGGACCTGAGCAGGCGTTCCGCGTCCGGGTTGCACGCCAGCGTCTGACCCGACTTGCGGGCCAGCGCGCCGAGCAACGGCGTCTTGAACACCAGGTCGGCGCCGAGCATCCGCAGGTGGCGGCGCTTGGGGTGGTCGGCGCGCACCGCGTACGCGGTCATCGTGGCGTCCAGCGGCAAGGTGCCGGAGTGGTTGGCGACGATCAGCGCGCCACCCTCGCCCGGGACGTTGTGCATCCCGATCGTCTCCACCCGGAACCACTTCTCGTACAGCGGCCTGAGCGGCGGCATCAGGACGTTGTCGGTCAGGTCGGGGTCGAAGCCGAACTCGTCGACCTCGTAGTCGCCCTGGATGCGCCTGCGGGCGAACGCCAGCAGCTCGGCCAGGCGCTGCTCCCAGCCCGTCGGCCCCTCGGCCGACGTCGACTCCGACTCCGACTCCGGCTCCGTCGTCGGCTCCGGCGACGGGTCCGACGCGAGCGGTTCGGGCACGGGAACCGGTCCGGGAGCCTGGTCCGCGGCGCGTCGTCGTCGGGCCGTCTCCCGGTCCGCACCGTGCAGCGGGATCACCCGCGCCTCTGCCACGTGTCCACCTCCTCTGTCTGGTCGCCGACTCGGCCGGCGGTCGTCCGGTCGCCGACTCGGCCGGCGTGATCGCTAGCGGAACCTCGCGGCCAGGTCGAGCACGCCGCGCTCGACCGAGGCCACCAGTTCCGGGTCGATGAGCGGACGCAACGCGCGCCCGCTCACGTAGTCGTCGAACGCCTGCTGGGTGGTCCACCTCGGCGTGAACCCGAACTCCCGCTTCAGCAGCGTCGTGTCCATCACCCGGCCCCAGTTCAGGAACCTCATCTGGTCCGGCGAGAAGTCCACCAACCTGGCGCTGCGGAACAACCGGCCCATCGTCGGCACGGCCGCGCTCGGCACGGGCAGGTTGACCCGCCCGGCCCGGCGGATGGCCTGCGACAGCATCAGCACGCCGTCACCGCCCACGTTGTAGACGCCGGGCAGGTCGTGCAGCGTGGCCCGTTCCAGCACGGCCAGCGCGTCCTCGGAGTGCAGCAACTGCACCCTGGCGTCGTAACCCATCACCGTCGGCACGACGGGCAGGGCGAAGTACCTGGTCAGGACCGTGTCGATGCGGGGGCCGATGAAGTTGCTGAACCTCAGCGAGGTGACGTCCACGTCCGGCCGGCGGCGCGCGAACCCGCGCACGTAGCCCTCGACCTCGACCGAGTCCTTGGCGTACCCGCTGGACGGCAGGTCCTTCGGGCCCATGTCCTCGGTGAACACCGCCGGGTCGCGCGAGCTGGACCCGTACACCGCGCTGGTCGACTTCACCACCAGCTTGCGCACGTGCGGCGACTTCTGGCACGCGGCCAGCAGCTGCATCGTGCCGATGACGTTCATCTCCTTCATCACGGTCCGCCCGCTCGGGCCGGCCGGGTTCGCCGTCACCGACGCGTGCACGACCGTGTCGACGTGCGCGGTGGCGATGACCTTCGCGATGAGGGGGTTGCGGATGTCGGCGCGCACGAACTCGGCACGGCCCATGCGGCGCAGCAGGTCACGTGACGGCGGTTCGGTGTCCACCCCGAGCACGCGTTCGACATCGGGGTTCGCCGCGAAGCGCGCGGCGAGGTGACCGCCGAGGTACCGGCTGCAACCGGTGACGAGAACGACCTTGGGCGCCATGCGACTCCCTGTGCGGGTGGTGCGACTCGACGATGCTAACCGGGATCCGGCCGCGTGATCGGTCGCGGAACGTCGTCTTGACGCAGGTCACCGACGCGCAACCGGTGAATCACCCGGATGGCGGGACGCCCGGGCGGCGCGGAACGAAGACACCGCCAGTCCCGCGGCCGTTGTGGCCGGGGATTGGCGGTGCCAGAACCCGCAGGGGTTACTTGCCGCGCTTCCTGCGCTGGACCCGCGTCTTGCGCAGCAACTTGCGGTGCTTCTTCTTCGACATGCGCTTGCGGCGCTTCTTGATGACCGAGCCCATGCGGGTTCCTTCACTACTAGACGTTGGTGGTCTCCACGCGCCGGTGGAGACACCCGTCAAGTGGGCGCGCCGACACCAGGCACGAACGGCCTATGAGTTTACCCGCCTGCCCGGACGCGCCCTCACCCGGCGTCGAAGTAGGCGTTCCGCAGGTACTCGTTGACCGCCTTCTCAGGCACCCTGAACGACTTACCCACGCGCACCGCCGTCAGCTCACCGGAGTGGACCAGGCGGTACACCGTCATCTTGGACACGCGCATCATCAGCGCGACCTCGGCGACCGTCATGAATCTGACTTGACCGAGTGACTTCTCCTCCGCAGGCATGGATCACCGCGTCCTTCGACACGCGTCGTGCCGTCGGCTTCCCCACCGACGGTTCGACACGCACGTGCTCCCCTGAGGGTAACGGGACGGGTGGGACTGGTGCGACGGCCAATGGCGGTATCAGTCCGCCTCGTGGTCGCGTCCCAGTTCCACCGAACGGTCGCGGGCCGCCTCGATGGCCGCCAGCATGGCCGCGCGCACGCCGTGCCTCTCCAGCTCGCGGATGGCCATGATGGTGGTGCCCGCGGGCGACGTGACGGCCTCGCGCAGGATGACCGGGTGCTGGTCGCCCTCGTTCAGCATGGTGGCCGCGCCGACCGCCGACTGGATGATCAGCCGACCGGCCAGGTCGCGCGGGATGCCGAGCAGGATGCCCGCGTCGATCATGGCCTCGACCAGGTAGAAGAAGTAGGCGGGGCCGGAGCCGGACAGCGCGGTGACGGCGTCCTGCTGGTTCTCCGGGACGCGGGCGACCTTGCCGACCGTCGTCAGCAGCTCCTCGACGAGGTTCAGGTGCTCGTCGGTGGCGTACTTGCCCGCCGAGATGGCGCTCATCGCCTCGCCGACGAGCATCGGGGTGTTGGGCATGACCCGGACCACGGGGGTGCTGTCGGGCAGCCTGCGCTCGTACAGGGACGTCGGCAGGCCCGCGCACAGCGACACGACGAGCGTGCCGGGCTTGAGCACGGGTGCGAGCTCGTCCAGCAGCGGTTCGATGTCCTGCGGCTTGACCGCGACCACGAGGACGTCGGCCCGCTGCGCCGCGCCGGGCACGTCGAGGCCCTCCACCCCGTACCGCTCGGTCAGCGCGGCGGCCCGCTCCGGGTGCTTCTCGGTGAACAGCAGGTCGCCGGCCTTGCGCCCGCCTTGAAGCAGCCCCGACAGCAGCGCTTCACCGATCTTGCCAGCCCCCAACACGGCGATGGTCGTCATGCGCCAAGCCTGCCACGCCACCACAACCCGAATACCCGCAGGTCCCACGCGTGTCCTACGCCCAGAACGCGAGTGTCGTACGCTCAGAACGCGTGAGTCCTACGTTCGCGTCGCGCGAGTCCAACGCTCAGAACGCGCGTGTCCTACGCTCAGGACCCCCGAATTCAACGCTCAGGTCGCCGGCGTCAGCGCCAACTGCCGCGCCTGGCACACCAGCCGCCCGGCCGAGTCGATCACCAACGCGTCCTCGTCGAACCACTGCCCGTGCACCGCGCTGCACGACACCCGCACGCGCAGCCACCCCGGCGCCGGGTTCGCCCGCAGCAACGCCGTCAGCTGCACGGTCGGCGACCACCCGAACCGGCCGAGGTTGAACGTCACCGGCATCGAGATGTCACCGGCGACCAGCGCGAAGTACGGGTCCGGCCGCTCACCCAGCGGACGCACCCACAGCCGCAGCACCAGCGGGTCGCCGACCCGCCCGGTCAGGAACCCGGCGCCCGCCTGGTCCAGCCGCACGTCGCACACCGCGCCGAGCTTGTACACGCCACCGGAGCCCATGGACGCCAGGTCGATCGCGTCCGCGGGCGGCTCGGCGGGCAGGTCGGGCAGGTCGGCGTAGTCCGGCGCGGCCGTCGGCATCCGCCCGACCGTCACCACCGCCTCCACGCAGCTGCGCCCGCGCTGCTCCAGCGTCGACGTCACCACGGTCGCCGTCCGCCCCGCCTTGCGCACCTCGGTCCGCACCAGCACCGGCCCCACCTCGGGCGCGCGCAGGAACTGCGTGCTCACGGTCAGCGGCGCGAGGTCCTCCGCACCCGGCACGGCCGTCCGCGCGCTGTCCACCGCCGCCCGCGCGACCAGGGCCAGCAGGAACCCGCCGTGCGGCTTGGGACCGACGGTCCACTCGGCGGGCAGGGACGCGGTGTACGTGCCGTCGCCGAGGGGGCGGACCGCACTGGCTACCGAGAAGGACACAGGGCTCCTCACGAGCGGGTGACCAGCGAACGCAGGAAGAACGCGACGTTGGCCGGCCGCTCGGCCAGCCGGCGCATCAGGTACCCGTACCACTGGCCCCCGTACGGCACGTAGACGCGCACGACGTGCCCCTCCGCCGCCAGGTGCTGCTGCTCGCCCGGCCGGACGCCGTAGAGCAGCTGGAACTCGAAGTCCTCGACCGCCTTGCCGTACCAGCGGGCGCGTTCGGAGACGATCTCGATCAGGCGCGGGTCGTGGGTGGCGAACATGGGGTAGCCGGAGCCGGCCAGCAGGACGTTGGCGCAGCGCACGTAGTTGAGGTCGACCTCGTGGGGGTCGAGGTAGGCCACCGACGGCGGTTCGGCGTACGCGCCCTTGCACAGCCGGACGCGCGTGCCCGCGAGTTCGCGCACGTCGTCCAGGGTGCGGCGCAGGTACGCCTGGAGCACCGCGCCCACCGACGGCCAGTGGCGGCGCAGTTCGGCGAGCACGCGCAGGGTGGCGTCGGTGGTGGTGTGGTCCTCCATGTCGAGCGTGACCGTGGTGCCCGCCTGCTCGGCCGCCGCGCAGATGCGGGAGGCGTTGTCCAGCGCGAACGTCTCGCTCAGGCCGAGGCCCACGGCGGACAGCTTCACGCTCACCTCGGCGTCCGCGGCGAGGCCGACGTCGTGCAGCTGGTCGAGCAGCTCCAGGTAGGCGCGCACGGTCCGTTCGGCGGTGGCGCGGTCGGCGGTGTCCTCGCCGAGGTGGTCGAGGGTGACGCGCAGGCCGTCGCCGATCAGCCGGCCGACCGCGTCGATCGCGTCGGCGGTGGTCTCGCCCGCCACGAACCGGCGCACCACGTCGCGGCTGACGGGCGCGGTCGCGACGACCCGGCGCACCGTGTCGTTGCCCGCGGCGGCGAGGATCAACGTGCGCAACGGGTTCACGATCAAGACCCTAGCCGCTGACCGGCGCCGGAGCGGATGCGAGTTCGCCGGCCGTCGACCTGAGCGTTGAATTCGGGGGTCCTGAACGTAGGACACGCGCGTTCTGGACGTAGGACACGCGCGACGCGAGCGTAGGACTCACGCGAGGTGGGCGTAGGACTCTCGCGGGGTCAGAGGTGCAGGCGGGCGAACAGCAGGGATTCGGTCAGCAGTTCGGTGCGCTCGGTGGCGGTGCGGGCGCGCCGGGTGTTGACCTCCAGCACGACCTGCCCGGTGAAGCCAGTGCGGGTCAGGTGGGACAGCAGCTCGCCGCACGGCTGCGTGCCGCGGCCGGGCACCAGGTGCTCGTCCTTGGGCAGGCCGGCGCCGTCGGCCAGGTGCACGTGGGTCAGCCCGTCGCCCATGCGCTTGGCCAGCTCCATCGTGTCCACGTGCGCGGCCGAGGCGTGCGACAGGTCCAGCGTGTAGTTCCGGTGGCCGACGTCGGTCGGGTCGATCGACGGCCGGAACGCCGTGACCTGCACCGATCGCCCACGCCCGAGGGGACGCCGCACCGGGAACATGTTCTCCACCGCGATGGCGACGCCGCTGTCGTCCTCCAGCGACGCGACCAGGTCCGCGAAGCCCTCCGCGTACCGCCGCTGCCACACGAACGGCGGGTGCAGCACCACGGTCCGCGCACCCAGGTCACCGGCCGCCTGCACGCTGCGCCGCAGCCGCTCGACCGGATCCGGCGACCACACGCGCTGGCTGATGAGCAGGCACGGCGCGTGCACGGCCAGCACCGGCACCCGGTAGCGCTTCGAGAGCCGCTCGACCGCCTTCACGTCCTGGCTCACGGGGTCGGCCCACACCATGACCTCGACGCCGTCGTACCCCAGCTCGGCCGCCGCCTCGAACGCGGCGCCCGCCGGCTGCGGCCACACGGCCGCGGTGGACAGCCCGACCGGGATCAAGAGTTCACCAGCAGCATCGCCGCCGGCGACACCGTCACGATCAACCCGACGAGCACCGCCAGGACCGTCGTCTGGAGGTCGTCGGCACGGCGGATCTTGCGGACCATCATCACCAGGCCGACGGTCACCGCCAGGGCCACGACCAGCGCGGCGGGCGCGGCCGTGCGCCACAGGAAGTTGAAGCCGAGCCACAGCGCCGCGCCACCGATCACGCCCGCGGCCAGCTGCCCGATCATGAGCAGCCACTCCTTGCCCGCCGAGCGGTCGGCGGGGCGCTCCTCGTCCTCGTCGTCGATGTCGGCCAGCCCGGCCGGCCCGTCGTCGTCGAGGTCGCGGCGCTGGAAGTCGCGGCGCGGGTAGTCGTCGTCCTCGTCTTCCTCGTCGAGGTCGACGTACGGGTGGAAGGCGGTGCTCTCACCCTCGACGGCCTCTTCCGGCTCGTCGTCGCCGAACCAGTCCTCGGGGGTCTGGTCGGGCAGCGGGTCGGGCAGCCGCGGCGGCGCGGGCGGCACGATCAGCACCGACTCGGTCGGCAACGACTCCAGCGGCACGTTGGGCGTGAGCTTGTCGGTGATGCGCGGCATCACCTCGGTCGCCGGTTCACGAACGGGCGGCTTCACCACGGGCGGCGCGCCCGGCGGCACGGGCCGCACCACGTTCGAGCGCGACGGCTCGGGCTTGACCGGCGGTTTCGGCAGGTTGGGCCGGGACGGCTCGCCCTGGTAGTCGGCCACGATCGGCGGCACGACCCGGGTCTGCTCGGCGGGGTCCACCTCGGGCGCGCGTCTGCGCCCGGATTCGGCCTGCTTCGGGGGCTCGAGCCGGGACACGGGTGGTTCCAGCCGCGAGACCGGCGGTTCCAGCCGGGAGGCGGGCGGCTCGGGACGGGACACCGGCTGCACCGGCGGCTGGTAGGCCGTGCGCTCGGCCTCGACGGGTCGCTGCCGCTGCGGCAACGGCGGTGGCGGCGCGGCAGGCGGTGGCGGGGCGGGCGGGGCCGGCGACGCGGCTTCGTCGCGGACGGCGCGCAGCCTGCCGCTGTCGGAGTTGACCCGGTCGATGATGGCCTGCGGAGCGGTGTCCGAGGCCTCTTCGGCACGGCGCCGTCGCCGACGCGGCGTCACCTCGCCGGAGCCCCCGCCGCCGTACTGGGCGAGCAACTCCGCGACGGTGCGCTGGGTCTGCTCCGACTCGCTCTCTCGACTCATCAACTCCACCGTGCCCCGTGGCGGCCAGTCCGTCCAGTGTCACCCGTCGGGCGGGTGTGGTCCGGCGCGGTGTCCAGGTCCGAACCATTAGTGTGGTCCAGCCGACGCAGGATGACACCTTCCCGCAGCGCCCAGGGACAAATCTCCAGCTCGCCGAGTGACAGGGCTCGCATGGTGGCCTCCGCCACCAGCGCACCCGCCACCAGCTGGTGGGCACGGCTCGCGCTCACCCCTTCGAGCTCGGCCAGGTCGGCCGCGGACATCCGGGAGATGAACGCGATGACCTGGCGCAGGCCCGCGTCGGTGAGCACGCGTCGCGCGCGCGGACCGGCCGACGACGGCGCCGCGCCGGTCAGCCGGGCCAGCGTGCGGAACGTCTTCGACGTCGCGACCACCCGGTCCGGGGTACCCACGCGGAGCAGCTTCTTCGCCACCGGCGCCAGCTGCTCGGCCAGCCACTCGCTGGTCTCGCGCACCTCGGCCCTGGTCGGCGGGTCGTTGCGGAACCGGGTCCGGGTCAGCCTCCCCGCGCCCAGCGGCACCGAGAACGCCTCCTCCGGCTCCTCGTCGACGCCGACCGCCAGCTCCAGCGACCCGCCGCCGATGTCCAGGCACAGCAGCCTGCCCGCCGACCAGCCGTACCAGCGGCGCACCGCGAGGAACGTGTACCGCGCCTCGTCCTCGCCGGTCAGCACCTGCAGGTCGACGCCGGTCTCGGCGCGCACGCGGTCCAGCACCTCGGCGGAGTTGCCCGCCTCGCGCACCGCGGACGTGGCGAACGCCAGCAGGTCCTCGCAGCCGAGCCGCTCCGCCGCCGCCTTGGACGCGGCGACGGTGCGCACCAGCTGGTCGGCGCCCGCACGCCCGAGCAACCCGGCGCCGTCCAGCTGCTCCGCGAGGCGCAGCACGGACTTCTCCGAACTCATCGGCGTCGGGTGGGCACCACGATGAGCGTCCACCACCAAGAGGTGGACGGTGTTCGACCCGACATCAAGCACCCCTAGGCGCACGCGGTGCACCGTACCTGGTCGGGATGATCAGGATTCGAACTTGTATCCCAGTCCGCGAACGGTGACCAGGTGCCGCGGCGCCGACGGGTCGGGCTCGATCTTCGACCGCAGCCGCTTGACGTGCACGTCCAGGGTCTTGGTGTCGCCGACGTAGTCCGCGCCCCACACCCGGTCGATCAGCTGGCCGCGGGTCAACACCCGGCCGACGTTGCGCAGCAGGTACTCCAGGAGGTCGAACTCCTTGAGCGGCAGGCTCACCTCGCCGCCGTCCACGGTCACCACGTGCCGCTCGACGTCCATCCGCACCGGGCCCGCCTCCAGGACCTGCGGCAGCAGCTCCTCGGACTCGCCGCCGCGCCGCAGCACGGCCCGGATCCGGGCGATCAGCTCGCGGGCCGAGTACGGCTTGGTGACGTAGTCGTCCGCACCCAGTTCCAGGCCGACGACCTTGTCGATCTCGCTGTCCCGCGCCGTGACCATGATCACCGGCACGGCGGAGCGGGCGCGCAGCTGCTTGCACACGTCCGTGCCGCTCATGCCGGGGAGCATGAGGTCGAGCAGCACGATGTCGGCGCCGTTGCGGTCGAACTCCTCCAGCGCCTCCTGGCCGGTGGCCGCGAGCGCCGCGGTGAAGCCCTCCTTGCGCAGCAGGAAGGCGAGCGGATCGGCGAAGGACTCCTCGTCCTCCACGATGAGCACCCTGGTCACAGCTCTCCTCCGTGGTTGCTGCCCGCGCCGCTCGGCACGGGGCTCGCCAGCTCCTGCGTGGGCAGGTCCTGGGTGGGCTCGTCCTGGTCGGGATGAGCCGGGATGCGCAGCGTGAAGGTGGAGCCGGTGCCCGGCAGGCTCCACAGCCTCACCTCGCCGCCGTGGTTGTTGGCGACGTGCTTGACGATGGCGAGCCCGAGCCCGGTGCCGCCGGTGGCGCGCGACCGGGCCTTGTCGACCCGGTAGAAGCGCTCGAACACGCGGGTCTGCTGGTCCTCGGCGATGCCGATGCCGCGGTCGGTGACGGCGATCTCGACGAAGCCGTCGACGAGCTTGCGGCTGACCGACACCGGGCTGCCCGGCGGCGAGTACGCGACCGCGTTGTCCAGGAGGTTGCTCAGGGCCGTGACCAGCAACGTCCGGTCGCCTTCGACGTCGAGGCCGCTCGGGGCGTCGGTGGCGATCTCGATGCCCGCGGACTCGGCGGCCAGCCTGGAGCGGCCCATCGCCTCGTCGATGACCACGTCCACCTCGACCCGGCTGAGCTCCGGCAGCTTCTCCGCGCCCTGCAACCGCGACAGCGCGATCAGCTCGGTGACCAGGGTGCCCAGCCGGGTGGCCTCCTGCATGATCTTGGCGCTGAACCGGCGGACCTCCTCCTGGTCGTCCGCGGCGTCCAGCACGGCCTCGGCCAGCAGCGCGAGCGCGCCGACCGGGGTCTTGAGCTCGTGGCTGACGTTGGCCACGAAGTCGCGCCTGGTGGCCTCCAGCCGCACCGACTCGGACTCGTCGGAGGCGTCGACCACCACGAAGCCCTCGGTGAGCACCTTGACGGTGGCGTGCACGGCCTGCGGCTGGCGGCCCTTGATGACCTCCAGCGACGACAGGTCCACCGAGATCACGCCACCGTTGCGGCGGGCCATCTCGGCGGCGCGTCTGGCCCGGTCGTCCACGCGGTTGTTGCGCACCACGCCCAGCTCCTCGGCGCGGGCGTTGTGCAGCACGACGTCACCGAAGCCGTTGAGCACGGCGATGCCGTCGGGCGAGGAGTGGACGACCCTGGCCATCAGGTCGGCGACGGTGAGTCCGCGCGGACGCGCCTCGCGGGCCCGTGCCGTGGTCCGTCCGGCGAGGAACGCGACGCCGCCGATCAGCAGAGCGCCGATCGACAGGACGAGGTAACCCGTTGCGGTCACAAGCGCATCGTAAGCAGGTCAGGCGGGGTACGGCCTAGAGCTGACGCCTGGTTCGTGACTCCTGCGACACCGTCCGGGACCGATGTTCTCCCGGCAGACGACCGCCGTTCACCCAATCGTGTCCAATTGAGTCAGGCGTGTTCGAACAGGTGCAGAACCGCGGAAGCCCGGTTCTCCTCCAGGTGACGAGCGGAGGACGTGCCGGGGGCGCTGGAGGCGTCGGACGAGCGGCCGGACGCACGAGACGGCGGCACGCGCGCCGGGGGGTGCGGGGGGGCCCGGGGGCCGGGGCGGGGGGGGGGGGGGGGGCGCGCGCGGGGGGCCGCGGGGCCCCCGGCCCCCCCGTCTCGTGGCGGTTCGGCTAGCGGCCCTGGTTGGCCACGGCCTTGATGGCGTCCGCCGCCGCGTCCGGGTCGAGGTACTCGCCGCCGGGCTTGAGCGGCTTCAGCTCCTCGTCCAGGTCGTAGCGCAGCGGGATGCCGGTGGGGATGTTCAGGCCCGCGATGGCCTCGTCCGAGACGCCGTCGAGGTGCTTGACCAGGGCGCGCAGCGAGTTGCCGTGCGCGGCGACCAGCACGGTCTTGCCCGTGCGCAGGTCCGGCACGATCGAGGACTCCCAGTACGGGATCATCCGCTTGACCACGTCCAGCAGGCACTCGGTGAGCGGCAGGTCGGGGCCGAGGTCGGCGTAGCGGGGGTCGCTGTCCTGGCTGAACTCGGTGCCGGGCTCGATCGGCGGCGGCGGGGTGTCGTAGGAACGGCGCCAGAGCATGAACTGCTCCTCGCCGAACTCCTCCAGCGTCTGCTTCTTGTTCTTGCCCTGGAGCGCGCCGTAGTGGCGCTCGTTGAGCCGCCAGTCCCGGCGGACCGGGATCCAGTGCCGGTCGGCCGCGTCGAGGGCGAGGTTGGCGGTGCCGATGGCCCGCCGCAGCAGCGACGTGTGCACCACCTCCGGCAGCACGCCCGCTTCACGCAGCAGCACGCCGCCGCGCTTCGCCTCGTTCACACCCTTCTCCGAGAGGGGGACGTCCACCCAGCCGGTGAACAGGTTCTCCGCGTTCCAGACGCTCTCGCCGTGGCGGAGCAGCACCAGGGTTCCGACAGCCATGGGCGTCAGCCTGCCAGATGGACCGGGCCGGCTCACGCCGGTGGTAGGTGTGATCTTGATCGGTGCAGCACGGCGGGCCGGGCCTCCCTGGCCCGGCCCGAAGCCGATCAGCCGCCGAGGCCCTGGATGTCCACGAGCCCGCCGGTCATGCCGCCGATACCGCCCGCCCCACCGGCCAGGCCGCCGAGACCACCGCCCAGCGGGCCCAGCACGCCGCCGGTCAGGGCGCCCACGAGGTCGCCACTGGGCACGTTGTCCATCGCGCCCTTCGCGGTCCGCTCCGTCGCGGCGTCGGAGGCGTTGGCGGCCGGGGCGGCCAGCAGGATGACGGCGGTGGCGCCGGCCGCGACGGCCAGCCTTCCGAGGATGCGCATGCGGTGTCTCCGATGTGTGGTTGCGATTTGCACCCGACATGGTTGTGGAGCGTGACGAGCCCGGCTCGCCGAGTAGCCGGCATCAACCCCATCGAGTGATCACCACCGCCTCCGACGCCGAAAACCCCCGGCGGCGTGATCGCCACCGGGGGTCCGCGTCGACCGGCTCAGGCGGAGACCTCGCGGGCGCGCAGGTCCTTGCGCAGGATCTGACGGGAGCGTCGCGTCAGGTCTCTGACCTGCGGTTCGCCAAATGACCCGCCTGGAACACCGCATCCTGTTCCGTGCAGGTTCCGTGGTGCGACCCTGACGTCTTCGTCTCGAGCTACCGTCAGGCCGGTCGATCTTGGTGTTCGCGACGTCAGACCGTTGATGTCTGACCGTCCGCGATTCGCCTCGACTGGGACCGGTGCTGCACTTTGCCCAACAGCAGCCCCGTGAACAGCCCTTATGGTCGGGGGTCGTTGAGGCGATACCGACCGCGCCCGTCTCGCACGAGGTCGGCGTAGCGCGTTGCGTGATGCGCAGGCGCGTTAGCGCACATCCGAGACACCACGTGAGTCCGGATGGTGTTCTCCGCGTATCGGCTGCCTGAGCGGCGAAGCAGTCGAACGACATCGTCCGGCGTGAACGTCCCATCCGCACTTGCTGCTGAGAGTCGGCACGCAGCGTCCAACACCTCGGCCCGGCAGGACCTCTCAGCCACAGCCTGAGGATACGCCGTTCTGCCGAATCGTCCGAGACCAAGATGGAGCCGACACCTGGGCGAAGTGCGATCGTGCGGGCGTTTGCCGCTTGCCCGTCCGGCCCTCCTACCTGCGGTCGCGCTCGCTGCTGGTGAGCACGTTGCAGACTGGCCCGAAGCCTGCCTCCACAGCTTGGGAACCCGATCTTGCAGCCCTGGTCCAGGCCGCGACCTGTAGCTACAGCCGGTTTGAAGTGACCCGTATTGACCGTCGTGAACCCACGCTTACAGCACGTGTAGCAAGGCGGGTTGGTGGCGAACCTCCTGACTGCCTCCAACCCGCCTTTGCTAGCTAGGCGTCACGCAGCGAGCCAGTGCGTCACGTACTTGGCGGCTTCGGCTGCCAGGACGCCGTCGAGATCCGCCCGGTTGGCGTTCGCACGCAGCTTGAAGGGCTTGCCGCGTCGGGTATCAACGATCACCGGTGTTGCGCCAGGCAGGACCTCGGGCATGGCGTGTTCCATGATGCGCAGCACCAAGTCGGCCATGTCCTGCGTGAGAGCCGACTCCTTGACGTAGGTCAGAACGACCACCTCGGAGCCCTTCGGCAAGCGCAAGCCGATCAGGTGTCGGAGCGAGACGGTCAGGTCACCGGAGGTCCAGACCGCATCTTTGGCCCGAACACCCGTGCCCTTAGTCTTCGCACGCCAGGCGGTGAAGCCAGCACTGATCACCTCATAGTGAGGCTGCATCACCGAAGTCGCCTTCAAGATCGAAGCTTCGAGCACGGCCTGCGGGTCGGTCGAGTTGACGGACCTGCGCATCGCACTCTTGATCGACTCATAGGCGTCGAAAGACACGTTCTACAAGTGGCGGCAAATACCCGGTGCCGCCCCGGTCTCCCACAAACTGCCCAACGGCTCGCTGCGCATCTCCGGCCCGGACTACAACACTTGGCTGGCCAGACTGCGGAGTGAGGCCGCGTGAACCTCTCTTACAAGGTCAACATCTGGGAACTGAAGACCCTCAAGCCGGACAAGAACGGCAAGAAGCGACCCAAGCCGTACGGCGTTCGATGGATCACCGCAGGTAAGGAGCACTCTGAGTGGTACCGGACCAAGGCGCTGGCCAACAACCGGCGCAATGAGCTGGTCCAGGCCGCTCGTGAAGGACAGGCATTCGACGTCGGAACCGGTCTTCCGGAGTCGGAGATCAAGGCGAAGTCGGCGCGGTCGTTGTTGCAGCTCGCGCAGGAGTTCATCGAACACGAGTGGAACGAGGTCGCGCCCAACACGCGGAAGCGGTACGTGGATGCCTGCGCGATCCCCGTCGCCGCGTTCGTCACCTCACAACGTGGGGCACCAACCTCCACGGTGCTGAGGCGCACGCTGACTACCTGTCTGCTGCTTCCGCCTGAACTCAGGCCGCACCAACTCAGTGACGAGCAGCAAGCAGCAGCGCGATGGATCGAGACCTTCTCCCGTCCGGCTCGTGAGCTGGCGGATGGCGTCGAGTTGGACAAGATCCTGCGGACATTGGCGCGCAAACTCGACGGGAAGGCCACCACTGCGTGGACCGCGAAATCCCGACGAGCCGTCGTGAGCTTGCTGCTCGGTTACGCGGTCAAGATCGGTGAGCTGGCCGCGAACCCGTTGTCGGGGCTGCGGGTGACCGGCCAGGACACGATCGGTGAAGTCGACCCTCGATCAGTCGTGAACCCGAAGCAAGCGCGGCAACTCTTGGCCGCCGTGACCTACGCCGGGAGGCGGCCGGGGAGTTACGACTACCTGCTCGGTTTCTTCGCGACCATGTACTACGCGGGGCTGCGGCCCGGTGAGGTCAACAGGCTCCGCGAGACGGACTGCAAGCTGCCTGAATCCGGCTCGGTGAACTGCTCCTGGAGAAGTCGGCAACCCGGGCCGTCGCGCGCTACACGGACTCGGGCGCAGGTTGGGAAGAGCGCAACCTGAAGCGGCGACCAGACGGCGCAACCCGGCCGGTGCCCATCCCACCCGCGCTGGTCGCCACCCTGCGGTGGCACCTCGACCGGTTCGGCACCACGCCGGACGGCCGTCTCTTTCGGGGCCAGAAGACCGCTGAGCCGATCAACTCGTCGGTCTACACAGCAGCGTGGCGGAGAGTGCGTCTGGTCGGCCTGTCGCCCTCTCAGGCCGCTTCGCCGTTGGCAGATGAGCCGTACGCCCTGCGGCACGCGGCCGTCTCGACCTGGCTGGCGGCAGGGGTGCCACCCGTCGAGGTGGCGGAACGGGCGGGCCACTCGGTGGCCGTTCTGCTCAAGGTCTACGCCAAGGTGCTCGACGGCCAACACGAGAAGTCGAACCAGCGGATCGATGACCTGCTCGGCGAGGATAGCTAGGTGAAGCCGAGCCGCAGGTCTGTACATGGTTATAGCTGCTGCCTCGCATACACAGGTAGTCTCCTGCCATCCATCACGGATGACGCGTAGAGGAGGCCCGGTTGTTCGACCATCGACGGTCAACACCGGAGAGCTTCCTCCATGCACAGCATGGCTCTGCCTCAGGTGCGAGCACTGTCATCCAAGCCGGGCGCGACGCACACTGCACTCACATCCATATCCATCTGCACGTTCAAAAAAAAGCCCAGCAGAACCGGATTGGTCTAAAAAGTGTGTCAGTCTAGTCATACCGGACAACACCGGTAAGCACCTATACGGACTAATGAGCACTGCCGCAAAGTCGAGCAAACAGGGATTGGTCTAGCACGCCGCACGGCCGGGCTAGGGCTCGACTGCACACCAGCAGTTGCCCTCAGACCCCAGAGAGCGAGTCCTCCAACATCCGACCCCTCTCCGCCCTGTTGGCCGCACGCAGGAGCGCGATCGAGTACGGCGACGGAAAGAGCGGGACACCGGGCCTACACTTAGGCACGTTTACCCAGGTGGAGCCAATGACGAGACCCCCGGCAGTAATCACCGCCGGGGGTCTTCGTTGTTCCGTACATGTTCCGTGAGCAGCGGCAGCGAGCCGCAGCTACCGACAGAACATGACAGATACTCAATTTCGCTGGTGACCCTGTTGGCCCAGGTCAGCCATGGTTCGAGCGGCTCACCTGCGCTAACCGATCACTGGATCAGCGGGCCTCGCGGGCGCGCAGGTCCTTGCGCAGGATCTTGCCCGAGGCCGACTTCGGGATCGCTTCGATGAACTCCACGACCCTCACCTTCTTGTGCGGGGCCACCTGGGACGCCACGAACTCCATCACGCCGGACTCGTCCAGCGCCGTGCCCGGCTGGCGGACGACGAACGCCTTCGGCACCTCCTCGCCCTCCGCGTCACGCACGCCGACCACGGCCGCGTCGGCGATCTCCGGGTGCGTCAGCAGCACGGCCTCGAGCTCCGCGGGCGGCACCTGGTAGCCCTTGTACTTGATCAGCTCCTTGACCCGGTCGACGATGCTGACCAGGCCGTTCTCGTCGATGACCCCGACGTCGCCGGTGTGCAGCCAGCCGTCCTCGTCGAGCGTGGCGGCGGTGGCATCGGGGTTGTTCAGGTAGCCCTGCATGACGTTCGGGCCGCGGCACCACAGCTCGCCGCGCTCGCCCACGCCCACGTCCTCGCCGGTGGCCGGGTCGACGAAGCGGCACTCCATGTTCGGCGCGATGACGCCCACCGTGCCGACGGGGATGTCGTCGCGGCCGTCCGGGATCGCGTGGCTGACCGGGCTCATCTCGGTCATCCCGTACCCCTGCGAGACGCGGCAGCCCAGGCGCTCGGCGACGGCCGCCGCGAGGTCGACGTCCAGCGGCGCGGCGCCGGAGAAGATCGTGTCGATGCCGGAGAGGTCGTACTGGTCGACCAGCGGGTGCTTGGCCAGCGCCACGGCGACCGGCGGGGCGATGTAGACGCGGTCGGTCCGGTGGTCCTGGATCACCCGCAGGAACTCGGCCAGGTCGAACTTCGGCAGCGTCACCACCGTCGCGCCGACGTGCAGGCCGTTGTTCATCAGCACCTGCATGCCGTAGATGTGGAAGAACGGCAGCACGGCGAGGATCTTCGTGTCCCCGCCGACCCGGAGCAGCGGCCCGCACTGCATGATGTTCGCGACCAGGTTGCGGTGCGTCAGCATCACGCCCTTGGCCCGGCCGGTCGTCCCCGACGAGTACGGCAGCACGGCGACGTCCCGCGCCGGGTCGATCGACACCTCCGGCGCCGGCTCGTCGTTCGCGAGCAACGACGACAGGCTGGGGTAGCCCTCGGCGGCGTCCAGCACGACCACGTCGGAGATGCCCGCCTTCTCGGCGCCCGGCGCGGCGTTCGGCAGCAGCACGGACACCGTGAACAGCATCTTCGCGCCGGCGTCGGTCAACTGGTGCGCGACCTCGTCGGCCGTGTAGAGGGCGTTGACGGTGGTCGCGGTGGCGCCCGCGCGGAGGATGCCGTGGAACACGACGGCGTAGTAAGGGGTGTTCGGGCTGAGGATGCCCACGACGTCGCCCTTGCCGATCCCCCTGGCGGCCAGCGCGGCGGCCAGGCGGTCGACGGCCCCGGCCAGTTGGCGGTACGTCAACGACGCGCCCGAGGTGCCGTCGACCAGGGCCACCCGGTCGGCGCGCTCGCCGAGGTCGGCGAACAGCAACTCGTGCAGCGTGACGTCCGGGACCGCGACATCGGGGAACGGACTGCGGAAGACCATGCGGCTGCCTCACTCATCCTGGGGGCCGGGATCCCGTCATCGTGAGTCAAGCCACATCGCCGGTCAAGGCGGTCGCCCCTCCCGCTACAGCGTTACTTAACTCGGCTAAGAACAACACGAATGGAGTAGCGCCGCCCCTTGTGGTGATCACCGGCCATCTGCCAAGTTGGCAGGGCCCTCGCGGGTCGGCTCCCACGCACTCCGATCGACCCGCGCGGCAGAACCGCGGTTCGCCATCCCCCCGTCGAGCCGCGGCCCGCTTGGAAGCCCGGGCTCCCCCCGCCCGGATCCACCTTCAGCGGGGACCTACGCGGGGCGGCTTGAGCTCGCGACTCCCCCTCTCTCCCAAGCCGCCCCGCGCTCCCGCCCGCTACGGCGTGCTCGACGACGCGGCGGGCTCCACGGGCACGGCCCTCCGGCGACGCCGCCACCACAGGTAGCCGAACGCCGGCACCCCCAGCACCACCGCGAACGGCAGCACGCCGCCCAGCACCACCAGCAGCCAGCCGAACGCCGTCACCAGTGCCTTCCAGCCACCGGCGAACGCCTCCAGGAAGTCGTTCTCGTCCTGCACGACCACCGGCTCGCCCGTCGCCGAGATGACGACGGTCAGCGTCGCCATGGCGACCTGGCCCTTCAGCGTCTCGTACCGGCGTTGCAGCGACTCCAGCTCGGACTGCCGCTTGGTCAGCTCGGCCTCGATGTCGGTGATCTCGGACGTGGTCGTGGCCCGCTCCAGCAGGCCGCGCACCCGCTCCACGCTGGCCCTCTGGTTGGCGAGCCTGGCCTCGATGTCCACCACCTGCTCGGTCACGTCCTCGGTCTGCAGCTCACGCCTGCTGACCTCGACGCCCTCCAGCTTCGCGATCGACTCCATCACGGGGTCCAGCCGGTCGCCGGGCACCTTCAACGTCACCGAGGCGCGGTTGGCCTGCGACTTCTCCTGCGCCGAGTACCCGCCCTCCGCGATCACCAGGTCCTTGACCTCGCTCAACACCGCGTTCGAGTCCGGCGCGCGCAACTCGACCGTCGCCGTGCGCACGAGCTGCCGGTTCTGCTGCGCCGACGTGCCCGCCTGCTGCGCCTCACCCGTGCCGGCCGACTCCTGCTTCGGCGTGCCGCCGCCCCGCTGCGCGTTCTCCTGCGCCGGCGCCGGCGCGGCCTGATCCGCCGACGACGTCCCCGAGCTGTTCGCGGCGCACCCCGCCAGCGCCAGCACCGCGAACGCGGCCACCGCCAGCCCCACCCGTCTGCCCATGTGACCCTCCCTGGTTTCCGGTCACCGGTGGGACGGGGCCCGCGCTCATCCCCGTTGCTCCCGCGCGATCACGATTCGGACACCAGGTGGCGGAACGCCTCGAGGTTGGCCAGCGACTCGCCGCGCGAGACCCGCCAGTCCCACTCCCGCTGGATGGCGCCGGCGAACCCGATCTCCAGCAACGTGTTGAAGTCGCCGTCGGCGGCCTCCACCACCTGCCCGAGCACGCGGTCCAGCTCGTCGGGCGTCACGGCGTGCGGCGCGATCCGGCCGACCAGGTAGATGTCACCGGTCGTGTCGATCGTGTAGTGCACGCCGTACAGCTTCGCGTTGCGCCGCAACAGGAACCGGTAGACGGCCTCGTGCGCCTCGTCCGGCTTGCGGCAGACGAACGCCTCCACCACCAGCGCGTGCCTGCCGACCACCAGCCAGCAGTTCGTCTGGAGCTTCTTCGTGCCGGGCAGGGTCACGAAGAACCGACCCGGCTCCTTGCGGTCGTAGCGCAGCTCGCGGTCGTCCAGCGTCGACCGGATGACGTCGTCCAGGCTCAAGCGATGACCTCCTCGCGGAACACGTCCCGGGCTTCGGCGTACCCCGCGAGGAGTGAATCAGTCGTGCGGTCCCAGGAGAACCGGCGGGCGTGGCCGACGGCGTTGCTGGCCAGCTCCTCCCGGCACGCGGGGTTCAGCGCGATGGTCGACAACACCCGCGCCCAAGCACCGGGATCGTGACCGTCCACCAACGCCCCGGACACCCAGTCGCGCACCGCTACCGGCAACCCGCCCACCGCCGCCGCCACCACCGGGGTCCCGCACGCCTGCGCCTCCAGCGCCACCAGCCCGAACGACTCGTTGTAGCTGGGCACCGCGACCACGTCGGCCGCCCGGTAGACCCGGGCCAACGCCTCACCACCCTGCGGCGGCAGGAAGCGCACCACGTCCGAGATCCGCAGCTCGGCCGCCAACCGCACCAACTCGTCGGGCGTCTTCATCCCCGACCCCGACGGCCCACCGACCACGAGGACGACCAACCGCGACCGCAACCCGGGATCACGCGCCACCATCTCCGCCGCCGCGCGCAACAACACGTCCGGCGCCTTCAACGGCTGGATGCGCCCCACGAACGCCAGCACCACCGACTCCGGCCGCAACCCCAACGCCGCCCGGGCCCCGTCCCGATCACCCGGCGTGAACCGCTCCAGGTCCACCCCCGGCGGCACGACCAGCACCTTCGACGGGTCCGCGTCGTAGAGCTTGACCAGCTCGGCCGCCTCGACGTCGGTGTTGGCCACCAGCCGGTCCGCCTCGGCGACCACCTGCTCCTCGCCGATCACCCGCATCCGGGGCTCTGGCATGTCGTCCGCCGCCAGCGCCAGGTTCTTCACCTTCGCCAACGTGTGCGCCGTGTGCACCAACGGCACCGCCCACCGCTCCCGCGCCAACCACCCGACCTGCCCCGACAACCAGTAGTGCGAGTGCACGACGTCGTAGTGACCGGGCTCGTGCCGCGCCTCGGCCCGAAGCACACCCGCCGTGAAGGCGCAGAGCTGACCGGGCAGCTCCTCCTTGCCCAGCCCTTCGAACGGCCCCGCGACCACGTGCCGCACCTTCACGCCGGGCGCGAGCTCGGCCACCGGCGGCAGCTCCGAGGACGTGGCCCGGGTGAAGATCTCCACCGCGATGCCCCGCTGCGCCATCCGCGTGGCGGTCTGGACGATGTAGACGTTCATCCCGCCCGCGTCGCCCGTGCCGGGCTGCTCCAACGGCGACGTGTGCACCGACAGCACCGCGACCCGCTTCACCGCGAGACCTCTGCCACGAACCGACCGAGGTCGGCCGCGAAGCGCTCCGGCCGTTCCAGGAACGGCGAGTGTCCAGTTCCGTCGTAGCGGCGCAAGTCGGCTCCGGGGATCAGGGCCGCCGAGTACTCACCGGCGGCCGGGTCGACCACCTCGTCGGCGGTGCCGTGCACGACCAGTGTCGGCTTGTCGACCGCCTTCAGCACGACGGCGCTGTCCACGTCACGCCGGAACAGCTCCCGCCGAACCCGCGGCGGCACCCGCAACGCCGTGCCCACCATCCGCTGCACCACGTCACCGGCCAACCCCGGCGCCTGATCACGGCAGAACCGCGTCAACGCCGGCACCGCCACCGCCGGGTCATCGGAGAACGCGGCAGGCAACACCGCCTTCATCACCGGCCCGGTAACCCCTCCAGGCCTACCCCGCCCCAACTCGGTCACCGCCCCGACCAGCACCAACCCACTGATCCCGGCCGTGCCGTGGAAACGCAGGTAGTCCGCGACCACCACCCCGCCGTACGACCACCCGACCACCACGGCAGGCCGCCCGACGTGATCGAGAACGGCCTTCAGATCAGCCGCCCAGACCGCCGACTCCCGATAACCGCCGTCGGCAACCTCGGACCCCCCGTGACCACGCAGGTCCACCGCGTAACCACGCCACGACGGCTGAGGCGCCCACACCTCCCCCGACTGCGCCCATCCGTGCACCAGCACGACCGCAGGGGCATCGGCCGGGCCCGACTCGCGAACCAACAGCCGGACGCCCTCGGCGTCGAGGAGAGTATTCCGCACGACCTACGACAACGCGGGAGTCATCCCACCACTTCCCACGCAAGCGATTTTGCGCCATCCACCACAGCCCAGCCCCCAGACCACACCGTGCCCCAAGCACCGTGCCCAAAGCACCGACCGTCCCGCGCCAAACCCACAACGCACCCACAACGGCCCCGGAACCACCCACCGAGGCCCGATTTGACATGGGTTCGGGTGCTTTAGGCTGGTCGAAGCCGGCAGGCCCGGCGGGACGCTCTTCCCCGCCGGGCCTGCCGGCTTTGGCCTGCCTGGAGTGCCCGTAAGGGCCCCATGTCAAATCGAGCCGGCCTCACCACCGCCCATCGAGCGGAACCCAGCCACCACACCAACCCGACCCAACCCGCTCGCTCACAGAGCGGACATCGTCTGCCACTGCGCCCAAGGAATCTGCCAGTCGTACCAGTCGAACTGCGCCGGCAACGTCGTAGCCGACCCGGTCACCTCCACCGGATCACCGACCATCGCGCTGTCGTAGTACGCCTTGGCATCGGCCTCCAACAGGTTCGCGCACCCGTGGGACGAGTTGAGCTTGCCGATGTTCGCCGCGTTGTCGTTGTTCTCGTGGATGAACTCACCGTGGTTGGAGAACCGCACCGACCACTTCTTCACGACGTTGGTGTAGCCGTACTGGGGGTTGTCGAAGCTCCACGTGTCGAACTTCTGCATCACCACGAACGTGCCGTTCGGCGTGGCCAGGTTCGGGTCGTCGTCCTTGCCGAACGACGCCGGGTAGGTCGCCACCGTCTGCCCGTCACGCTGCACGACCAACTGGTGCGACGGCGTGTCGATCTTCACGACCTGGTTGCGGCCGATGGTGAAGTCGCTGGTCACGTCCGCGCGACCGTACGCGCCGCCGCCGTAGGGCACCCCGTACAGCTTCGCCTCGACGTGGATCTGGGTGTTCGCGGGCCAGTACTTCTCCGGCCGGTAGTGGACCTCGCGCGAGCTGAGCCACGCCCAACTGCCCTTGACCCCGGCCGAGTTCGTCACGGTCAGCGCCTTCTCGACGGTCGCGCGATCCGCGACGTCGGCGTCGAAGTCGACCTTGATCGGCACCGCCACGCCCATGGTCTGGTTGTCGCCGGGGAACAGCGTCGCGCGCACCTGCGAAGCTGGGTTCACCGTGGTGAACCCGCCCTTCAGCTCGACCGGCCTGCCGTCGGTCCCGGTCGCCCGACCCGCGTACGCGTACGCCTTGCCGAACCCGAGCGGCTCCGTGCTGGACCACGACTTCTTGTCCTCGGCGAGCTTGCCCTGGACCGCCTTGCCCTCGGGGTTGGTGACCGCGACCTGGTCGATCGTGCCCTCGGCCACGGTGACCTGCACCGGCGCGTTCACCGGGGCGTCGACCGCGCCGTCCGCGGGCGCGGTGGTGAACTTGGCCACCGGCGGGTTGTCGCCGCCGATCGGTTTCGCGGTGCCCGTTTCCACCTTCGCCGAGCAGCCGGCCACCAGGGCCAAGCCGAGCAGCAGAGCCGCCACTGTCCTGTGCACGTTACGACCTCCTGATCGAAGGACGTCCCACTCGACTCCCGGTGCGAGTGATCCGCGTCACATGCGCGTCCCACGCCTAGGATTCCCGGTGTGAACCGTCCTATCGCAGTCGTGACCGGAGCCAGTGCGGGCATCGGCGAGGCCACCGCCCGCAGGCTCGCCGCCGAGGGCTTCCACGTGGTGCTCGGCGCCCGGCGGGTCGACCGCCTCAAGGTTATCGCGGATGAGATCGAGGGCGCCGCGGTCGAGTTGGACGTCACCTCCGCCTCGTCGGTCGAGTCCTTCCTCGACGCCATCCCCGCGGCGAACGTGCTGGTCAACAACGCCGGCGGCGCGCGCGGCCTCGCCACCGTCGCCGAAGCCGACGAGGAGCACTGGCGGTGGATGTGGGAGACGAACGTGCTCGGCACGTTGCGCGTCACCAAGGGCCTGCTGCCGAAGCTGATCGCCTCCGGTGACGGGCACGTCGTCACCGTCACCTCCGTCGCCGCCTACGAGGCCTACGACAACGGCTCGGGCTACACCTCCGCCAAGCACGCCCAGTCCGCGCTGCACCGCACGCTGCGCGGCGAGCTGCTCGGCCAACCCGTGCGCGTGACCGAGATCCTGCCCGGCATGGTCGAGACCGACTTCTCCGTCAACCGGTTCGACGGCGACGCCGACCGGGCCGCGGCCGTCTACCAGGGCGTGACGCCGCTCACCGCGGACGACGTGGCGGACGTGATCGCGTTCGCGGTGACCAGGCCGCCGCACGTCAACCTGGACCAGATCGTCCTCAAGCCCCGCGCGCAAGCGTCAGCTTCACGGGTGCACCGGGCCTGACCGGACCAGACCAGACCGCACAGGACCACCGAACGGCATCACCCCGACGTCAGCAGTTCCACGTCCAGCTGGTCGAGCACCGGACCGATGGGGTTCGCGAACCCCCGGTCCGGGCTCCCGCCGCAGTACAACCCGACCACGCGGTTCGCGTCGTCCAGCAGCACCGCGCCCGAGTCACCGTGGTCGGCGAACCGGGGCGTCTCGATCCGGATCTGGTCGTACAGCGTCCGCACGCCCAGCTGCACCCCGAAGTCCAGCGTGATCGCCGCGTCCGTCGACGCCACCACGCCCTCCGTGACCGCCGTGGTCCGACCGCGCTTGCGCACCCGGTCACCGACCCGCGCCCGCGCGGCACCCGTCACCGCGCCCAACCCCACCACCTCCGGCCGCACGCGCGGTGTCGTCAGCGTGATCGCGGCGGCGTCCACCTTCGCCGACAACGCCGCCCGCGCCAGCACTCCGACCCGGTCGCGCACCGGGTGCCCGCCGTCGACGCGGGACGGGTGCACCATCGGGTCGCCGACCGCCCAGGCGTCGTCCACGCAGGCCACGTGGAACGACGTCAACGCCATCACCGTGCTCCTGCGGCGCGGCGTGACCAGCGCGCCCAGCGTCCCGGCCACCACGTAGTCGTCCACCTCCGGCACGTCCGGCGGCACGAACCGGATCGCCCGGCTCGGCCCGATCCCGATGCCGCCGGCCAACGACTCGTGCCGCTCCGCACCGCTCACGCCCTCGGGCGAGGCGATGGTGTGGTGCGGCCAGAACGTGTCCTCGACCACGTCGGTCGGCACACCCAGAACGTCCGGCGGGATGGCGAACTGCGCGGCGCGGCCCTTGTGGCGGACGAACACGACGATCGCCAGCCGGCCGGTCGCCCGGCCGCCGACGGTCTTCTCGCCGAGGTCGACACCCACCACACCGGGCCGGCTCAGGAAATCGTCCTCAACCAGCTTCTTGATCGGCCTGACGTCCGCTCGATCGTCGTCGGGGTAGGCCATGACGACCTCCAACAGGTGCCCCTACCTCCATGAAACGCGTGGAGTGAGGATTCGTCACACCGCGTCACCCGATCGGCGGTTCGATCAGGTGGCCGATCACCCGAGCTCGCAGCCCACCAGCACGGGCTCCGGGAGCAGCTCCACCCCGAACGCAGCCCGCACCCCGTCCCGCACCTCGCGCGCCAGGTCCAGCAGGTCCTCCGTCGACGCGCCGCCCCGGTTCGTCAACGCCAGCGTGTGCTTGCCCGACAACGCCACCCGGCCACCCGGCCCCCGGTGCCCGCGCCCGAACCCGGCCCGCTCGATCAGCCACGCCGCCGACAGCTTCGAGTACCCGGCACCCGCCGGGTACGTCGGCACCTCCACCTGCGGCCCGAGCCGTTCGGCGATCCGGATCAGCACCCCGGCCAACGTCGAGTCGTCCAGCAGCGGGTTGGTGAAGAACGAGCCCGCGCTCCACGTGTCGTGATCGGTCGCGTCCAGGACCATGCCCTTGCCGCGCCGCAGTTCCAGCACCGCCTTGCGGGCCGCGTCGGCGGGCACCCGGTCGCCTGGCGCGACGCCGAGCACCCTGGCCAGCTCGCCGTACCGGATGGGCGCGGACTGCCCGCCCGCGGTCAGCGCGAACCGCGCCCGCAGCACCACCGCGTGGTCGGTGCCCTTCAGCACACTGGTCCGGTACGCGAGCCCCAGGCCGTCCGCCGGCACCTGGTGCACGCGACCCGTGCGGCGGTCCAGCAGGTCCACCGACGTCAGCACCTGCGCCACCTCGACGCCGTACGCGCCGACGTTCTGCACCGGCGTGGCGCCGACCAGGCCCGGGATCCCCGACAGGCACTCCAGCCCGCCCAGCCCTTGCGCCACGGCCTCCGCGACGACCGAGTCCCAGTCCTCGCCCGCCTCCACGGTCAGCTGCACGAGGCCGTCGCCCAACGGGTCGAGCCGGCGGCCGGACGTGCCGACCGCCACCACCGTGCCGTCGAACCCGGCGTCGGACACCACCAGGTTCGAACCGCCGCCGAGCAGCAGCAACGGCTCGCCGTCCGCGTCCAACGCGCGGACGGTCTCGACCAGCTCGGCGGCTGTGGCGGCGCGCGTGAACCTCGTCGCAGGGCCACCGAGCCGCAGCGTGGTGCACTCGGCCAGCGGCACACGGGCACTGGAGGGCGGGGTGGTCACGACCGTGAACGGTAGCCTCCGCGACATGGCACGCCGCATCGAGCACCGAACCACGTCCCGCTGGCCGGCGCGGGACGTGTACGCAGCCTTGGTCGACCAGACGTACCTGCGGGACCGGCTCGCCGAACTGGGCGGCACGAACCCGGAGCTGGTCGCCTTCACCACGACCGAGCAGAGCACGTCCTACCAGCTCAAGCAGGGTGTGCCCGCCGACAAGCTGCCGTCGGTGGCCCGCGGCCTGCTCGGCGGCGACCTCGTCATCGACCGCGCCGAGTCGTGGACCGAGGCCGGTTACGCGGGCACGGTCGAGGTGACGCTGAACGGCGTCCCGGGCCGCCTGGACGGCACGATCACGCTCGCCGACACCGCGAGTGGGAGCGAACTCACCCTCACGGGTCAGGTCAAGGTGGGCATCCCGATCATGGGCGGCAAGCTGGAGGCGATGATCGCCGAACAGGTCTCGCTGCTGCTCGACAAGGAATCCGAGTTCACCGCCGAATGGCTCGCACGCCGCGCCTAGCCGCGGGCCGGGCGCGTGCGCTCGGCCTGCCCACGAGGGGCACCACCAACCCGAACCGCCTGCGCCGGGTCGACCGGTGGGTCGCGCACACCTACCGCGACCTGCTCGCCGCGCCCGAACCGCTGGTGGTCGACCTCGGGTACGGCTCCTCGCCGATCACCACCGTCGAGATGGCGGCACGGCTGCGCGCCGTGAACCCGGGCGTCCGCGTGCTCGGCCTCGAACTCGACGCCGACCGGGTGGCCGCGGGCAAGGAGGTCGCCGACCCGCCAGGTCTCGACTTCCGGCGCGGCGGGTTCGAGCTGGCCGGCGCGCGCCCGTTGCTGCTGCGCGCGTTCAACGTGCTCCGGCAGTACACCGAGGAGCAGGCGGCCGAGGCGTGGGACACCATGGTCGGCCGGCTCGCGCCCGGCGGCGTGCTGGTCGAGGGCACGTGCGACGAGATCGGGCGCCGTTGCTGCTGGGTCGCGTTGACCTCGGAAGGGCCGCGGACGTTCACGCTCTCCTGCCTGCCCGCCGACCTGGAGACCCCGGGTGACCTCGCCGAGCGGCTGCCGAAGGCGTTGATCCACCACAACGTGCCCGGCGAGAAGGTGCACGCCCTGCTCTCCGAGCTGGACGCGTGCTGGGCGACGTGCGCGCCTTTCGCCCCCTACGGTCCGCGTGCGCGTTGGGTGGAGTCCGTGCGGCTGCTGGCCGAGCGCGGCTGGCCGGTGCTGGACGACCGGAAGCGGTGGCGGCTCGGCGAGATCACCCTGTCCTGGGACGTGGTCAGTCCCTAGGCTGTGCGGAGTGGACCACGCCGATTTCGTGCAGCACATCAAGACGCAGGCCTCCGCACTGCGCGCCGCCGCGGTCGCCGCCGGGCCCGAGGCGCAGGTGCCCACCTGTCCGGGTTGGACGGTCCGGGGCCTCGTCGACCACATAGCGATGGTCCACTCGTGGGCGTTGCGGGCCCTGCACACGCCGGCCGACGGGGACTGGGTCAAGCCCGAGGACCGCCCCGCCGACTGGGACGAGCTGCTCGACTGGTGGGACAAGAAGGTCGACGAGCTGGCCGACACCCTGCTCGGCTCCACGTCGAACACGCCGGCGTGGACGTTCGTCGGGCCGAAGACCTTCGGCTTCTGGTCACGCCGGCAGGCGCACGAGACCGCGATCCACCGGCTCGACGCCGAGCACGCCCGGCACGGCGCGGACGTGCCGTCCCTGCTGTTCGACGTCGAGTTCGCGGCCGACGGGGTGGACGAGTTCCTGACCCGGATGCTGCCGACCGGCGCCCGGCGCAGGCCGATCGCGCGGACGGGGCGGGTGCTGTTCCACGCCGCCGACGCGAGCCGCGCCTGGGAGCTCCGGCTCACGCCGGGTCAGCCGCCGCAGGTCGGCCCGATCACCGATTCCGGGACCGACGAGGACGCCACCGTGGCCGGGACCGCCGACGCGGTCTACCGGGCGGCGTGGGGCAGGCCGAGCGGCGCCATCACATCGGGTGACCGGTCCCTGCTGGACGGGCTGCCGCGACCGTAGATACTTCCGGTCGTGCCTCTGCCTGAACGACGCTACGTGATCACCTTCGGCTGCCCCGACCGCACCGGCATCGTGGCCCGGATCTCCTCGTTCCTGGCCGAGCACGGTGGCTGGATCGTCGAAGCGGCCTACCACACCGACCCGACCACAAACTGGTTCTTCACCCGCCAGGAGGTCCGGGCCGACTCGCTGCCGTTCGACGTGGACGAGCTGCGGGTCCGGTTCGCCGAGGTGGCCCGCGAGCTGGGCGCGCGTCCCGGCTCGTGGCGGGTCGCCGACTCGGGCGAGCGCAGGCGGGTGGTGATCCTGGTGTCCAAGGAGGGCCACTGCCTGTACGACCTGCTGGGCCGGGTGGCGTCGCACGAGCTGGACGTCGACGTGTCCGCGGTCATCGGCAACCACGCCGACCTGGCCGGGATCACCAGGGCGCACGGCATCCCGTTCCACCACGTGCCGTTCCCGGCGAACGACCCGGAGGGCAAGGCGGCGGCGTTCGCGCAGCTGCGGCAGCTCGTGGACGCCCACCGGCCGCACGCGGTGGTGCTGGCGCGGTTCATGCAGATCCTGCCCGCCGAGCTGTGCGCGGACTGGGCCGGGCGGGCGTTGAACATCCACCACAGCTTCCTGCCGTCGTTCATCGGGGCGCGGCCGTACCACCAGGCGCGCAGCCGGGGCGTGAAGCTGGTCGGCGCGACGTGCCACTACGTGACCGCGGACCTCGACCAGGGCCCGATCGTGGAGCAGGACGTGATCCGGGTGGACCACACCGACTCCGTCAACGACATGGTGCGCAAGGGGCGTGACATCGAGAAGGTCGTGCTGTCGCGCGGTCTCCGGTGGCACCTGGAGGACCGCGTCCTGGTGCACGGCAACCAGACCGTCATCTTCTGAGGGTCGAACCCACCACCTCTGAACGTAGGACTCTCGCGAGAGCCCCACGTTCGCGCACCCCGGGTACGACGTCGGCGCGACGGGAGTCCGACGCTCGCCCGTAGGCTGCGCCGGTGCGCACCGAGTACACCGACCTCGACCAGGTCCGCGCGGCCACCGAGTTGAGGCACGCCGTCCTCGTCGGGCTCGACCTGGGCGAGGAGGACCTGCGCGTCCCCATGGACGGCGCGCTGTTCCTCGGCTGCACGCTCTCGCCGCTGGCCCAACGACGCGCGGCGGCGGCCGGGGCGCTGGTGTTCCCGACCATCCCCGGCCTGCCCTACGACGTGTACCGGTCGCGGCTCTACACGCCGGCCGAGCTGTTCGCCGGTTTCGACCCGGACGACCCGCTGTCCTACGCCGACACCCCGGACGCCCTGATCTACCGGCACAGCCGCGCCCAAGGCCACAACCCGGACCCGCTGCACGCGCTCGCCGAACGCCTGCACGACCACGCGATCACCGAGGCGTTGGCGGACGCGCTGCCCGAACGGCCGGTCGCCGTGATGGGCGGGCACGCGCTCGGCCGCGACACGGAGGGCTATCGGCGGGCGGTGGGGCTCGGCGCGGCGCTCGGCGAAGCCGGGTTCACCGTGCTGACCGGCGGCGGTCCGGGCGTGATGGAGGCCGTGCCGCTGGGCGTGCGGATCGGCGTGGACGAGCCGACGTTGACGGACCTGGCGAAGGCGCCCGCGTTCGGCGGCGACCCCGAGTCCATCGGCCGCTGGATCGCCGCCTGCCCCACCGACCTGCCCACCTCCGACCGCCCGCGCACGATCGGCATCCCGACCTGGTTCTACGGCCACGAGCCGCCGAACCCGGCGTGCGAGCTGCACGCCAAGTACTTCGCCAACTCGGTGCGCGAGGAGGGCCTGCTGACCGTCGCCACCGGCGGCATCATCTACACGCCGGGCAGCGCGGGCACCGTGCAGGAGGTCTTCCAGGACTACTGCCAGAACCACTACGGCTCGGTCGGCCCGGCCGCGCCGATGGTGTTCCTGGGCGAGGACTTCTGGGTGGACGAGGTGCCGGCCGCGCCGCTGGTGCGCCGCCTGGCCCGCGGCCGGGAGGCCGAGCGCTGGATCCTCGTGACCGACGACGCCGACGAGGCCGTCAGCTTCCTGCGGGAGTACGCGGCGTGATCACCCGCTCCAGCACCTCGGCCGCGTCCAGGCACGCGTCCTCGCGGTAGGCCTGCCCGATCAGCTGCACGCCGACCGGCAGCCCGTCGACCACCCCGGTCGGCACGGCCACCGCGGGCAGGCCCGCGAAGCTCGTCGCGGTGCACAGCCGCATCGCGCCGGTCACCAGGTCGTGCCCCTCGCGCGAGCGCGACTCCAGGCCTGGCTCGGGCGCCCGCGCGGTGAACACCGGCCCTAGCACCAGCGGGAAGCGGGCCAGGAACTCCGCCCACGCCCGCTTCACGCCCAGCAGCACGCCGGTGAGCCGCACGTACTCCGCGACGTCCACCGGCCCGGTCTTCGCCATCGACATCTCGATGTACCGGTGCCCTTCCGGGCCGAGCAACGTCCGCACCACCGGCCAGCTCGGCGTGAACTCGGTCATCAGCATGCTCCCGTAGGCCGACAACGCCTCGTCCAGCACCGGCACGTCCGCCTCGACCACCTCGTACCCGGCGTCCGACAGCACGCCGGCGGCGTCCTCGACCGCGGCCCGCACCACCGGGTCGACACCCGTGCCGCCGGGATCGGCGACCACGGCGACCCGGCGGGGCAGCGGCGGCCCGGTCAACGGCACGGGCACCGCCCTCGGGTCGCGCGGCGACGTGCCGGCCAACGCCTCGAACGCGAGCCGCAGGTCCCCGACGGTCCGGGCGAGCGGCCCGTCCACCACGAACAGCTGCGCGCCCAGCGGCGGGTCGTCGGGACCGAGCCGGTGGTCGGCCGGGAACCGCCCGCAGGTCGGCTTCAACCCGGCGACGCCGCAGAACGCCGCCGGGATGCGCACCGAGCCGCCGGCGTCGTTGCCCAGCCCCAACGCCGCCATCCCGGTCGCCACCGCCACCCCGTCACCGCCGCTGGACCCGCCGGGCGTGACGGCCGGGTCCCACGGGTTGACGGTGTCGCCGAACAGCTCGCTGCGCGTGTGCACGCCGGCCAACGTGAGCGTCGGCATGTTCGAGTGCCCGATCGGGATCGCGCCCGCCGCGCGCAGCCGCGCCACCGGCGGCGCGTCCAGCGGCGTCACGAAGTCCTTGAACCGCACCGCGCCGTGGGTCGTCGGCACGCCGCCGATCGCGATGCTCTCCTTCACCGTGAACGGCACACCGGCCAACGGCCCGCGCGCGCCGTCGCGGTCGACCTCCGCCGCCTCGGCCAGCGCCTGCTCGGCCACCAGCCGCGTGATCGCGTTGACCACCGGGTTCACCGCGGCGATCCGCTCCAGGTGGCTCTCCACCAGCGCGACCGCCGTGACGCGGCCCGATCGCACCGCGGCGGCCTGCTCCGCCGCCGTCCAGTCCCACATGACGCCCCCGTTCCGATGCAAGTGCATCGGATACTATCCACAGGTGCCCAAGCAGGTCGAATACGAATCCCGGCGCAGGCGGATCACCGACGCGGTGTTCCTGCTCGCCGACGAGCGCGGCCTCGAAGGCGTGACCCTGAGGGACGTCGCGGCGCGCGCGGACGTCTCGATGGGCGCCGTGCAGCGGTGTTTCCGCACCAAGGACGAGATGCTGCGGTTCGCGCTGGAAGAGGTCGGCAAGCGAGTCCTGGGCCGGGCGGGCGGCACCGCGGCCGAGGCGGCACGCGCCGTCGCGCTGCCCGAGCGCGCCGAAGCCAGGGTGTGGCTCGCGTTCGTCGCGCAGGCGGCCGTCAGCCCCGCGCTCGCGCCCGTCCTGCGCGCGAGCTACGCCGACCTCGAGGACATGTTCACCAGGCTCCTCGGCGACCGCGCGCGGGCGCGCACGGTGCTGGCGCTGGCCGACGGCCTCACCACGCACGTGCTCATCGGGCACCTCACGCACGACCAGGCGCGCGAGGTGCTCGACCGGGCGCTGGCGACCTAGCGGGCCAGGCCCTCCACGACCTCGGCGCTCGGCAGCTTCGCCAGCACCTCGCCCGGGACGAGGATCTTGCTGCCCCGGATGCCGCTGCCGATGACCAGTTCCGGCGCCGCCGCCACCTCGGGCGACAGCAGCACGGGCCAGTCCTCCGGCAGGCCGATCGGCGTGATGCCGCCGTACTCCATGCCGCTGAGCGACACCGCGTCGTCCATCGGCGCGAAAGACGCCTTGCGCGCGTCCAGCCGCCGCCGGACGACCCCGTTCACGTCCGCGCGCGTGGTGGCCAGCACCACGCACGCCGCGTACCGGACGGTCTCGCCGCGCTTGCCCGCGACCACGACGCAGTTCGCCGACGCCGCCAAGGGCGAGCCGTAGTGCGCGCAGAACTCGGCCGTGTCCGCCAGCGCCGGGTCGATCTCCGCGACCGCGAGCCGCGCGCCGTCCGCCATCGACCTCACCGCCGCGGCGACCGGGTCGGCGACCAGGTCGAGTCGGTCGAGCACGGGCAAGGGGCTCAGGGTTCCCGCGATGGTCCACACACCGGCCATCCTGCCGGCCGCGCTTGACGTTGACGCTACGTCAACCCCTACCGTGGTCGGCACAGGGAGGGAGCACGGTCATGGCCTGGTCGATCGCACAGGTCGCGCGGATGTCGAAGGTCACTTCGCGGACGTTGCGGCACTACGACGCGATCGGCCTGCTCCAGCCGGCCTGGATCGGCGACAACGGCTACCGCTACTACGAGCGCGAGCAGTTGCACCGGCTCCAGCGCATCCTGCTGCTGCGCGACCTGGGACTCGGCCTCGACACCGTGGCCGAGGTCCTGGACGGGCGGCACCGGGCGGTCGACGTGCTGCGCAACCACGCGCGGTGGCTGGCCGTCGAGCAGGAGCGGCTGGCGAAGCTGGCCCGGACCGTCTCCCGCACGATCGAGGAACTGGAAGGGGGTGACGAAGTGAAGATGGAAGAGCTGTTCGACGGCTTCGACGCCGACCGCCAGGCCCGCTACGAGGCGGACCTGGTGGAGCGCTACGGCGACCAGGCGCAGGCGCACATCGACGAGGGCAAGCGCCGGATGAAGGGCTGGACGAAGGCCGACGCCGACGGGTACCTGGCCGAGTGGCGGGCGATCGTCCAGGCCTACGCCGACGTGTTCCGCGCCGGCGTCGCGGCCGACGCGCCGCGGGCGATGGAGGTCACCGACCGCCACCACGCCTGGCTGTCCCGCAGTTGGACGCCGAACCGGGAGTCCTACACCGGGCTGGGCGAGCTCTACCTCGACGCGCCGGAGTTCAGGTCCCAGCTGGACGAGCACGTCGAGGGCCTCGCCGAGTACGTCCGCGACGCGATCGCGGCGTACGCGACGGCCAGGCTCTGACCCGTCCACGGGGAGGTGCACATCCCCGTGGACCCGGTGCGGGACGCGTCAGATGTCCTGGAGCCCGAAGGCCTTGAGCGCCTCGCGGTTGAACGCGGGCAGGTCGTCGGGCTTGCGGCTGGTGACCAGGGTCCACCCGGCCACGTCGCAGACCCGCACCTCCTCGTCCGACCAGTCGCCGCCCGCGTTGCGGAGGTCGGTGGCCAGGCTCGGGAACGAGGTCAGCCGCTTGCCGCGCACCACGTCCGCCTCGACCAGCAGCCACGGCCCGTGGCAGATCGCCGCGACCGGCTTGCCCGCGGCGACGTGCTGCTTGACGAACTTCACCGCGTCGCGGTCCATCCGCAGGTTGTCGGCGTTGGCGACACCACCGGGGATCACCACGGCGTCGTAGTCCATGGGGTCCGCGTGCGCGAACGGCACGTCCACGTCGAACGTGTCGGCCGGCGTGAGGTGGTCGTACGCCTGCACCGTTCCCAGCTTGGGCGCGAGCAGCCTCGGCACGGCACCGGCCTTCTCCACGTGCTGCCAGGGCTCGGTCAGCTCGACCTGCTCGATGCCCTCCGTGTCGACCAGGAATGCGATCCTCTTCTGTTCGGCCATGGGGTTCGGCTACCCCCGCAGGAAGTCGACCAACCACCCGCGGACGTCACCGCGACGGGTCGCCCACGACGGCACGAGCTCCAGCCGGCCGTTCGGGAACGCGGCGGCCACCTGCTTGGCCACGTCCTCGGGGTGCAGCGGGTCGTCGGTCGCGCCGACCACCAGCACCGGGGCCGTGACCTGGGCCAACGCCGCGCGGTCGGTGACCGCGACCTGACCGGGCAGCTCGTTCAGCGCGCCGTCGAGCCGCGCGAACGCCTGTCGCCGTTCGGCCTGGTAGTCGGGTGGTCCGCCGACGGCGGTGATCGCCTCTTCGCGGCCGAGCAGCCGCCTCGGCTCGTCCAGCACGGCGGGCAGCAGCAGGGCGACGCGGTCGAACGCGTCGGGTTCGTCGGCGAGCAGGGCCAGCAGCGCGCCCGCCGTCAACGACACGCCGACCGCCCGGGTCGCGCCGGTCTCCCGTGCCGCCGCACGCAGGTCGGCGGCGATGCGCCGGTAGGTCCAGTAGCCCTCGGGCGCGTCGGGTGCGTCGCCGTGCGAGGGGAGGGTGACCACCACTTTCGTGCCCGGCAGTCCGGAGGTGGGCAGGCGGGCTTCGCCGGGTGTCGCGCCCAGGCCGTGGCCGACGAGCGTGACGGGTGCGCCGGAGCCGAAGCTCCGGTGCGTCACCACCGCGGGCCGCGCTGGACCTCGATCAGCCGGGGCCGGACGTCGACCACGTACACCGTGACCGCGACCAGCCCGGCGAGCCAGAACATGCCGCCGGCGGAGAACGGGTGGAACAGCAGCAGCGCGAACGCGCCACCGCCGGTGATGCCGAGCCACGCGGGCTTGGTCATGCGCTCGGCCGCCGTGTAGGCGTCGGCCCGCTGCGACAGCGCGTGCGCGAAGGCGAACACGCCCATGACCAGCGCGGCGTAGTACGCCGCGAACATGACCCAGAAGTCCAGGTAGAGGGGACTGAACGGCGGGAAGGGTGGCAACACGTCTCCAGCCTACGTGCGTGGCGCGGTCGTGGTACAGCCGAAACGGGGCGCCCCTGGTGGGACGCCCCGTCACGGTCGGGTCACTTGCCGCTGTCGGTCGGCTTCTTCGCCGTGGTCGAGCGGGTGGCCGCGGTCTTCGTCGGGCTCGCGGGCTTCACCGCGGCGGCGGGCTTGGTCGTGGTGACCGGCTTCGTCGCGGCGGGCTTGCGCGTCGCGGCCTTGCGGGTCGTCTCGCGCACCTCGGCGGCGACGTCACCGCCGACCTCGACCACGGTCTCGGCCAGCTTCTCGCTCGCGTCGTCCAGGTCGTCGGCGACCTTCTCGCCGACCGCGCGGGTGCGGCGGGACACCTTACCGAGCACGTCGTCGGCCAGCACGCGGGCGTCCGCGGCGGCGGCCTCGGTGCGCTTCTGCGCGGTCTCGACGGCCTCCTCGACCTGGTGCAGCGCCTTCTGCAGCCCCGGCTGGGTCTTCAGCTTCTCCAGCGCCTCCTCGCCGTGCTGGGCGAGGAACTGGTAGAGGTTCAGCGCGGACTGCGTGTAGGCGTCCACGACCTTGCGCAGCTCGGCCGGGTCCAGCCGGTCGCGCAGGTCCTTCTTCAGGTCGGCGGACTCGGCCGCGGTCTTCGCCGACTCGGCGCGCTCGCGGGCCTTGTTCAACGCCTCGATGACCGCCTTGGCGGCCAGGTCGCCGGCGCCGAGGGCGGCCAGCAGCGGCGTGCGGGCGGCGGCCACGGCCTGCTCGCCGGCCTTGCGGAGCTCTTCGGTGGTGGGCAGGTTCGGCATGGAGATCACTCCTCGTTGGTCTGGGTGGCGGCGGCCGGTGCGCCGGCCCCGCCGGCGGTGTTCTCCGCCTGGGCGGTCGTCCGACCGCCGGTTCTGCCGGCGGTGTTCTCCCGCCGGAACGACTCGTAGACGTCGAGCAACACCTGTTTCTGCCGCTCGGTCAGGTCGGGGGCGGTGACGATGGCGTCCGCGAGGGCCCCGCCCTCGCGCTGCTCCAGGATCCCGGCCTCGACGTACAGCGCCTCCGCCGAGATCCTCAGCCCCTTGGCGATCTGCTGCAGGATCTCCGCGCTCGGCTTGCGCAGGCCGCGTTCGATCTGGCTCAGGTACGGGTTGGAGACCCCGGCGAGCTTGGCCAGCTGCCGCAGCGAGATCTTGGCCGTGTTGCGCTGCTGGCGGATGTACTCGCCGATGTCGCGGCCGAGATCGGCCACCGCCTCGTCGATGGACTTGTCCAACTTCGCGGCACCTCCTCGATCCACCGTCGACGGTACGCGGAGGTGCTAGCTGCTGCAAGCGCCCTGCTAGCGATCGGGACGTGTGCTCGCCCACAGCGCTACGGTGGAGCACGTGGACATGGCGGCGGACCTGCGAGCACGGCTGACCGACTCGCTGCTGGCCGCGGGCGTGCTGCGCGACCGGCGGTGGGCGGAGGCGTTTCGCCAGGTCCCGAGGCACGCGTTCCTGCCGGGGTTCTTCGTCCAGCGCCCCGATGGAGCCTGGGAGCCGGTGACCGCGGAGCACCCGGACCACCTCGCGCTCGTCTACCGCAACGACGTCTGCGTGACCCAGCTCGACAACGACGACCGGGCGTGGGAGCAAGCACTCGTCACGGGAGCCGTGACGGGGGTACCCACGAGTTCGTCGAGCATGCCGACGATCATGGCGATCATGCTGGAGGCCCTGGCCGTCGCGCCGGGCGACCGGGTGCTGGAGATCGGCACCGGCACCGGCTACAACGCCGCCCTGCTCTGCCACGTGCTCGGCGAGGACCGCGTGACCTCGATCGACGTCGACCCCGGCGTGCTGGTGCGCGCGGAGGCCCGGCTGACCGCCGCCGGCTACCACCCGACGTGCGTGCTGGGCGACGGTGAGCAGGGACACCCGCCACGTGCTCCTTACGACCGGATCCTCGGGACGTGCGCCGTGTCCCGCATCCCCGCGGCGTGGCTGGAGCAGACCGCGCCGGGCGGGGCGATCGTGACCACGTTCAACCGGGCCATCGGCGCCGGTCTGGTGCGGCTGACCGTGCGCGACGGGCGGGCCACCGGTCGCGTGCTGCTGGAGGACGGCCGGTTCATGCCGTTGCGCGCGCACCGGCAGGAGTGGGCGGACGAGGCGCTGCTGGAGGCCCTGACCCGGGAGCCGACGACGTCGCGCACGACCCTGCTGTCCTCGCGCAGCGTGCTGGACCCGGCCGGCGGCTTCGAGTTCTTCGCCGGGCTGGCGCTGGCCGAGGTGGCGGTGGCGGCCGACCCGATCCGCCTCGTGCACCCCGACGGCTCGTGGGTCCGGCACCGCGGCGCGGTCGTGGACCAGGGCGGTCCGCGGGCGCTGTGGGACGTCGCCGAAGCCGCCTACCGGCAGTGGCGCGCGCTGGGCAGACCGCGCCGCCACCAGTTCACCTTCACCGCGACGCCGACGTCACAGCACTTCGCCCTCGATGGCACCGACCTGACCTGGCCGCTCCCGTGAGTCCTACCTCCAGCACGCGTGTGTCCTACGTCCAGAACGCGCGTGTCCTACGTTCGCGTACCCCGAGTTGAACGCTCGGAACGCGCCGACCGGCCGTTCAGTCGAGCAGTTCCTCCAGGAAGCTGCGCTTGCGGCGCGGGTAGTGCGGCTGCGGCGCGTAGTACCCGCCCGGGTACACGGCGGGCGGCGGCGCGGTGCCGGGCGGCGGTTGGTACGGCGGCGGCGGACCGGTCGGCGTGCCGGGAGGCGGCTGGTAGGGCGGAGGCGGACCCGCGGCGGGCGCGGGTGGCACGGCGGCGGGCTGCTGCTCGCCCTCGACCGGCACGGCGCCGTCGGCCGGCAACGTCCCCTCGATCGGCACGACCGCGGTCGGCTCGGCGGCCGGCGCCGACACCGGGACGGGCACGGGGACCGACACGGGCACGCCCTCCGGCCGGTACGGCTGCGCGTAGTGCGCCCGCTCGGCGGCGATGATCTGCTCCAGCTCGCCGCCGTCCAGGAAAACGCCCTTGCAGTTCTCGCACTGCTCGATGTGCACGGAGCCACGGCTGATGGTCCGCATGAGGTCCTGGCATTTCGGACAGATCACGCCTTCGAGGGTACGCACGACACAGGGGTCACCGCGTCACCACCATCCGTGATCGTTCAGTCATGATGCGTTGGTGTCCAGATTCCGCCAACGGGCCGTGCTCACGGGGTGCGTGCTGGCCGCCGTGCTCGCCGCGGCCGGTCTGTTCGTCACCGACTACGGCATCGACCCCGAGCTGTGGCTGTCCGGCCTCGCCCTCGGCTTCCTCGCGCTGCTCGCGGCGCTGGACCCGTGGCTGCACCGCAGGCGGGCCGCCGGCCTGTCCACCGACGACAACCTCGACGCCGCCACGAGCGCCCTGGCCCGCGCCCTGCACGCCCAGTGGAACGAGGAGTGCCGCGCCCGCGGCCTGGAGGACCACTCCCTCGACCTGCACTGGAGCGCCACGCAGGGCGAACCCGGGCACAGCGACGCCGTCGTCCGCGCGTTCGGGCGCAACCGGCGCATCGTGTTCCTCGGCGAGCCCGGCGCGGGCAAGAGCACGACGGCGATGCTGCTCGCGATCGGCCTGCTCGACCGCCACGTGGACGGTCCGGTGCCGGTCCTGCTGCCGCTGTCCACGTGGAACCCGGAGGCGGAGGACGTCCGCACCTGGATGACCCGGCGGCTGTACGAGGACCACCCGGCGCTGCGCAACACCGAGCTGTACGGCAGCTACGCCGGCGACCTGCTGGTCGAGCAGCGCCGCGTGTTCCCGGTCCTCGACGGCCTCGACCAGATCCCGCCCGAGCGCCGCGCCGACGCGCTGGACCGCATCAACCGCGCGTTCCCCGGCTCGCACCCGCTGGTGCTGACCAGCCGCACGGACGAGTTCGCCGAGGTGAACGGCACGGTGGCCGGCGCGCAGGTCGTGCAGCTGCAGCCGTTGGACCTGGAGGAGGTCGCGGGCTACCTGCGGTCGGTGTCCGACCCGGTGACCGCCGCCCGCTGGGAGCCGATCTTCCTGCACCTGCGCGACGAGCCGGACGGACGGCTGGCCGAAGCGCTGTCCACGCCGCTGGGGGTGTGGCTGGCGGGCGTCGTCTACGGCTACGGCGAGCCGAGCGAGCTGCTGGACCGGGGCCGGTTCCCCGACCGCGCCGCCATCGAGGACCACCTGGCGGACCTGCTCGTCGACGGCGCGTTCGGCGACCGCGGGGTGGCGCACCAGGCCAGGGCCAGCCAGGTCTGGCCCAAGGACAAGGCGGCCCGCTGGCTGGCGTTCCTGGCCGGCGAGATGCGCCGGCGCGGCGTGCGCGAGCTCGGCTGGTGGGACCTGCGCCGTTCGGTCACCGGCACGTGGCTGGCGCTGCTCGGCGCGATCACGCTCGGCCTGATCGGCGGCTTCGGCGTGGCCTGGCTGATGGCCTACGCGAGCACGCCGGAGCTGGCGCCGATCACCGGCCTCGCCGCCGGGCTCGCGGTCGCGGTGGCCGCGCTGTACGCCTCCGGGCACCGCGCGTCGAAGCCCCGACTCGGCGTGTGGCGCAGCCTCGTCGTGGTCAGCGGTGTGCTCGGCACGGCGGCGGGCCTGGTGTTCGGCGCGCTGTACGGGCTGTCCGCGGGCCTGGTCGTCGGCCTCGGCATCGCGGTGGCGGTAGCGCTGCGGTTCGCGCTGGGCAGCACCGCCGAGCTGAGCCACCCGTCCAGTCCGAAGTGGACGATGGCGCGGGACCGGGTCGCGGTGTGGACCGGGTCGCTGGTGCTGGCCGTGGTGTTCGGCGCGGCGGCCGGGCTGGTGTTCGGGCCGGCCCAGTCGGGCATGGTCGGGCTCGGCCTGGCGTGCGGGCTGATGCTCGGCTTCACGCTGTCCGTGCTGCACCTGCGCTGGTGGTGGTTCACCGTGGCGCGGATCTGGCTGGCGGCGCGCGGCAGGCTGCCGTGGGAGCTGATGGTGTTCCTGGAGGACGCGCGCAAGCTCGGCGTGCTGCGGCAGGCGGGCGCCGCCTACCAGTTCCGGCACGCGCTGGTGCAGGACCGGCTGGCGGGCGCGCGCCCGTCCCAGGTCACGTCAGACGCTTAGCGCCCGCAGCCGGCCGATCGCCTCGTCCAGCACCTCGTCGCGCTTGCAGAACGCGAACCGCACCAGGTGCCGCCACTCGTCCGGGTGGTCGGTGAACACCTGCACCGGCACGGCGGCCACGCCGATCCGCCCCGGCAGCTCGCGGCACAGCTGCGCGCCGTCGGTGAAGCCGAGCGGCCGGACGTCCGCGGTGATGAAGTACGTGCCCTCGCTGGGCCGCACCGCGAACCCGGCGTCGGCCAGGCCGGCGGCCAGCCGCGACCGCTTGTCCTGCAGCGACGTCCGCAGGCCTTCGACCCACTCCGACTCGTGCCGCAACGCGTGCGCCACGGCCGGCTGGAACGGCGCGCCGCCGACGAAGGTCAGGAACTGCTTGGCCGCGCGCGCCGCGCCGACCAGCTCGGCGGGACCGCACGCCCAGCCGATCTTCCAGCCCGTGCAGTTGAACGACTTGCCCGCGCCGGAGATCGTCACGGTCCGCTCGGCCATGCCGGGGAACGTGGCCAGCGGCACGTGCACGAGGCCGTCGAACACCAGGTGCTCGTACACCTCGTCGGTGATCGCCACGAGGTCGTGCTCGACGCACAGCGCGGCGACGGCGGCCAGTTCCACGTAGTTGAGCACGGTCCCGGTCGGGTTGTGCGGGGAGTTGAGCAGCAACGCCCTGGTCTTCGGGCCGATGGCGGCGCGCAGCGCGTCGACGTCGAGCCCGAGCCGGCCCGTCCCCGGCTCCTCGACCAGCCCCACCGTGCGGCGGGTCGCGCCGGCCAGCGCCACGGACGCCGCGTAGGAGTCGTAGTAGGGCTCGATGAGCACGACCTCGTCACCGGGCTCCACCAGTGCCAGCAACGTGGCCGCGATGGCCTCCGTGGCGCCGACCGTCACCAGGACCTCGGTGTCGGGGTCGTAGTGCGTGCCGTAGCGCGCGCGGTGCTCGGCGATGGCCTGGCGCAGCTCCGGCATGCCCGGGCCGGGCGGGTACTGGTTCAGCCCGGCGTCGATCGAGGCCTTGGCGACGTCGAGCATCGCGGCCGGGCCGTCGGTGTCCGGGAAGCCCTGCCCGAGGTTCACCGCCCCGGTGCGCGTGGCCAACGCCGTCATCTCGGCGAAGATCGTCGAGGTGAACGGCCTCATCCTGGTGACTAGCGCTGGTGCCCGCACAACGCCGAATCTTCACGGACAATGGCGGCGTGGAGCAACTGACCCCCGCTGACCAGCTCAAGCGCCAGGGCCTGCGCCGGATGAAGCTCGTCGCGACCGGCTTCTTCCTGGCCGCGACCCTGATCTTCGTCGTGGCACTGCTGTTCGAGGACGGCGGCCCGGCGTGGCTGGGCTACGTCCGCGCGGCGGCCGAGGCGGGCATGGTCGGCGCGCTGGCCGACTGGTTCGCGGTGACCGCGCTGTTCCGCAGGCCGCTCGGCCTGCCGATCCCGCACACCGCGATCATCCCGACCCGCAAGGACAGCTTCGGCGACGCGCTGGGGTCGTTCGTCGGGACGAACTTCCTGTCCGAGGCGGTGGTGCGGGACAAGCTGCGGCGGGCGGGCATCGGGCGGCGGCTCGGCGAGTGGGTCGCGCAACCGGAACACGCCGAACGGGTGACGTCCGAGCTGGCCAACGTCGTGAAGGGCGCGGTGACCGTGCTGCGCGACGACGACGTGCAGGCCGTGGTCGAGCAGGCGCTGGTGCGGCGGTTGGTCGACCAGCCGTGGGGCCCGCCGCTGGGCAAGCTGCTCGGCCAGGTGCTCACCGACGGCGCGCACCACAAGCTCGTGGACCTGGTGTGCGACCGGGCGTACGACTGGGTGCGGGACAACTACGACAAGGTCATGGGCGTGGTGTCGGACCGGGCGCCGACGTGGTCGCCGAAGTTCGTCGACTCGCTGCTCGGCGACAAGGTCTACAACGAGCTGCTGAACTTCGCGTGGGCGGTGAAGACCGACGTCAACCACCCGATGCGGCTGGCGGTGGACCAGTTCCTGATCGAGTTCGCGGGCGACCTGCGGACCGACCCGGCGACCATGCAGCGGGCCGAGCAGGTCAAGCAGCAGCTCGTGACGCACCCGGACGTGCAGCGGCTCATCGGGTCGGCCTGGGGCACGGCGAAGAAGATGCTGCTCGACGCGGCCGAGGACCCGTCGTCGGAGCTGCGCAAGCGCGTGCGCGAGGGCTTGATGACGTTCGGCCGCCGGATGGTGGAGGACGAGTCGCTGCGCGAGAAGGTCGACGGGTGGCTCGAGGGCGCGGCGGGGTACGTGGTGACCAACTACCGCGACGAGATCACCACGCTGATCACCGACACCGTCGAGCGCTGGGACGCCGAGGAGACCTCGCGCAAGATCGAGCTGCAGGTCGGCCGCGACCTGCAGTTCATCCGGATCAACGGCACGGTCGTCGGCGCGCTCGCGGGCCTCGCGATCTACACCGTGAGCCAGCTCGTGACGTGACCTGAGCGTTGAACTCGGGGGTCCTGAACGTAGGACACACGCGTTCCGAACGTAGGACTCTCGCGCGTGTCGAACGCTCGGGTCCCGCGTGTCGAACGCTCGGGTACCCCGAGTTCCGCGTTCAGGTCACGCTCAGCGCGCGCCGTTCCCGCCAGTTGCGCGCCTTCTCCCGGTTGCCGCACGTCTGCATCGAGCACCAGGTGCGCGAGCGGTTGCGCGAGCGGTCGAAGAACGCCCACCGGCAGTCGTCCGCCTGGCAGATCTTGAACCGCTCCCACGACCCGAGCACGGCCAGCCGCGCCGCCGCGCCGAGCACCGCGCCGAGCGCGTCGGTGCTGGACATGGTCGGTACGCCGTGGCTGAGGTCGACGCGGATCAAGCCCGCGACGGGGGTCGGATCGGGTCCGTCGTGCCGTTCACCCAGCGAGGCCCGCAGCGAGGCGCGGACGGCGCGGACCTCTTGCGGATCACCCGCCCGGCCGAGGCCGCGTTCGGTGACCCACGCGCGCCAGGCGGCGGCGCTGTCCAACACGTCCGTGCCGAGTTCGAGGTCTCGGGTGTTCAGGAAAGCGAGCAGCAGCTCCACATCGTGTTCCGCATCGCCGGCTCGACCCTGCGTGAAAGCCGCGTGGTCCCAGCCGGCCGCCAGACCAGTCACCCCTCCACTGTAGGCGTCGGAGCCTCGCGATGTGGCGAAGTAACCGTCAAACCATCACGATCGGTTACTCCCGCTGCCCGGTCGGACCAGTGGCCTGCCTGCGCCGATCGGGCTATGAACCGTGTGTATACCTCGTGTGTATAGTGCCTGGCATGTCGATCGGACACACCCTGCTGGGACTGCTGGAAAAGGGTCCACGGCACGGCTACGACCTCAAGAAGGCCTACGACGAGCGCTTCGGCCAAGGCCGCCCGCTGCACTACGGGCAGGTCTACACCACGCTCTCGCGCCTGCTCCGCAACGGCCTCGTCGAGGAGGCGGGCGTCGAATCGGGCGACGGTCCGGAGCGCAAGCGCTACGCGATCACGGACGCGGGCGTGACGGACGTGGAGCACTGGCTCGGCACGCCGGAGAGCCCCGAGCCCTACCTGCAGAACACGCTCTACGCGAAGGTCGTGCTGGCCCTGCTGTCCGGTCGCAGCGCGGACGACGTGCTCGACGTCCAGCGCGCCGCCCACCTGAGCACGATGCGCGAGCTGACCAAGCGCAAGGCCGAGGGCGACCTCGCCGACCAGCTGATCTGCGACCACGCCCTGTTCCACCTCGAAGCCGACCTGCGCTGGCTGGAGCTCACCGCCGCGCGCCTCGGCAGGCTCAAGACGGCGGTGATCAAGTGAGCGACGACCCGACGACCGGCGCGCGGACCCTGCTGGAGGCCGTCGACCTGCACAAGTCGTTCGGCCCCACGCCCGCGCTGGACGGCGCCGGCCTGAGCGTGCGCGCGGGCGAGGTGGTGGCCGTGATGGGCCCGTCCGGCTCCGGCAAGTCCACCCTGCTGCACTGCCTGGCCGGCATCCTCACGCCCGACCGCGGCACCGTGCGCTACCGCGACGTGGAGCTCAGCGCGATGGGCGACGGCCCGCGCAGCGAGCTGCGCCGCACCGACTTCGGGTTCGTGTTCCAGTTCGGCCAGCTGGTGCCGGAGCTGACCTGCCTGGAGAACGTGGCGCTGCCCCTGCGGCTGGGTTCGGTGAAGCGCAAGGAGGCCGAGTCCCGCGCCCGCGAGTGGCTGGAGCGGCTGGAGGTCTCCGACGTCGCGGACAAGCGCCCCGGCGAGACGTCCGGCGGCCAGGGCCAGCGCGTCGCCGTGGCACGCGCCCTGGTCACGGGACCGCGCGTGGTCTTCGCCGACGAGCCGACCGGCGCGCTCGACTCGCTCAACGGCGAACGCGTGATGCAGTTGCTGGTCACCGCGGCGAAGGAGACCAACGCGGCGGTGGTGCTGGTGACGCACGAGGCGCGGGTGGCCGCCTACTCCGACCGCGAGGTCGTGGTGCGCGACGGCAAGTCCCGCGAGATGGAGCCCGTCACGTGAGGCAGTGGTTCGCCGACCTCGCGCTCGGCGTCCGGCTGGCCGTCGGCGGCGGGCGCACGTCGTGGGTCCGGCTGGCGTTGACCGGCGCGGGCATCGGCCTCGGCGTGGCCGTGCTGCTGGCCGCGTCGTCGGTGACGACCGTGCTGACCGAGCGCGCCGAGCGGCAGTCCGCGGCCGGGCCCGTCTACGCCGAGGAGGTGTCGGGCGACGTGCTCTACATGACGTTCTGGAACACCGACTACCGCGGCGTCGCGATCACCGGGAACTTCGTCCGCGGCACCGGCACCGGCGCGCCGGTGCCGCCGGGCACGTCGAGGGTGCCCGGCGACGGCGAGATCCTCGTGTCGCCCGCGTTGGCGGACCTGCTGGCCGCGCCGGACGGCGAGCTGCTGCGGGAGCGGTTCCCGCAGCAGGTGGTCGGCACGATCGGGAAGGCCGGCCTGACCGCGCCGCACGACCTGAAGTTCTACGCCGGTGACGCGTCCGTCGGGGAGGACGGGAAGAACGCGATCACCCGCTTCGGCGGCGAGGTGACCGATCGCGAGGTCGAGCCGGTGCTGATCCTGCTGGTCATGGTCGGCTCGGTCGCGCTGCTGTTCCCCGTGCTGGTGTTCGTCGGCATCACCACCCGCTTGGCGGGCGCCGAACGGGACCGGAGGCTGGCGGCGTTGCGGCTGGTCGGCGCGGGCTCGCACCGGGTGCGCCGGATCGCGGCCGGTGAGGCGTTGCTGGGCGCGTTCGTCGGGCTGGCCGTCGGCGCGGCGCTGTTCTTCACCGCACGGCAGTTCGTCGAGGACGTGAGGCTGCTCGGGATCAGCGTGTTCGTCGGCGACCTGACGCCGTGGCCGCCGCTGGCGGTGCTGATCGCGGTGCTGGTGCCCGTCCTGGCGGTGGTGACGTCGGTGGTCGCCATGCGCCGCACGGTGATCGAGCCGCTGGGCGTGGTGCGCCACACGAAGCCGGTGCGGCGGGTGCTGTGGTGGCGCGTGGCGCCGATCGCCCTCGGCGTGGTCGCGCTGCTCACGCAGGCCGGCGCGTTCGGCGGTGAGGTGGCCCAGGGGTCCGACGTGATCGTGATCGGCGGGATCATCCTGCTCCTGCTGGGCATCCCGGTGCTGCTGCCGTGGGTGGTCGAACGCGCGGTGGGCCGGTTGCGCGGCGGCGCGCCGTCGTGGCAGCTGGCGATCCGCAGGCTCCAGCTGGAGAGCGGCACGGCGGCGCGCGTGGTCGGCGGCGTGGCCGTGGTCCTGGCGGGCGGGATCGCCCTGCAGTCCGTGATGGCCAGCGCGCAGACCAGGATCATCGACCGGCCGACGCCGGAGGCGGACAAGGGCCGGATCGTGGTCGGCCTGCAGGACTCGCCGCCCGACGTGGCCGAGCAGGTCACCGCCACGCTGGCGCGGACGGCCGGCGTGCGGGAGGTGCACCCGACGCAGGGCGTGACGCTCAAGGCGGGCGAGGACCAGTACCACATGGCGACGGTCGGCACCTGTGAGGCGCTCCGGATGCAGGCGGTGCTGCCGAGCTGCCAGGACGGCGACACCTTCTTCCTCTCGCCCGGTTCCCCGCACCGTTCCGGCTACGTGGAGCTCGAGGCGGGCCAACAGGTCTCGGTGCTCGTGGGCGGCGGGGACGAGACCTCGCAGGCTCCACAGTGGACGATCCCCGCCTTCACCGAAGTCAAGCCGCCCGACGACGACACGTCCCTGTACCGGGCGGGTCTGCTGGTCACCCCGGCGGCGGCGCGGGACCTGCCCGTCGACCCCGACAACTCCAGCGTGCAGGTGCTGGTGGACCCGGAGCAGCCGGACATCGCCGAGCACGTCCGCAACGCCTTGGCCCCGCTGACGTGGCGCGCCTACACGGCGTACTTCGGCGAGGTCGACCAGTCCGAACGGGTGAAGGAGTTCCAGAGCATCCGGCAGGCCCTGCTGGCGGGTTCGCTGATCACGTTGCTGCTGGCGGGCGCGAGCCTGCTCGTGCTGGCGCTGGAGCAGGTCCGCGAGCGCAGGCGACCGCTGGCCGTGCTGGCGGCGAGCGGTGTGCCGCGCGGCGCGCTGAGCCGGTCCCTGCTCTGGCAGAACGCCGTGCCGCTGCTGTTGGCGCTGGTCGTGGCCGTGGGCGTGGGCGGCGGGCTGTCGGTCCTGCTGCTGCGGATCATCTCCCAGCCGATCGTGCTCGACTGGGCGGGCATCGGGCTGCTCAGCGGCGCGGCGGCCCTGATGGTCGTGGTCGTGACGCTCCTGTCGCTCCCGTCGCTGCGACGGGCCACCGGCGCCCTCGGACTGCGTTCCGAGTAGGTCCGAGGCGGGCGTCGCCGCCCCTGACGCCCCCAAGCCCGGGGCGGCGACGCATCCCGGTCGGCACACCGAAGCCACGTTCCGGTGCTCCGAGACGTCTGAAGAGGTGTGACCCCATTTCCCCGCCACCCCCACCACCTCCCCGACGCGGGAGGCCTTCGATGAGGTGGGCCGCCGACCTGGTCCTCGGCATCCGACTGGCCGTCGGGGGCAGCCGGACGTCGTGGGCCAGGTTGGCGCTCACCGCCGCCGGCGTCGGCCTCGGCGTCACCGTCCTGCTGCTGGCCGCCTCGATCGGCCCCGCGCGGGAGGCCAAGTCCCAACGCGTCCAGGCCGCGTCGGTCGACTCGACGACGGGTGAGGCGAAGCTGAGAGCCCGCCACGTCAGCGTTTCCTGGCAGGGGCGGCTCATCACCGGCGTGGAACTGGCCGCCACCGCGCCCGACGCGCCCCCGCCGCCCGGCGTCGGCCGCATCCCGGGCCCCGGCGAGCTGGTCGTCTCACCCGAGCTGCTCGACCTCATGCGCACCGACGACTCGGTCCGCGCCCGGTTCCCGGAGAGCGTGATCGGCGTGATCGCCGACGCGGGCCTGCCGCGGCCGAAGTCCCTGATCTTCTACGCGGGCCTGCCCGAAGCCCACCACGACAGCGCCCACCCGGCCGCGGGCTTCGGCAGCGACCAGCCGCCGGCCACCCTGCTGCCGATCTACCGGCTGCTGATGGTCGCCGCGATCAGCGCGCTGCTCGTGCCGCTCGGCATCTTCGTCCTGGTCGCCACCCGCCTCGGCGCGACCGGCCGGGCGCAGCGCCTGGCCGCGATCCGGCTGGTCGGCGCGTCGCGCACGCAGATCCGCTGGATCGCGAGCGGCGAGACGTTGACCGGCGCGGTGCTCGGGCTGCTCGTCGGCGTGGCGCTGTTCTTCGCCGCACGGCCCCTCGCCCGGTTCATCGAGGTCGAGGGGGTCGGCTTCTTCCCGACCGATCTGCTGCCCGACCCGCTGCTCGGCGCGCTGATCGCGGTGGGCGTGCCGGTGGTGGCCGTCGTGTCGGCGCTGCTCGCGCTGCGCACGGAGGACGTCGGCCCGCTCGGCCTGTCCCGCGCCGTCGAACTGCCGCGCCACCGCACGTGGTGGCGGTTCGGGCTGATCGGCGCGGGTGCCGTGCTCATCGTGGTGATCTCGGCGAACGGCAACTACTGGCAGGTGATGGCCGACACGCGCTTGGCCGTCGGGCTCGGCGTCGGCATCGCGCTGGTCCTCGCGGGCACGGGCGCGGTGCTGCCGTGGCTGGTCGGGCAGGTCGCCCACCGCCTCGAACCGGACGGCGTCGCGCCGCTGCTCGCCCTGCGGACCCTCCGCTTCGACGCGGGCACGCCCCGCGTGCTGTCCGGCGTCGTGGTGGTGCTGACCGGCTCGCTGACGTTGCAGGTCCTGCTCGGCGTGGCGGCCCAGTTCACCCCCGGACCGCCCTCGGGCACCCCGGACCGCTGGGTGCTCGACCTGCCCGAGCGCGCCTCCGTCCGGTCGCTGGAGGAGGCGATCGCGCTGGTCGGTGGCGTGCGGCAGGTCAGCGAGGTGCGACAGCACGCGATCGCGGGCGGCAGCGTCGTCACCAGCACCGACTGCGCCGAGATCACCGAGCGCCTCGACGTCGCGGACTGCGTGAACGGCGCCGCGTATCTGGTCGGTGACGGCCCGGAACCCGGCGCCAGGATCAGGATCAACGGGCGGGAATGGGTCGTGCCGCAGTACAAGGAGGCGAGCGGCGACCTCTGGGGGCTGGTCGTGGCGGGCGGCGCCGATCCCGTGCTCGCCTCCGTGCCGCCGACCGAGCTGGTCGTGCGCGGCGACCCGGACGAGTCGTTCGGTGACCGCCTGATGGCCGCCACCGCCCGCGCCGACCGTGGCGTCACGCTGCGCCGCCAGTTCGAGGCCGGGCAGGTCGAGCTGTTCGCGTCCCTGCGCAGCGGCGTGATCGGCGGCTCGGTGCTGCTCACCCTGCTGGCCGTGATCGGCCTCGCGGCGGCGGCCGTCGACCAGGTCTTCGAACGCCGCCGCCCCACCGCGGTGCTGGCCGCGAACGGCGTGCCGCCGAAGGTCCTGGCGGTGTCCGCGCTGTGGCAGTCGGCGATACCCGCGGCGCTCGGCATCGGGCTGGCCATCCCGATCGGCCTCGGCACGGCGTGGCTCGTCGCGCCGTCCGGGCGGTTCCGGGTCGACTGGACCGAGATCGCCACCACGGTCGCCGCCGCGGCGGTCGTCGTGCTCGTGGTGTCGCTGTGCACGCTGCCCGCGCTGCGCTCGGCGATCCGCCCCGCCGGCCTGCGAACCGAGTAGCGACGCACGCGAGCGATCGTCGGTTCCGCCGTCCACACCATCGAGCGGCACCGGTATCCCCAGGTCAGACCAGGTGCTCTCAAGGAGCATGCATGATCGGAACAACACTGAGCTGCTCGTGCGCGCCGGCTGTGGCGACGCCGCCGCGTGGCACGAGATCGTCCGCCGGTACGCGCGCCTGGTGTGGGCCGTGCCGCGGTCGCACCGGCTGAGCCCGGAGGACGCGGCCGACGTCTGCCAGGCCACCTGGCTCGCGCTGGCCGAGAACCTGTCCCGCATCCGACGCCCCGAGCGGCTGGGCGCGTGGCTGGTCACGACCACCCGGCGCGAGACGCTGACCGTGCTGCGGCTGCGCGGCCGTGAGGTGCCGCTCGACCGGTGGGACGCCGCCGACGACGGGCCGACGCCGGAGGAGCGCGCGCTGGCCCGCGACGCCGGGTTGTGGCACGCGTACGCGACGCTGACCGACCGTTGCCGGGAGATCCTGCGGTTGGCGGCGTTCGCGCCGGAGCTGTCGTTCACGCAGGTCGCCGAGGCGGTCGGGATCCCGGTCAACAGCCTGGGCGCCACGCGCGGCCGGTGCCTGGCCGTGCTGCGCCGGCGCCTCGGTGCGGAGGTGCCCCGATGACCGGTCCGACGCTCGTCGCGTCGACCGACCGGGAACTGCTGGACGCCCTCGCGCTGGTGGTGGACGACCGCGACCCGATGCCACGTGCCCTGGTCGCCCGGGCGTGGTCCGCGCTGGTCGAACGCACCGACGCGGTCACCGCGCGGTTGTTGTCCGACTCGGTCCACGTCGATCCCGGGAGGCCTCGCCGGTTGGTGTTCGCCGGGCTCGACCTGCGGCTCGACCAGGTGGCCGGCGGTCTGCGGGTCAGCGGGTCGGCTCGGGCGGGCGCGCTGGTGGTCGCGCGGTGGCCGGGAGGTGAGGTGACGGCGCAGGTCGACGAGGTCGGCCGGTTCTACGTCGAACGGGTGCCGTTCGGGCCGGTCAGGTTCGTGCTGCGCGGCGCGGGCCGCGATCACGCCACGCCGTGGTTCGTCGCATGATGGACCGGGACCGGATCACGCGGCTGGAACAGGAGATCCGCGTGCTGTCGCGGTCGGCGGCGGTGGGTCGGCCGGCCGTGCCGCTGAACGACGTGGTCGACGCGGTGGGCGAGCGGGCGTTGCTGGTCTTCATCAGCCACCGGGAGCGGTTGGTCGGCGTGTCCGTCGCCGGTCGGCGGGTCGGGCTGCACGACTTCGGCGAGGCCCGGACCGTCGCGCGGCACGCCCGTTCGCTGCCGTCGGCCGACGCGGTGGCCGGTCTGGACCGCCTCCTGCGGCCGGCCGGCGACCGTGCGCTGGTCGTGGTGCCGAGTCCGGAGTTGGCGCGGGTGCCGTGGGCGGCGCTGCCGTCGGCCCGCGGGCGGGCGCTGTCGGTCGCGCCGTCGGTGAGCTGCTGGTTCCGCGCCGCCACGCGGCCGTTGGCCCTGGCGAACCGCCTTTGGGTGGCCGGGCCGTCGCGCCCGCACGCGCGTCGGGAGGTCGAGGCGTTGCGGCGCGTGCACGGCGGGCGGATCGGGTTCACGGTGGACGACGCGCTGCGGGGAATGGTGGTGGCGGACGTAGTGCACATCGCGGCCGATGGCGTGCGCCAAGACGAATTGTTTTCGTATCTGCAATTGGGTGACGGTCCGTTGCACGGGCACGATCTCGACGGCTTGGCGCGTGCGCCTTCGGTGGTGGTGCTCTCGGCGTGCGGGTCGGGATTGGCGCCGGTGTTGTTGCGGCGTGGCGCGCGGGTCGTCGTGGAGAGCGTGCGGGCGGTGCCGGGTGACCGGGTGGTGGACCTGATGGTCGACTTGCACGCGAACCTGGCGAACCCGGCGCAAGCGCTTGCCGACGCGCAGGTCCGGCACGGTGACCTCGGCTTCGTCTGCGTTGGCGCGGGGTGACCGTGCGACCTTCCGTCACCTATTTGAGTGACGCCCGAATAGGTGGTTCGGGCCAGGGGTGTCGAAATCGCCGGTCACCCGGTTCGGTATCGGTCCACAGCGGACACCGAACAGGCGTCCACAACGGACAATTCACGCCATCACACCATCAGGCGGACACGACGGACTGTGTTCACGGATGGGTGGGGCGACACGGACAGCCGCACGGCACCGCCCTTCCGAGTGGGTTCCGCCGGAGAACGTTCGAAAATGCGGTTCCCAGTGCTAGACATAGCAGAACGTCGACCTCGAACGGTCCGTCCCGTTCGCCTTACCCGGAACGGTGGTGATCCACAGTGGCAGCTCCCAACGCGGTCCGCCGGGGTGGATCCCTGCTGCTCCGGATGCTCGCCGTGAGCGGGTTGGCGGCGGCGGCGTGGTTCGTGTGCACCGGGGTCGCGTCGGCCGGCGAAGACCACCCGGACGAGGCGGCGAAGACCCTCGACACGGTGAACGTGGCGATCGACGAGCAGCAGACCGCAGCCGCCGACCTGCTCGCGTCAGCCGTGCCCGCCGAGGTGGCGCCGTACACCGGCGTCGCCGTCGCGCCCCAGCCGTTCGGGTCATCGTCGCTCGGGTCGTCATCGCTCGGCGGTGTGGACCCGGCCGCGGTCGAGTCCGTGCCCATGGCCGTGATGACCGACGAGCCGGAACCGGCGGCCGACCGCGACCAGGAGCCGTACCCCGAGTCGTCCTCCGGCACCGGTGGTTACAGCTACTCGGGCGGTTACTCGAGCGGCTACAGCCACTCGGGCACGGCGTCGAACACGATGCCCGCGCCGCTGTACGAGGCGAAGGTGGCCGAGAAGGCCGCCGCGCGTGCGGCGGTCGTCGAGGCTCAGGCGCCGGTGGCCCCGCAGCCCGTTGCGGTGGCCGCACCGACCCGCGTGAACGTCCTGCCCGCGCCGAGCGCCCCACCGTCACCGGTCACCTCCCCGGTCACCCCGAACGCCGAGGTGATCTGGGAGGTGCCGGAGCCGAGCGCTCCCGCGCCGACGCCGAAGCAGGCGCCCGCGCCGAGCGCGCCGACGGCGTCCTCGGGCAGCGCGGACAGCGGCGGCGGTGGCCACCGGGGCGGCGTGATCGCGTCGTTGACGGGGCAGGCCGACCTCAAGCCGTTCGCCGCGTGGTCGGCCGAGCGGTGGGACGACGGCAGGTCCCCGGGCAGCGTTCCAGGGCTGCCCAGCACATCGCCCGACTGAGGTCCGACGGGATCCGTGTGCCCTGAGCACGCGCGACCAAACACCGCCTGACCTGGTCTTTTCGCGCACATCACGTTTGTTGACGCCTGTCGCGCACCACCCAAGGGTTCCCGTCCTGCCAACCGCGCCCTGGCAGGACGGGCCAGGTCCCGTCGCCGCGCTGCCCCCGCGAGCGCTGGGACCGAACGGGAACCTGCGGCAGGGGACGCCACTCCCTGGAGCGTCCCCGCCGCAGGTCCACGAACCGCCGTCGGGCTCCGGCTCAACGAGGGGCTGCGCCGGATCCCGACGGCCCGGACTAACACGATCGGGTGGTCCTCACCGAAATATGTACGGAAACACCGTTACCGCCCCTCGGTTAAACCATGAGGACCCCCGCCAACCACCCCCCACGTCCACGCACCCACCCCGACCACCGCCCACCCGTCCCCAACCTGCCCACCCCACGCCCCGCCACCGACCACCGCCGCCACCCTGAACCCGACCCCAACCCCGGACCACAACCCCCGGCCGCCACCTCCCGACCCCGACCTCCCATCGCCCGGCCGCGACACCCCGCCACCGGACCCGCACGAACCGCCGGTCCGCTAGGCGACCGGCACGGCGAGATCGGCGTCGGTGAGCACCGTGGAGCCCGTGACGGATGCGGCCACCAGGCCCAGACGCCGGACGGCATCACGCAGGACGTCCGGTGATTGCACGAACGGCAGGCGCAGCCAGCGTTCGAACCCGCCGTGGGCACCGAAGCGCGAGCCCGGCGCGAGGCGGATGCCGTGGTTCTGGGCTACGACGGCGATGCGCGTGCTCACCGGCGCGTCCAGCTCGCACCACACGCTGAGCCCGCCCTCCGGCCTGCGGAAACGCCACGTCGGGCAGTGCTCGCGCAGGCCCTCGATGAGCACGTCGCGCTGGGCCGCCAGCTGGGCCCGCCGGTCCCGCAGCGCGGGTTCGGGGTCGGCCAGCAGTTCGGCCAGCACCAGCTGGTCGACCACCGCCGAGCCCAGGTCGAGGGCGGTGCGGGTGGAGATCAGGCGGTGGACCACCTCGGTCGACGCGCGGATCCAGCCGATCCGCAAGCCGCCCCAGTGGGACTTGCTGGCCGAGCCCAGGGTCACGACCAGGTCGTCCGCGAACGTCGCCATCGGCGGCGGGCCGTCCAGCGGGTCGCCGTCCAGGTCCAGTTCGACGACCGTCTCGTCCACCACCAGCGGCGTGCGGGCGCGGCGGGCCGTGTCGGCCAGTTCGGCCCGGCCCTCGGCGTCCAGGCGGTGCGCGGTGGGGTTGTGGAAGTCCACCACGACGTACGCCATCCGCGGTGCGGCTTGGCGGAGGGCGGCGGCGATCCCGGGCAGGTCCCAGCCGGTCTCCGTCATCGCGACCGGCACCGGGATGGCGGAGACGGCCTTGATCGCGTCCAGCGCGTTCGGGTAGCTCGGCTGCTCCACCAGCACCCGGTCACCCGGACCGGTGAACAGGCGCAGGGTCAGCGCCAACGCGTGCTGCGCGCCGCTGGTCACCACGATCTGGTCCGGCGACGTCGGCAGACCGCGCGCCGCGTACCGCGCCGCGATGCGTTCCCGCAGCTCGGGCACCCCGTGCTCGTAGTACCCGTGATCAGCCAGGTGCTCCGGCAGGTACCGCCGGACCTGGTCGAACGCCGCCAGCACGCCCGGCAGCGCGGGCGGCGCGGCCCGCGCGAAGTCGACCATGCTGTGCCCCACCAACGGGGTGTCCGGGGCGACGCCCAACGTCCCCGTCGGCAGGCTGATCCACGACCCCGCCCCGCGCCGGCTCGCGACCAGCCCTTCCGACCGCAGCTGGTCCAACGCCGCCGTGATCATCGTGCGGCTCACCGGCAGCACCTCGGCCAGCTCGCGTTCCGCGGGCAGCCGGGTGCCGGCGGGCAACCGGCCGTCCAGCACCAGCATCCGGATCGCTGCCGCCAGGTCCGCGGACCCGTGACGTGCGCCACGGCGGCGCCACTCGCCGAGCAGTCGGGCCAGGCGGAAGCCGGATATACGTCCACCTGGTGGGACGTCGGAGTTCATAAGGCCAATTATTGCCGATTGGCTCTGGAATACAAGGCCAATCGACCCGAAAGATGGCCACATGCTCGCCGCACTCACCCAGGTCCCGGTCTCCGTCTCGCCCGTTCGCCGCGTCCCCCAACTGCTGGCGGGGCTGTGGCTCTACGGCGCGAGCATGGCGCTGCAGATCCGCGCCACCCTCGGCCTCGACCCGTGGGACGTGCTGCACGAGGGCCTGACCAAGATCACCGGACTGTCCTTCGGCCTGATCACGGTTATCGTCGGCGCCGTGGTCCTGCTCTGCTGGATCCCGCTCAAGCAGAAACCGGGCGTCGGCACGGTCGCCAACGTGATCGTCATCGGCCTGGCGGTGGACGTCACGCTGTTCCTCCTGCCGACCCCGACCGGGCTCCTGCCGCGCATCCTGTTCCTCACCGCCGGCATCGTGCTGAACGGCCTGGCCGCCGCCACCTACATCGGCGCCCGCCTCGGCCCCGGCCCGCGCGACGGCCTGACGACCGGTTTCTGCGCGCGGACCGGGATCTCGTTGCGCCTGGTGCGCACGGTGGTCGAGGTGGCCGTGCTCGGCATCGGCTGGCTGCTCGGCGGCACGATCGGCGTCGGCACGGTCCTGTACGCCTTCACCATCGGCCCGTTGACCCAGCTGTTCCTCCCGGTGGTCACCTGGGTGAGCGAGCGACCCGCTTCCTGACCTCCACGTAGTTCACGCCACGCGCTCCCAGCACCTCGGCCACCAGCCCGCGCTCCGCCAGCAGCGCCAGCAGCATGTGCTCCTGGCGGAGCGTGCTGTGGCCGAGGTCGCGCGCCTCGACCAGGCTGCGCTCCAACGTCTTCTTGGCCGCCGCCGTGAACGGCAGGTGGTTGCCGAAGAACCGCCGCCGGCGACGGGTCGGCGAACCGGCCAGCGCGCCTTCGCCGTGGCTGCGCTCGACCGACGCCACGATCTGGTCGACGTCGATGCCGAGCCGCCGCAACGCCTCGGTGTCGGCGTCGCTGAGCCCGCCCTTGCGGCGGGCGGCGGCGAACGCGTCCACCACCTCGTCGCGCGCCAGCTCGAACTCGGCCAGGACCGGCGTGTCGAGCAGCGCCAGCGCCAGGTGCTCGGGCCCGATCTCCGGCGCGTCGAGGCGCTCGGCCTGCGCCACGGCGTCGTGGACCGCTTGGCGGGCGGCCCTGGTGAACCGTTCCCCGATCATCGGTGTCCCCCGTGCTTCTTGTGGACGGCCTGTCGGGTGACCCCGAGCTCGGCCGCGATCTCCTGCCAGGACCAGCCGCGGGCGCGGGCGTTGCGCACCTGCACGGCTTCGAGTGTTTCCAGTAGGCGGCGCAGCGCGCTGACCGCTCGCAGCCCGACCCTGGGGTCTTGGTCGCCCGCCGCCGAGGCGAGCTCGGTCGCTTCCGTCATGCCGTCAACTTTGGTTGACACGGCCGGGGTTGTCAACCCAAGTTGACGCACTAGGCTCGGTGACGATGCCGCAGATCGCCACCGCCGAACGGGCCGGAGTGGGCCGCGACGGCCTGCCGCGCCCGACCGAGGACCGGATCGTGCGACTGCCGAACGCCGTGGTGCTGCTGGACGGCGCGACGTCGCCGACCCCTCGTGAACGCGACGGCGGCTGGCACTCCCGCCACCTGGCCGCCGAGCTGACCCACCTCACCGACGACCACGACCTGGCCGACCAGCTCGCCCGCGCCATCGCACGGCTGGCCGCCACGCACGGCCTCACGCCGGGGGACTCGCCGTCCAGCACGGTCGCGATCACGCGCTGGACCGACACCGCCGTGGACGTCCTGGTGCTCGCGGACAGCCCGGTCGTGGTGTTCACCGACACCGGCGTCGAGGTCGTGGCCGACAACCGGCTGCGCGACCAGCGTGGCCGGGTCGACCGGATCACCGACTGGCGCAACCGCGAGCACGGGTGGTGGGTGGCCGAGGCGGACCCGGCCGCCGCGCACGAAGCCGTCCGGGCGAGTTGGCCGCGCGACCGGGTCCGCGCGGTGCTGATGGCGACCGACGGCGTGTCCTGCGGCGTGGACGACTACGGCTTGTTCGCGGACTGGCGGACCGTGTTGCGCATCACGTCGGAAAATGGCCCGGAAGCCGTGCTGGACGAGATCCGCGCGGCCGAAGAGGGTGACGCGGATCGCACGAAGTGGCCCCGGCCGAAAGTGCACGACGATCAGGCGCTGGCGGTCATCCGATTCACCGCCGGGAAATGAGAAAAGCCCCTCGCGCTGAGCGGAGGGGCTTTTCTCTGACGTTCTGGTGGCCAGGGGCGGGGTCGAACCGCCGACCTACCGCTTTTCAGGCGGTCGCTCGTACCAACTGAGCTACCTGGCCAGGTAGCGGATCGACCAACCGGCCGAACTGCCTTGCGACCCAGACGGGACTCGAACCCGCGACCTTCGCCGTGACAGGGCGACGCGCTAACCAACTGCGCCACTGGGCCTTGCTCACTACTTCTTCTTGCCGATCGTCACTGTACTGCACTTGTACTGCGTGCCCCCAACGGGATTCGAACCCGCGCTACCGCCTTGAAAGGGCGGGGTCCTAGGCCGCTAGACGATGGGGACCCAGTTCCTCCGGCAGCCCTTGGGCCACCTTCTTTCCCAGGCCCTCCACGCTGTCCGGTGGAAGCATCGTAAGCATAGGGCACGAGGGTCCACACCTCCAAAACGGGGGTGGCACACGGTGTTGACCTGCGATTCCACCGCCGTTCGACGGCGCGCGGCACCATCCGGGCGTGGCCGGGCCCCTTCGTGGACGAGTCCCGAAGGGGCCGCGGCTTCGTCGTCCTACCGCTGCACGGGCGGCACGCCCCCGTCCTCGCCCGGTGACAGCCCGAGCATGTCGAGCAGCAACCGGCAGTCCTCGGCGCTGGTGGCGCCGCGCGCCACCGACAGCCGTGCCCGGTGCACCTGCTCGTCCGAGATCCTCGACGGTTCACCGGTTCGCTGGGCAGGCACCCCACCGCCGCCCGGCCTGGACATCGTCTCGTCCTGGTTCCACAGGAACTGACGCACTTCTAGAGACCCGCTCATGACGCCTCCCCGACTTGAGGTTGGCGCGAGGCTAAGCGAGCCCATCGAACCACCGCAGCCCCCCGGAGAGTGATTCAGGGGCGACGCAGCGTCACTTTCCGTGTAGGCCACTTGGTGTCAAGCGGCGCGTGATGTGCTTGACGCGAACGAGGAGGGTGCAACCCATGACCGAACCGGTACCGGGGCAGACGCCGGAACCAGCGGTGGCGGACGACGCGATCGCCACGCCGCCGCCCGCAGGCAAGCCCGAAACCGCCGAGCCCGAAACCGCCGAGCCCGAGCCCACCGCGGCGGGCGAGCCCGACACCGCTGACGCCACCGACACCGCCGACCCCAACGGCACCGCCGGAGCCGACGGGCCGCAACCGACGGCGGCGAACCCGCAGGAGCTGTTCGGCAGCCTGTCGCTGTCGGCGATCGAGGCGGACATCGACCGGCTGATGAGCGACAAGATGAGCCAGCTCGACGGGATGCTCGCGGGGTTGGAGGACCTGGTGCAGCGACTGGAGGGCGAGATCACGAACCTCGAGCCGCCGCCGGACGAGTCCGATACCCCCAAGGGGTAGCACCCCGGGCGCGGTCAACGGGCGAAAACGGGCTGAGCACAGGGTTCGGGGCATCGACTACCTGAAGATTTCGGCTCAACCCACTCCCCAGGCCCACGTGCGCGTGCAACAATCCGAATTGCTGACACACCCCCGGTCAGCGCCTGTGGAGATCCCCTCCGGCCCCCGCGTTCCTCCCCCTGGCGCGGGGGCCTCTCCATGCACACATCTGTGACCCAGACCACAGTGTGGCCGGTTCCGCAATCCAACCGTTATCGTGTCGCCGTGCCTCTTGGATCCCTTGGACGGTCGAAGTCGGGCCGGCATCGCCCGCCCGCGCGTGAACAGGAAGAAGCCGTGCCCGCCGACGAGGAGCTGGAGTCGTACCTGGCCGCCCTCGCCCCGGAGACGACGGACCCGGAGACGACGGCCGGCACGAGCTTCGGCACCGCGCAGGTCTACCAGCTCCGCCTCCAGCTCATGGCGAACGAGCAGCTGAAGGAACTGGCCGCCGAGCGGCAGACGTCCCCCCAGGCGCTGGCCACCGAGTGGGTCATGCAGCGGCTGGAGTGGGAAGCCCGCCAGCGCGGCTACTGAGCTCCACCCTCACGGAGCCCGAAACGCCCCGGCACCCGAAGCCGGGCCCGAACGCGAACAGGCCCCCGACCATCCCGGTCGGGGGCCTGCGCTGTTGGTGCGGAAGACGTGGATCGGAACGACCTGCCGCGATCAGACCTTGCGCACGTTCTGGGCCTGCGGACCCTTGGTGCCCTGGCCGATCTCGAACTCGACCCGCTGGTTCTCCTCCAGGGTGCGGAACCCCTGGCCCTGGATTTCCGAGTAGTGCACGAAGACGTCCGGCCCGCCGTTCTCCTGGGCGATGAAGCCGAAGCCCTTCTCGGAGTTGAACCACTTGACAGTGCCCAGTGCCATGTACCTGCCTCCATCGCAGGAAAGCTTGGGGCTGCACCGTGCAGCCCCGGCCGTCCCGGGGCGTTTCCCCCACCGCTCAGGGTGGGGACGGCACGCCCGCGTGTCGTTCCGCGAGCGTGAGACACGAACACAGAAACCACGGCCTGCGTGGCTGAGCGTATCGGTTGGTGACGCCCAGCACTACACCCCCGAAGTCATTCGTCCACCGGACAGCTACTTCTCCGTCACCTTGGGTGGTTCCGGCAGCTGCACGTCGGCCTGACCGATGTTGCGCTCCAGCGCGGACCGCCACTCGCCGGAGCCGACCATCTTCTCGATGGCGGCGCTGACGTCCGACCGGCCCTTGGCGTCGTCCTTGGCCAGGCCGATGCCGTACCGCTCGGTGGTGAACGGGGTGCCGACCAGCTTGAGCAGCTCGGGGTTCTCCGCCACGTACCCGGCGAGGATCACCTCGTCGGTGGTGACCGCGTCGACGTTGGCCGCGAGCAGGGCGACGACGCAGTCGGAGTACTGGCCGTACTCGACCAGCTGCACGTCCTGGGCGAACTGCTCCTTGACCTTCTGCGCGGACGTCGAGCCGGTGACCGAGCAGAGCTTCTTGCCGTTGAGCGTCTCGGGGCCGTTGATCTCGTCGTCGGTGAAGCGGACGAGCACGCCTTGGCCGGTCTCGAAGTACGGGCCGGCGAAGGACACCTGCTCCTTGCGCTTGTCGGTGATCGAGTAGGTGGCGACGACGAAGTCCACCTCGCCGTTGGCGATCAGCTTCTCGCGGTCGGCGGAGCGCGCTTCGCGCCACGTGATGCCGGATTCGTCGACGCCGAGCTGGGCGGCCACGTACTTGGCGACGTCCACGTCGAAGCCGACGTACTTGCCGTCGAGCCTGCGCTGGCCGAGGCCCGGCTGGTCGAACCGGATGCCGATGGTCAGCTCGCCGTCGTCGGCCTTGCCCGCCAGGGTGTCGTCGCTCGCGCCGCCGCACGCGGCGATCAGGGAGAGGGCCGCGACCAGCGCGGTCGCGGGCAGCAGTCGTCGGAACAGCATGAGGTGCGAACCTCTCGGGGTGCTCGGGGGAGCGGCGCGGATCGACGCGCCGGACGTTGGCCATGCTAAGCAAACCGAGCGGTCGTCCAGGTGCGATAAAAGTCGCAGTGGTCCATGCCACTACGCCGTACGGAGCAATCCGCGCTGTGAGTCCGCCTACTACCGGCTAGGACGGGAGGAGCGCCCGCCTCGGCGCAACGCGCAGGCCAAGCCGCCGTATCGCTTTGTTCACGTGACCTTCGGGCACGCCCCAGCGGATCGGTGCGGGCACCACGAGCGCGGCGGCCCGGACGGCGCGCAGCAGGGCCGTGGCGGCGGGTTCGGGGTACGGGCGGTGGCCGTGCAGGGCGATGGCCCACGGGGGCAGCACGGAGTACGCGAGGTGGCCGAGCAGCGGCTCGTAGGCGTCCAGGCCGAGGCGCAGCACGCCGTCCACGGGCGGGCGGTGCAGGAACCGGCACACGACTTCGGAGTCCGGGGTGCGCTTCAGCTCGGGCAGCGTGGCGGCGAAGTAGTCGGCCATCTCCCCGGCGCTGCCGGGCACCTCGTCCTCGTGCAGGCCGACGAGGGCGGCGGTGCGGCGTTGCTCGGTGTAGTAGCGGTCGGCCTGGGCGTCGGTGAGGCGGTAGCCGGCGCGCCGCAGGACGGTGAGGAAGCTGTGCACCTCGGCGCAGTGCACCCAGAGCAGCAGTTCGGGGTCGTCGATGCGGAAGCTGCGGCCGGCGGCGTCCTTCGCGCGCAGGGTGCGGTGCACGCCCCGGACGCGTGCCGCGGCCCGTTCGACCTCTTCGGTGGAGCCGTAGCTGACCGTGCCGACGAAGTCCGCGGTCCGCAGGAGGCGGCCGATCGGGTCCTGCTGGAAGGTGGAGTTCTGCACGACGGCGGCGACGGCGCGCGGGTGCAGCGCCTGGAGGTAGAGGCTCGTGATGCCGGCGACCCACATGGCGGGGTCGGCGTGCAGCTGCCAGGTGACGGTCCCCGGTCCGAGCATCCCCACGTCCACCACTCGATCGTGTCATGGTGTGCCGTTTCCGTCACCCCTTGCGACCTGCCGGAACAGGCTGGGGCGTAACGCCTTCAGCGGTGTGGACGATTCCACGTGACACCGCGGAGCCTGGAACGGGTGTTGGGATGAGCAGTGGCAGGAGTGTCGCCTTCGCCGGCGCGGCGCTGTTACTGGCGACGGGCGCTCTCGTGACGCTGGCGCTCACGGTGAACGAGCCGCGGCCGGTCGACGCGCGCCAGGTGCACCTGAGCCCGGTGGAGCCCGGTGTGCTCAGCGCCACGTACACGACCACGTTGGAGATCGCGCGCTCGACGACGGTTCCCGTGGTGGTCCTGCCGCCCGCGCAGCGGCCCGCGCCGCCGGTGACCACGGTCAGCACCGTCCCCGTGACGACGACGTCCGAGCCGCCTCCGTCGTCCAGCCCGCCGTCGAGCACGACGTCCACGCGTCCGTCGTGGGGGGACAACTGCGACCACTCATACGTGACCGACGGCGCTTGCGTGCCGTGGCGGTTCCCGCGCGGGGTGTCGCGGCCGTGCCAGTGGTTGTACGAGCAGGGCATCACGCGCATCGAGGTGGTCGGCTGGGACCGCCACTACCTCGACCGGGACCGTGACGGGATCGCCTGCGAACGTGCCGACTGACGGTCCGCGCCGACCTGAGCGTTGAACTCGGGGGTCCTGAACGTAGGACACGCGGGTCCTGAGTGTTCGACACGCGCGGGGTGGACGCAGGACTCTCGCGAGAGTCCTGCGTTCAGCGGTCGGCCAGGCGGTCCAGGGCGGTGCCGACGCGGTCCGTCAGGAGCGAGATGGCGCCGACGGTGCGGGTGGTCGGGTCGTCGGTGGAGCCGCCCAGGGCCTGGGCGCGCACGTAGGACTCCTTGACCTCCGACCAGCGGGCTGCCTGGGCCTGCGTCAGCGTGCCGCGCAACTCGGCCAGCTTCAGCAGGTTCGCCTCGGCGCCCGAGGTCAGCGTCTGGGCCTCGCCCGCGTAGTGGTCGTCGATCACGGCGGCCAGCTCGGCGTCGTTCATCACCGGCACGACCTTCTCCGCCAGCTTGTTCATGTTCCGGTAGGAGCCCTGGAGCTGGAACGGCGGCTCGACGCGCGAGGCGTCGGACTGGGCGGCCGAGGCGATGTACGCCTGGTTGTTCGCCAGCACGACTTCCTGCACGCGCAGCAGCTTGCGCAGCACGGACAGCACCTGCTCCAGCTCGACCGACGAGTACGCGTGCGCGAGCCGGTCGGCCCGCACGTCCTCGCCGCGCGCCATCCGCACGAGCAGCTCCACGTCACCGCGGTCCCGGGTGGACAGCGGCGCGAGCACCGGGTTCGACGTCAGCGCGTTCTCGATGTAGCTCAACGCGAACACGTCCTCGCGCCCGGACAGCACGTCGCCCAGGTTCCACACGTCGGCCCGGTTGGCGAGCATGTCGGGGATCCGGAACCGCCGCCCCGACTCGGTGTACGGGTTGCCGGCCATGCACACCGCGAACCGCTTGCCGCGCAGGTCGTAGGTGCGCGTGCCGCCGTCCCACACGCCTTCCATCCGCCGCTGCGCGTCGCACAGCGAGATGAACTTCTGCAGCAGCTCCGGCGACGTGTGCTGGATGTCGTCCAGGTACAGCAGCACGTTGTTGCCCGCCTCCAGCGCGAACGAGATCTTCTCGACCTCCTGCCGCGCGGTGGCGTTCGGCGCGTCCGCCGGGTCGACCGACGTCACGTCGTGGCCCAGCGACGGGCCGTTGACCTTGACGAACACCAGCCCCAGCCGGTTGGCCACGTACTCCATCAACGTCGTCTTGCCGTAGCCGGGCGGCGAGATGAGCAGCAGCAGGCCCATCTGGTCGGTGCGCTTGCCGTCGCCCGCCGCGCCGAGCTGCTTGGCCAGGTTGTCGCCGATCAGGGGTAGGTACACCTCGTCCAGCAGCCGGTTGCGCACGAACGCGCTCATCACCTTCGGCTGGAACTCGTGCAGGCGCAGGCGGGCGCGTTCGGCGGCCACGACCTCGTTGCGCCGGCGCTGGTAGGCCCGGTAGGCCGGCACGCGTTCCTCGCGGAACCGGCGCGTCCGGGTCAGCAGCTCGTCCAGCCGGATCTCCAGCGCGCGGTCGGTGATCCGCGGGTGCGTGCCGAGCAGGCCGTCCGCGGTGGCCGTCAGCTGCGCCGACGACTCGTGCCGGGGCAGGTCGCGGCACAGCTCCAGCGCCACCGCCTCCGGCAGGTCGGGTTCGGCTCTACCGCCCAGGAACGCCTCGTACCAGCCCTCCACCAACCGCCGCCGCACGTCCAGGTCGCTGAACGCCCGAAGGTCCTCGTCGAACTCCTTGCGCCCGCCCAACGCCCGGTGGAAAGCGTCCACCAGAGCGCGCGCTCCGGCGCTCGTCGCGAACCCGAACGGCGCGCTGCACAGCTCCTCGAACAGGTACTCGCCCGCCAACGGGTCACCGGCCGCCTCGGACAGCTCGGCGCACAGCTCGTCGATCGCCGCCGTGTGCCCGAACGCCTCCCGCGCCCGCCCCAGCGACGCCGCCCGCCGCTCGTACAGGGCCCGGTCGGCCTCGTCCGCCGAAGCCCAGAACAACTGCGCCGCCGCCCGCGCGGACGGCGGGTACCGCAGCACGCCCGCGCCCGCGTGCAGCCGCAGCACCACGTCGAGGATCCGTGCCGCGTCGTGGTCGTGCACGCCGCGCTCGTAGCCCTCGTCCAGCCGCGACTCCGCCACCTGCCGCACGAGGTCGGGCAACCGGTCCTCGGTGACGGCGGCGTGCAGCCCGTCCAACGGGTGCGTGGCCAGGATCGACGTGGCCAGGTGCTCGGCCCGGTAGACCTCCGCCGTCTCCGACACCAGCAACTGGTCCCAGAACGGCCTGGTGTCCGCGAACGCGGGGTCGCGCACGGGCGAGCGGAAGTCGGTGCCGGTGATGGCGAAGGCGAGCTCGCCGTCCTTCGGCACCAGGGTCAGGTCCACCGGCTGGGTGTTCACCGCGAACCGGTGCCTGCCCAGCCGGATCGTCTCGCCGTCGAACAGGTCCAGCCGGTCGCGCAGCGAGCGGCCCGCCTCCTGCCGCGCGGCCAGCACCCGGCCGTCCAGCTCCTCGGCCCGCACCTGGTCGCCGAGCGACCGCAGCTCCTCGGCCACCGAGCGGATCTTCGCCACCATCGGGTCGGACGCGAAGTACGTGTTGACCTCGTCCAACGACGCCAGCGAAGCCACCCGCCTCGTCACGCTGACGAGGATCCGGTCGGCGGAGGACGCGAGCCGGTCGGCGCGCCGGGCCCGGTCGTCCAGCAACGCCTGCTTGCGCGACGAGAACGCCTCGTAGACGTCGGTCCGCTTGTCGCCGAGCCGGGTCAGGAAGTCGTCGAACTCGCCGAACCGCGACTCCAGGTTCTCCAGCTGCAGCAGCAGCCGTCCCAGCTGCTCGTCGCACCGCTGCGGCGTGTCCGCCACCGCCAGCGCGCCGGTGATCGCCTGGCCGAGCAGCGCGAACTCGGCGGCGAACTCGGCCCGGCCCTCGGTGGCCAGCAGCGCACGCCTGCGACCGTCCACAGTGGCCCGCGCCCGGTTCAGCCCGCCGAGCACCTCGCCGATGCGCTCCAGGATCGACGTGCGCACGGTGGCGTCGGCGATGTCGAGCGAGCCGACGACCTCGGTCAGCACCTCCAGGCCGCGCTGCCGCTGCGCCAGCTCCTCGACCACCGGCTCGGCCTCCGCGACCGTGCCGATCGCGTCCGCCGCGCCGACCAGCGCCTCGACCTGCTCGTGGTAGCCGGCGAACGCGTCGTCACGCCCCAGGTGCTCGACCGCGCGCCGTGCCGTGCCGCCCAGCTCCTCCTCCAGCGACGACACCAGGGCATCGATGCGCGCCACGTCGGCGTACCGCATCTCCTTCAACGTCACCAGGTGCCCCTGGGCCTGCCGCAGGTCGGCGAGCTGCCGCACCCACGCGTCGGCCGTCGTCGGCACCTCGCCGCGCACCCGGCGGAGGATCGAGGCGATCCCCGCGTCCGCCTCGGCCACCGCCGTCGCCGCCTGGTCGGTCAGCGCCTGCACGGTCTCGAACTCGTCCAGCACCTGCTCGGCCGTGGCCCGGACCTGCGTCAACGGCGTGCGCAGGTCTTCCAGCTCCGGCTCGCCCAGCCAGTGGTAGGCGTCGAACACCCTGGTGCACGAGGAGATCAGGTCCTCGAACACCGGCACGGACGGCGCCATCTCGCCGACCATCCGGCTCACCGAGAGGCAGTCGGAGATGCCGCGCACGAGGTCGGCGTTCCCGACCCGTTCCAGCGGTCCCGTGCCGACGGGCTGCGCGGCGGCGTAGGCGTCGGACACGTACGGCGTCTGCCACACCTGCATCGGGTGCACGCGGGTCGGCTCGTCGCTCATCGCGCGGAAGACGACCAGCGTGCCGTCGTCGAACAGCGAGTACCCGTGGCACGACAGCGGGTTCGCCACTTCCTTGCGGATCACGTTGTACGGCAGCAGCAGCGACCGGCCGTCGCGGCGGGCGTGGAAGACGTACAGCACGTCCTCGCCGTTGGTGGAGCGGATGACCCGCTCGAACTCCAGCTCGTCCACCGGGGTGTCGAAGGTCTTGTTCACCCCCGTGGCCAGGTAGTAGCCGCCGGGGAAGATCAGGCCCTGGTCCTCGGGCAGCCGCTGGCACGCCTGGCCGATGCCGTCGAGCCGCACCACGGACCGGGTGCGCGTGTTGAACACCAGGTGCCGCCACGCGGTCTCGTTGTACGGGCGGATGCGCAGCAGGATCAGCGAGCCGACCCGCGCGTACTGCACCTCGCCGTCGGCCAGCGACTGCAGCGGCTCGTCCACCGGCTCGGTGTAGACGCCCTCGCCGGTCTCGGTGTTGTTCTCCACCTTGATCGTGAGGTCGCCGCCGATGGTCTCGACGAACACCTCGTCCTCGATCGAGATGTGCGGGTGCCGGCCGAGCACGTGGTGCTCGCGGCCCGTCACGACCCACTCGAAGTCGTGCGAGGGCGGGAACACGTGGTCGCGCTCGCCCCGGTTGTCCAGGTACTTCACCGTGCCGTCCACGCCGACCTGCCAGCGCAGCACCCGGATGTCGCCGATGCGGGCGCCGGTCTGGAACACCGCCAGCAACCGGCCCTCGACCCGGCGCAGCTGGATCAGCCTGGTGTCGCGGTAGTACCGGTACAGCTCGGCGAAGTCGCGCTCGAACTGCGGGTCGCGCAGCAGGCCGGGCAGCTCGTCGTCAGCCGCGTCCTCGAACCGGAACGCGTCGCCGTCGCGGGTGAAGCGGTGCAGCGAGAACACGTCGTCGACCGTCGTCTCCGGCTTGAGGCCGATGAAGACGTTGTAGCCGAACAACATGAGCCCGGCGACCTGCACCACGTCGCGCGGCACGCAGTTGTGCTCGGTGCGGATGCGCTCGGTGCCCAGCAACGTCAGCTCGGCGCTGCCGAACGCCTCCAGCCGGCGCGCGTTGAGCGCTTCCGCCCGGCGGGCGAGCCCGGCGGCCTGCTCGGCCAGCCGGGCCCGCAGCACCTCGTAGGTGCCCGCTTCCAACGTCGCCGCGGGCGCCGCCTCCACTGGCGCGGTCACGACAGCGAGGCGACCGGCCGCTCGGCCACGCCGAGGCGTTGCGCGGCGGCCAGCAGCTCGCGCAGCTTGCCCTCGTCCGGCCCGCCGGAGTTGATGAGCTTGAGCAGCAGCGCGGACACCGTCAGGTTCTTCACGTCACCGGTGCTGATCGAGCCGAGCAGCCTGCCGATGTCGTCGGTGAAGCTCGCCGTCCCGTTCAGCCACGGCCCGGCGAGGGTCTGCGCGACGTCGGAGTGCTCCACGAACCCGTCGACCTGCTTGCCCATCGTGATGGCGCCGACGATCCGGTCGAAGAACATGCTGTCGCCACCGACGATGTCGATGTCGGCCTTCTCCAGGCCCGCGGCCAGCACCAGCGCCTGCGACTCGGCCACCTGCCGCTGCACGTCGAGCCCGGCCAGCCGGACTTCCTTCTCCGTCTCCAGCCGCAGCCGGTACTCCTCGTGCTCGCGGGTGGCGTCGTCCAGCGCGGCCATCGCGCCCGCCTTGTCGGCCAGGCCCTCGGCCTCGCCCTTCAGCTTCTCGCGGATCGCGAGCGCCTCGACCAGCGCCTTCTCCTTGCCCACCACGGCCTCGGCGCGGCCGACCTTCTCGATCGCCTCCGCGTCGCGCTCGCGCACCTGAACGTCGGCGAGACCGGCCGCCGCCGCCTCCGCCTGCTTGCCCTCGGCGAGCCGGATCATGGCGCGGGTGTCGAGCTCGGCGGCCTGCTGCCGAGTCTCGGCGAGCAGCAGTTCCTCGCGGGCCTTGAACTTCGCGGCCTGCTCCGCGGCCTCGGCCGCCTTGATGTCCTTGACCAGGCCTTCCTGCGCTTCGGCCTCGGCCCTGATCACCACGGTCTGGCGGTGCCGCTCGGCCTCCTCGACCACGCGCAGCCGCTTGATGATCTCCTCCTGCTCGGCCACGGTCTTCTCCACCGCGATGCGCTCGCGCACCACCTCGGCGATGGACCGCTTCTCGGCCTCCAGCTCCTTGTCCGCGGCGATGCGGGACAGCTCGGTCTCCCGCTCCCGACCGATGACCTCCAGCATCCGGTCCTTCTCGATGCGCTCGGTCTCGATCGCGATCACGCGTTCGCGGTTCTTCTCCGCCACCGCGATCTCGCGCGCCTTGTTCTCGCTCTGGATGCCCAGCTGCTCGTCCGTGCGGATGTGCGCGGTGTTCGACTTGAGGCGTTCCTCGGCCTGCACCTTGGCGATCTCCGCCTCCTCGCGGGCCCGCATCGTCTCGACCTCGCGCTTCTGCTTGATCTCCGCGTCCGCCTGGCGGCGCTCCAGCTCGAGGATCGCCTCGCGCGCCTCGACGTTCTGGCGCGTGATCTCCTTCTCCTCGTGCCGGGTGAACTCGTTCGTCCGCACGTGCTCGATCGCGGTCAGCTCGGTGATCTTGCGGATGCCCTGCGCGTCGAGGATGTTCGACGGGTTGAGCTGCGCCATCGGCGTCTGCTCGAGGTAGTCGATCGCCGCGTCCTCGAGGCTGTAGCCGTTGAGGTCGGTGCCGATGACCTGGATGATCCGGTCGCGGAACTCGTCGCGCTTGGTGTAGAGGTCGATGAAGTCGAGCTGCTTGCCGACCGTCTTCAACGCCTCGGAGAACTTGGCGTTGAACAGCTCCTGGAGCGTCTGCTCGTCGCTCGCCCGCGCGGTGCCGATGGCCTGGGCGACCTTGATGACGTCCTCGACGGTCTTGTTGACGCGCACGAAGAACGTGATCCGGATGTCGGCGCGGATGTTGTCCTGGCAGATCAGGCCTTCCTGACCGGCGCGGCGGATCTCGATGGTCTTCACCGAGATGTCCATGATCTCCGCGCGGTGCAGCACCGGCAGCACCACGGCGCCGGTGAACGTCACGTCCACCTTGCGCACCTTGGAGATGATCAGCGCCTTGCCCTGGTCGATCTTGCGGAACAGGCGGCTGATCAGGATCAGCAGGCCGATGACGACGACCAGGACGACGGCGACGAGAATGCCGAAGCCGGTGGTGATGACGTCCATCAGTGGTCCCCCCGTGTGAGAGTCGGGTCGTGTCCGATTTCGAGGGACGCGACCCAGAAGAACTCGCCGTCCACGTCGTAGTCGAAGATGAGTGCGGTGGTGCCCGCGGTGAGCGCGTCCGAGCCCGGTTGGCGCACCTGCACGACGGCCGACGAGCCGTCCGCGGCGGTGACTTCCGCCTGGCCGAAGGTCTGCGTGACGCGGCCCGTGCGGATGACGCAGGTGCGGCCGATGAAGTCCAGGCGCGACGCGGGCGGGTCGGCCGGGAACAGCCGCTTCAACGGCGTCATCGCCAGCCGGGTCAGCACCAGGCCGACGGCGAGCGACCCGCCGAGCACCCCCGTGCCCGCGAGCACCGAAGCCGGTTCGAGGACGACGACGCCCGACAGGCAAGCGAACCAGGACACCGCGATCAGCAGGGAGACGCCGAGGGTCGCGGGCACGCCACCGATGTCGAGCTCGACCCAGTCCGCGTCCGCCGCGCCGAAGGCGACCAGCAGCCAGAAGGCCACCACGATCACCAGCAGGACGCTGAGCACGGAGACCGGGAATCCCAGCGATGCCGCGAAGAACTCCCCCATGTACCCCCCTTTCGCGGGACCCTAACCCGTTTTCGGCGGAGAACTGCGGGGAATGACTCAACGCGGTCGGACCACCCCGGTCAGTGCACGACGCGGCCTCGTCACGGGGGCGGAGCGGTCAGCCCGCGAGCATCCCCCGGAGCACCGTGCGCAGCGCCGCGGCGGGGTCGAAGCGGGGGTTCGGGTTCGCGAGCTGGTTGGCCAGCAGGCCGTCGATCACGGCCAGGAGCAGGGCCAGGTCGGCCGGAGGGTCGGCCGCGCCGAGGCCCGCGATCAGGGGCAGTGCCCAGCTCCCGATCTCGCGGTGGGCCCGGTCCACGTCGCCCCGCAGTTCGGGGCGTTGGGCGACTTCGACGAACAGCGCGTGGCGCGCGAGCGTGAGGACGCGGTCCTCGGCCAGGCGCTCGACCAGCGCGCCGACGGCGTCGGCGAAGGCCTCGGGGGTGGCGACGTCACCGGCCACGCTCGCCCACAGCGCGGTCTCGTGCTCGAGGAGGCGGCCCAGGACGGCGCCGATCAACGCGTCGCGGGTGCGGAAGTGGTTGGACGTGGAGCCCTGCGGCAGGCCGGCTTCGGTGTCGACGGCGCGGTGGGTGAGCTGGCGCATGCCGCCCGTGCCGAGGACGCGGATCGCGGCGTCGAGCACCTGCTGTTGCCTGGTCATCGTCCATGACACTACACCCGTAGTGTTGATCACTACAGCTGTAGTACGGTGTGCCGCATGCGACTTCGGCGAGCAGCGGTGATCGGTGGAGGGGTCGGTGGCCTGGCCGCGGCCATCGGGATGCGGCGGCACGGGTGGGCGGTGGACGTGTTCGAGCGTTCGGCGGCGTTGCCGGACGTCGGCACGGGGCTCGGGATCTGGCCCGACGCGGTGGCGGCGTTGGACCGGGTGGGGTTGGGCGACGCCGCCCGGCGCGTCGGGCGGCGCCAGGAGGACGGGGTGGTGCGGAAGCCGGACGGGACGGTGATCGGGACCATCCCGGCGAGCTCGGTGCACCTGCTCACGCGGCCGGCGCTGCTGGGCGTGCTCGCGGGGGCGTTGCCGGACGGGGTGGTCCGGTTCGGCACGCCGGTGGGCTTGGCGGACTGCGCCGGGTACGACGTGGTCGTCGGCGCGGACGGCATCCACAGCGCGGTGCGCGGCGAGCTGTTCGACGCGTCGGTCCGCCCGTCGGGGGCGGTCGGGTGGCGCGGCACCGTGGACGTCCCGGTCGACGCGGGCGGTGAGACGTGGGGGCGTGGCGGCAAGTTCGGCCTCACGCCGCAGGCCGACGGGCGCACCAACTGGTACGCGATGGGGTCGGACCTCTCGCGGTTCGCGGACTGGCACGACCCGATCCCGCGCGTGCTCGCCTCGGCCACCGACGTGCTGCGGCACGAACTGCTGTTCCTGTCGCCGTTGCCGAGCTACACCTCGGGGCGGGTGGCGCTGCTCGGCGACGCCGCGCACGCCATGACACCGGACCTCGGGCAGGGCGCGTGCCAGGCGATCATCGACGGTGTGGTGCTGGCGGAGTGCCTGGCGGGTGATGACGTCGACGCGGGGTTGCGGGCGTACGACTCGAAGCGCCGCCGGGTGACGCAACGGCTGGCCGCGCGGTCGCTCCAGCTCAACCGGCTGGCCCGGATGCGCCGGTTCACCGGTGTGCGCGACGCGGGCCTGCGGGTGGCGTTGGCGTTCGCGGGTTAGGACTGCGGGAGCTTCACCGCCTTGCGGGTCCGAGGCGCGGACGGCGGCGGCACGACCGGGCCGATGTCGCCGTCGGGCGCTTCGTCCAGGTCGACGATCACGGGGGCGTGGTCGCTCGGCCCGGTGCCCTTGCGGGCGTGCCGGTCGACCCAGGCGGCCTCGACCCGTGCGGCGACCGGGCCGGACGCCAGGACGAGGTCGATGCGCATGCCGAGGTCCTGGTGGAACATGCCGGCGCGGTAGTCCCAGTAGGTGAAGACCCGCTCGTCCGGCCACCGGTCGCGGACCACGTCGTGCAGCCCGACCGCTTGCAGCGCCGCCAGCGCCTCCCGTTCGGGCTCGGTCACGTGCGTGTGGCCGACGTAGGCCGCCGGGTCGAACACGTCCGCGTCGGCGGGCGCGATGTTGACGTCGCCGCAGACCAGGGCGTCCTTCGGCCCGGCCGCCACCACGTCCCGCAACGCCGCCAGCCAGGCCAGCTTGTAGTGGTAGTGGTCGGAGTCCGGCGTCCGCCCGTTGGGCACGTAGACGGAGTGCACCCGCACCCCACCGCACGTCGCCGCCACCGCCCGCGCCTCGGGGTGCGGGAACCCGGGCCCGTCCGCGAGCCCGTCGACCACGTCGTCCAACCCGACCCGCGACAGGATCGCCACACCGTTCCACCGGCCTTCGCCGTGCGCCGCCACCTCGTACCCGCGACCGGACAGCTCGTCACCCAGCAGGGCCGCGAACGCGTCGTCCGCGAGTTTCGTCTCCTGCAGGCAGACCACATCGGGCTGCCTCTGGTCGAGCCACGGCAACAACCGCGGCACCCGCTGCTTGACCGAGTTCACGTTCCAAGTAGCCACCCGCACGTGCCCCACCGTAGTCCGCGTGCGCCACGGGGACCGATCCCCAATCCCCTGACCAGCACCGCTGTGGTCGACGTGCGGCGGAACGTGACGCCACCCACACCACCCGGTCGACCACCTGGCTCACCGGGAGCCCCGGTCTCGGTAAGCTGTCGGACACGGGCTGCTAGCTCAATTGGCAGAGCAGGAGACTTTTAATCTTCGGGTTCAGGGTTCGAGTCCCTGGCGGCCCACCAGACTCGCTGGTCACGACGATCTGTCGGAGGCCGAGCAACCTCGAAACCCCCATTTACCCCTCACTTACCGGGATGACCGCCCCGAGCGCGTCCGCCGCCGCACGACCGGGTGACCGACGGCCCATGTAGACGTCCTGGGTCATCGACGGCCGGGAGTGACCGAGCAGGTCGGCGATCTGCCTCGCCGTCAAGCCGGCCTCATCGAGCAGCGTCGCGACCGTCCTCCGAAAGGTTCGGAAAGTCACCCATTCGTAGCCCGCTCGGGCGATGAACGGCTTCCACGCGCGATTGCGGACGTTGGTTGCTTCACGGATCGTTCCGGTCGAACTGGGGAAGATCGGACCGTCGAGGTCGGCCGCCTTCGCTCGCCTTTCCACCAGCATCGCCACACACCAATCCGGCAGCGGAATCGGTCGCTCGGCGTTCTCCGTCTTACCCCGATTCACGATCCTTCCCCGCCCACGCGCCCGGATGACGTTCCCGGACATCGCCAGCTCCCGTGCCTCTGCGTTGAAGTCCGGCCAGTGTGCGCCCAGCGCCTCCCCCGTCCGCTCACCGGTGCCCAGGAAGAACCTGACCAAGTCCGGCAGGTCGTCCTTCACCGCCCGCTCGTCCTGGTCCAGCTTCTTGAGCAGGTCGAGCACTTCGGTGGCCGTCAACGCCCGCGACTTCCGCGGCCTGTTCTTCGCCCGCTTGCTCTCCAGCCGGGTGATCTCCCGCGCCGGGTTGGCGTCGAGCGCCCCATGCTGAACCGCGAACGCACAGACGCCGCTTAGCACGGCCCTGACCGTCTTCGCCGAACTGGCGCTGGAGTTGTCCCGGACCTTCTTGCACAGGGCGTCCAAGATCGGCGTGGACAGCTCGTTCATCCGCAGGTCACCCACGGCCGGAAGCACGAGCCCTTCGAGCCGATTGCGATACGTGTCCACCGTGCCCCAGGAACGGAACTCCCGTTCGGCGTCGCGCACCAGCTCGGCCAGCCACCGGGCAGCGACGTCGCGGAACTTGGTGCTCGCCGTGACGGTCGCTCCCGCTACGGGTGTCACCCAGTCGCGGATAGCCGCCTTGAGGTTGTTCTCGGCGTCCGTGCGGCTGGTGCCCATGCGCTCGACGTCGTAGACCTTGCCGTTGAAGTCGCGGTACCGACAGCGAGCCCGGTACCGCTTCGGGCCGATGGTCTCGACCCTGATCTTCCCGTAGGTGCCGACCGGCATCGGTCTTCTGCCCATCAGGCCGCCTCGGTCGGCAGCGACTCGAACCACGCCTTGACGTCCGCCGAGTTGAAGCGCAGGTGCTTGCCGACCCTTCGACCGGGAGGCCCGTACTTCCTGGTCCGCCACTGGTAGATGGTGTTGACCGGGATGCGGAGGTAGGCCGCCACCTGCTCGATGTCCCAGATTTCGTTCACGCTGCGTCCTCCTCTGTGTATTGGCGTTGGCGTTGTGCGCGGAGGCGTTCGGCGATGCCGGAGGCCAGTTCGCGCTCTGCGTCGTTGGCGTAGCCGGAGCCCGCGTAGGCCCAGTCGTTGACGACAATCACCTCTTCGGCGGCCAGGCCGAGGCGTTCGAGGGTTTCGGCCGCTCGGTAGGCCCGCTGGTCCTCGCGGATGCGCTTGAAGGTGGTTGAGTAGTGCTTGGACTTGGTCAGGAAGTGGCCCCGGAAGGCGAGCATGTGCGCCCACTTCCGCAGGTTCAGTTCGTCGTAAAAGCCGAGGTCACCGAGATCCCAGGCGGTCTGGATCATGTGTCGGTGGTGGTCGGAGACGCGCAGGTGGTCGATATCGAGCTGGGACCGGATCGGCCGGTCGGGCGTGTCACGCGCTCCGGTGCCCTTGGTCGCGTACTTGGCGACGTAGGCGGCGAGCTTGCCGTCACTGACCGCCCCGGCGTCGTCCTCGACCTGGTCCGCCGAGGCAGCCCGGATGGGACGCACGTCGACCTGCTCACCCCAAACGAGGTCGAGGACCGTGCCATCCGGCCGGAAAGACTCGACCAAAACGGAGCGAGCCGCCGACCGAACCGCGCGCTCGACCAGCTCCACGGTCGCCCACGCAGGCACCGGGTCATGTGAGCCCTCAGCGCCGTCGATCCGGATGACGGCGTGGAAGTGGACCAGGCCGCGCCGCTGGTACTCGGCGACCTTGGCGTACGACAGCCGCGCGTGGTCCTTGAACTCCCTCACCGTGAGCCCGGCCGCACGAGCCAGGGCACGGCGTAGGGCGATGGTGAATCGGTGCCACAGCTTCCCCGCGTGGGCCTGCCACAACACCGCTCCGACGTAGTCGTAGGTGTCCGGATCGACCGCGCCACCGATGCGAGGATCGTCGGGGTGGTGGAACTCGCCGCACCCCGTACACGGACGTGTCTTGCCGCCGCCGGTCTCGCGCCGGTTGTGGACCGCGCCGAACGATGGGGCGGTCAGGGTGGCGAACACGCGCGGCTTCTCGGCGACCGACTCGGGTACACCCTTGCTGCCCCCGGACAAGCCCGAGCGCATGAGATGGAAGGCGTCAGCCGCGTACCGGTCCGAGCACGAGGGACAGACCGAGGCGCGGCGGTTGCCGCACGGCGCCATGACGTCGCCACCGAGGTGGGCGAGGACTTTCGTACTGTCGAGATTGTGGAGCTGCCAGGCTCCGAACAGGCGGATCGGCGCGAGGCACCCGCCGGTGGCGGTGACCTTGTCGCGCCAGTCCCGGTAGTCGGCCCGTTGGACCCGGTCGGCGATGCGATCTTCGAGTGCGAGGACCAAAGGTTCCTCCTTCCAGTAGGTGTGGTCAGGCGGCGTTGAGCTGGTCGGCGAGCTGGACCGCGAACGCGGCCGGGACGTTCACCGCGGCCTGCACGTCGGCCGGAGTGATGGCGCGGCCCTGTTCGCGGACTTCGGCAGCTTTGGCGCCGAGGACGGCTTGCAGGTGGGACGGGAGCTTGAGCGCCGTACGCGGCGTGTTGAAGGCCGTGGTAGTGGTCGGCACCGGTGCCGCAGTGGCCATGACGCGGTCACGGGCGGCGTTGCAGCGGTGCTGGATGACCGGCATGACCTCGGCGATCAGGAACACCACCAGCGGCACGACGACGTGGAGGAAGACCACGCCGTACTCGACCCGGCCGGACGGTGGGCGCAGCGAGGACCACACGTTGGTGACCAGGGTTGCGCCGAACAGGAGCCGCTTGAGCCAGACGACCGGGGCGGCGTCGACGGCCAGGCCGTGGGTCAGCATCTCGGCTTCCCAGCGCAGGAGGGTGACGAGGATGCCCGCCAAGGCCGGTTCGACCAGCCACGCGCCCCACCAGAGGGCGGCCAACGGGGTCAGGTGTCCGGCGAGGAACTCGTGCACTCCCGTGGTGGTGAAGCCCAACCCAAGAGCGAGGAAGAACCACATGGAGCGGGTCACCGAGACGCGAAAGCGCTCCAAGCGGACCGCGTGCAACAGCGGGTCCGAGGTCAGGTCGTGCAGCTGGTGGGACTCGGCGAGACGGGCACGCAGCCTCTGCACCGTGCGCGTTTCACCCTGGTCATCGGTCCTGTGCTTCCGGAACACCGATCACCTCCCGAGACGTTCGCCGCTGGTCCGGGACGATGTGGAACAGGTCGTGGAACTGCATTGGCGTCAGCGCCAGCAGCGCCCCGGCGATGAACGCGAGTCCGGGCTGCAAGTCACCGGCCAGCACGCGGGCGACCGTGGAGCGGTTGATCTCCATCGCCTTGGCGAGGGCGTAGTCCGACCGGAACCCGGCAAGTCGGGCGGCCTTGGTGAACACGTCGCGTCGGAGCTTGATCGTGTGCGGCATGGTCGCCCGCTCACGCAGCCGTTGCACCGGCCACGCGGCGACGGGCAGCCACCACGCGGCCGAGGTGGACCAGTCGGGCGACCTCCTCGAAGGTCACCGACTCTGCCACCGAGGGCGCCAGGTGGAACGTCCCGGCGAGAACCACCGAGCCGTCACGTCCGGGGGTTGCCTCGAAGTCCGAGACGGCAGCCAGGGCGGTCAGGTCGAACCTCAAGCCCGCCGCGTTCCGGGCTGTGGCCGCCACGATCAGGGTGTGATCCGCGTGCAGGGACCAAGTGAGCGTCACGCCGTCCAGGCGGGTCACCCACAGCAGCAGCGACCCCAACCGGTCGGACGCCGCGCCGGAGGCGAACTCGACCTGAACCGAGCCGGTCACAGTCGAGATGAACACCCGGTCCGGCCGAGGCAGGCCCGTGGACCGCATGAACGACCGCAGCGTGCGGATGATCCGGTCCAGCGAACGAGAACTGTTCGAAGGCATGGCGAAGCTCCAGAGATCAGTGAGTCAGTAAGTGATGAGGTCAGGCGACGACGCGCAGACCTGAGCCCGCGTCGGCCGGACCGGCCTTGACGAACGCGACCAGCTCGTCGATGTCGTGGTCGCTGGTGTAGGCCGCGCGCACGCGGCGAGGGGTGCGGGAACGCGGGTCGACGCGGTAGCCGATACCGGCGCTGAACCCATCGGCCGGGATCTCGTCGGCGATCGCCCCGCGTTCACGGGCACCGTCGCCGAGGACCATGTCGGGGTGCCGTTCCGAGGTCACCCGCAGGCAGACGCGGTGTGGGAGCAGGTCGCGGATCGGCAGGACGTCCTTGGACGGTTCCTGCACGTACACGTCGAGCACGTCGTTGGTGGCGCGGCCCATGGAGGAGATGACGGCGCAGGCGTTGGTGATCTCGTGCGCGTACTCGGAGTTGTAGGACATCAGGAAGCCGACCTCATCGAGGATCAACCAGTCCACCGGGTGCTCACGCGACACCGGAACAGAGCGCTTCCCCTTGCGCTGCAACCGCTTCTGCTTACGTTGCATGTTGTCCACGAACCGCTCGATCAACTCGGCGCAGTCCTCCGGGTTGTCGGCATACCGACCGTCGAGGATGGGCTTGAGCGCCACGAACTCGAACAACTTCGGATCACACACCCACGGCCGGACCAACCCATCCCGGATCATCGGCGCAACGGCCCTCAGCTTGGCCATGACCACCGAGTTCTTGCCTGCACCAGTGGCACCGGCCGTCAGGTGGTGCGTCCCGGTCAGCGGCTCACGCCACTCCCCGCCCAGCTCGGTCTCCCCCAGGCACAGCGACCGCAGGTCGACCGCGTCAGAGGATTCCGGCATGGCAGGTGCAGGGATGACCCGGTCGAACGGCTCATCGCGCTGGACGATCAGCACGATCTCACCGGGACGGCCCTGCTCGACCGCGACCCGTTCCGCCTTGAGCGTCGCCGCCAGCTCCGGCAGCACCGCCGCGAACGCCCGCAACGCCTGACCAGGCACCAACCGAACCCGCACCACGTCAATGGACGGCGACCAGGACCGGACCCGCAGCACACGCGGCACCAGGACTTCCCCGGTCCGGTAGTGCACCGTGGTCAACCCGCACGAGCCCATCAGGTTCACCCAGCGACGACCGGTGTAAGCACCGGCCCACCGACGCCGCCACGCCCGCAACACTGGCGCAGCCCACGTGTCGAACGTGTCCGGATGCGCCCGGTACCAAGCCGCGGTGCCCACCGCCAGGCCGCCGAGAACGCCACCGGTCACTTCTGGCCCGACCTCGACCACCGAGGCTCCCAGCGCACCCGGACCAACCACCGCACCGGGGTGACGGACGAACCACCGCGCCGTGCGGAACTCCCACCCAACTGAACGACGGGACGCGCCCGTACTCATCTGCGACATGCATCGTTCCTTCTGTCAGGCACGGCAACAGCCGACCACCGAGGAGCAGTGATCGGCCGTGCCGTGACGTGGAGATGCGCTACTTGCGCGGACTGCCTCGCCGACGCCGACGAGCGGACAGCGGTTCGAGCTGCGAAGGCGAGTAGGACAACGAAGTCCGCAGAACCGCGACCGACCGCACGAACACGTTGTGCTGGCTCTTGAACCCCTCCCGCCGATACGGGACGTCCAGCATCGCCAGACGCAGTTGCCGCATGGACTTGTCCATGCACTCCAAAGCCGTGGTCAATTCCTGTGACATCAGACCTTCCACTCCCGAGTCTTCAGCTCGGTCTCATAGCGGGCCGCTTGGTCTTTCAAGTTCGTCAGGCTCTGTCGAACCGTGGCGAGCAACTTCTTCAACTCATCGGGCGGCGTGACCCGCCACGAACCCGGCGGAGAAGGGTTCTCCCGCATCTTCGCGATCAGTTTGTCCAACGGGTCGAACTGTTCGGTCACGAAGTCGATCGCGTTGACGAGGTTCGCGTACCGCTGCTCAGCTCGCTTGTTTTGTCCTGCCATCCACACCTCCCTCCTCGCGCGCACCTGGCCCCGTCAGCTCGCGCCACGCTTCCGCCACCTCGAACCCCAACTCCGTAGGGAGCAGCAGGTTGACGGGGGCGTGCACGGCTCCCGTCCGCAGGACCACCGGCTCCGGCACCGGGAAAATCAAGGCGAGATTGCCCAGCCGGTGAACCGCCGCCGTCTCCCACGCCGCCGACCGCCGCATCCCGCGCGACCCGACAGCACGGAACACCCGTCGAGAGCGCACGGTCAGCACGTAGCCGTCACCTTGCGAACAGATCCGACCGAGCGCGGTCATCGCTTCCTTCAACTCCGCTCCTTCCGGAGGTTCGACATTGACCTTGACCGGGTAATCGTTGACTTCGAGCACAACCCACCTCCGATATCGGGGACCACGGCGAACCCGGAACCGACGAAGCCGACTCCGGGCTCACCGAAAACCCCGGCGCTTATCGAGCAAGCGCCGGATTCAGGCATGGCTCTACCCACTGTGGAATTGACAAAGATCAGACAGCCCCGAACAGGAGCTTGGAAATTCTCAGAGCACGCGTGCGATGATCAGGCCGCGCTGCGCACCGGACGCGCCACCGGCTTCAACCCCGCCGCCTTGAACCACAGGCCAGCCGAGGCGATCTTGCGCGGGTCCACGCGGTCCGGGATCTCGTACGTGTTCACCACCGCGTTGACCAGCTCCACATACATGCCCTCTTCGAACCCCTCGCCGGGGTCACCGGGCAGGTTGACGCGGATCTCCTCGCCCTTGCCCGCCTTCCGCCCTTCAACCGGCAGCGGCTTGGCGAACAGCGTCACCACGTACTGCACCTCACCCGAGGTGCGGTCGACCACCGGCGTCACCGTGCCGTCCTCGGCCTCCCGCATCTTCGCCGCCGGAGCCTCCGTGATCATCAACCGGTAGCCGCCGAGCATCACCGGCAAGTCCTGAAGCGCCATCTCGAGATACCTCCACTTCCCAGGACGACCCGTCGTCGCCCTGTTACTACAACCAACATAGCTAGTAGAGTTATAAGAGACACTAGGCCGATCGAGTGACTTCCAGCAGTGCTAGCTCTATCGCTACAGTCTGTCCATGCGCCCCGACGCAACCGACCGCCGACCTGCGTACCAGCAGATCGCAGACGACCTGCGCCACTACATCGCGTCCGACGAGGTCGAGGTCGGCGACAAGCTCCCGTCCCTGACCGAGCTCCAGGCCAAGTACGGCCGCGCCGTGATGACGTTGCAGAAGGCGCTGGACCAGCTCCGCAACGAGGGACTCGTCATCTCCCGCCAGGGCGAGGGCACCATTGTCGTGAAGAAGCCCGAAGCCCATGCGGGGGACGACGTGCCCTCACCGCATGAGCTTCGGCAGATGTTCGACCGCATCAACTCGGTCCTGGACGACCTCAGCCGGCGCGTCGCCGCTGTCGAGGCTGAGGTTTTCGGGACCACGCCAGACGAGCCTCAACCCGACTCAGCCGATCACTGAGTTCCTCCAGGCGCGCCAGGAGTTCGGAGGCTTGTGCGTGGAGATCCCGCCAGTCCTCCGCCGTCCACTCGTCCTCTTCAGACACCGCGTCCCCCTTGCCGTTCCCGCCGGACCTCGACCGCTACACCGAGCAGGTAGCCACCTCCGCCGTCTCCGGACGTTCGCCGACGTCGGGCAACCAGACCAGCCGCGCCTTCAGCTGATTGCGCGGGCTGCTGAACAGGTGAAGCGCGTTCTCCGGCTTGCCCAGACTCATGCGGGAGTGGTCGTGGACCGAGAAGACCTCCGCACGGTCGTCGAAGGCGAAACCCCACCCGACGACCCAGCCGTCCAGGCGTTCACCGAACTCCTGCACCACTGCGAACACCCGTGGCGCAGACGTCGCCGCCATCGTCTCCAACAGGGCCGCGAACTCCGCCTCGTCGCACAACGGCTTCAAGCCGTCGACCTCACTCACCGGTCGCCCCTCTTCTCGTCGTCACTGGCGGGAACGGTCAGCGCGTTGACTTCGTCGGGCGTCGTGCCCACCAGGGCGCTCAAGTGCTCGAAGTCCAGCGGTGCGAGCTTGGTGAGCGCTTCGCAGCGGTCGGCGAACTGCGTGGCCGACTCGGCCAGCTCACGCGCGAAGCTGATCGCGAGCTGCGCCCCACCCTCACGCCCGGCGATCTGCACCGTCAGCCGCGCGTCGCCACACGAGATCACCAGGGACGGGTGTCCCTGCGCCCGTTCCACCAACGCTGACTCGGCGTCCTCCTCCGGCTGGAGGAGCAAGTACATCCCCATCGGTTCGACCTCCGTGTACACCTGGGACTTGCTCAACCAGATTCACGCGGAAGGAAGACCGATCCCATACCAATGACTGATCGGATATCGCCCTGACCACTAACCGCAGGTCAGCGCGGTAATCGCCGAGTTACACTCCGAAGTAGGCACAGCTCGACCAGGGGGTGAACGACCACGTGACCACGTCCAAGCGACGCTGCCGCACGTGTGACACCTTGCTGGCCAGTGACAACCGGGGCGAACGCTGTGGCCGGTGCACCGCGGCTTCTACACTCCATGCCCCGACGCTGCCGCCGGAGTTCTGGGCCAAGCCCACCCTCCGCGAGGCGTTCGAGTCCCGCAACATCGGCCGGGTCTTCCGCGCCTACCGCCAGGCCCAGACCCCGACCGTCCCACAAGCCACCCTCGCTGCCTGGCTCGAACTTACCCAAGGCCGCGTCAGCGAAGTCGAACGCTCCCGCCGCCCGGTCACCGACCTCGAACGCCTCGAACGCTGGTGCGACGCCCTCCACGTCCCACGCCACCTCCGCTGGTTCGACGGCACCGCGCGCGAAGTCCACGACGTCCGCAACCTCTACGCCAGCCGCACCGTCGACCCGAGCCCGGTCTACTCGCCCCACCAGTCATGGGCGCCGGTCGACCAGCCACCACCCCAGCCCGCGCAAGAGTTGGACATCGTGCAAGTAGGCATCCCACGCCTACGCCGCGCGCTCGACATCCTCGACCTACCCGACGACGGCCCCACCCGAAGCCTCCCCGAGCTCGCCGCCGACGTCGCCCGCATGAACGAACACCGCCTCGAAGCGCGCTACGGCGAACTCGTCCGCCACCTACCCGCCCTGATCGGCGAACTGGCCCGAGCCCGCCAACTCCTCGACCCAGCCGACCGCCGCCACGTCGCATCCCTGCTGACCCTGGCCCTACGCGCTGCCGACGGTGTGGCCTACAAGTACCGCTACTTCGACCTGTCGGCCCGCCTCATCGACCTCATGCGCGCAACAGCCAACGAGTCCGACAACGCACTCCTACCCGCCGCAGTGGCCTACGTGCGCACCGAAACGTTCTTCGCCAGCGGCGACCTCCACACCGCCGCCCGCGCCCTCGACCACGCCGCGGACCAACTCCCCACCCGCGACCTGAAACAGGCACCCACCGCAGCCGCCTTCGGCGCACTCCACATGCGAGCCGCAGTCGTCGCCGCCCGAGCAGGCAAAGCCGACATCGCCGCCGACCACCTACTCACCGCCCGCTACGCCGCCCACGCCGCACCCGAAGGCATCTACCACGGCACCGCCTTCGGCCCCGCGTCACTGCGCATCCACGAGCTGGCAGTCGCCGCCGAGCTACGCGACGCCGCAGGCATCCAACGAGCCTCCACCTGGCACCCACCCGCCGAACTACCCGCCGAACGCCGCTCCCACTACTACATCGACCTGGCCCGAGCCCAACTCGACCTCGGCCACCACGAAGACGCCTACCTGTGCTTGCAAGCCGCCCGCCAAGCCGCCCCGGAACACGTCCGCGCACACCCGCAGGTCCGCCAAGCCCTGTCAGTCCTGCTGCGCACCCACCCATCACTCAGCTCCGGCCTACTCGACCTGGCAGCCTGGGCCGGTGCCCGCTGAACCGCCACACCCTTCGCTGACTCAGGCGTCAGCCAGCAGCTCCGGCAGGTCGTACAGGGAGTCGATTACCCAATCGGCATCTCGGCGCACCAACGGATCATCCGCCCACAGGTACCCCCACGGCCCCCGCCGGATCAACGCAGTGCGCAACCCAGCCGCCTTCCCCGCCACAACATCGTTGTCCCGGTGATCACCGACGTACAGCACATCACCCGCCACCGCAGCAGGCGTCATCTCCACCACCCGCTCGAAGAACTCCGTCGCAGGCTTAGCTACACCCCACTCACCAGACGTCGCCAACCCATCCACCGGCAACCTCAACCCTCGCAACAACTCAGCCGCCCGAGCAGTCTGGTTCCCTGCCACCCCGACCCAGACCCCCAGCTCCCTCAACCGCGTCAACCCCTCCCGCACATCCGGGTAGAGATCGCCCTCCTCGATGCGCTCCCCAACCCCAGCCTCCTCCCGCAACCGCCGCTCACGGGCCACATCAAACCCAGGCCGGAAGTACTGGAACGTCTCCGCGTTATCCCGCCCCGCCACAGTCACCGCACCAAGCACAGTCGAAAACGTGTGCCGAGATACCCCAACCCAGTCCGCCCAAGCACCCCACTCCCGCGAGTCGTCCAACAACGTCTCACCCACGTCGAACACCACCGCCGCGACCATGCCCTACTCCTACGCCATCACCGCCCCTCACGCGACAGCGGCACTGACCGCAGCGGGCGCAGACACGGCCTGACCACGGTGTTCAGAGTTTCTTTTCTTCATCAAGGCGGCCCCCTCCGGGGGCCGCTGGCCGTTGGTGTCATGCCGATGACGAAGGACCGACGCCCCTGTAGTGCGGCACGCCCAAGCGGGCCTTGCGGCCCGCGGGCGAGCCACGCGAGGAAGGGCGCCGGTCCCGACGTCGGCGAGGAACGGCCAGCGGCCCCCGGAGGCGTCCGCAGACAAAAGATGCGCTCGCCGCGCGGCAGGCCAGCAAGATGACTGGGAGGGCACCGCCTGTTCAGCTACCAGCGCGGGCCGGGTTTCGTGTCATCCCGCCGACCTCCCCGAGGGCAACCACACGCGTCAAGGGGGCCGTCCCAGCCTGACGGTCCAGTATGGGCGAAGGTGCCCCCTTGACACGCGTGGTTGGGGCGAGCCAGGTCGGCAGGATGACACGAAACCCTGGTTGTGAAACAGCTACCAGTCCGCTGGCTGATACTCCTTCCTGCGGTGAAGCCACCTAACTCGCCTGATTGATCTTCTTTGCGTTGGACGCACTTCCCAACGGCGACCTGCGTTATCAACCACCAACATCCACTTGACACGAAGTTCGAGCCCGTGCCACATGGCCGGCTGCATCGCATCCTCCGGGGCCATGTGCCCGAAGTTCACTTCGTCTTCCCAGCTCACGGTATCCTCAGGTGGGATTACAAGCCGGTCTTTGAATGAAAGTTGGGTCGAAGTTCCCGGCTTGATCGTCCAAACACCAGGAGCATCGGTATTGAATTGTTCACCTGGACCGGGATTCCAATTGGAGCGATCAATAACCATCCAGCTGGTATGCATTTCGAACGCTATTTGGGCGACCGTGACCGGCAGGTCCGTTGCATTTTTTACGAATACTTTAACGCGACCGACCTCGATCCGGTCACGATCCCACGGCTTTTTACGCGTATAGGCTGCCGTCGCCCAAACACCAATGCGCTCGACTTGGGACTGCTCGCGTTCAGTGCGGTCGCGAAGGAAGATTTTGAAAGCCAATAGAAGAGATCCGGCTCCTAGCCAAGCTGGCACACTGCCCCAATCCACCACGACCTGAATCTAGCCTGTGGCGGCTCGAAGCTCCGGTCGCCGCGCCGACCCGCTCCATAGCGGTAGATGGGCCTCCTCCAGGTTCCCACGCCAGAAGCCAAGCATCATCTCTGCGCCTTGTCGTACCTCAGAGGAAAGACTCGAAAATCCCTCACTTTTGCCCGTCTCAACGATCCGCTTCGTGTGGTGGGCATCCATAGCCCCGCTCTCAATGAGACGATGTTGGCACGGCGGCAAGACGCTTGGCTGCCTACGACGCGCAAGAGGCTACAGCGAAACGACCGGACCAGTACAAGCGATAAGCTACTATGCGGTCTCCCGTACAACGCTTGGGGACAACATCATCGAAAGAGGAACACCATGGTCGATCCGCTTCAAATTGCTGCCGGAGCTTTCGCGGGACGAGCGGCCACCAGAGTTATAAACTCTCTTCTGGGCCCCGAAAATGCTTCGGCCATTGCTGCCACCTTGGATGAAGCCTTCTATTCCATCGAGGACAGCACTGGTGAGACACTTGCAATATTAACTGAGCAGCAGTTCGCCGACATCGAGTCCTTCCTTGAAACTAAAGAAGTTGGCTCTCTACTTCAGTCATGGGCCGTCCTCAAGATCACAGGCCGGAACTATGATGATCAAGAAAAGATACTTTCTGGAGTCAAAGCTTCTTTTGTGCGGCTGGCAGAGAGGCGATGTGAAGACCAAGATCCTCCTTGGAGTTCGTACGCTTCCGAAGTGTGGTCGCTAATAACCACGTTCGTGGACAGCGCCGCACCAGTAGTTAAGAGCTTCACTGTAAGCTCTGAGGATCACAGCGATTTGCTCGCTCGATTCTCTACGGGCGCTGAAGTCCTCAAAGGCGGACGTTCAGCAGCCCCCCGGTACATTCGCGATCTCGTTGACATATTTGCTTCCCCATCACGCCTCATGGCTTCGCGTAACGGAATTTCTGATATACGACGTGCAACCGAGGACGCGTACCGGGAACTTACGCTAAGTCACGCCCATGATGAGTACCGCATCGAAGTGGACCGACTGTATGTCGATCGGACACTCAGTGCACATCATGGAGATGGCGAATACGAGTCGGATTTCCTTCTCTCTGCACATAACGGCATACCACGCATCCTTGTCATTGGTGACCCTGGTGCCGGAAAAAGTACGCTGGTGCATCACACCGCATACAAGGTTATTCAAACCTCTCAGACTGAGGTAGCTCCTATATTGGTGCAGTGTCGGGACTACGCGGCCAACTCGTGGGGCACACCAATAACTGACTACATAACTACGACTCTAGAAGTTGGCCAGTCCATCGAAATTGACGAAAGAGCACTTATCGACTTGCTGACACTGGGCGGAGCCTACGTCATTTTCGACGGGGTCGACGAGATTATTGACCTTACGCGAAGGAGGACGTTTATTAGACAGATTGAAGCGTTTGGACGCCGCTTCCCCTACGTTCCGATTCTTGCTACTGCCCGTCGAGTAGGTTATTCGCGAGCCAGGTTCAACGATCATAGCTTTCAAGTGTTCGAACTGAATGAGTTTTCAGACATCCAGGTGCGCGAATACGCGGAGAAGTGGTTTGGTGTTACTCGACGCGATGCTGGCGAGATGGAAGCGTTCTTGCGTGAGACTACGTCGATTGCCGATATTCGGGGAAACCCGCTGATGCTTTCGCTCCTGTGCACTCTGTATCGCGCCCGCGGCTTTATACCACGGAACCGCAGACAAGTTTATCGCGAGTGCTCAGAGCTTCTATTTCAACGTTGGGACGCTATGCGTCAGATCGAACAACCGTTTGATCATCGGCAGTATGGCCAACGTCTCATGCAGGAACTAGCCAGGTTTTTCTACAAGAGTCAATCAGCCCAAGGCGGATTGGAAGAACAGCAACTAGTCAAGATCATCGCCATTTTCTTCCGGGACACTGCCTCGATCGACCCTCCTGAAGACGACATTCGCGCACAGCAGTTTGTAGACTTTTGTGCAGATCGAGCGTGGCTGCTTTCGGCGAAGGGATACAATAGCCGCGGTAACCGGCTTTTCGCTTTCACGCATCGAACCTTCATGGAGTTTTATGCAGCTGAGTGCCTTGTAAGACTTGCGCAGAGCGTTAGCGAAATCGCCGACATGATTATCGATGCCTTCGAATCCGATGCAAGCTCCGTGGTCCCCGATGTTATGGTCCAGGCTGTAGACGACAAGTACGATCGAGGCGCCGAACAGGTTCTGCAGCATCTACTGCAACGTGGTAGGACGGTCGCGTCCTACCGGGACAAATACCTTTCGCTTTGCTTACGTATTGTAAACAGCTCGCCGATGTCTCGAGCAGTCTCACAGTCGCTTCCCGATCGGGTCAGCGAATACTGGCGTAGTATGCTTGATGTAGGTACTTCATACGATTCATCAACGGCGTTCTTCGAACTTTATCGTGACCCGCGCGCGCGAATGGTAGATGCCGCTTTGCGATCCGTTGAGACGCAAAGGTCTGGCCACCTTAAGCGTTCAATCGAAGGAATCTTTGCCTCCCAAGTTTGTATGCGTTGGGCAAGGTTCGAGGCGCTGGGGGTGACTTCTTACTTTGAGCCAGAGTGGGCGGATTCGATCTCGCCGGTGTTTGATGGACTAGCAACCTTGTATCTTGAAAAAATCCGTCTAGATGAAAACTACTTGGCTCAAACGGAACGGTCTGACACACACTCGTTCGACCTAAGTCGACACGACATTGAAAAAATTGACGCAGCACTGGCAGATTACTTCGTGGCGACAGCTCGAGCCACTCGCAAGCAATTTAATGTGCGAGCTGGACTGTACCCTCGCCTAATAGTCCCCACGTTTGGTTCCGCTTCTCCTGGAAGCCTTCTAGATACGTTCTGTGCGGCGCTAGTTGATGGCCACATGTCAGTGTCTGATCATCTCGTGGATGCCACAAAATGGCACACCAAACGCGCGGTTAAGCATGGCACCGGACTACGACACGTCTCAGCTATGGCCGTGGTTTTGGAAGACGTCTTGGCATACTGGCCACAATTCTCTCAGACAGACATCGTCGATGCGGTCGGCGCATCTAACACTTTTCGCGAGTTCGGCCTCTGGCTGATGTTCGCTCTTTACGAAGCTGGCGAGTTTCTACTGCACGATGCGCACAGAAAACTTGACGGTATGATCGGGTTGGACGCTCTTCAACATGTATTCGCAACTCGAGACAGCTTATTGGGAATCCCGACGCGTCACCGCGCCCGGGCCCTTAACGATAGCGCGCTTGCAGATCTTCTGCACCAATTCAGTCCATGGGCACTTGATTGGGTTAAGGGTACCCTTGCTCTTACTTTCGACGACAGTCCAAGTTCTGGTCGGTGAGGTGGCCCGAAGGGACTTCGCATATTGGATCGCCACGAGCGGGGAACATGGACCTCCGGACGCAGGAAGCACAGGCGGCGTGACAGCCACTCCTACAACAAGACGGACCCCTCAGTTACCCCCGATTAACAACGACAGACGACCGTATCGTTCCATCCGCAGCGTCGATTACGATCGGAAGTTACCGCAGGCAGCGGTGGGTCATGGAAGGTACTGGCAGACGACGAGAAAAGTAGATCCACAATCTTCGGGTTCAGGGTTCGAGTCCCTGGCGGCCCACCATTTCCATTGCACTTCGCCCGGAAAACGAATGCCGGTGAACTCCACCGGAACGGGTGAGTGCGCCGGCGTTGGGCACAGGTGGGCGATAAGCACCTCGCTGCGGCGCTCGCCCTCGCGGCCTCGTCCACGACCGTGTCCGGGAGCTGACCGAATCCCTGCGGGCCCATGTCGCTCGCCGCACTCCCCAGCCCAGGGTCGTCCAGCCGTGATCCGGCACTTGACCTCCAGCGCGGACGAGGTCGCAGGATCGACGGCCTCGACGGACGGAGGCGCCCCGTGCTCGCCAAGTGGATAACCTGTGACGTGCCGACGGCATCGCGCGAGCGGTTCGGCGCCGCTCAGGCTAGGTGGACGGTGATCGGCGACCAGCCGGGGCTGGTCGGGCAGGTCGGCGGTTGGGACCCGCGAACGGGCCGCGCGCACGTGCTCGCGCTGTGGGCGGACGCCGCGAGCCACGAGGTGTTCCTGCGCGACCGGCACGACGCGGTCGCCGACGCGAGCGGCTACCGGGACATCGCGGTCGCGCTCGGTGAGACGGTCCTCACCCTGCCCGGCACGGTGGCGACCCTGACCGAGGCGATCGAGGGTCCGGTGCTGCGCGTCGCGGACTGCCTGCTCGCCGCGGGCGCGGAGGACCACTTCGCCGACGTCCAGCGCGAGGTGTGGGGGCCGGCGATGGCGGCGGCGGGTGTGCTCGGCGGCGTGGTCGCGCGCCTGTCCGCGAACCGCCACCTCGTCGCCACGTTCTGGCCCGACGCGCAGACCCACCGCCGGTACACCGGCGAGGTGCCCGGGCTGCGTGCCCGCGCCGGCGCGGACGCCGACATCACCTCCACGACCGGGCACGTCCTGGCGCTGGAGCAGGCGTGGCGGGTGAGGGCGATTCGGTGATGTGGCACCCACCACTACCAGCGCTGGGCGACAATGGACGGCGATGTCCACCGCCTTGCACACCACCAAGCCCCTGAAGATCGGCCGCTACCCGGTCGATCCCGCCGTCGTGCTCGCACCCATGGCGGGCATCACCAACGTGGCCTTCCGGCAGCTCTGCCGCGAGTTCGGCAGCCCCACGTCGCTCTACGTCTGCGAGATGATCACCGCACGGGCGATCGTCGAGCGCGACGCCAAGACGATGCAGATGATCACGTTCGGCGCCGACGAGAGCCCCCGCTCGATGCAGCTCTACGGCGTCGACCCGAAGTCGATGTCCGAAGCCGCGAGGATCATCGTGGACGAGGACCGGGCCGACCACATCGACATGAACTTCGGCTGCCCGGTGCCCAAGGTGACGCGCAAGGGCGGCGGCGCGGCCCTGCCGTACAAGCGGCAGCTGTTCCGGCAGATCGTGCGCGCCGCGGTGCGCGCCGCCGAGCCCGCCGGCGTGCCCGTGACGGTCAAGTTCCGCATCGGCATCGACGACGAGCACCTCACCTACCTCGACGCGGGCCGCATCGCCGAGGACGAGGGCGCGCAGGCGGTCGCCCTGCACGCGCGCACCGCGTCCCAGCGCTACTCCGGCAAGGCCGACTGGTCCGCCATCGCCCGCCTGAAGGAGGCCGTGACCAGCATCCCCGTGCTCGGCAACGGCGACATCTTCAGCGCTCGCGACGCCCTGGACATGGTCGCCCGAACCGGCTGCGACGGAGTCGTCGTCGGCCGCGGCTGCCTCGGCCGGCCGTGGCTGTTCGGCGAGTTGCAGGCGGCGTTCCGCGGCGAACCGATCCCGCCGGGGCCGCGGCTCGGCCAGGTCGCGGACATCCTGCGCCGGCACGGCGTGCTGCTCGCGGACTTCCTCGGCGAGGACAAGGGCCTGCGCGACCTGCGCAAGCACGTGGCCTGGTACCTGAAGGGCTTCCCGGTCGGCGCGGAGCTGCGGCGCAACCTCGCCATGGTCTCCACCCTCGCCGAGCTGGACGACCTGGTCGGCAGGCTCGACCCGACGCTGGAGTTCCCGGACAACGCCGACGAGCCGCGCGGCAGGCAGGGCTCGCCCGGCAAGGTCGTGCTGCCCGAGGGCTGGCTGGACGACCCCGAGGACGCCACCGTGCCCGTCGGCGCCGACGAACTGCACTCGGGTGGCTGACGTGGCGCGCGCCGCGACGGCGCTGGCGTGTGCCCTCCTGCTGGCCGGCTGCGGCTCGGCGATCACCGGCGCCGCCCGGCCGCTCCAGGTCACCGACGTGGAGCGGGAACTCGTGTCCGGCTACTTCGCCGACCTCAACGAGGCGGGCGGGCAGGGCACGACCGAGCAGCGCGACCTGCTCAAGGACACCCAGCACCCGGACTTCCGCGACGAGGACTGCGAGCTGCCCGCGGGCACGATCAAGGTGCAGCCGACCATGTCGACGCTGCGCCTGGACCCGGCGTGGGCGCCGCCCGGCGAGGACGAGCACCCGCGCGGCGTGGTGCTGGTCGTCGCGGTCACGCTCACCGTCGTGCAGGACGGCTCCGAGATCGGCAGCCAGATCGGCTCGCAGCACGTCGTGCTGCTCAACGGCAAGGCCTACGGCTTCGCCCCGTGCGTCAATTGAGGTGACGCCGACCCGGTTGACCACGCTCGGTGAACTTCTCGGCTTTTCGATCACTGAATGCCACTAGTTCGGAGCAGTGCACGGTCAACCAGTCGAGGGAAATCCCTCTATGACGCGTCCCGCCCGCTCAAGCGTCGCCTCGGATCAGACGACACCTTGGCAAGAAGGGAGGTGAGCGCGATGACCGCACTGCGACCCGAAGTCGCGGAGTCCGACCGCGACGGCCGGCACGGAGGGGGCATGCCCGCGTCCGAGAGCGAGGGCACCGGCCTGGTGCAACTGCACGAGTCGATCGCCGCGCTGCTCGCCTCCCGGGGCCAGTGGCGACAGGCCTACCAGCACCTGCGCTCCGCGTTCGACCTGGTCTACGCCGACCAGGACGACCCGCCGCAGGTGCCCGAGCAGCTGCGCCGGGAGGTCGACCGGTTGCGCCGCGAGCACGCCGAGGCCCGCGAGCAGAGCCTGCGCGACAGCCTCACCGACAGCTACAACCGCAGATACCTGGACGAGCGCCTGCTCCACATGGTCGCCGAGCGCGGCTCCACCGCGGCGGGCCTCGCCATCGCGTTGATCGACCTGGACTGGTTCAAGCAGGTGAATGACACGTTCGGGCACCTCTTGGGTGACCGGGTGTTGCAGCGCGTGGTCGAACTGTTGCAGGAGGAGCTGCCGGAGGGCGGTTTCTGCGCCCGCTACGGTGGCGAGGAGTTCGTGCTCGTGCTGCCCGACGTCGAGCCCGCGCCGGCCGTGGAGATCGCCGAGTCGGCCCGGCTGCGTGTCGAGCGTCACGCCTGGGCTTCCCTCGCGCCCGGTTTGCGAGTGACCGTCAGCATCGGATTGGCCTATGAGCCGGCATCGGCAGGCGCGCCGACGCGTCCGCCGGTCGGTCCGGAGCAGCAACTCCTGCGCGCGGACAGCTTGCTCTACACCGCCAAGCAGTCAGGACGGAACGCCGTCGCCTATCGCGAGAACGGCCGCGTCCTCCTGGCGGGTGCCGCTTCCGGGCGACGGGGCATAGCCGAATCGCGGGTCGCCGGTTACTGACACCTGACCGTCACTCACCCTTTCGGACGTAGTCTGCTGCGCGCAACCGAGTACTGCCGACCCCTGTATCACCGGGAGTGGTCGTCAGGACTGGCCGTCATCCGTAGTATCGCCAAGGCAAGTGACACGCCGTTGGTGCAACCAATGTGTCCTTGCTGTCGTCAACTCGTGATGACGACCGACTAATGACCGAAGCTGAAGGGAGACCGGGTGCCCGACGAGCCCCGCCGTGGCGGCCCCGGACCCGGAGGTGACCAGGCCCCTCAGGAGGACCAGCCGACCGGCCGTCGCCGCAGGTCGCTGGACGATGGCGGGCTGAGCGTGTCCGACCTGCTGGAACAGCACAGCCGCACGAACATCCCACGCCCGGTCCCGCCCGGTCCGTCGGACACCGGCAGGCGCGCCGCGCCCGAGCCAGAGCCGCCCCGCAGACCCACGCCGCCCCAGAACGGCAGGCACGCCCCCGAGGGCTCCGGCCGCCGTGCCGCGCCCGAGCCGCCGCGCAGGCAAGTGCCGCCGGTGGACTACGCGCCACCGTCACCCGAGGACACCGGCACCCGGCCCAGGCCGACCAACGGCGCACCGCCGGTCGCCGGCCGCCGCCCCACCGCACCGCCCCCGAACGACTTCTTCGCCGCCGGTGACGGCACCGGCACCCGGACGCCGCGTCCCGTGCCGGAGGACACCGGCACCCGCCGCCGTCCCGCGCCCCCGCCGGCCGGCGGACCCGCGAACGGCTACGCCGGCCGACCGGACGACGTCGGCCCGGGGCGTCCGGTCGCCCCGCGCCCCGCGCCTCCCGCCGAGCCTGGAACGCGCTTTCCGACCAACGGCCGCCCGCAGGACCCGGCCGGGCCACGACGCGCCGAGAGCACCGGCCAACGCCCGCGCCCGGACCTCCCCGGCGCCGCGCCGGGTCGACGGCTCCCCGACGGCAGCGGACCACGGCTCCGGCCCGAAGGTCTCGCGCCCGACACACCGCCCAGGCGCCTGGCGGACGGCAACGGCCCCCAAGACCTGGCCCCCGACACACCCCGCCGCCTCGCCGACGGCAGCGGACCGCGCCCGCGCCCCGAAGACCTGGCCCCCGACGCACCCCGTCGCCTGGCCGACGGCAGCGGACCACGGCCCCGGTCCGACGGCCTCGCACCCGACACGCCTCGCCGCCTGGCCGACGGAAGCGGACCACGCCCGCGGCCCGAAGACCTCGCGCCAGGCGCGCCACGGCGGTCGGCGGACGGCAACCCGCCACCGGCGCCCGACGCGCCTCGTCGCCTGGCGGACGGCACTGGCCCGCGCCCGCGGCCCGAGGAAGCAGGACCGCCGGGACGCCGCGTCGCCGAAGGCGCCCCGGCCGACGGCATCGGGAGGCGGCTCGCGGACGGGCCGCGCCCCGGCGAGCACACCGGCCAACGCCCCCGTCCCGGCCTGCCGGCCGACGGACCCCGTCGCCTCGCCGACGGCAGCGGACCGCACGACCTGACCGGCGCGCCGCGCCCCGGCCGCCGACCCGACCCGGCCGTCGACCCCCGCCGCCCCGCGCCCGTCCCGCCCGGCGAAGACCCGAGCCGCCGTCCCGAGGGCAGCGGGCCCCGCCGCCTCGCCGACGGCCCACCGGTCGTGCCGGTCGACGGCAGCGGACCGCGCCGGCTCGCGGAGGACGGCAGCGGACCGCGCCCGGCCGGCGACGTGCCCGGCCGGAGGTTCGCCGACGACGGCCCCGCCGCCGCGCCCGACCAGGCGCCGCCCGTCATCGCCGCCCGCCTCGACGCGGGCCCGGAGCCGCGCGAGGCCATCGACCCGGCCAGCCTCACCACGGAGATGGAGGCCATCAGCGACGACGTCAAGAAGCGTCGCGAGGTCGACCACACGCTGGCCCGCTTCTCCGCCGTCCACGACGAGCTGGCCGAGCAGGAACGCCTGCGCAAGGAACGCCGCCAGAAGCTCATGCCGTGGAAGGCCGAGCACGACGAGGACGCCACCGAGTACGCCTCGCCGGTCGACGACCCCCACGACGACGGCCCGCGCCGCGGCGGCCGGACGGCCAAGCACAGCAAGATCGTGCGCGCGGTCAAGGTCGTCGCGCTGACCGCCGCCGTGCTGGTGTTCGTGTCGACCGGCCTCGGCTGGGGCGCGATGTTCTACATCGACAGCAAGTTCACCGAGATCGACGCGCTGAACACGAACTCCGCCGCGGTGCACGAGGCGGAGAAGCAGCTCGGCGACGAGAACTTCCTCATCGTCGGCTCGGACACCCGCGCGGGCGCGAAGCCGCAGGACGGCGTCGGCGACCCGAACTCCGAGGACACCGCGGGCGCGCGCTCGGACGTCCTGATGCTCGCGCACATCCCGGCCGACCGTAAGCGGATGGTCGTCGTCTCCGTGCCGCGTGACCTCCTCATCAAGCGGCCCAAGTGCGAGCGGTGGAACCCCGACACCGGCGAGTACACCGGCGAGACGCTCGAGGCCGAGGAGGACGTGAAGGCCAACGAGCCGTACGCGATCGGCGGCCCGAAGTGCGTCAGCGCGTTCATGACCGAGCTGACCGGCCTGGAGATCAACCACTTCATCAGCGTCGACTTCAACGGCTTCAAGGGCATGGTCGACGCCATCGGCACCGTCCCGGTGTGCGTGCCGAGGCCGATGGACGACGACGAGCTCGGCGTGATCTTCGACAAGGCGGGCAAGTTCGAGGTCAACGGCGACAAGGCGCTGGACTACGTGCGCGCCCGCAAGGTCGACGGCGAGGTGCTCGGCGACTACGACCGCGTGACGCGGCAGCAGAAGTTCCTGTCGTCGTTGCTGCGCAAGGCGTTGTCGTCGGAGATCCTGCTGAACCCGGGCAAGCTCAACGCCTTCCTCAACGCGTTCGCCGCGTCCACCGTGGGCCAGAACATCGGCGTGAACGACATGCTGACGCTGGCGCAGTCGTTGCAGAGCCTGGAAGCGGGCCGGGTCACGTTCGTCACCGTCCCGCACAAGACGTCCGAAGGCCCCACGAAGTCCAACGACGACAACCTGGAGCTGTTGAAGGAAGAGGAAACCAGGGCGTTGTTCCAGGCGATCATCGACGGCACCCCGCTGCCGGAGGAGACCCCGGACACCACGGCGACCGACCCGAACCAGGCCGCCCAGGGCGCGACGCAGACCTCCACGCCGCCGGCCGGCCCGAAGCAGGGCAAGGTCATCGACCACAAGGGACTGAAGGTCCAGGTGCGCAACGGCGACCCGGACAACGACGGCGCGTCCCGCCGGACCACCTTGGCGTTGCGGGAGCTCGGCTACGACGTCGTCATCCCCGGTGACGCGCCGCCCGCCGAGAAGACCGTGATCCTGTACGGGATCGGCGCGGAGGACGCGGCGGCGACGCTGCTGTCCTCGGTGCCCGGCGCGACGTTGCAGTTCCAGGCGAACATGGGCGGCTCGGTGCAGCTGCTGATCGGCCCCGGCTGGGACGAGGAGGTCCGGGCCCCGCAGCCGGCGGGCACCGATCCGGGCAAGACGGCGCCGCCCGAGGACCTGGACGTGGTCAACGCGGGGAAGGACCCCTGCGCCTAGAGGACTGGACGTCTTGGGTTCACCACGGGTTCACCGGGGCGGGTCGCTACCGCGATGACCTGGCCGTAGGCTGACGCCCATGCGTGAGGCCTACCACGACCAGCTCGGACAACTCGCCGACCAGCTCGCCGACATGTGCGGCATGGCAGGCGACGCGATGGAGCGCGCGACCGCTTCCCTGCTCGGGGCGGACCTCGCCCTCGCCGAGCAGGTGATCGGTGACGACGCCAAGATCGACGACGTGCGCGCCGACATCGAGGAGCAGGCGTACGCGCTGCTGGCGTTGCAGGCGCCGGTCGCGACCGACCTGCGCATCGTGCTCGCGGTGATCCACGCGGCCGAGAGCGTGGAGCGGATGGGCGACCTCGCGCTGCACGTGGCCAAGGCCGCGCGGCGCAGGCACCCGAACCCGGTGCTGCCGGACACGGTGCGGCCGTACTTCGCCGAGATGGGCCGCATCGCGGTCGAGCTGGCGCGCGAGGCGACCGACATCATCCGCACGCAGGACGTGCAGCGGGCGCGGTCGTTGGAGGACGCCGACGACGCGATGGACGACCTGCACCGCCACCTGTTCACGGTGATCATGGACAAGGACTGGGCGCACGGCGTGCCGTCCGCGGTCGACACGACGCTGCTCGGCCGGTTCTACGAGCGCTTCGCCGACCACGCGGTGTCGGTGGCCAAGCGCACCGTCTTCGTGGTCACCGGCCGGATGCCCGGCTACCACGGCGACACCGGCGACGGTTCCTGAGCGTCAGGCGAGCAGGCCGTTCAGCTCCTGCGCGAGCTGGCCGGCGATGCGCGCGTTGTCGGCGGGGGCGTGGGTGAGCCACTTCTGGCCGTCCTGCCCCTGCCGCGTCTGCGACATGTAGCGGCCCTGGTCGTTGTCGAACCACGCGATCTGCGGCGCGCGCTGCTCCCGGCCGTGCCTGCCGCGCACCGTGACGCCGAACTGGCCGGCGCGCAGCCGGGGGCGTTCGAACACCGCTTCCAGCGCGCGGACCTGCGTGCCCGCGGTCGAGCGCGGCGCCATGGTCTGGGTGAACGTGGCGTTGCCGAAGTCGTCGTCGCGGCGCGGCGGTGGCGGCGCGGACGTCGGGATCGGCACGGTGATCGACTGGCCGGGGCCCGGCCGGGACGGCGGGACGAGGTCCACGATCGTGCGCAGCAACGCGGGCGCCCGCATCAGGTCGACCTTGATCTGCCGGTCGTCCATCACCGCGAGCGCCGCGCTCTCACCGGCCGCGCCGCCGCGCGCCAGCAGCTGGCGCTCGACGTTGCGCGCGTCGAGCGACGCGACCGCGTTGAGGCTGTAGTCGAAGCGGACCAGCAGGGTGAGCGCTTCCTCCACCTCGGGCGCGACCCGGCCGCGCTGGGCCAGGCCGCGCGACTCCAGGTCGCGGTAGACGGCGTTGCGGATGCCGCGCCGCTCGTCGACCGTCTGCCCGAGGTAGGGGAATTCGAACGGGTAGGGACGGCTGCCGAGCCTCAGGTCCTCCCAGAGCATGTCGGCCGCCGCGTGGGACAGGGCGAACGAGAACACGCTCACCCGCCGATGACCGGCGGAGCGACCATGGTGCCGTCGCCGAAGACGTCCTCGGTCTCCACCAGGTAGGACGCGGCCTTGTGCTCCTTGTCCTCGTCGCCCTGGCCGCGCGCGCCACCGGCGCCCGCGCCCATGCCGGCACCCATGCCGCCGGGACCACCGCGACCCGCCGCGCCCGCGCCACCGAGACCACCGCTGCCGCCGGGACCGAAGCCGCCGGCGCCGGTCCGGCCGGCCTCGCCGAGCGTGCCCGCGCTGCCGCCGGGACCGAAACCGCCGAGGCCGCCATGCCACCGCGACCGGCCGCGGTCATGCCGCCGGGACCACCGCCCGGGCCGCGGCCCGTGCCACCGCCGCCGGGACCACCGCCGGGCCCGCGGTTGTTGCCGCCACCGCCGGGGAGGTTCGGGTTCGGACGTCCGCCGGGCGGCATCGGGGGCCGGTTGGGCCCGGTGCCGGGCGGGTAGGTGCCGGGCGGGTAGATGCCGGGCGGGTAGGGACCGGGGCCAGGGATGTTCGTGTTTCCACCACCACCACCGCCACCACCGCCGCCGGGCCCGGGCAGCGTCGAGATGCCGCCGGGGCCGTTCCAGCCGGACTGGTTGGTGTTGCCACCGCCGGTTCCGCCACCGCCGGGCAGGCTGTAGTCGCCCATTCCGGTGCCCGTGCCCGTCCCCGTGCCGCTGGGGACGGTCGGCCGGCCGCCGATCTCGCCCGTGCCGGGCTGGCCGGGGTCGCCGCCGCCGGAGCCCGCCATGGGCGGTGGCGGAGAGAAGGCGGGCATGGTCGAGCCCGATTCCTGGAAGCTCGTGGACATGGTCGTCATGACCTCGGCCGCACGTTCGTGGGCCTGCTGCTTCTCCTCGAACTTCTGCTCGATCTGGTCGATCGTCTCGGCCCACTTGAACGGGTTGGGCTCGGCGAAGAACATCTTGTAGGCGTCGGCGGTGCTGAACTCGACCGGCTCGGGCATCGCGTTCTTCGCCGTCTCGGCCGCCTGGCTCTGGGTGTAGAGCTTGTTGCCGGTGAGCTGCGCGCCCTGGGCGGCGTTGCCGGACCAGGTGGCGACGTTGGTGAAGTAGCCCTGCGCCGACTCCGCCGCCGCGCCCTGCCAGGCGCCCTTGCTGGCGGCCGTGGCGCTGCTCAGGTTGGTCTGGAGCTCGGCGAGGGTGTTGCCGAGCTTGGTCCAGGCCTCACCCTGCTCGTTGGCCGTGCTCGGGGACATGTTCGTGGTGACCATGTCCTTGAGCGCCTTGTGGTCGTAGCCCATGTAGTGGGAGCCGGGCGGCGACAGCGGCGGCCGGTAGTTCTCCACCACCTGCTCGAGCTGCTGCTCCTGCGTGGACTGGTACTGCGCCGACTGCTGCTTGTAGCGCAGGTAGTCGTCGAGCGTCGTGATGGCGCCGAAGATCCCCGGGTTGGCGGCGCGTTCGCGCTCGTACTCGGCGCGCAGTTCAGCCTCGGTCTGCCCGGCGTAGGTGACCTGGGTGGCCTGGTTGCCGCTCTGCGGCGGCAGCGAGTTGGACGGCGGCTGCGAGTTCGGCGGCGTCACGACGTTCTCCCCCCTCTGGGTTACTTCGGCAGCTTCGGTTCGACGGCGGTGGCGACCTTGGTAGCGACCTCACATGCCTCGGCACCCGAGGTGTTGGAGATGGCGCCGACGTCGACCCTGGATGTTGGCGCCACCTCGACGGTCACCAGACACGTGTTCTTGCCGGCCGGTGCCTCTACGACCCTGGCCTTGCGCGAGCCGATGGAGATGTCGGTCTTCTTGCCGTCACCCACGGCGTCGGCGATGGCCAGCTCAGGCTGTTTCGTGACGCTGACAAGGCCCAACGACGGGTACTCAGCGCTGCATTCCTTCTCGTCCACCTTTTCGAGGTTCGAGAGATCCAGTTGAGACATCAACGGCTCCAGGACCGCGCACGGGTCGAAGTCGGCCAACGAGTCACCACCACCCGACGGCTTGCCGCTACTGGTGGTGGCCTCCGACGTCTGCTCGGTCGTCGTTGCCCCCGTGGGTCCCGGCGTGGCGATCCCCCCGGTCGTGCAGCCGGTCGCGACCGCGCCCAGCACGGCGAACGACAGGACGACGCGAGTCGACAATCCCTTGATCAACTGACTCCACCCTCAGTAGCGCTGGTAGGTGCTGGCGTTCGAGCTGTCGACCTCACGATAGTTCTCGACCGCCTTCTGCAACGCCTCACGTGCCTCGTTCAACGCGGCCCGCAGCTGCTCGACCGCCGGGACGATGCCGGTCGTGCCTGCTCCACCTTCGACGCTCTCCTGGTTGTACCGCGCCATGGCGGCGCCGTCAGGGCTGGTGCCGAGCTTGGTCTCCTGGCGGAGCCGAAGGATTTCGCGCTGCGTCTTGTTGAGGTCCGTGATCGCGTTGTCGATCGCCTTCAAGTAGGCGTCCGCGCCTTCCTGGCTGATGGCGAACGAGCCCGACTCGGCGGCCTGCTTCAGCCCCACCATGTTGGCCGTCATAGCCTGCATGGACTGGGCGCTCAACGCACCTTCCGCCGCCACGGTTACCCCCTGCGAGTCTGCCGATCCCAACGGTCACGGTACCCCCGAACGGGCGACCGTGTCTCGATTTTGACGGCTGGGGCGAGCCCGTGGTTCCCCTGTCACCCGAACGCGCGGAAGCCCTCCCACCGCTGGTGGGAGGGCTTCCGGGAGCCAACGCGGTGATCAGCCGAAACGGCCGGAGATGTAGTCCTCCGTGGCCTTCTGGCTCGGGTTGGAGAAGATCTTCTCCGTGTCGTCCACCTCGATCAGCCGACCCGGCTGACCGACACCCAGCAGGTTGAAGAACGCGGTCTGGTCGCTGACCCGCGCCGCCTGCTGCATGTTGTGGGTCACGATGACGATCGTGTACTCCTTCTTCAACTCCGTGATCAGGTCCTCGATCGCGAGGGTGGAGATGGGGTCCAGCGCCGAGCACGGCTCGTCCATCAGCAGCACGTCCGGCTGCACGGCGATCGCCCGCGCGATGCACAGCCGCTGCTGCTGACCACCGGACAGGCCGCCGCCGGGCCGGTCGAGGCGGTCCTTCACCTCGTTCCACAGGTTCGCCCCGCGCAACGACCGCTCGGCCACCTCGTCGAGCTTCTTCTTGTTCCGCTCGCCCGCGAGCTTCAGGCCCGCCACCACGTTGTCCCGGATGGACATCGTCGGGAACGGGTTGGGGCGCTGGAACACCATGCCGATGGTCCGGCGCACTTGCACCGGGTCGACGGAGGACGCGTAGATGTCCTCGCCGTCCAGCAGCACGGTGCCCTCCACCCGAGCCCCGGGCGCCACCTCGTGCATGCGGTTCAACGACCGCAGCACGGTGGACTTCCCGCAACCGGACGGGCCGATGAACGCCGTCACGTTCTTCGGCGGCACGGCGAGCGAGACACCGTCCACGGCGTGGAACTTGCCGTAGTACAGGTTGAGGTCTTTCACGTCGATGCGCTTGGCCATGACCGCCCGCTCACTTCGTCTTCGGAGCCAGCCACCGCGAGATCACGGTGGCCAGCAGGTTGAACAGCGTGATGATGATGACCAGGGTGATCGCCGCACCCCAGATCCGCTCGAAGCCTGCCTGCGTCGGGTTGTTCCGCTCCGACGTCATGAGCAGCGGCAGCGACGCCATCGGCCCGTCGAACAGGTTGTAGTTGATGTACGGCGCGTACGCGGCCAGCACGAGCACCGGCGCGGTCTCGCCCATGACGCGGGCCAGCGCCAGCATGATGCCGGTGATGATGCCGGACAGCGCCGTCGGGATGACGACCTTCACGATCGTCTTCCACTTGGGGATGCCGAGCGCGTAGGACGCCTCGCGCAGCTCGTCCGGCACGATCTTGAGCATCTCCTCGGTGGTCCGCACGATCACCGGCACCATCAGCAGCACCAGCGCCAGCGACACCGCGAAACCGCTGCGGCCGAAGCCGAAGTAGGTGATCCACAGCGTGTAGACGAACAGCGCGGCCACGATGGACGGCACACCCGTGAGGATGTCGACCATGAACGTGGTGGCCCGGGACAGCTTGGACCGGCCGCCGTACTCCACCAGGTACACGCCGACGAACAGGCCGATCGGCACGGACAGCACACCGCACACCAGGCCCTGCACCAGCGTGCCGTAGATCGCGTGGTAGACGCCGCCGCCCTGTTGGCGGCCCAGCAGGCCGGACAGCGACTTCTGCCACCAGTCGCCGTCGAGCACGACCGGGAAACCGCGCTGGATCACCACCCACAGCACCCAGATCAGCGGCACGATCGCGACGAGGAACGCCCCGTACACCAGGACGGTGGCGACGCCGTTCTTGAGCTTGCGCGCGCCGCTGACGCTCTGGAACGTCGGCGGCGTGGCGAGGCGGTTCAGGTCCGCCGTGTCGGTCGTCATTCGTACTCCTTGTGACCGGCGACGATGGACCGGGCGAGGGCGTTGACGCCGAAGGTGAGGACGAACAGCACCAGGCCGGCGGCGATGTAGGCGCCCGCCGTGCGCGGGTCGTTGAACTCGGGCGCGGCCAGCGCGATCTTGGACGCGAACGTCGCGCCGCCGTCGAACAGGCTCCACGCGAACGCGGCGCCCGTGCCGCTGAGGATGATCGTCAACGCGATCGTCTCGCCGAGGGCGCGGCCGAGGCCGAGCATGGAGGCGCTGACGTAACCCGCCTTGCCGAACGGCAGCACGGTGGTGCGCACGACCTCCCACTTGGTGGCGCCGAGCGCGATGGCGCCCTCCACGTGGGTGACCGGCGTGCGGTCGAACACCTCGCGGCTGACCGCGGTGATGATCGGCAGGATCATCACGGCCAGCACGATGCCGGCGGTGAAGATGGTGCCGCCGAGCTCGATGCTGACGTTGCCCTCGGCGAACAGCGGGATCCAGCCGAGGGTGGAGGTCAGCCACTCGCCGATCGGGGTGAGCACCGGGCCGAGCACGAGCAGGCCCCACAGGCCGAAGATGATCGACGGCACGGCGGCGAGCAGGTCGATGACGTACGCGAACGGCCGGGCGAGCCGGCGCGGCGCGTACTGGGTGAGGAACAGGGCGATGCCCAGGGCGATCGGCATCGCGATGATCAGCGCGAACGCCGACGACACCACGGTGACCAGGAGCAGGTCGAGGATGCCGTAGCGCATGTCGTTGACGTCGCCGGTGGACCACTCGCGGCTGGTCAGGAAGTTGACCTTGTCCAGCGCGAGCGAGGGGATGGCCTGGAGCAGCAGGAAGACGCCGATCGCCGCGATCAGGACCACGATGAAGATGCCCGACCCCGTGGCCAGGCCTGCGAAGATCCGGTCACCCGGCCGGACGTGGGTCTTCTGGTCGGCTTCCGTGGTCGGGGGAATCGGAGCCTCCGAGTCGGGTCGGGCAGCCGGAACGCCCGCACGGGCACCGGTCGAACCGGTGCCCGCGGGGCGTGGGGCCACTGTGCGGTCGTTCATCGCAATGGCGTTCCCGGGAAGTGTGCCGGCCTGGTCAGGCGATGGCCTTGATGGCGGTCAGCAGCTTGTCCTGGAAGGCCTTCGGCAGCGGAGCGTAGCCCGCGTCCGCCAGACCGTCCTGGCCAGTCGTCGCCGCGACCGTGAGGAACGCCTTGACCGCCTTCGCGGTGTCGGCGTCGTAGCCCTTGGAGCAGACGATCTCGTAGGTGGCCAGCAGCAGCGGGTAGGCGCCCGCGGTGGTGGCGCCGTAGATCGAGTTCAGGTCGAGGACCAGGTCGTTGCCGGTGCCCTTGATGGTGGCGCCGTCGATGGCCTTGCCGACCGTCTCGTTGGTCAGCTCGACCGGGCCGGAGCCGTTGTCGATCTTGGCCAGGGACAGCTTGTTGTCCTGCGCGAACGACAGCTCGACGTAGGTGATGGCGCCGTCGACGGAGCCCGCGGCCTGCGCGACACCGGCGGACTTCTCCTTGGCCTCGCCGACACCGCCCTTGAACTGCTTGCCGTCACCCTGGGTCCACGCGCCCTTGGAGGCGACGGTCAGGTACTTCTGGAAGTTGTCCGTCGTGCCGGACTCGTCCGAGCGGTAGACGACCTTGATGTCCTTGTCCGGCAGCGACGCGCCGCTGTTCAGCGCCGCGATGGCCGGGTCGTTCCACTTCTTGATGCCGCCGTTGAAGATCTTGGCGGTCACCTCGCCGCTGAGGACCAGGTCCTTCACGCCCTCGAGCTTGTAGCCCAGCGCGACCGGGCCGAACACCAGCGGCAGGTTCCACGCCGGGTTGCCCTCGCAGCGCTCGGCCGCCGCGGCGACCTCGCCCTTGCTCTCCGACAGCGGCGAGTCGGAGCCGCCGAAGTCGACCTGGCCCGCGTTGAACTGCTTGACACCCGCGCCGGAGCCGGAGGCGTTGTAGGCGAGGTCGGAGCCCGGGCACTTCGCCTGGTAGGCCTGGATGAACGTGGCGATCGCGTTCTGCTGCGCGGAAGAGCCCTCGGCGCTCAGCTTCGACTTGCCACCGCACTCGACGGGGACCGACGAATCACCGGCCGCCGAAGTCGAACCCGTGCCCGGCGCGTTGTTGTCGCTGCCACATGCGGTGAGCAGAAGCGCACCGGCCGCGATCAGGCCGAGTACGGCGCCGTGTCGCTTGGTCTTCACCTGGGAGTCCTCCAGCTACGGAAGCGGATGTCGCGGCGAAGCCCCGCCGCTCGACACGGACGGTAGGTAGCGAGGGTGGACAGGTGCCCAGGAGAAAGTGAACGACGGGTGAACACCATACGGGAAGTGACCGAGTACACCGCCTTTTGGGTGTCCCGTGACCTGCACGTTTGCATGGCGTGATGGGTTTGTCACTACCGGGCGTATTGGACGTCCGAGTCCCAGCGCGTGAAACCCAACCGGTCGTACACGGCCAACGCCGCCGCGTTGTCGGATTCGACGTACAGCATCACGTCGGTGAGCCCGGCCGAGCGCAGGTGCGCGAGGCCCGCGAGGGTGATCGCCTTGCCGAGGCCGCCGCCCTGCGCGTCCGGGTCGACGCCGACCACGTACACCTCGCCGAGCTCGGCGGTGTGCGCCTTGGTCCAGTGGAAGCCGAGCAGCCGCCCGTCGTCGTCGACCGCGAGCAGGAAGCCGGCCGGGTCGAACCACGGCTGCTCTTCCTTCTCCCGCACGTCCTCGATGCTCATCGCGCCCTGCTCGGGGTGCCAGGCGAACGCGCGGTGGTTGACGTAGACGACGGCCGCCTCGTCCCGGCCCGGCACGAACGAGCGCAGCGCCACGCCGGCGGGCAGCACGGGTTCGGGCAGGTCGGCGTCCAGCGGACGGCGCAGGCGCAGCAGCTCGCGGACCTTGCGGTAGCCGAGCTTGGCGGCGAGCGCCGCGGCGCCGGGGTGCCCGCCGTGCGACCAGACCCGCAGGGGCTTGGCGCGGTCGGCCACGGCTCCGACCAGCGCGGCGCCGTGCCCGCGACGGCGGTGGTCGGGGTGCACGGCCAGCTCGGCGACCTCGTTGCCGTCGGAGTCGCCGAAGACGTCCAGGTGCAGGTAGCCGACGAGGGCCCCGCCGTCGCGGACGAGTAGGTGACGACTGCCGCGCGCGTCGGGGCGCAGGCGCAGGGTCACGGCTTCGCCGACGGGCGCGACACCGTCGGCGGCCTCCGCGGCCCCGAGCAGACCGGAGACCTCGTCGGCCTGCTCGGGGGACAACCTCTCGAACCAGGTCAGATCCACACGGAAAACCTAACGGAGGCTCACGCCGCCGTCTGCGGAGCAGCGGCAATCAAGCGCGGTAGATCAGCTCGGCGTCGTCGACGGTCGTCTCGGGCGCGTCGATCGCGTGGTCAACGCGGCGGGCGCTGCCCGGGCGCGGGGGCCGCACGAACTTGTAGCCCACGTTGCGCACGGTGCCGATGAGAGACTCGTGCTCGGGGCCCAGCTTGGCGCGCAGGCGCCGGACGTGCACGTCCACCGTCCGCGTGCCGCCGAAGAAGTCGTAGCCCCAGACCTCCTGCAGCAGCTGCGCGCGGGTGAACACGCGGCCCGCGTGCTGCGCCAGGTACTTGAGGAGCTCGAACTCCTTGTAGGTCAGGTCGAGCGGGCGGCCGCGCAGGCGGGCCGTGTACGTCGCCTCGTCGATGACCAGCTCGCCGAGCTGGATCGAGCCGTCGCCGCCGGGCTGCGTGGTGCCGCGCCGGGAGCGCACCAGGCGCAGCCGGGCGTCCACCTCGGCGGGCCCGGAGGTCGGGAGCAGGATCTCGTCCACGCTCCAGTCGGAGTTGACCGCGACCAGACCGCCCTCGGTGACGACCGCCACCACGGGCACGTCCACGCCGCTGGAGTCGAGCAACCTGCAGAGGCTGCGCGCGGCGACCAGGTCGGTCCTGGCGTCGACCAGGACGATGTCGTGCGGACCGGCTTCCAGCAGCGCCGAGACCTCCGGGCGCAGCGGCCGGACCTCGTGCGGGAGGAGCGACAGCGCGGGGAGAACCGCCTCGGGGTCGGAGTCGGTGGTCAGCAGCAGCACATCGATACTCATCGCGGCGCCCTCTCGTTCGGCCGGTGCTTGGTCACCGACCAGGCACAGGCGAAGTACGGTGACCGGGCCCCGTTGCCTGCGGATGACGGAGACAATACCGGTGCACACCACGAAAGACCCAGGTCAGCAGGTCAGAGTCACAGTTGTTTCCACAAGCGTCACGCCTGTTACATCCATGTCACATGACGCCGTCCGCCTGCACGGTGTGCATGTGAGATCAACACCGTCCGTGACGGATCTCGCATTCGTGGTGGGTCACGGCTTCACGAATCACGTTCGCAAACCGTTCGTGTCACGCGTGTTGCACCGGTTCGCGAGGCACGGCGGGGTCGTCGCGCTCGACTTCCGGGGCCACGGCCGCTCCGGCGGGCGGTCCACCGTCGGCGGTGACGAAATCCACGACCTCGCGGCCGGTGTGTCGCTCGCCCGTGAACTCGGGTACCAGCGGGTGGTGACCGTCGGCTTCTCCATGGGGGCGTCCGTCGCCCTGCGCCACGCGGGCCTGCACGACGACCGGCCGGACGCCGTGGCGGCCGTCAGCGCGCCCTCGCGCTGGTGGGTGCGCGACACGGTGGCGATGCGCCGGGTGCACTGGCTGCTCGAACAGCCGCACGGCAGGCTCGCCGCCCGCGCGCTCGGCGTGCGCCTCGGCCCGCCGTGGCGGACCACGCCGGAGAGCCCGCTGGAGGTGGTGCACCGCATCACCCCGACCCCGCTGCTCATCGTGCACGGTGAGCAGGACCACTACTTCGGCCCGGCGCACGCCGTCGCGCTGCACCGGGCCGCGGGCGGCGGCGCCGAGCTGTGGCTGGAGCCGGGCGTGCGGCACGCCGAGTCGTCGATGACGCCCGCTCTGGTAGACCGGATCGCGACCTGGTTGGACGAACGCACCTCTCTGCACGACACGGACCGGACAAAGGGCAGGCGATGACCGCGACCGACACGAACCGCCGCCGTTCCACGCGGGGGCGCAAGCTGATCATCGCCGCGCTCGTCGTGGGCGCGCTGCTGGTCGCCGCCGACTTCGCGCTGGCCGCGGTCGGCGAGTACCAGGTCGCCCAGAAGATGCGGGAGAAGTTCGGGCTCAGCGAGGACCCGTCGGTCCGGATCAACGGCTTCCCGTTCATCACGCAGGCGGTCGGCGGCGACTACCGCGACATCGAGATCAGCGCCACCGGCGTGCCCGTGCGCGACCAGCTGCGCGACCTGGAGATCAGCGCGAACCTCAAGCACACCCGGATCGGCCTGTCGGACCTGCTGGCCGGCAACACCCGCGACGCGCGGATCGACCAGGTCAGGGGCAGCGTCAAGATCAAGGTCAACGACCTGAGCCGGCTGGTCAACCAGATCACGCCGTTCACCGACCTGGCGATCGACCCGGACAAGCGCACCAAGGTGACCGACGGGCAGGCGGCGGACCCGACGGTCGCGGCGGTGAAGCTGTCGGGCAAGACCAACGTCGCCGGCCGCGACCTCCGCATCACCGCGTACGGCACGGTGTCGCTGGTCAACGGCCAGGTGATGATCGCCGTGAACGACGTCGAGCTGGACGACATGGCCCTGGACGGGCTGGACGCGGTGCTGGGCGTGGTGCGCGAGGCGTTGAGCGTGACCATCGACCCGGGCGCGCTGCCCTTCACGGTGACGCCGACCGCGGTCAAGGTGGAGAGTGGCGCGTTCACCGTGGAAGGCGCGATCAACGACATCCTCCTGGACCAGGGCGGCAGCTGATGACCGGTGCGTGGGCGTTGCTCGGCGCGGTCGCGGTCGTCGCCGTGATCGCCGTGGCGCTGCGCGCACGGGACGGTCGGGTGCGCGCAGCGAAACCGCACCAGGGCCTGCCCGCGCCCGTGCGCGACCTGCTCGACCCGGGCGTCCCGGTGACGTTGGTGCAGCTCTCCACGACGACCTGCGCGAACTGCCGGCAGACCCGCGCGGTGCTCGAGGAACTCGCCGGCCGCACCGCCGGGCTGCGGCACGTCGAACTGGACGTGACCGACCTGCCGGAGGTCGCCGCCGACCTCGGGGTGCTGCGCGCGCCGACCACGGTGGCGCTGGACGCCTCCGGCGCGGAACTGCTCCGGGTCGGCGGCGTCCCGAAGCCCGACCGCCTCATTGCGGCTTTGCGCCCACACCTGCCTGGACCGATCGGGTGAAGCTGGGTATTCCCACGGTTTGGACACCACTCCCGACAGCAGGGACGACCGGCTAGTCTCGAACCCATGACCACGCTGCTGACCAAGCGACTCGCGGTGGACCTGTGCCGCGTGCGCAGCAGCCTGTGTCGCGCGGCGCGCTGACCGGGCGGTTGCCGGCGGCCCGCACGCCCTTGACGGCTGTGCGCGCCTGCCCCTAACACCGCCTGAGACGGACTACCAGTCTTGTCCACCGTCAGGAGGTCGCCATGCCTTTGAGTGCCACCGCCACCAAGGACGCGCCGGTCGACCCGCGCGGCCCCCGGTTCAGCGCCTGGATCACCACCGCCATCCTGGCGGTCGTCCTGCTGACCGGCTCGTGGCGGCTGCTCGCGGCCCAGACCGTGCTGTTCGCGATGTGCGCGTTCATCTCGCTCAAGCTCAACCCGTGGGGCCACGTCTACCGGTTCGCCGTGCAGCCGAGGATCAAGCCGACGACCGAGCGCGAGGAAGCCGCCCCGCTGCGGTTCGCGCAGGGCGTCGGGTTCGTCTTCGCGCTCATCGGCACGATCGGCTACACCACCGGACTCACCGCGCTCGGAGTCGTCGCCACGTCCGCCGCACTGGTCGCCGCGCTGCTCAACGCCGCCGTCGGCCTGTGCCTGGGCTGCGAGCTCTTCCTGCTCCTGCGCCGCTACGCACCCGCCCTCGCCCGACCCCAGTGACAGAAGTCGCAGCAAGAACGAAGAAATTGGAGCAGCTCGATGAGCCGTGAAGACGTCCTGGTCTCGGCCGCTTGGTCCGAGGAGAACCTCAGCGCGCCCGGCGTGGTGTTCGTGGAGGTGGACGAGGACACCACCGCCTACGACGGCGGTCACATCCCGGGCGCGGTGAAGATCGACTGGAGGAACGAGCTCCAGGACCCGGTGCGGCGCGACTTCGTCGACCGCGCGGGCTTCGAGAAGCTCCTGTCCGCCAAGGGCATCTCCAACGACGACACGGTCATCCTGTACGGCGGCAACAACAACTGGTTCGCCGCCTACGCCTACTGGTACTTCAAGCTCTACGGCCACGACGCCGTGAAGCTGCTCGACGGCGGTCGCAAGAAGTGGGAGCTCGACGGCCGCCCGCTGGACAAGGAGCAGGTCGAGCGCCCGGCGACCAGCTACACCGCCCAGGAGCAGAACCTGGCGATCCGCGCGTTCCGCGACGAGGTCGTCGACGCGATCGGCAACAAGAACCTGGTCGACGTGCGCTCGCCCGACGAGTTCTCGGGCAAGCTGCTCGCGCCCGCCCACCTGCCGCAGGAGCAGGCGCAGCGCGCCGGCCACATCCCCAGCGCGATCAACGTGCCGTGGAGCAAGGCGGCCAACGAGGACGGCACGTTCCGCTCGAACGAGGAGCTGGCCGAGATCTACGGCGAGGCCGGTTTCGACGGCTCCCGCAAGACGATCGCCTACTGCCGCATCGGCGAGCGCTCGTCGCACACGTGGTTCGCGCTGCACGAGCTGCTCGGCCACGAGGACGTGAAGAACTACGACGGTTCCTGGACCGAGTACGGCTCGCTCGTCGGCGTGCCGGTCGAGCTCGGCAGCGGCAAGGAGGCCTGATCATGAGTCTGGACGGTTGCGGCGCGCCCGAGCAGGGCGTCGACATCCAGGTCGGCGCGAACGAGGTCGTGCTGTCCGGCAAGGTCCGGTCCGAGGGCGCACCGGTCGGCGGCGCGTTCGTGCGCCTGCTGGACGCCTCGGGCGAGTTCACCGCCGAGGTCGTGTCCTCGGCCGACGGCGACTTCCGGTTCTTCGCGGCGCCGGGCACGTGGACCATCCGCGCGCTGCACCGGTCCGGCAACGGGCAGGCGTCGGTCAGCGCGGAAGGGCCGGGCGTGCACCCGGTCGAGGTCGCGGTGGCCTGACACCGCACCCCGAGACCCGGGGAGCGCACGGGCTGCCCCCGGCGCTACCCCTCGCCGGCGCCCCCGGGGGGGGGGCCCCCGGGGGGGGGGGGGGGGGGGCGCCGGGGGGGGCGGGGGGGGGGGGGGGTGGGCGGGGGGGGGGGGGGGGGGGGGGGGGGGGGGGGGGGGGGCCCCCCCCCCCCCCCCCCCCCCCCCTCCCCCCTGCGGGAACCACCTACCGGTTCCACCGCCATTCCTACGGCAGACGGGTTGTTCAGTGTCAGCGCGTGGACGCTGAACAGGCTTTTCTGAACAATCGCCCTCGTCGAAGGGGAGGGCGACGATGGCCAGACCGGAGGGCCCGTTACGGGCGGACAGCCGTGACCTGGGCGAGTTCGCCGGCGATCTGAGGGCCCTGCGGGAACGCGCGGGCAGCCCCACGTACCGGCGGCTCGCCCGGGACGCCCACTACTCCGCCGCGGCCCTGTCGGAGGCGGCGAACGGCCGGAAGCTGCCGAGCCTCGCGGTGACGTTGGCGTACGTGCGGGCCTGCGGCGGTGACACCGCGGCGTGGGAGTCGCGCTGGCGGGCGCTGGCCGAACGGGTCGCCGACGCGAACCCGCGCACGCCGCCGGAGGCGACCGGGGCCCCGTACACGGGGCTGGCGGCGTTCCAGGTGCGTGACGCGGACCGGTTCTTCGGCCGCGACCGCGTCGTGCGCGAACTGGTGGGCCTCGTCGCGCGACGCCGGTTCGCCGGGGTGTTCGGCGCGTCCGGCTCGGGCAAGTCGTCGGTGCTGCGGGCGGGCCTGGTGGCGAACTGGGACCGGCCCGCGGTCGTGCTCACGCCCGGCGCGCGGCCGGTGGAGGAGCTGGCGGTGCAGGTCGCCGCGCGCACCGGCCGGGACGCGCCGGCGCTGGCCGCCGAGTTCGCCGCCTACCCGGAGAACCTGCACCTGCGCGTGCGGCAGGCGCTCGTCGGCGGCGACGACGACCTGCTGATCGTGGTCGACCAGTTCGAAGAGGTCTTCACGCTGTGCCAGGAGCCCGCCGACCGGGCCGCGTTCATCGCCGCGCTGACCACCGCCGCGTCCGCGCCGACCAGCCGCACGCGGGTGGTGCTGGGCGTCCGGGCCGACTTCCTCGGCCACTGCGGCCAGTACCCGGAGCTGGTGGAGGCGTTGCGCGGCGGGCACGTGCTGATCGGGCCGATGGCCGCGGACGAGCTGCGCGAGGCGATCGTGTCACCGGCCGTCGCGGTCGGCTGCAAGGTGGAGACGGCGCTGGTCACGCGCCTGGTCGCGGACGCGGCGGGCCAGCCCGCGGTGCTGCCGCTGGTGTCGCACGCGTTGCTGGAGACGTGGCGCCGGCGGCGCGGTGTCGCGCTGACCCTGGCGGGGTACGAGGAGGTCGGCGGGGTCGAGCACTCGATCGCGCGCAGCGCCGAGCACGTCTACACGGCGATGAGCCCGGCCCGGCAGCTGATCGCCAAGCAGGTGTTCCTGCGGCTGATCGCGGTCGGCGAGGGCACCGAGGACACCAAGCGCCGCGTCGCCCGCGCCGAGGTCGACCACCACGTCGAGAGCGACAGCGCGGAGGTGCTGGCCGCGTTGGCGCAGGCCCGGCTGGTGGTGCTGGACCGGGACACGGTGGAGCTGGCGCACGAGGCGCTGATCCGCAACTGGCCGCGGCTGCGCGACTGGATCGCCGAGGACCGCGCGGGCCTGCGGGTGCAGCGGATGCTGACCGAGGCCGCGCACACCTGGGAGGCCCTGGACCGCGACCCCGGCGCGCTGTACCGGGGCACCCGGCTGGCGCTGGTGCGCGAGTGGGTCGACGGCACGCGGGGGCTCACGCCCGGCGAGATCCGGTTCCTGGAGGCCAGCATCGCCGCGGACGACGCGGTGCACGCCATCGAGCACCGCCGCACCCGGCGGCTGCGGCAGCTGGTGTCGGTGATGGCCGTGCTGCTGGTGCTGGCGTCCAGCGCGATCGTGTTCGCGTTCAACGCCGAGCGGTCCGCGACCGAGCAGCGCAACATCGCGTTGGCGCACAAGGTGATCACCCAGGCCGCCGCGCTGCGCGACGAGGACCCGGCGCTGTCGTTGCAGCTCACGCTGGCCGCGCACCGGCTCGCGCCGCTGCCGGAGACGCGGGACGCGTTGTTCGCCGCGTTCACCGAGCCCTACGCGACCCGGATCGGCGGGGTCCGCGCGGTGGCGGTCAGCCCGGCCGCCTCGCTGCTCGCCGTCGTCGACGACACCACCACCGCGGACGTGCGGCTGGTGGACATGACCGACCCCCACCGCCCGGAGCACCTCGGCGCGTTGGCCGGGCTGGGCGCGACCCGCGTGGTGGCGTTCTCCGACGACGGCCAGTGGCTCGCCGGTGCGTCCGAGGACTGCATCGTGGTGTGGCGGGTGACGGATCCCCGCCGTCCGGTGATCGTGCACCGGCTCACCGACCTGTCGAGCGAGCCGACGCTGGACCTGGCGTTCTCGCCCGACTCCCGCTACCTCGTGGCCGGGTTCGTCGCCGGTCGGGCGCGCGCGTGGGACCTGGCCGCCGGCGGTATGCGGGCGGACCTGCCGGTGACGGGCGAGTCGTCGCCCGAGGTGGCCTTCCTGTCCGGGCACGTGGTCGCGGTCGGTTCCGGCGACCGGGTGCACGCGGTCGACCTGGCCACCGGCGCGTCCGCCGTGCTGGTCGGCGGCGTCGGCGCGGTCACCGCGCTGGCGGTCGGAGACGGCGGCCGGGTGCTGGCCACGGCGGGGGAGGACCGGGTGGTGCGGCTGTGGGAGGTCGTCGACCGGGGTGGGCCCGCGCGGCAGACCGCCGCCCTGCGGCACGGCGGTGACGTGCGCGCCCTGGCGTTCAACGGTGACGCGCGGGTGCTGGCCACGGCGGGCGACGACCGGTCCGCGCGGCTGTGGGACGTCACCGACCGGCACGCGCCGCTCCAGTCCGCCGCGCTCGACGGGCACCTCGGCGCGGTCACCGCGGTCGCCTTCGCCGCCGAGGGGCGCAGCCTCGTCACCGCGGGGAGCGACCGGTCCACCCGGCTCACCGACCTCACCGACCTGCCGGTCGCGCACCCCGCGACGGTGCGCGCGGTCACGGTCGCCGCCGAACGCCCCCTCGCCGCCACCGTGGACGTCGAGGGCGAGCTCCGGCTCGTCGACATCTCCGAGCCGCGCGGTCCGCGCACCGCCTGGGCCTTGACCGCGCACCCGGGCCCGGTCCGCACCGCGGCGCTGAGCCCGGACGGCGAGCACCTGGTCACCGTGGCCGAAGACGCCCGGGTGCGGGTGTGGCGGACCACCAACCTGGTCTCGCCCGACCTGGTCGGCGAGGCGGGGCGGGCGCACCTGGTGGCGTTCAGCCCGAAGGGCGGGTACTTCGCCACCGGCGGCCTCGACGACGGCGTGACGCGGCTGTGGGACGTCGTAACCACGACGAAGATCGCCGAGCTGACCGACGAGGCGAACCCGGAGCTCGTGGCCAGCGCGCTGGCGTTCGACCGGACCGGCGACCGGTTGGTGGTCGCCAAGTACGGCGGGGCGGTCGAGGAGTGGGACACGACCGTCCCGATGCGGCCCGAGCGGTTCCGCCGCGACGCGCTGGACTTCGCCACGTACGTCGTCGCGGTGCCGTCGGCGCCCGGCGGCGTGGTGACGGTGGAGTCCGACGGCAAGGCCGTGCTGTGGCGCCACCCCGAGCAGCGGCACGATCCCGACGACGTCGTGGCGGTGCGGTTCGGCTCGGCCGAGTCGCTCGGCTCGGCGGTGCGCGCGGTCGCCGTGTTCGACGACCTGCTGGTGGCCGCCGACGCCGACGGCACCCTGCGCCTGTACGACGTGCCTGCCGACGGGGCCCTCCGGCAGTCGGCGGTGTTCGCCGCGCACTCCTCGGGCGCGAACTCGGTGGCGTTCGCGCCCGAAGGGCGGACGTTGGTCAGCGCGGGCGATTCGGTGCTGCGGTTCTGGGAGACCGACCTGGACGCGGTGGTGGACCGGATCTGCGCCACCGCGCACCCCGGGATCACCGGGCGGCAGTGGGCGGGTTACTTCCCCGACTTGCCCTACGACCCGCCGTGTGCCAACCCCTGATTCCACTGAGCGGAAGGCAAGCCGATCGCCCCGCCACCTGCGGGCCGGCGTTGCAAGATCACATCATGAAGTTTTCCCGCCACTCATTGTGGCGGGGGACTTCACTCTCTAGATTGAGCCGGGTTGGCTGGGGTTGATCAACTGGGAAGAGGCGTTTGCGCGTGCGTGCGCTCACCCGAGGACTGCTCGGTGTGGCCGGGTTCCTCGTCATCTGGGAGCTGTTCGGCCGGTTCCGGCTGGTTCCCTCGGAGTACCTGCCACCGCCGTCCGTCGTAGCGGTGGAACTCGTGAAGTTGTTGGGGGATGAGGCTTTCCTGCGGGACGTCATCGCGACGGTCCTCGCCGTGCTCATCGCCGTGGCGCTGTCGGTCGGGATCGCCGTCCCGCTCGGCCTCGTCCTGGGCAGCGTGGCGCCCGTCCGGCACGCGACCCGCGCCGTCGTCGAGTTCCTGCGCCCCATCCCGTCGGTGGCGCTGATCCCGCTGGCGGTGCTGCTGCTCGGCATCGGACCGGAAACCAAGATCACCCTCGCCGTGTACGCGGCGATCTGGCCCATCCTGTTCAACACCATCTACGCGCTCGACGAGCTCGACCCCCTGCTGGTCGAGACCGCGCGGGCGTTCGGCTCCGGCCGGGTGCGCGTGCTGGCGTCGGTCGCCCTGCCCAGCGCCCTGCCGTTCGTGCTGACCGGAATCCGGCTCGCCGCCACGACGAGCCTGGTCGTGGTCGTCAGCGTGGAGCTGCTGGAAGGCGGGTCCGGCGGCATCGGGCAGTACATCGCGATCGCGCGCAGCGGCGCGGGGCGGATGGACATCGTCCTGGCCGGCACGGTGGTCGCGGGCGTCATCGGCTACCTGCTCAACGAAGGGCTGGAACGCGCGCAGCGCCGCTGGGTCGGCTGGAGCGCGGTCACCGGAGGTCGGTCGTGAGTCGATTCCTGCAGCGGTGGGCGGTGTTCGCGGGCCTCGTCGTGGTCTGGGAACTGCTCACCTGGTACGCCGACGACACGTTCTTCCCCCGCCCCACCGAGATCGCCGTGGCCGCGCACGACCTGTGGTTCTCCGGCCCGGCCGATGACCTGTTCCTGACCGACACGGTGTTCGACCACGTGTTCCCGAGCATCGGCCGGCTGCTCGCCGGCTGGGGCATCGCGGCCGTCGTCGGCGTCTCGCTCGGCGTGGCGCTCGGCCGCTCGGAGAAGGCCGCGGAGTACGCCGGGCCCCTGCTGACGTTCATGCGCTCGATCCCGCCGCCCCTGCTGGTGCCGGTGTTCCTGCTCTTGTTCAGCGTCGGCACCACCATGCAGCTCGCCACGATCGTCTTCGGCGTGCTGTGGCCCATCCTGCTCAACAGCATCGACGGCGCCCGTTCCGTCGACGCCACGAAGTTCGAGACCTCGGCGGTGTTCCGCATCCCCAAGCCACAGTGGATCCTCGGTGTCGTCCTGCCCTCCGCGGCGCCGAAGATCTTCGCCGGGCTGCGGGTCTCCCTGTCGCTGTCGCTGGTGCTCATGGTCGTGTCCGAACTCGTCGGAACCGACAACGGGATCGGGTCGCAACTCCTCGTCGCACAGCGGGAGTTCGACTTCCCCGACATGTGGGCCGGGATCATCCTGCTGGGTGTCCTCGGCTATGCCCTCAACACCGTGCTCCTCGGCTTCGAGCGCAAAGCCCTTGCGTGGCAACCGAAGCAGGAGCGCACCCCCGCGACGGTGGAGGAAAAAGCAGTATGACCGCGATGCTCGAAGTGGCCGACCTCGGCCACACCTACCAGGCGAAGGACGGCGCGCACACCGCGATCGCCGACCTGTCGTTCACCGTCGGCACCGGCGAGTTGGTCTGCGTCGTCGGCCCGTCCGGCTGCGGCAAGTCCACGCTGCTGCGCACCATCTCCGGGCTGATCCGCCCCACCCGCGGCGAGATCAGCCTGCACGGCAACGAGGTCCGCGGCGTGCCCGACGACCTCGCCGTGGTGTTCCAGGACTACAGCCGCTCGCTGTTCCCCTGGCTGACGGTGCAGAAGAACGTCGAGTTCCCGCTGCGCCGCACCCTGGGCCGCGCCGAGCGCCGCACGCGCGCGGCCGAGGCGCTGGAGTGGGTCGGCCTGTCGGCGGCCGGCCGCAAGTACCCGTGGCAGCTGTCCGGCGGCATGCAGCAGCGCGTCGCCATCGCCAGGGCGCTGGCCTACCGGCCCGCGCTGCTGCTGATGGACGAGCCGTTCGCCTCGGTGGACGCGCAGACCCGGTTCGAGCTGGAGGACCTGCTGCTGAAGGTCCGCACCGAGCAGGACACCACGGTCCTCGTGGTGACGCACGACATCGACGAGAGCGTCTACCTGGGAGACCGGATCCTCGTGCTCTCCACGTCGCCCGCGTCCGTGGTGGCGGACCTGAAGGTCGACCTGCCCGCCGAGCGCGACCAGATCACCACCCGCGAGTCCGAGGCGTTCGTCGCGCTGCGGGCCGAGGTGGCGCGGCTGCTGAACGTCGGCAAGACCTCCGAGGAGGTCAAGGCGCGGCGCAAGGCGAACGAGGAGCAGGCGGCGAAGTGGGCCGAGGCGGAGCGGGCGGAGGTCTCGCGCGCCGAGGCCGAGGAGCGCGCCACGACGTGACCGGCCTTTCCTAGGCCCAGGACGCCCGACGGGCGATCCGCGGCTTGTCGGCCCCCTCAGGGGCGCCGGCGCCGTGGGTCGCCCGTTGTCGTGTCCGGGCGCGCCGGCAGCGGTTTCCGGGCGCGGTTTCGACGGCGATCGTTCACAACGATTCGACATCTTTCCCGCCGCGGAAGACCTTCGGCGATGATCACCGCGCCGTCGTCGTGCGATCACGCGCCGTGCGCGTCGAGTGCTTTTCCGGCCGCCTCGCGGAATTGTCCGCCGATGATTTCCGCGCGCCTGGGGCGTCACCGACGGGGTGTCGTCGGGTGCGTCCGGGCGTCCAGCGGGTGGAATCGGCGGCGAATACATCGACCCGATGTCGTGGATGTCCGCGTGGATGTCCGCGCGTGACGACACTTCGAATGTGCCGGTAATTCGATCGGGCCATCGCCTTGTTCTCCGGGTCGAGCACGCCTGAATGCCGTGGCGGAGAACAAGGCGCCGGTGTTCCGGTGTCATTGCGGGGTGTTCCCCCGGTAATGGGGCCCGCTAATCGTAAGATGTTCTGCCTAGGGCCCCACGTAGTTTTGGGCGAAATAGCCGGCCGACGACCCGGAGGCGATGAGGTGTTCGAGTCTGGCTTGACCCAACCGGCTCAGGAACGGCTCCGGCGACCGGTGGATCATGAACACCATCCACTGCGAGAACTCCTGCGCACGCCACACGCGTCGCAGGCACACCTCGGAGTAGCTCCGCAACCCCGTCTCATCACCCGTTCGGTGGTAGCGCGCCAGGGCGTCGGCGAGCACCTCGGCGTCGTGCAACGCGAGGTTCATTCCCTTTGCCCCCACCGGGGTGATGATGTGCGCGGCGTCGCCGAGGAGGTACAGGTTGCCGTGGTTCATTGGTTCGACCACGTGGCTGCGCATGTCGAGGATCCGCTTCTCGACGATGCGCCCCTCGGTGAGCTTCCAGTCGGAGTCCCTGAGCGCCAACCGCTTGTGCAGCTCCGCCCACACGCGCTCGTCCGGCCAGTTGTCCACGGTGTCGTCCACCGGGACCTGGAGGTAGTAGCGCGAAACCGTCGAACTGCGGAGCATATGACCCGCGAATCCGTCCGGGTGAAGTGCGTAAATCACCTTGTGGGTGGACGGCGGCGCCTCGGCCAGGATGCTCAGCCACTCGATGCCGTGCTGGTGGCTGAACTCCTGCACCGCGCCCGCCGGGATGCTGCGCCTCGTCACGCCGTGGAACCCATCCGCGCCCGCGATGAACGAGCAGTCGAGCCGCTCACGGGTGCCGTCGGCGTTCGTCCAGGTCAGAGCCGGTTCGGCGGACTCGATGTCGTGCAGTTCGACGTCCGTGACCGACCACCGCACCGCGCCGCCGCGCTCGTCGACGTAGTGCCGCACGAGGTCCTGGACGACCTCCTGCTGCGGGTAGATGTAGTGGGTCTGCCCGTCGTACAGGGTGGCGTAGTCCACCTCGTGCGCTTCCCCGTTCACCCGGAATTCGCACGCGCCATGCCTGTCCGCCTCTTGGAGCAACCGGTCCGCGAGCCCGTGCTCTGTCAACATTTGCACCGCGCGGTGCTCCAACACCCCGGCGCGCGGCCGGGTCTCGATGTGCTCGCGGGTGCCTTTTTCCAGCACCACGCAGGGGATTCCGGCCTCGCGGAGCAGGTTCCCCAAGGTCAATCCCGCAGGGCCCGCTCCGACGATGCCCACCGGGCGCCGGTTGCTCTGTACGGCCCATTCCGCGTCAAGATCGCTCACCGCATACCCCAACCTCTGGACAGCCTGTGCAAAGATGCTCACCGAAGGTAGTGGATCAGCCTTCGAGTGTCGGTCGACTGGGGTCTTGTCGAACCACTCGTGTCACTTTGAGTGGTTCTGCAGCACCCTGTCGCTCGTGCATCCTGCCCCCGCAAAGTCTTCACTCCAACAGGAGATGCCCCCCATGACTCGAAGAGTCGGCCTCTCGGCACGAAGGATCTTCGGCGTTGTCTCCGCGGTCGCGATGCTCGCCGTCGTCTCCGGCTGCGGTCTGCTCGGTGGCTCCGAGGAGAAGCCCACCGACGCCGCCGCCGCACCGGGCAAGGTCGAAAAGGCCAAGATCACCCTTGGCCTGCTCCCGATCCTCGACGTCGCGTCGGTCCACGTCGCGATCCAGAAGAAGTACTTCCAGGAGGAGGGTCTCGAGGTCAAGATCGAGATCATCCAGGGTGGCGCCGCGGCCATCCCGGGCCTGATCAACGGCGAGCTCGACATCTCCTTCGGCAACTGGGTGTCGTTCTTCGGTGCCGAGGCGAAGGAGGCGGCCAAGGCCGTCGACGGCCTCAAGCTGGTCAGCGACGGCTACCAGGCCAAGCCGGAGATGTTCCTGATCCTCGCGAAGGCCGACTCGCCGATCAAGTCGCCCAAGGACCTCGAGGGCAAGACCATCGCGATCAACACGTTCCGGAACATCGCCGAGCTGACCGCGAAGGCGACCCTGGAAGCCAACGACGTCGACCCCTCCAAGGTGACGTTCAAGGAGTTCCCGTTCCCGGACATGGAAGCGGCGGTGCAGAACGGCACGGTCGACGCGGCCTTCATGGTGGAGCCGTTCATCAGCCGCGCCCAGCGCGCGAGCGGCCAGATCACCGTGCTCGACGCGGCGTCCGGCCCCACCGCGGACATCCCGATCGCGGGCTACGCCACGACCGGCAAGTTCGTGAAGGAGAACCCGAACACCGTCGCCGCGTTCCAGCGCGCGATGGCGAAGGGCCAGCGCGACGCGGCGGACCGCCCCACGGTCGAGCCGCTGCTGGTCGAGTACGCGAAGGTCGACAAGGAAACCGCCAGCCTCGTGCACTTCGGCGAGTTCCCGACCACGCTGGACGCCACCCGCTTGCAGCGCGTGGCGGGTCTGATGCGAACCTACGGCTTGCTGGAGAAGGACTTCGACGTCAAGCCGATGCTGGTCGCCCCGTCAGGTAGCTGACCCGACGGGGGAGCCCGTCGTCGGGGCCGGGCTCCCCCTCGGGTGTTTCCCGTTCGGGTCGAGGGCGTGAAAAAACCATGAACGCCGGTTAGCGATCGTTTAGCGCGTCCACGTGTGGTCCGCGCGACAATGGTTGATTTGCAAACTACCGGCTACCTCGTCCGAACGGCGGTATGACTCGGCGGTTTTTTCCACCAAGATCCACCGGGTTTGTAGGGAAGTGTCGTTTCACCGGGCTGGGGAGTGTGCTGACGGTGCGCGGTCACGACGACCACGCCTCCGGGAGAGATCCGGAGCGGATTCAACTCGACACGGGTGCCGCTGGAAGCGGTCCACCCGACTCGGGGCCCAGCACAGGCGCCGTGCCCGGCGACCGGGGAGTGTCCCGGTGGCGGCTGCGGAACTGGCGCTTGCGCAGCAAGCTGGCCGTGGTGCTCCTGGTGCCCGCGCTGAGCACGCTGACCCTCGCCGGGCTGAGGCTGAACACCCAGCTGGACGACGTGGAGCTGTTCGGCCAGGTCCAGCGGGAACTCCAGCTGTCCGCCCAGGTGGCGGCGGTGTCCGACGCCCTGCAGCTGGAGCGCGACGCCGCGGTCTGGTTCGTCGCGGGCGGTCGCCAGGAGAACGGCCCCGAGTTCCAGACGCGCTCGAGCAAGGTCGACACCGAGGTCCGCAGGCTGCGCGACGTCGCGGCCTCCACGACCGGTGTCGACGACGCGGTGCGCGAGGCGTTCCAGAAGTCGTTGCAGTCGCTGGACGGCCTCAACGCGCTGCGCAACACCGTGACCACCACCAAGTACCCCGACATCTCGGTGCACAGCGCCTACGGCCAGGTGCTGGCCGCGCTGGCGCAGGTGCACCGCGCGACCGCGAGCAGCCTGAGCAACGAGACGATCACGCCGCTGGCCGGCGCCAACCTCGCGCTCTACTCCGCGAAGGAGCAGCTGACGCAGCAGAACTCGATCCTGCTGTCGACGGCCAAGCGCGGCGAGTTCGCCCCCGGCCAGGCCAACGCGCTGCGCGCCGCGCAGTCCCGGTTGGACGCGGCGCTCACCGACTTCGCGGTCACCGCGAGCCAGGAGAACCGCCAGCTGCTGTCGGACACCGTGACCGGCACGCCGGTCGACGCGCGCAACAGCCTGGTGCAGCTGGCGCTGGTGCAGCAGGCCGACGCCGGCGAGGTGTCCATTTCGGACGGCGACGTCATGGCGGTCGGCGAGGAGACCGCGGCGCTGCTGCGGCAGGTGTCGCAGGACCTGGAGCGGCAGGCCGACCAGGCCTCGATCGACCTGACCGAGGCGGCCCGCGCGTCCGCGTGGCGTGACGCGGCGCTGGTCGCCGTCGCGCTGGTGATCGCGTTCGCCCTCATGGCCTTCGTCGCCCGCTCGATGCTGACGCCGCTGCGCGTGCTGCGCCGCACCGCGCTGGACGTGGCCCGCAACCGCCTGCCGGACGCGATCAAGCGGATCCGGACGCACCGCGACCCGGCACGTGCCGCGGAAGAGGCGCTGGTGCCCGTGCCGATCAACACGACCGAAGAGGTCGGCCAGGTGGCCCGGGCGTTCGACGCCGTGCAGCGCGAAGCCGTCCGCCTCGCGGTCGAGCAGGTGGCGCTGCGCGCGAACGTCAACGACATGTTCATCAACCTGTCCCGGCGCTCGCAGGCGCTGGTCGAGCGGCAGATCACCGTCATCGACCGGCTGGAGCAGGACGAGCAGGACCCCGACCAGCTGGCCAGCCTGTTCGAGCTGGACCACCTGGCCACCCAGATGCGCCGCAACAGCGAGAACCTGCTGGTGCTCTCCGGCACCACGGTCAACCGCCGCGTCACCCGGCCGGTGCCGATCTCCGAGGTGCTCGGCGCCGCGGTGTCCGAGGTCGAGAAGTACGCCCGGATCCAGATCGCGCCCGCGCCGGAGCTGAAGGTGCAGGGCCGCGTGGTCAACGACCTCGCGCACCTCATCGCCGAGCTGCTGGACAACGCGACCGCGTTCTCCAAGCCCACCACCAAGGTCACCGTGCGGGCGATCGAGACCCGGCGCGGCGAGGTGTCCATCCGCATCCACGACCGCGGCGTCGGCATGCAGGAGCAGGACGTCGTCGAGGCCAACACCAAGCTCGCCGACCCGCCCGAGGTCGACGTGTCGGTGGCCCGCGAGATGGGCCTGTACGTGGTCGGCCAGCTCGCCAAGCGGCACAACATCCGGGTCACGTTGAGCAACAACGACGACATAGAGGGTGGCGTCACGGCGCAGGTCGTGCTCCCGATGGACCTGCTGCACCGCGGTCCCGAGCCGCTCGCGCCCAGGCCGGCGCCCGCCGCGCTGCCGCAGCGCCAGGCCGCGCCGCAGCTGGAGGAGAGCGGCGTCGGCGTGCTGGCCGGCGTGCCCAAGTGGACGCCGGAGATCGCGCCCGGCGGTTACGCGCCGCTGGAACTGCCCGCCTCGACCGGACCGCAGGTCGTGCACACGCACGAGGCCGAGCCCAACGAGTACTTCCAGGTCGAGCAGACCCCGGTGGACGACCTGTTCACCGCCACCGTGACGGAGACCGTGCCGCCGCCCGGCGAGGAGGTGCCGGACTACTCGTACCCGCCGTCGGCCCCCCGGCGCCTGGCGCCCGAGCCGGTCGCGGAGGTCGAGCGGGAGGAGGACGACGCCTCCACCCAGCGGCTGCCGATCTACGAGGACGTGCTGTCGCGCTGGTTCCAGGGCGGCGAGGCCGAGGGCGGCGTGGTGCGCGGCGAGGTCGCCGACCACCCGGCGGCCGGCGTGCCGCCGGAGACCGCGTCCGAGCGGACGATGTTCGCCGACCGCGCCGAGCTGATGGGCACGGACGGCGGCCACGTCGGCACGGCGTCGGAGCAGACCGCGTACACCGACCGCTCCGACCTGATCACCCCGCCGCCCGCGCCGACGAGCAGGCCGAAGCCGCCCGAGCCGCGCGGCTCGACCCCGGCGGGCCTGCCCAAGCGCGAGCCCGCGCCGTCGGCGATCCCGTCCTCCGGCGCGTCGTCGGGACCCGGCTGGGGCGCGGCGGCGGACGACAGCTGGACGCTGGCGACCAGCGCGCTCAAGGCGCCGGTCGACGACACGACCACCGCGGGCCTGCCCAAGCGCGTGCCCAAGGCGCGCCTGATGCCGGGTTCGCTCTCCGCGCCCTCGCGCGGTTCGGCGCCGGCACCGTCGGCGGCGCAGCCGTCGGCGAACGGCGCCTCGTCGGCCGGTGTGGCGACCGCCGTGCCGCCGCGCAGGTCCGCCGACCGGTTGCGCCAGCGCTTCGCCACCTACCAGCGAGGCGTGCAACTCGGCCGTCAGGCGGGCGATGACGCCGGCATGCCGTGGGACGGCGTGTCGTTCGACGACAACACCCCCGCCAACGGCGGGAATCAGACCAAGGAGCAGAAGTGACCACCGCAACCGAGGAACTCGAAAACTTCAGTTGGCTGGTCGATGACTTCGTCGCCCGGGTCGCGGGCGTCGCGCACGCGATCGTGGTCTCCGCGGACGGACTGCTGCTCGCGTCCTCGGAGCGGTTGCCGATCGACCGCGCCGAGCAGCTCGCGGCCGTCGCGTCGGGCCTGGTCAGCCTGAACCTCGGCGCGGCGCGCTGCTTCGAGGCGGGCGACGTCAAGCAGACCGTGGTGGAGATGGAACGGGGCTACCTGTTCCTGATGTCCATCAGCGACGGCTCGTGCCTGGCCGTGCTCGCGGCGCCGAACTGCGACATCGGCCTGATCGGCTACGCGATGACGCGGCTGGTCGAGCGGGTCGGCGTCCAGCTCACCCCGGAGATCCGCTCGCAGCTGCACGTCGCCATGCGCGGCTGAGGTCCCACCACCCGGCGAGGTCCTACTACTAGGGAAAGCAGAGCAACATGAGCGGTGGCGCTCCCGACCGGCCGGGGTCACCCGCGGCGAGCCTGACCGTCACGTCGACGAAGATCGTGGTGGCCGGCGGGTTCGGTGTCGGCAAGACGACCTTCGTCGGGTCGGTGTCGGAAATCGTGCCGCTGACCACCGAGGCGGTGATGACCGAGGCCAGCGTCGGCGTGGACGACCTCTCGGCCACGCCCAACAAGATGACCACCACGGTGGCCATGGACTTCGGCCGGGTGTCGCTGGACAGCGACCTCATCCTCTACCTGTTCGGCACACCGGGTCAGCACCGGTTCTGGTTCATGTGGGACGACCTGGTGAAGGGCGCGATCGGCGCGGTCGTGCTGGTCGACACCCGCCGCTTGGCGGACGCGTTCGCCTCCATCGACTTCTTCGAGGACCGCGAGCTGCCGTACGTGATCGGCGTGAACTGCTTCGACGGCCTGCTGCACCACCGCATCGAGGACATCCGGGAGGCGCTGACGATCGACGAGTCGGTGCCGATCGTGCCCTGCGACGCGCGCAACCGGCAGTCGACCAAGCAGACGTTGATCACGCTGGTGCAGCACGCGATGCGGCAGCCGACGTTCGCCTGACCCACCCGCGCGACGGGCCGTGGCCGAAAATCGGTCGCGGCCCGTCGCCGTGCGGGCCACAATCGCCTGGGTGGCAGATTCCTTCGAGGACCCGGACCTGGCCGCCTACTACGACCTGATCAACCAGTTCGGCGAGGACGACCGCTTCTACCTCGAGCTGGTGCTGGCCGCGGACGCGGTGCTCGACGTCGGCTGCGGCACGGGCACGCTGCTCAAGGCCGCCCGCGCCAGTGGGCACGCCGGTCGGCTCGTCGGGCTCGACCCGGCCGAGGGCATGCTCCTGCAGGCCCGGCGCGACCCCGGCGTGGAGTGGGTGCGCGGCGACCTCGGCACGGTCGCGTTCGACGGGGAGTTCGACCTGGTCGTGATGACCGGTCACGCGTTCCAGGTCTTCCTCACCGACGACGAGGCGCGCGCCCAGTTCACCGCGATCCGCCGGGCGCTCAAGCCGGGCGGGCGGTTCGCGTTCGAGACCCGCAACCCCGGCGCGCGGGCCTGGGAGCGGTGGACGCCCGAGAACGGCACCGACATCGTCGGCCCCGACGGCGAGCGGGTGCGGGTCGAGCACTTCGTGGAGAGCGTGGAGAACGGGCTGGTCACGATGACCGAGACGTTCAGCAGCCCGGACTGGCCGCAGCCCCGCGTCGACCGCGGCGCGCTGCGGTTCACCGACGCCGACCACCTCGACGCGCTGCTGCGGGAGACCGGGTTCGACGTGGCCGAGCGCTACGGCTTCTGGGACCGCACGCCGCTCACCGACACCAGCCGCGAGATCATCACGATCGCACGACCAGGTCCGCGTCCGGCAGGCCACCGTCGCTGACGACCAGCGCGCCGGCCGCCCGCACCAGCGGCAGCACGGCGGCCAAGGCCTTGTGCGCCAACGCTTCCCCCGGCGGCACGGCCGGTTCCACGGCGTGCAGGCCGTGACGCTCCACAGCGGACAGTTCCGGCAGGCCGAGCGTGGCGTCGTGCAGCAGCAGGCGGACTCCCATGCCGCCCAACGCGACCAGGTTGTCCTCCACCGCGTCGAGGTCCTCGGCGGGCGCGGACAGGCACCGCGCGGACAGGCTCAGCCACAGCAGCTCCGGCGGCAGGCCCGAGGAGCGCAACGCCTCGGCGACCGGCGCGGTCAGGTCCGGGTCGCGCGACTGGTCCGGTGACAGCCGCACGAGCACCGGCAGCCGTTCGGCCGCGGCGTAGGCGCACGCCTCCTCCAGCACCCACTCGGCGAGTTGGCCGCTGAGCCCGAGCTCGTCGGCGAACCGCAGGCACTCCGCGTGCGACACCGGGCCGTACTCCGCCTCGTGCCACCGCAGCCGGGCCGCCGCCGCGACCGGTGCGCCGTGCCGGTCGACCGGCAGGTAGTCCAGCGCGATCTCGCCGTTCTGCAACGCGCCGGGCATGGTCGCGATCAACGACAACCTGGCGCGGTCGCGGGCGTCGCGCCCGGCGTCGTAGATGCCCCACTGGCCCTTGCCGCCGCTCTCCGCGCGGCGCAGCGTGCTGTGCGCCTGGCGCAGCAACGCCATCGCGTCCGACCCGCGCGCCGACGTGCGGACGAAGCCCATGCCCGCGGACACGCCGACGCCGTGCCCGGCCAGCCGCACCGGCTCGACGAGCGCGGCCTCGATCGCCTCGGCCAGCGCGGGGATGCCCGGCGTGGTGGGCGAGTCCTCGATCAGCACGACGAACTCGTCGCCGCCGATGCGCGCGACCGTGGCGTTCTCGTCCGCCACCACCGCGGTCAGCCGCCGTGCCACGACCCGGAGCAGCTCGTCGCCCGCCTCGTAGCCGAGGCCGTCGTTGACGATGGCGACGCCGTCCACGTCCAGGTAGCACAACGTGATGGAGCCCGGCCGGCTCAGCGCCCGCTCCAGCCCGGGCAGGAAGCTCTGCCGGTTCGGCAGGCCGGTCAGCACGTCGTGCAGGGCTTGGTGGCGCAGGTAGTCGCGCAGCACCCGCTGTTCCGTGGTGTCCTCGACCACGGCGACGTGCCAGCGCGGCCGGCCGTCGGCGTCGCGCACCACCGACAGCGCCACCTCGGTCCACAGCGGCTCGCCGGCCGCGTCGGTGAACTGCCGCTGCGCCCTGGTCACGCCCCCGGCGGACGGCGTGGCGGTGAACAGGGTCGCCAGCTCCGCGGGCGGCAGCATCGCCTCCAGCGCCGGGTTGGCGCCCACCAGCGCACCGTGGGCGTCGAAGATCGCGATGCCCGCCGTGGAACCGACGAAGACCTGCCGGAACAGCTCCGGCAGCGCCGACGCCTCGACCGCCGTGGGAACGCTTCCCCCGGCGGTGGTGACGCGGACTGGCTCGGTCATGAGTGGGTGTGCGGCGATGGGTGAAGATCAGGTCACCGCATCTTCGGACCACCGGCCACCGGCGTCAAGGTTTCACCGGATCGGGTTAAACACACACCCAGTCGGTCATGACCGTCGTGCCGCCGACCTCGCAGCGGAACCGGACGGGGCCCGACGGCGGCGGGCCGAGCAGGAACAGGCCCAGCTCGTCCAGCTCCGCCTCCTCCACCGGCCCGGTCGCGGTGACGAGCGCGACCCGGCCCGGCCCCGCCGGCAGCACCTGGCCCGCGACACCCGCCTCGGTCACCTCGACCTGCACGGACACGCCCTCGGCGTCGAACACGAGCTGCCGCGCGGTCTGCGTCGCCCGCGCCCGTGCCGCCAGCTCGTCGTCCAGCGCGGAGTCGTAGCTGGTCAGGGCGATCAGCTCGGCGTCGACCGTGCGCCACGCGAACGCCGCCCGCGCGGCTTCGAGCAGGTGCTCCGGCACGTCGCGCTCCTCGGCGAGCGCCTCGCCGAGCTCCCGCAGCAGCACCTCATCGCTGTCCCACCCCGGATCGTCCCTCAACACCGACCACACCTCCTCCGCCCACCGGCCGCGGCTCGACCAGCTCCATCACCGCGGGAGTCTTGCGCAACTTCTCCAGGCACCTGATCCGGGTGGGCCCGATGCTGCCCACCGGCATCGCGAGCTGCTCGGCGACCGCCGCGTAGCTCGGCGGCGGGTCGGCCATGAGCCTGGCCAGCAGCACCCGGCACGGCTCCGGCAGCGAGCGGAAGCCCTCCCGCAGCGCCTGCCGCCGCTGGGCGGCCTCCAGCTCCTCGTCCAGGTCCGCGACCGCGTCGTCCGGGCTCGCCGGCTCGTCCTCGGACCGCGGGTCGTACGGCAGGGTGCGCTGCTGGACCCGCAGGACGCGCAGGCACTCGTTGCGGGTGGTCGTGGCGATCCACCCGGGCAGCGCGTCCGCCTCCCGCAGGCTGCGCAGCTGCTCCACCAGCCGCAACCACACGGTCTGGTGCACGTCCGCGACGTCCGCGTGCCGCAACCGGTGCCGGTGCACCACCGCCAGCACCAAGGGCGTGAAGCGCGCGACGATCTCGTTCCACGCGCGCTGGTCGCCCTCCGCCGCCGCGCTCACGAGCGCGGCGATCGGGGAAGCAGGGGTCACGTCCCCTCCTCTGGTCCGGCGGGTGCCGCGCCTCCGCCCCGGCCTGCGCCGGCGCGGACCCCAGCCGGGTCACGGACTTCGGATTCTTCGCTGCCACACACTACGGAGCCGCGACCGCGCTGCGAGATACAAGCTTCGGACAGGCGCCTGTCAGGTCGCCGCCGTCGGCCGAGCAGCGCCGATCACACGAACACGCCGTAGCCGGGGAAGAACTCCGGTTGCCCCACCAGCAGGTGGTCGCGGGCCGCGACGGCGGTCAGGCCGTTCTCGGTCATCGTCGCGGCGATCCGCCCGGCCACGTGCGGCGCGGCGAACGAGGTGCCCAGCCAGTAGGCGAACCGGTCGTAGACGTCCACCGGCAGGTCCGGCAGCTCCCACCGGCCCTTGAGGAACGTGCTCGTCCGGTTGCCGACCGCGCACGCGTCGACCCAGTGCCCGTGGTTGGCGTAGCAGGCGGGCGCACGGCTGCCGTCACGCTCCTCGGCGACCGCCGACACGGCGAGGACACCGGGCAGCGCCGCCGGCCAACTCGGCCGGGTGGTGCCCTGGTTGCCCGCGGAGGCCACCACGACGACGTCGCGCGGCAGGCCCGCGAGCGCCCGGCGGATCGGTTCGGAGGCGGTGTCGTCCTGGGTGAAGCAGCCCATCGAGATGTTGAGGACCTGGACCTTCTCGTCGAACGACGACAGCGCCCGGGCGAACTGCTCCTCGGTGCCGAGGCCGTTGGGGTCCAACGCCTTCTCCGGGTCGAACCGCACGCCCGGCGCGGCCTGCCGGACCACGCCCGCGACGAAGGTGCCGTGGCCGCCTTCGAGGGCGAACACGTCGGAGTACCGGTAGGCGGCGTCGACCTCGTCCGCCTTGGGGACGAACGCGTCGCCGAGCCACCGCGGGTGGTCGATCGCGGCGGTCGCCGAGATGCCCGTGTCCACGATGCCGACGACGACGCCGCGGCCGAGGTGGGTGCGCGCCGGGTCCGGGTCCGCCAGCGGCGTGCCGACGCGCGGCGGCTCGCCCGGGTTGCCGTGCATGTTGCCGCCGTGCCCGACGAGCACGTGGTGCGGCTGCACGTACGGCGTGCGCTCGCCGGGCCACTGCGCCGGGTCCCGCAGCAGGCGGACGATCTCCGGGATGTCGTCGGGATTCCGGGACAGCACCAACCGCGCCATGCCGGCGAAATCCCGGCCGCGGCTGTTGCCGATGTTGTTCTGCGCGAGCTTGCGGGCGACCCGGTCGACGTCCTCGGGAATGGTCAGCAGCTCACCGGCGACGAAGAGGAATTCCCGGCCCCGCTCGGGGTGGAGGCGGTAGCTCTTGTGGTCGCGGATGGCCTGTCGGAAGGCCTCCTGGTAGAGCCCGGAGCGATTCGATGGTTCGGACACCGAGGCCTCACAGCGACGTCGACGGGTGCCGGGTGTGAGCAAGCTACCACAGCCCACTTGGTAATAAGGTGGGTTCGTGGCAGGGGTTTCCGCCGCCGCAGCGCTGGAAGCCCGGCAGCGGGATCCGCGGGCGGCCATCGAGATCGGCCGGTCCGCGCTGCGGGCGGCGCGGACTTCCGGCGACGACGAAGAGGCCTCCGCCGCGGAACGCGCGATCGGTCTGGCGTTGCGCGAGTTGCACGACTTCGACGCGGCGCTGCGCCACTTGCGCCGTTCCGTGCGCATCGCCGAACGGGCGGGTTCGGCGCGTTCGGCGGCCCTGGCCCGGATGAGCCTCGCGTTCGTGCTGTCGAACACCGGGCGGCACGCGCAGGCGTTGCGCGCGATCAACGCGGCGCTGCCGAACCTGCGCGGCGTGGACGCGGGCAGCGGCCGGATGCAACGGGGCCTGGTGCTGCACTACCTGTGCCGCTACGACGAGGCGTTGCGCGAGTACAACGGCGCGATCGAGGTGGTGCGCCGGTTCGGCGAGCGGCTGGTGGAGGCGCGGGCGCTGAACAACCGCGGGCTGCTGCGCGCCTACACCGGCGGCCTGCGTGCGGCGGACGAGGACTTCGACCGCGCCGCCTCGCTCTACCGGGAGCTCGACCAGGCGCTCGCCGTGGCCGACGTGCGGTGGAACGCGGGCATCTCCGCGTCACGCGCGGGCGACGTGCCGCGGGCGTTGACGATGTTCGCCGAGGCCGAGCGGGAGTACCGGCGGCTGGCGGTGCCGCGGCCCGCGCTGCTGATCAACCGGCTGGAGCTGCTGGTGTCCGTGCCGCTGCTGGAGGAGGCGCGGGCGGCGGCCGACCGGGCGTTGGGGGAACTGGGCGGCGACCTGGTGCTGGCCCGGTCGGAGGCGCTGTTCTACCGGGCCAGGATCGCGTTGCTGGAGGGCGACCTGGACCGGGCCGTGGAGATGGCGGTGGCCGCGCGCAAGGGTTTCCGCCGCGAGAAGCGCGAGGTGTGGGCGGAAGGCGCGCGGCACGTGGAGCTGCGCGCCGCGTACCTGAGCGGGCAGCGGACCAGGGCCCTGGTGACGGCGTTGACGAGGGTGGCGACCCGGTTGGACGCGCTGGGCTGGCGGATGGCGGGCCTGGAGGCGCGGGTCGACGGCGCGCTGGTCGCCCGCGACCTCGGCGACCGCTCGCGCGCCGTGGCGGAGCTGACCGCGGCGGGCGCGGCCAGGCGCGGCGGACCGGCCGCGCACCGGGTGCAGGGCTGGTACGCCGAGGCGTTGCGGCGCGACCTGCTCGGCAACGCGCGCGGCGCGCAGATCGCGTTGCGGCGCGGGTTGGCGCTGCTGGACGAGTACCGGGTGTCGCTGGGCGCGACGGAGTTGCGGGCGTTGAGCGGCGCGCAGGGCGCGGCGCTGGCGTCGGAAGGCCTGCGCGCGGCGGTCGCGGGCGGCCGGGCCGGCCGGGTGCTGAGCTGGGCGGAGGCGTGGCGCGCGGGCGCGCTGCGGATGACGCCCGCCCGGCCGCCGGAGGACTCGGGGCTGGCCGACGCGCTGGCGGAGCTGCGGGCCGTGACGGCGGACCTGGAAGCGGCGTCCACGGCGGGGCGGCCGACGGCGGCGCTGCGGCAGCGGCAGGTGCGCGGCGAGCAGCGGGTGCGCGAGCTGACCCGGCGGACCGGCGGTGGTGGCGCGGTGTTCAAGCCTCCCGCGGTCGGCGAGCTGGAGCGGGCGTTGGGCACGTCGGCGTTGGTGGAGTACGTCGACCACGACGGCGAGCTGCTGGCCGTGGTGGTGGCGGGTGGCCGGGCGTCGCTGCACCGGCTCGGCCCGGCGGCCGGCGCGGTGCGCGAGCTGCGGCTGCTGCGGTTCGCCCTGCACCGGCTGGTGACGCTGCCCGACCACGTCGACCGCACGCCGGTGCGAGCGGGTGCGGAGCACGCGGCCCGGCTGCTGCAGAACCGGCTGCTGGAACCGTTGCGGCGACGGCTCGACGACCGGCCCCTGGTGCTCGCGCCGACCGGTCGGCTCGGCGGCCTGCCGTGGTCGGCGCTGCCCGCGTGCCGCGGCCGTGCGGTGACCGTGGTGCCGTCGGCGACGGTGTGGCTGCGTGCCGCCACATCCGTGCTGGTGTCGCACGATCGGGTGGTCTTGGCGGCGGGTCCGCGGTTGCCGGCCGCGCCGACGGAGATCACGGCCATCGCGGCGCTCGGCCCGGTCGGGGCTTCGGTGCTGGTGGGCGGCGAGGCGACGGTGGACGCGGTGGCGTCGGCGATGGACGGCGCGCCGTTGGCGCACGTGGCCGCGCACGGCTCGTTCCGCGCCGACAACCCGCTGTTCTCGGCGCTGGAACTGGCCGACGGCCCGCTGACCGTCTACGACCTCGAACGGCTGCGCACACCGCCCGCGCGGGTCGTGCTGTCGGCGTGCGACTCGGGCCTGTCGGCGGTGCGGCCCGGCGACGAGCTCATGGGGTTCACCGCGGCGCTGCTCGGGCTCGGCACGCGCACGCTGGTCGCGCCGGTCATCCCCGTGCCGGCCGAGGTGACCACACCGCTGATGGTCGACCTGCACCGCAGGCTCGGCGCGGGCCACCCGCCCGCGGTCGCGCTGGCGGGCGCGCAGCAGGCGCACCGCGACGACGGCGACGCCGCGTTCGCCGCGAGCGCCGGGTTCCTGTGCTTCGGTGCGTGAACGTCGAGTGGGGAGGACCGGGAGATGGCATACGACGAGCACCTGGCCGAACGGATCCGCGACGAGGTCGGCGACCTGCCCGGCCTGAGCGCCAAGCGGATGTTCGGCGGCATCGCGTTCCTGCTGCACGGCAACATGCTCGTCGGCGTGACCGGTGACGACATGATCGCCCGCGTCGGCCCCGACGCGGCGGAGGCGTGCCTCGCCCTGCCCGGGACGCGGGTCTTCGACATGACCGGCAAGGTGATGCGCGGCTGGGTCGTGGTGGACGGCTCGGCGCTCGACGAGGACTCCGGCCTCACCGACTGGATCGGCCGGGCGCGGGAGTTCGTCGAGACCCTGCCGCCCAAGTAGGTTGGCGCCGTGGACAACAGCGCGGACGCACAGGACATGCTCGCGGTGGCGGTGGCCGAAGCGCGCGCCGGGCTCGTCGAGGGCGGCATCCCGATCGGCGCGGCCCTGTTCGCCGCCGACGGCACCCTCCTGGGCCGCGGCCACAACCGGCGGGTCCAGGACGGCGACGCGTCCACCCACGCCGAGACCGCCGCGTTCCGCGCCGCGGGCCGCCGGGCGAGCTACCGCGACACCGTCATGGTCACCACGCTGTCACCGTGCTGGTACTGCAGCGGGCTCGTTCGCCAGTTCGGGATACCCCACGTGGTGATCGGCGAGGCCCGGACGTTCCACGGCGGTCACGACTGGCTCGCCGAGCACGGTGTCCGGATCACGCTGCTGGACGACCAGGCGTGCGTCCGGATGATGACCGACTTCATCGCCGCCAAGCCCGAACTGTGGTTCGAGGACATCGGCCAGGTGTAACGCGCCGCGCTGCACGGCGACACAATCCCGACACGAGCCGACGCCACCATCGGCGGGCATGGAACCGTGGCACGTGGACGAATCACTGGCATCCCTGGTGCTGGCCGAGGGCGCGGTGGCGGTGGAGGTGCCGGCCAGTTGGGGCGCCGAGGTCAGCACCCACCTCCGCTCCGCCGGACCGCTCGGGCCGATCCTCGCCGTGCCCGGCCGCCGGCTGCGCTGGCTGTTCCTCGCCAGACCCGACCCGGAACCCGTGGCGGGGCACGTGCCGCCGCCCGACGTCCGCTACTGGCACGGTCCGCGGCGCATCCCGGCGGCGCGATCCCGGTGGGTGGTCCCCCCGGCGGGCGCACTGCCCCCGGTGGGGGCGGTGCGCTGCGCCATCAGGACGGTCCGCCGGTTCTGGTAGGGCTGGTAGGGCGTCGATCCCCTGGAAGTCGAACCCCTAGAACCGGGTCAACGCCTCTTCCACGGAACCGACCACGGTGAACACCGAGCTGAGCCCGGTCGCCTCGATCGGCCGCTGCGTCGCCCGGCTGGTCGCCACCAGCACCAGCGGGACGCCGAGAGCGCTCGCCCGCTGACTGCCGACGACCAGCGACTCCAAACCGGCCGAACCGAGGAAGCGCACCCCACCGAGGTCCACCACCACACCCCGCACGTTCTCGACCAGGTGCTCCGTGAGCGGCCTGGTCAACTCCTCCGCGCTGCTCGTGTCCAACTCGCCCGACACGTGCAGCACAACTACGCCGTCCGCGGGTCTGTCGACCCGAACGGAAGCAAGCGTCGCCGCGGGTTCTGGCACGCCGGTACTCCTCTCACTCAGCGACGCCGGCGCGGCGTCGAATCCTTCACGGTAGACCTCAACGGCCGTCGTCGACCGTTTCGGCCAAGATCAGATCGACCAGCCCGCGCGCGTCGGGCGAGCCGCCCAACGCCCGGCGCTGGCGCGCGGCGCCGCTGCCGTGCGCGCCGAGCCAGGCCACGTGATCCTCCACAGTGGACAGCGCGGAGGCGTCCTCGAGCGCGTCGGCGCACCACGACACCAGTTCGGCCAGGCGATCCCGGGCCGGCACCAGGTTGCCCGTGCGCGGGTCGACCGCCAAGCCGTCCACGCCGTCGCGCGCGGCCCGCCAGTACGCGGCGCGCAACATCATGTCATCCACCCGTTCGGGTTCCCCCGACTCGGCGGCGGTGCGGGCGAACGCCCGGATGACCTCGGCGATGACGACCGCCTCGCGCGCCGTCATCGGGATGTCCGCTACCCGCACCTCGACCGTGGGGTGCTGCGCGGACGGCCGCACGTCCCAGTAGACCATCCCGCTGTCGAGCAGCACCTCCGTCGACTCCAGCGCGCCGACCAGCCGGTCGTACTCGGCGGCGGAACCCAGGTGCGGCGGCGGGCCGCTGATCGGCCACCGCGACCACACGATCGTGCGCCAACTCGCGTAACCCGTGTCCTCGGCCTGCTCGATCGGGGAGTTCGCGCTCAACGCCAGCAACGTCGGCAGCCACGGGCGCAGGGCGTTCGCCACGCGGACCGCGACGTCCCGGTCCGGCACGCCCACGTGGACGTGCATCCCGCACACGCCCTGACCACCGATGATCGCGCGGTGCGTGCGCTCCATCATGCGGTAGCGGCGGTCGTCCGTGCCCGGAGGCGGGCCCAGCGTGCCGATCGGCGGGATCGCCGAGGCCAGCAGCCGGCAGCCCGCCGCGTGCGCGGCCTTCGCCAGGTGGATGCGACCACCGATGACCTGCTCCGCCAGCTCCTCGGCGGTCCGGCACACCGGCGTGGCGACCTCGATCTGGAAGGGGGTCAGCTCCCGTTGCACGTCGTGGCCCGCGCCGGCGTGCTGCTCGACCGAATCGGCCAGCGGCACGGGTCGGCGCGACTCGGGGTCGACTAGGAGGAACTCCTGCTCGACGCCCACGGTCCACGGCTCCGTCATGCCGGTCCCATACCCACTCGGCCGCGGTTTCAACCACGGTCTTGCGAATCGTTCGGGGGACGGGCGTTTCACTCGGTCGCGGTCGGGAACCTGGCCGCTGTGAGATTGCGCCGCAGTGATCCGGCCCAGGCGGGCTGGCGTCGCCGTGCCCGGGGCCGGGGGTTCAGCTACGTCGACGCCGACGGCGAGCCGCTCGACGCCGCGTCGGTGGCGCGGATCAAGTCCCTGGTCATCCCGCCCGCGTGGCGCGACGTGTGGGTGTGCCCGCACCCGAACGGCCACATCCAGGCGGTGGGCACGGACGCGGCCGGGCGGCGGCAGTACCTGTACCACGAGCGGTGGCGGCAGGACCGGGACGAGGAGAAGCACGACCGGGTGCTCTCGCTGGCGCCCGTGCTGCCCGGGTTCCGGGCGGAGGTGGCGCGGGAGCTGAGCGGGCGGGGGCGGTCGCGGCGGCGGGTGCTGGCGGTGGCGCTGGCGGTGTTGGAGCGCGGTGTGTTCCGGGTCGGGGGTGAGACGTACGCGGCGGACAACGGGACGCACGGCGTGGCGACGTTGCTGTGCTCGCACGTGGCCGTTCGGCGGTCCACTGTGGAGTTCTGCTACCCGGCGAAGGGCGGGATCGAGTTCACCACGGTGGTGGAGGACGAGGCGTTGGCGCGGGCGGTGCGGGGGTTGCTGCGGGGGCGGGGCGGGGACGAGCGGCTGCTGGTGGACGCGCGGGGGTACGCGGTCGGGTCGGATGACGTGAACGAGAGGTTCAAGGAGATGGTCGGGGCGGAGTTCTCGGTGAAGGACTTGCGGACGTGGCACGCGACCGTGCTGGCGGCGGCGGCGTTCGCGAGGGAAGGCCGGCCGGAGTCCGCGCGGGGGCGGAAGCGGGTGGAGGCGGGGGTGATGCGGGAGGTGGCGGAGCACTTGGGGAACACGCCGGCGGTGGCGAGGAGGTCCTACGTCGACCCGCGGGTGGTGCGGCGGTACCACGACGGGGTGATGATCAGACCGAGGTCGGCTGATCGTGAGACAGTGGAACGGGCCGTGCTGCGGATGCTGCGGAGGTGAATCACGTCATGTCCACCGTTTCCGCAGGTCGGTCGGTCGTCCGGTCACACTTTCGAGTGATCAACGGCCAAAAGTGTACGGAAACACCGTTACCGCACCTCGGTTAAAACCATGAGGAGCCCTCGCCAACCACCCCCCCGTGCCACCCCATCCGCCTCACCCAGCCGACCATCCGCCGACCGTCCCGACCTCAGCCGCCGTCACCGCAATCACGTACCACCGCAATCACCAGCCGCCACCGCGATCGCCCACCACCGCAATTCCGTCACGACCGCAATCGTCGGCCGGGACCGGGCCCCGGCTGGGGTAGCAGTGGACGTCACCGGGCATCACCCGGCCTCAGTGGCCATCACCGGAGATCACCGGAGATCACTGGCGGAGCAGGGCGCCGACGTCCTCGTGCAGCCGAACCGCCCCGCCGACGAGCACGATCTCGGCCCCGCACTCGACCGCCCGCAACGGCAGCACCTCGTCGGCCCGGCCGTCGTCGACCTGCTGCGAGCCGACGAGCGTGTCGGTCAGCAGCAGCGTGTCGACCCGGCCCTCGGCCAACGCCTGCCGGACCGCGACCAGTCCGTGCACGGCGCGTCCGGTGAGCCGCGTGGACTCGTCCCGGAATCGCTCGACCACCGCGCGCCGGGCGTCCTGGTTCGCCCGTCCGGCCAGGTGGAGCACGGCCCGATCGGGTGGTCCCTCGACCTCGACCACCAAGTGGTGGTAGCGGGTCGGCAAGGCCACCCGCAGTGAGCGCCGCCCGGCCAACGGCCCGGCCAGCACCAGCAGCGGCGCGCCCAGCAGGTCGACCAGGGTGGCGGCTTCCTCGGCGACGTCGGCCAGTTCCTGGGCGTCGAGTCGCCGTCCGGGACGCCGCGCGCCCACGGTCGCCACCGCCACCGGGCGGCCGGTCGGGTCGACGCCGCGCAGGTCCGCGCCGTGCTCGCCGACCTGGACGACCACGTGCGGCAGGAGGGGTTCGGACAGGTCGACCAGCGGCAGGATGTAGGGGAGCGGGCCGGTTCGGGCGGTGTAGCCGGTCGGTGGGACCGGGACGTACTGGTCGACCAGCACCCGTCCGCCGCCCACGACCAGACCACGCCCGGCGAGGCCGCGCGGGGTCGTGCCGGACATGATCGCGTTGTGCGCCAATGCCACGAGGTACGGGTCGGCGGCCATGGCTTGGAGTTGATCGCGCATCGCCCGCCATCGCAGGTCCACGTGATCGCCGACGTCGAGGTACACGGAGACGAACGGTCCCTCGACGTCGACCAGGTTTTGCAGACTCGCCGTGTGCATCGGTTCGGTCCTCCCCGTTCGGGTTACACGGGTGGTACCCGAAAGGGGGTTGGTGCAACCGCGCTCACCGGCACGGGAAAACGCGCCGATGGCTGTGGGAACGGGCCTGAGATCGGTGTGGGAGCGGCCCTCGAAACGGCGCAGCAACGGCTGAGGGAAGAGAGCGGCGGGAACGGCGATGGGAATGGCGGCGGGAACGGCGGCGGGAAGGGCTGAGGGAACGGCGGCCGGACGGCTCGGCGAGTGGTGTGGCGAAGGCGGGTGGGGGCGAGGTGGGAGGAACAGGTGGAACAAGGAAGGGGAGGTCAGTGGGAGTCGGCGGCGCGGCGGGCTCGTTGTTCGCACCACGCGCAGCCCTCCGCGACGCCCACGGAGGCGAAGCCGATCAGCAGGTGCACCGCGTTGCCGATGAGGCCGGCGTCCATCGACCCACCCGACTCGCTCACCCCGAACGCGAACACGACCAGGTACACGACACCCGTCATCGAGCCGACCAGCCGCGCCACCCGGGTCCGCACCGCCGCCGCCCCGATCACCACACCGCTCACCAGGTGCAGCACCGCCCATCCCGGCTCGGACCGCACGAGGTCCGCCACGCCCCACGCGACCAGCAGCACGCCCAGGACCACGGCCGCCCGCTGCGGCCACGCCAGGCTCACCGGGCCCGCCACCACGGCGACCACCCCTTCCGTCCCGCGCGACCCAGGCTCGACGGCGCACGAGCGCTACTCATCATCGAGCAACGAGCGCAACCGGGCCAAGGACCGGCTCAACAGCCGCGAGACGTGCATCTGCGACACGCCGACCGAGTCCGCGATCTGGCTCTGCGTCATGCCGCGGAAGAAGCGCAGCACCACGATCCGCCTCTCCCTCTTGGGCAGCCCGCGCAGCATCGGGTCCAACGCGTGGTGCAGCTCGACGACCTCCAGAGCCGGGTCGTCGCTGATCAGCCGTTCGGCGTAGTTCAACTCCTCGCTGATCGACTGCTCGTCCAACGACAGCAGGTGGTACGCCGACGTCGCGTGCAGCCCCTCGTAGACCTGGTCCACCCCGATGCCGAGGTGCCTGGCGACCTCGCTGGGCGTCGGCGTGCGCCCGGACACGCGGGACAGCTCCACCCGCGCCGTGTCGATGGCGACGCACAGCTCCTTCAACCGCCGCGGCACGCGCAGCGCCCACCCCTGGTCACGCAGGTACCGCCGCACCTCACCGGTGATCGTCGGCACGGCGAACGCCAGGAAGTCGATACCGCGCGTGACGTCGAACCGGTCCACGGCGTTGATCAGCCCGACCGCCGCCACCTGCCGCAGGTCCTCCACGGACTCGCCGCGCTCGGCGAACCGGTCGGCGATGTGCCTGGCCATCGGCAGGTGCTCGGTGACCAACCGGTCACGCAGCCGCTGGTAGCGCTCGCCGTCCCGCTCGGCTTCCGCCAGCTCGTGGAACAGCGGCTGGTAGTCCACCGCGTTCATGCCCGACACCTCAGCTCGACCCGCAACCGACCCTCCCCGTCAACCCAGGTGGCCACCGCGTCGGTCACGGAGCTGACGACCCGCCAGTACAACGAGTCATGATCGGGCACGGTGACGGCCGATGACCGGACCTCCGCCCGGAAGCGGACGGAATCACCTTCCCGGGCGAACCGGCACCGCAGGACGGCCGACGGGTCCAGGGTCCGGGAGATCAGTGCGCTGCACGCCTCGTCGACGGCGATGATCAGGTCGACGGCCAGGTCGGGGGTGCGCCGCGCGACCGCGCCGGCGACCGCGCGGATGACCGAGAGGTGGGCCGGTCTGGCCGCCACCCTGAGCTCCACCTCCGAGCCGTCCATGTGTGGCGAACGCTCCTCACAACCCTCGTCGCAGTAGCCGGGGGCATACCCACGGACCCCTCCCGCTACACCAGTCCACACAGGACTGAGCAACAGAATCGTGAAAGCCGAACATGCCGTGGGCTGGTTCATCACGGTTTGCGAACAGCGGTAGGTAACCCTGTGATCGGAGTCATACTGATCGCCTCCCCGACATCCCCGGAGGCGCCTGGTGCTCGAGGCGAACAACCTTGAGGTGGTCTACGACGACGTGATGTTGGTGCTGCGCGGCGTGAGCCTGAGGGTCCCGGAGGGGCGGATCGTCGCCCTGCTCGGCGCGAACGGAGCGGGCAAGACGACGCTGCTGCGCGCGCTGTCCGGCCTGCTCGACGTGCACGACGGCAAGGTCACGCGCGGCGGGATCACCCTGGACGGCGATCCGATCCACCGCGCCTCGCCGACGCGCATCGCGTCGCTCGGCGTGAAGCAGGCGCTGGAGGGCAGGCGCATCCTGGCCGAGCTGTCGGTCGAGGAGAACCTGCGCATCGGCGGGCACAGCAGGCCGCGCGGCATCAAGCAGAACCTGGACCGGATGTACGAGTTGTTCCCCAGGCTGCGCGAACGGCGGCGGCAGAGCGCGGGCTACCTGTCCGGCGGCGAGCAGCAGATGCTGTCCATCGGCCGGGCGCTGATGTCCGAGCCTCGCTACCTGCTGCTGGACGAGCCGAGCCTGGGCCTGGCCCCGCTCATGGTCCAGCAGATCCGCGACCTCATCGTGAAGATCAACGCGGCCGGCACGACCGTGCTGCTGGTCGAGCAGAACGCGACCATGGCGCTGTCCATCGCCGACCACGGCTACGTGCTGGAGACGGGCAAGGTCGTGATGGACAAGCCGGCCGCCGCGCTGCTGGCCGACGAGGACGTGCGCGAGTTCTACCTGGGCCTGCGCGGTGAGGGCGCCGCGCAGTCGTTCCGCGACGTGAAGCACTACAAGCGGCGGAAGCGGTGGTTGTCGTGAGCCGAGCAGCGCAGAGCCGGGAAGCCGGGGCGAACGTGCTCGAAGTGCGGGACGTGCGGCTGGCGTTCGACGGCGTCACCGCCGTGGACGGCGTGTCGTTCCACGTCGCCGCGGGCGAGCTGTTCGCCATCATCGGGCCCAACGGCGCGGGCAAGACGTCGATCTTCAACGTGCTGTCCGGCGTCTACCGGCCACAGCAGGGGTCGGTGCGGTTCCAGGGCGAGGAGGTGCTGGGCAGGCGCCCGCACAAGGTCGCCGCCATGGGCATCGCCAGGACGTTCCAGAACATCGAGCTGTTCGCCCACCTCACCGTGGTGGAGAACCTGATGCTGGGCCGGCACAACCACATGCGGTACGGGGCGCTGGCCGCGTTCGCGTGGGTCGGCCGGGCCCGGCGCGAGGAGCTGGCCAACCGGGAGGCGGTCGAGGAGGTCATCGACTTCCTCGAGCTGGAGCAGTGGCGGCGCCTGCCGGTGGGCCTGCTGCCGTACGGCGTGCAGAAGCGCGTGGAACTCGGGCGCGCGCTGGCGATGGAGCCGAAGGTGCTGCTGCTGGACGAGCCGGTCGCGGGCATGAACGTCGAGGAGACCGAGGACATGGCGCGGTTCGTGCTCGACGTCCGCGACGAGCTCGGCATCGCGATGGTCATGGTCGAGCACGACATGGGCCTGGTGATGGACCTCGCCGACCGGGTGATGGTGCTGGACTTCGGCAAGCCGATCCGCACCGGCACGCCCGCCGAGGTGCAGCAGGACCCCGACGTCGTGCGCGCCTACCTCGGCGAGGCGCACCAGAGCGCGGGAGGCGCGGCATGACGACGGCCACCACCACCGGGCTCACCACCATCGTGACCCGCGTCCGCGACCGGGCCGCCCGCACGCCGGACGCGGTGGCGTTGCGGGCCAAGGACTTCGGCATCTGGCGCGAGGTGAGCTGGGCGCGGTACTGGGCGCAGGCCGAGCTGGTCGGCCACGCCCTGCTGGCGCTCGGCGTCGACGCGGGCGACCGGGTCGCGATCCACTCGGAGAACCGCCGCGAGTGGCTCTACACCGACATCGGCGCGGCGGCCGTGCGGGCGGTCACCGTGGGCCTGTACCCGACGAACCCGGCCGCCGAGGTCGCGTACCTGCTGTCGCACTCCGCGACCCGCGTGCTCATCGCCGAGGACCAGGAGCAGGTGGACAAGGCGCTGGCCGTGCTGGACGCCCTGCCCGACCTGGAGCGCATCGTGTACATCGAGCCGCGCGGCATCCGGCACCGCTACGACAACCCGAAGCTGCTGTCGTGGGACGACTTCCTGGCGATGGGCGCGGAGCACCGGGAGCGGAACCCGGACGCGGTCGCGCGCCGGATGCGCGAGGTCGAGGCGGACGACGTGATGACGTTGATCTACACCTCGGGCACGACCGGGCCGCCCAAGGGCGCGATGCTGACCGTGGCGAACGTCGAGTTCGCCGTCCAGTCGCTGGTCGAGGGCGGCGGGTTCACCGAACCGCCGCCGTCACCGAAGGACATCACGCTGTCCTACCTGCCGCTGTGCCACGTCGCCGAACGCATCTTCACCACGTGGTTCAGCGCGTCGGCCGGGGTGCAGGTGCACTTCGCCGAGTCCATCGAGACGGTGCAGGCGAACCTGCGCGAGGTGCAGCCGACGATCCTGTTCGGCGTGCCCCGCATCTGGGAGAAGGTGTTGGCGGCCATCACGATCAGCGCGTCCAGCGCCACCTGGCTCAAGCGGGCGACCACCCGGTTCTGGCTGCGCGTGGCCGACGGCCTCGGCGATCACCTGGTGCGCAACGGCGGCAGGCACACCGTCGGCACGCGGCTGAAGTACGGCATCGGCTGGCTGTTCTGCTTCCGCGCGTTGAAGGCGCGGATCGGGCTGCGGCACGTCCGGTACGCCGCGTCGGGCGCCGCGCCCATCTCGCCGCAGGTGCTGCGGTTCTTCATGGGCATCGGCGTGCCGATGCACGAGGTGTACGGGATGACCGAGAACAGCGCCGTCGCCACCGGCAACCGGCCCGGCCGGGTGAAGCTCGGCACGGTCGGCGAACCGCACCCCGGCGTGGAGCTGCGGATCGCCGACGACGGCGAGATCCAGACCAGGCACGCGGGCGTGTTCGCCGGCTACTGGCGCGACGAGGAGGCCACCCGGCGGGCGATGACCCCGGACGGCTGGCTGCGCACCGGCGACGTCGGCGAGTGGGTCGACGGCAAGCACGTGCGGATCACCGACCGGATGAAGGACATCATCATCACCGCGGGCGGCAAGAACGTGGCGCCGTCGGAGGTCGAGAACGCGCTGAAGTCCTCGCCGTACATCAAGGAGGCGATCGTGCTCGGCGACCGGCGCCCGTACCTGGTGGCGCTGATCGGCATCGAGTACGACACCGTCGGCCACTGGGCCAGGCAACGCCGGATCACCTACACCACCTACCGCGACCTCGCGGAGAAGGACGAGGTGCGCGAGTTGGTGCAGGGCATCGTGACCGAGGTCAACGGGCGGTTCGCCACCGTGGAGCAGGTCAAGAAGTTCCGCATGCTGCCGAAGGAGCTCGACCACGAGGACGGTGAGCTGACCGCGACGCAGAAGGTCAAGCGGTCGGCACTGGCCAAGGTGTTCGGCGAGCTCGTCGACGACATGTACGCCGGGGGGCGCGGATGACCGAGTTCCTGCAATCGCTGATCCGGGGCCTGGGCTCGGGGTCGATCTACGCGCTGCTGGCGCTGGGCTTCGTCATCATCTACAAGTCCACCAGGGTGATCAGCTTCGCCCAGCCGGCGTTCATGCTGGCGGGCGCGGTGCTGGTCAGCTACCTGGCCGCGGAGGTCGGGTTCTTCGCGGCCGTGCCGATCGCGGCGGTGCTGATCGCCGTGCTGGCGCTGGGCGTGGAGCGGACCGTGCTGCGGCCGATGATCGGCAAGCCGGTGTTCGTGGTCGCGATCATCACCATCGGCGTGGACGTGGTGGTGCGCGTGGTGACGAACGCGTTCATCGGGCTGGACGTGCGGCAGGTCGGCGACCCGTGGGGCCTGTCGACGGTGACGCTGCTCGGCGTCGAGGTGCAGCAGCGGTACCTGGTCATGTTCGGCACGACGGTGGTCGTGGTCGCGGTGCTGTTCGCGTTCTTCCGGTTCTCCCGGGTGGGGCTGGCGATGCGCGCGGTGGCCTACGACCAGGAGGTCGCGCTGGCGCAGGGCATCTCGGTCGGTTCGGTGTTCGCGCTGTCGTGGGCGATCGCGGGTGGTCTGGCGGCGTTGGCCGGGGTGTTCGTGGCCACCGGCGCGGGCGTGGACCAGCAGCTGTGGGTGATCGCGCTGAAGGCGTTGCCGGCGATCATCCTCGGCGGGCTGGACTCGCTGGGCGGCGCGGTCGTCGGCGGGCTGGCCGTCGGGGTCGTGGAGTCGCTGGTCGGCACCTACCAGGGTGACGTGGCGCCGTGGCTCGGGCCGAACTTCGCGCTGGTCGCGCCGTACGTGCTGATGTTGGTCGTGCTGCTCGTGCGGCCCTACGGGCTGTTCGGCAGCAAGGAGGTGGAGCGGCTGTGAAGGGTCGTCCGGAGCTTTACACCTCCTACGCGCAGGACATGGCGTTCCTCAACACGCGCCCCAAGCGGACGTGGACGGGGGCGTTGGTGGTGGTGGCGCTGCTGGTGCCGTTCGCCATCACCGACGACCTGCTGATGTTGCTGGCCACCGGGTTCGTGGCGGCGATCGGCGCGATCGGGTTGAACATCGTGACCGGGTACGCCGGGCAGGTGTCGTTGGGGCACGCGTTCTTCCTGGCCATCGGCGCGTACACCGGCGCGGCGCTCTCCGGGGACCCGGACGGGCGGGTGCTCGGGTTCGGGGTGACGTCGCTGCCCGTGTGGCTGCTGGCGTCCGGGCTGGTGGCGGGGCTCGCGGGGCTGGTCGTGGCGCCGATCGCGGTCCGGTTGCGCGGGCTGTACCTGGCGATCGTGACGCTGGGGCTGGTGTTCCTCGGCGAGCACGTGTTCCGCGAGTGGACGTCGTTGACCGGCGGTCCGGGCGTGGGCCGGCCGGCGGCGGTGCCGGAGCTGTTCGGCGTGCGGCTGGACCGGCCGTCGGAGTTCTTCAGCGGGCCGCAGCAGCTCTACCTGCTGATGTTCGTCCTGCTGGTGATCTTCGCGGTGCTGGCGCGCAACCTGGTGCGGTCGCGGATCGGGCGGGCGTTCGCGGCGGTGCGCGACCGCGACCTGGCGGCGGCCGTGATCGGCGTCGACCTGACCCGGTACAAGGCGCTGGCGTTCGCCGTGTCGTCGTTCTACGCCGGTGTCGCGGGCTCGTTGTTGTTCGTGGTCAACGGGTTCTTCGACCCCGGCTCGTTCGGCCTGCTGCTGTCGGTGCAGTACATCGCCATGGTGCTCATCGGCGGCGCGGGCACCATCTCCGGCGCGATCATGGGCGCGCTGTTCATCACGCTGCTGCCGCGCATCACCCGGGAACTCCCGACGGTGCTGCCGTTCATCAGCGCAGACGCGACCGGTGCGGTCACGGTGTTCCAGGTCGAGGCGGTCCTCTACGGGCTGCTGATCGTGGTGTTCCTGATCGTGGAGCCACGTGGCCTGTTCGGTATCTGGGTGCGCGTCCGCAACTACTGGCGCACTTGGCCTTTCTCGTACTGAAAGGGTGGATGGGATGGCAAGTCACAGAGCGGTGCTCGCGGTGCTCTCCGTGGTGGCGCTGGCCGCCGTCGCGTGTCGCGGTGGCGACGGCGCGGCGCCGCAGGAGGGCAAGGGCGGTATCAAGGTCGACTTCGGCGTGACCAGCGAGCCGTGCCCGGACACCGGCCACAGTGACCGGGGCTGCATCTACCTCGGGTCGATCTCCGACCTGACCGAAGGGCCGTTCAAGACGCTCGCGGTGCCGATCACGGAGTCGCAGAAGGCGTTCTGGAAGCGCGTCAACGACAAGGGCGGCATCGGCGGCTACGACGTCGACGTGACCACGTACGTCAAGGACAACAAGTACAACCCGCAGATCCACAACCAGGTCTACCAGGAGATGAAGGGCAAGGTCCTGGCCCTGGCGCAGACCCTGGGCTCGCCGACGACCGCGGCGATCCTGCCCGACCTGGAGAGCACGCAGATGGTCAGCGTGCCCGCGTCGTGGACGTCGCTGTGGGGCGTGGAGGAGGTCGTCCTGGAATCGGGCGCGAACTACTGCGTCGAGTCGATGAACTCGGTCGACTACGCGGTGGACGAGCTCGGCGCGAAGAGCGTGATGGCCGTGCACCTGCCCGGTGACTACGGCGACGACGCGGCGGCGGGCGCGAAGATCGCGGCGGAGAAGCGCGGCGTGGCGTACTCCAACGCGGTCACCCAGACCGGCCAGGACAACCAGGGCGGCGCGATCGACGCGGTGCTGGCGAACAAGCCGGACGTGGTCATCCTGACCACCGGTCCGACCGACGCGGCGGTGATCATCGGCCAGACGGCGGCGCGCGGGTTCAAGGGCAAGTTCATCGGCACGTCGCCGACGTGGAACCAGGGCCTGATGCAGAGCCCCGCGGCGCCCGCGATCAAGGCGCTGTACCTGCAGTCCGCGCCGTGGAAGTCGTGGGCGACGGACTCGCCGGGGCACAAGGCGCTGCGCGAGGCCCTGCCGAGCGTGACGCCGAACGACGGCTACACGGCCGGGTGGGTGTGGTCGTACCCGTTGAAGGCGGCGCTGGAGAAGGCGGCCTCGAACAAGGACCTGACCAGGGCCGGTGTGCTCGCGGCCGTGCGGCAGCTGAACTCGGTGGACTACGAGGGCATGCTGCCCCAGGGCGCGGGCAACTTCGCCGGCAACTCGAACGACGCCACGTTCCGGCAGACGTTGATCTACAAGCCGGACGAGCAGGCGGCGACCGGTGTCGGGCTGGTGGAGGACTTCTTCACGGGGCCGACGGCGAAGGACTTCAAGTTCGAGAAGCCCTGCTACGCCTGATGTCGCCCGGCTGCACCTGATGGATCGACGTGCCCCGGCCGCGGCTCCGCCCCGCCGGGGCCCCGCGTCCCGCAGCCCGGCGGGGGGCGGTTTCCGTCGTTTGGCCCCCGGGCTCCCGGTTGTGGAGCGCCGGCCCCGGCCCGCGGCGCCGCGGGGCGGGGCCACGTCGTCCCTCAGCCGGTCGTGGGGCGTTGTCCGTCAGCCGGCCGGGGTCAGGGTCGGGTCCGCCCAGACGCCCACGCGTTCCGGCCCCGGGCAGTCGCTCGGGTCCTCCGCCAACGGCTCGACGCCGATGGTCAGCAGGCGCGCGCCCGTGACGGGGAGGTCCACCGGTTGCGGGGTGGGGCCGGTGTTCGCGATCTCGGCCGCCCGGTGGTCGTCGACGAGGACGTAGAAGTCGAGTTCTTTCGTCGCCAATGAATCGTCCGCGATCGCGACCTGGGCGGTGAACCGGTCGTATTTGCCGTCCAGTGCGAATGTCAGCTGGGCGGACGAGCACCAGGCTCCGGTGGCGGAAACGGATTTGGGGTAGGTCACCTTCCGCACCTTCGCGGGGGCGGCCGTCCACGGGCTCTCGACGTACATGTCGTCGATCGAGCTGCTGTCGACCGGTGGCAGGTCGGAGAGCCAGATCGTGCCCGGTCTCGCGGCGGCGACGCTCTCCGTGGTCGAGGTCGTGGCCTGCGGTGATGTGGTCGGAAGGGCGGGGGCCGCGGTGGTGGCGGGCTCGGCGTCGAACGTGCTGCCGATGGCGATCCCCAGCGCCAGCACGGCCACGCCGGCCGCCGACAGCCAGAGCGCCGGTCCCGGTTTGCGGCGCACGTGAGCGGTGTTCAAGTCCTGGTCATCCATGTCGGCGACCCCTTCAGGTCCAAAGACGTGAGCCGAACTCGGGATAATGCCGGGTAATGCCTCGACCGGCGCAGCACGTTAACACCGGATCGGTCGGCACGCGCCGAAAACGTCAATTCGAGTGGTTTCGTGAGTTGTCCGCACAATTGCGGCGGTGGATCGGAATGCGCACCCTCGCGCGTCGCGGGACGGCGTCGGCGGGACGCTCGGCCGGGGGGCGGGCGGTGGTGATGAGCGGGCGTCGGGCGGGCCCCGGTCGCGTGCGGCCGCGAAGCGGGTTGACGGTTCGACGTATCACCGGGCCTCGTGCGTGCTCCATAGGGATGTCGAGCATCGCGGGAGGGTGGAATGGGCCAGACGAGTGGCCGGGCGGTTCTGCAGGTCCACCCGACCAGGCTGTGCAACCTGCGCTGCCTGCACTGCTACTCCAGCTCGGGCCCGGACGTCGCCGAGGCCATCCCGATCTCCGTGCTGTCGGCCGTGGTGCGTGACGCGGCCGCGCTCGGCTACGACGTGCTGAACGTTTCCGGTGGTGAGCCGTTCCTGTACCCGGAACTGCCCGCGCTGCTGCGCGCCGCCCGCGAGGCCGGGCTGCGGACGACCGTCACGACGAACGCGGTGGCGTTGACGCAGCGCCGCATCGGCCTCGTGCGCGGGCTGGTCGACCTGGTGGCCGTGTCGCTGGACGGTGATCGCGCCACGCACGACCGGATCCGTGATCGGGAAGGGTGCTTCGAGAAGGCGTTGGCGGGCATCCGCCGGCTCACCGAGGTCGGGCTCCCGGTCGGCGTGATCACCACGTTGACCCAGGGGAATGCCACCCAACTGGGTGAAGTCGCACTGGCCGCGGTCCAATCGGGCGCTCTGCTTCTCCAGGTTCACCCGTTGGAGCCGGAAGGCGCCGCGAACAGGTTGATGGCCGGTGAGCGCCCGGACGCCGTCGAGCTGGCGTACGCGGCGGTGGAGCTGGGCCGCATCGCCGAGGAACACGGCCTGGCCGTCCAGCTGGACGCCGTGCCGCGCACCATGCTGGCCCGCAAGCCGGAGGCGTTCATGGCCGCGCCGGTCGACGACGGGCAACCCCTCGGCCGCTGGCTCACCCCGCTGGTGATCGAGGCGAACGGCGCGGCGGTGCCGGTGTCGTACGGCTTCGACCGCCGGTACGGGTTGGGCAACGTCCAGACCCGCTCGCTGGCGGAGCTGGCGCGCTACTGGGACGCGGCGCCGTTCCTCGCCCTGTGCCGCGCCACGTGGCTGCGCCTGGTCGAAGGCCGGACCGGGCCCTTGATCCCGTGGTACGGCCACCTGGTCCGCGCGTCGAGGGCGCAGCGCCCGGCGACGGCTGGTCGTTGAGGGCCGGACGGTCGGCGCGGTTGGCGGTTGCGCGGTCGGTGGTCAGCGGGACAGGAGGTCCGCGGCCTCCAGGGTGTTGATCACCCGGTCGGGGGTGACGCCGCACTCCTCGGCACGCTCGCAGCCGAACGACAGCCAGTCCAGCTGCCCCGGTGCGTGCGCGTCGCTGTCGATCGCGAACGTGCACCCCAGCTCGACCGCCAGCCGCAGCAGCCTGCCCGGCGGGTCGCGGCGCTCCGGCCGCGAGTTGATCTCCACCGCCGTGCCGTGCTCGACGCACGCCGAGAACACCGCCTCCGCGTCGAACGTCGACTCCGGCCGCCCCTTGCCGACCACCAGCCGTCCCGTGCAGTGCCCGAGCACGTCGACGTGCGGGTTGGACACCGCGGCCACCATCCGCCGCGTCATCTCCGGCGCCGCCATCCGCAGCTTCGAGTGCGCGCTGGCGACCACGAGGTCGAGCCGCTGGAGCAGCTCGGGCCGCTGGTCGAGCGCGCCGTCGTCGAGGATGTCCACCTCGATGCCGGTCAGGATCCGGAACGGCGCCAGCTCGGCGTTCAGCTCCGCCACCACGTCCAGCTGCTCGAGCAGCCGGTCCGCGGACAGCCCGTTGGCCACCGTGAGCCGGGGCGAGTGGTCGGTCAGCACGATCCACGAGTGCCCGAGGTCGCGCGCGGTCTCGGCCATCTCCCGGATCGGGCTGCCGCCGTCCGACCAGTCGGAGTGCGTGTGGCAGTCGCCCTTCAGCAACGCCCGCAGCGCCTGCCCGCCCACCACCGGCTCGCGGAACCGGCTCAGGTAGGCCGGCTCGCGCCCGGCGACGGCGTCCGCGATCACGCCGGCGGTGGCCTTGCCGATGCCGGGCAGGTCGGTCAGGGTGCCCGCCGCGACCCGCCGCGCCACCTCCCCGTCCGGCAACGCCGCCAGCACCTCGGCGGCCTTGCGGAACGCCCGGACGCGGTAGGTGGGTTCACCGGCGCGCTCCAGCTGGAACGCCACCTGTCGCAGTGCCCAGAGCGGATCCACACCCCATTGTCTACCCGGACCGGCGCGGTGGTGCGCGTCGACGTTCTCGACTTGGCAGCGGTGCGCGCGAAAACCTTGCGGCCGAACGCGTGCGGAACCGAGGATGTCCGCCATGTCCCCACGTGCCGGCACGGTCGGGTCGCGACGCAGGCCCAGCAAGGGCGACCTCACCTCGCAGGCGATCCTCGACACGGCCGAGCGGCTGCTGCAGACCCGTTCCCTGGACGACATCGCGGTCGACGAACTGGCCTCGGGAGCGGGCATCTCGCGGTCGACGTTCTACTTCCACTTCGCGTCGCGGGAAGCGGTGCTGCACGCGTTGTCCGGTGGAGTCCTCGACGCCCTCTACGAGTCGGCGTCGTCGTGGCTGCGGCGCGGGAGCGAACCGCCCGAGGCCTCGATCCGGCGCGCGTTGGGCGCGAGCCTCGCGGTGTGGCGCGAGCACGGGCCGGTGCTGCGCGCCGCCGTACGGGCCCGTGACACCGACCCGTTGATGCGGGAGTTCTGGGCCGGCGTCGCCCACCGGTTCGTGGAGGCGACCGCGTCGCGGATCGAGCTCGAGCGGGAGGCGGGCGTCGCTCCGGCGGGCCCGGACGCCAAGTCGTTGGCGGCGGTGTTGGTGGCGATGAACGAGCAGGCCTTCCTGAGCCGTTCGCGGTCCCGCCGGTCGGCGGCGCGGGACCGCGAGCTGGTCGACACCCTGACGTGCGTCTGGTTGCGTTCGGTCTACGGCACCGGCTCGTAGGATCGCCGGTGTGCACGACGACCCCGAGCTGATCGCCATGGTCCACGACGCCCACGTCCGGGGGCTCGGGCACGAAGAGGTGTTCACCGCGCTCGGTGGACGTGGGGTGCCGAAGTCGGCGGCGATCGTCTACTACGCCAAGGGCGCCGGCGTGCCCGACGACGAAGCCCGCCGGTTGGTCGAGGGCAGCCCGTTGTGGGACCCGCGCGTGCAGGAGGATCGAGAGGCGTTCCAGGAGGACGTGGAACGCCTCTGGTTCCTGATGCTGCTGATCGCGTCGGTTGAGCCCTCGGCGTTGGACGATCCCGGTGACGACGAGGTGCTGCTCCGTCAGGCCCGTGCTCGCGCGCACCTCGTGGAGGTGGCCGCGTTGCTGCCCCGGGAGGCGTTGGCCCCGTACGACGGACACCTGGCCGACGGCCTGCACGCCGACGCGTTCGCGGACCTGGTGGCGGTGGCGCGCGAGCACGGCCTGCCCGACGACGGCTGGCGCGGGCTGGCGGAGGTCGCGGACCAGCTGTGCCTGCACGAGTGGGAGGACGGACCGGAGGAAGAGGAGTTCGTGGCCGCCGCCCGCTTCCTCCGCGCGCGCTGAACCGTCAGCGGAACCAGGTGCCGGTGAGGGCCTGGCGGTAGCCCAACGCGCGGTAGACGGCGTCCACAAGGGACTGGCCGCGGGCATTGACGCCCAGGCCCGGCCCCATCTTCGTCATCGCGTAGCCGAACGACATCCGCGCGCCGGGGTCTGCGAAGCCCAGCGAACCGCCCATCCCGGAGTGCCCGAACGCGTCCTCCGACATCGCCACCCCGCGTTCCACGGCGGGCAGGCGCCGGTTGGCCGCCGCCTTCATGAACCCGGCCGAGAACCGGGTCGGCGCGAGCAGCATCTCGTCGAACCCGGCCGACTCCACCCCCGACATGACCGGGAGCTGCGCCTCGTCCACCAGCCGCACGCCGTTGTACTCGCCGCCCGACGCGAGTGGCCGGTACATCTGCGCCAGGCCGCGCGCGTTGCTCATCCCGCCGACCGAGCCGTACTGCGCCGCGTGGGCCTCCCGGGTGTTCGACGCCGCGACGTAACCGCCGGTGTTGCCCAGCAGCAGCCCCTGCATCGACCCGGGCTCGGACAGCCCGGTCACGTACATGCCCGGCAGCGCCTCGCCGCGCTCGACGGGGACGGTGGGCGCGACCAGCGGTTCCAGGTCGTCGGGCAGCGTCAGCCAGAAGTCCAGCCCCAGCGGACCGGAGACCTCCTTCTCGAAGAACTCGGCCAGCGCCAGCCCGGACACCCGCCGGATCACCTCGCCGATCAGGTGCCCGAACGTCAACGCGTGGTAGCCGTGCCGCGTGCCGGGCGCCCAGAACGGCTCCTGCCGCGCCAGCAGGCCCGTCATCAGCTCCCAGTCGAGCATCCCGCCCGGCGGCACCGGCTCCCGCACCGCGGTCAACCCGGCCTGGTGCGACAGCAGGTGCCGCACCAGCGTGTCCGCCTTGCCGTTCTGCCCGAACTCCGGCCAGTACGCGGTGACCGGCGCGTCGAGGTCCAGCTCGCCCCGGGACGCCAGCACGTGCGCGCACAACGCGGTCGCGCCCTTGGTGCACGACCACACGTGCGTGATCGTGTCCTCGGTCCACGGCCGCCCGCCCGCGTCGCCGCCCCACAGGTCGACCACGGTCTCGCCGTCGAGCGTCACGTGCACGCCACCGCCGAGCTCGCCGCGTTCGGCGAAGTTGCGTTCGAACTCGGCGCGGACCTCGGCGAACTCGTCGGCGCAGGTGCCCTCGACCGTCATGGACCCTCCAGGTGCGGTTGTCTGCCGCCATGCCACCACCGTGAGCCACGCCACGTGAGTAGGGATTCCTCAGTGGGTAGGGTGGTGGCCGCTCCGACGGCGGGAGGTCGCCTGTTGTCGTCTTTCGTCGGCCGGTCCTTCTTCGGCCGGGAGGCCGAGTTGGCGGCCGTGTTCGACGCGGTCGAGCGCGTGCCCGCGGCCGGGTTGGTGGCTGTCGTCGTGTCGGGCGAGCCCGGGATCGGCAAGTCCAGCCTGGTGGCCGAGGCGTGCCGCCGGCTGCGCGACCGGGGGTGCGCGGTGGCCGCCGCCGAGTCGGACGACGTGAGCAGGCGCATCCCGTACGCGGCGGTGGCCACGGCGTTGCGGTCGGTGGCGGTCGCGCCGGGTGGGGCGGGGTCGCGTGAGGTGCGCGCCGCGGTGGAGGCGTTGGAGCTGACGGCGGCGCCCGACGCGACCTGGTTCGGCCGGTCGTGCGAGGTGGTGGCACGGGCGCTGGCCGCGCTCACCGCCGAACGGCCCGCCGCGCTCGTGCTGGACGACGTCGACCAGGTGGACGACGACTCGCTGGCCATGCTCGCCGTGGTGCTGCGCAGGGTCACGGCCGCGCCGTTGGTGCTGATCACGGCGGTGCGCGAGCACCACCGGAACCCCGGCGTGGAGGAGCTGCTCGACCGGCTCGAACGGCACGCCGACGTGGTGCGCGTGCGGCTGGCCCCGTTGAGCGGCGGTGACGTGGCGCGGATCGTGGAGACCGTGCTGGGCACGCCGGTGGACGACGGCCTGGCGCACGAGGTCCACCAGCGGGCGGACGGCAACCCGTTCTTCGCGGTCGAGATCGCCCGGTCGCTGCGCGAACTGGACCTGGTCGCGGTGGACGGCAACCGGGCCCGGCTCACCGTGTCGCCGTCGGCGATCCGGCTGACCAGGCGGGAAGCGGTGCTGCGGCGGGTCGCGCCGCTGGACCGGGACACCAGGGCGGTCGCCCGCGCGGTGTCGATCTTCCGGCGGGTGCGGCTCGACCAGATCGGGCTGCTCGCGCGGGTGTCGTCGCTGCCCGAGGAGACGGTGGTGGACGCGTTCGACGGGCTGCTGCGGGCGCACATCGTGGTGCGGGACGAAGATCGGGGCTACCGCTTCTCGCACGCGCTGGTCGGTGAGGCGTTGTACCAGGAGATCGGGCCCGCCCAGCGTCGGCACCTGCACAGCCTGATCAGCGCGCGGCTGCTGGACGACCGGGCGCGCGGGCTGGCGGTCGACGAGATGGAGCTGGCCTGGCACCTGGCCGAGTCCGCGCCGCCGGGCGACCTGCGCGCGGTGCGGGTGATGGCGCAGGCCGCCGCGGCGAACCGCGCGACGGCGCCCGAGACGGCGGCGGCGTTGTGCGCGCGGGCGTTGGAGCTGCTGCCGGTGGCCGCGCCGGAACGGGCCGGGCTGCTGGCCTCGCAGTGCCGGGCGCTGGCGCACGCGTCCCGGCCCGGTGCGGCGATCGAGCCCGGTCTGGCGGCGTTGGCGGCGCTGCCTGCCGGTGCGGAGCGGTCGCGGTGCGCGATGGTGGTGCTGACCAGCATGTTCCTGGTCGGGAGGTTCGCGGAGGCGTTGCGGCTGGTGGACGCGGAGCTGGCGGCTGCGGGGGTGGCGGGGGCGCCGGCGGCGTTGCACGCGCAGCGGGCGTTGTTGTTGGTGTTCACCGGGCGTCACGCCGAGGCGTTGGTCGCCGCGGAGCGGACCGAGGCGATGCCGCTGACGTCGGCCGCCGAGGGCGTGGTGGTGTTCGACCGGCTGGCGGTCGTCACGTCGATGCTGTTCCGGCACGACAAGACGGTCGACTACGCGAACCGGTCGCTGGCCGCGGCGGACGGACAGCCCGCGTTGGAGCTGCAGGCGTTGGCGGTGAGCGCGTCGACGGGCGCGTTGGCCGGTCTGGTGCACGACGCGTCGTGGCGGTTGCGGCGGGCGGAGGAGCTGCGGGAACGGGCGGGCGGGCACGCGTTCCGCGGTGAGCTGGAGATGGCGCGGGTGGCGCTGGACTGGTTCGGCGGTGAGTGGGACGCGTGCCTGGAGCGGGTGGGGCGGGCGGCGGCGGAGTTGGAGTCGCGGCAGGAGCTGATGATGCTGGACGGGCTGCGCGCGATCGAGCTGGAGGTGCGCACCTGGCGGGGTGAGCTGGACGTCGCCGCGCGGTTGGCCGCGTTCGGGGTGCCGAACAGCCCCAACATGTCCCGCCTGCACGCGTTGGCGATGTCCGGGTACCTGGCGGCGCGGGGTGACGTGGAGGGCGCGCGGCGGGTGCTGGTGGAGGCGGTCGACGACGACGGGACGTCGGCGTACGGCTGCGAGTTGCTGGGCCGGTTGGTCGAGCTGGACCTGGCCGGTGGTCGGGTGGACGACGCGCGGCGGGTGCTGGGGAGGCTGCGGGCCGTGGCGGCCGATCGGGTGTCGCCGTGGACCCGGACGACGGTCCGGCGGGTGGTCGGGCTGGTCGAGCGGGACGGTGCGGTGCTGCGTGAGGCGGTGCGCGAGGCGGAGGTCGGTGGGCTGGTGTTCGAGCGGGCACGGGGGCAGTTGGCGTTGGGGCTGGTGGACGGGGCGGCCGTGGACGAGCTGCTCGAGGCGTATGCGGTGTTCCAGCGGGTTGGTGCGCACGGGTTGCGTCGGCAGGCTGGGGCGAGGTTGAAGGAGTTGGGTGCGAAGGTGCCGCGGGCGCGCGGGCGGGGGCGGGCGTCCGGGGTGTTGACGGCGGCGGAGGAGAACGTCGCGCGGTTGGTGCAGCAGGGGATGCGCAACCGGGACATCGCGGCGGCGTTGCACTACAGCCCGCGGACGATCGAGGTGTACCTGTCGCGGATCTACGCGAAGTTGCGGGTGTCGTCGCGGTTGGAGTTGGCGCGGGTGTTGGACGGGGTGGGTGGGTTGGAGGGGGCGGACGGGCGGGGGTAGGGCTTAGTTGTTGTGGAAGCCGCACTGACTCGGTGGTAGGCCGGGCGTGTTGGGTCGGTGGTGTGGCGGGTGGGTCGGTGGTGCAGCCCTCAATGGTTCAACCCTCGGTGGTTCAGTCCCGGTGGTTCGGCCCCGGTGGGCAAGGCCGGCTCGATTTGACATGGGCCTCGGTGGGGTGTGGCGGGTCCGTTGTGGGCTCGTTGATAACACCAGCCTGCTGGTGGTTGTTGGGGTGAGGAGGGGTATGCGTACCGCGTTTACGACGTGTCCGTTGTGTGAGGCGACCTGTGGGTTGGAGTTGACGATCGAGGGGGATCGGATCACTGGTGTTCGTGGTGATCGGCAGGACACGTTCAGCGGTGGTTTCCTCTGTCCCAAGGGTGCGTCGTTGGGGGCGTTGGACGCTGATCCGGATCGGTTGCGCGGGCCGTTGGCGCGGCGTGGTGGGTCGTTCGAGGCGGTGTCGTGGGGTGAGGCGTTCGCGCTGGTCGATCGAGGTTTGAGTGAGATTATCGGTGAGCATGGTCGGGATTCGGTTGCCCTGTACTTGGGGAATCCGACGGTGCACTCGTTGGCCGGTGGGCTGTACGCGGGTGGGTTGAGGAAGGCGTTGGGGTCGCGCAATTTCTTCACCGCGGCGACGGTCGACCAGATGCCCAAGCACGTGTCGTCCGGGCTGCTCTACGGGGGGATGTATTCGATTCCGGTGCCGGATGTCGACCGGACGGACTTTTTGTTGTTGTTGGGGGCGGATCCGTTTTCGTCGAACGGCAGTCTGTGGACGGTTCCGGATGTGCCGGGGCGGTTGAAGGCGTTGCGTCGGCGTGGTGGGGCGTTCGTGGTGGTCGATCCGCGGCGCAGTCGGACGGCGGCGGCTGCCGATCAGCACTTGGCGATCGTGCCGGGCACGGACGTGTTCCTGCTGCTGGCGATGGTGAACGAGTTGTTCGCGGCGTCGTTGGTCGACCTGAAGGACCTCGCGCCGCACGTGAACGGGGTGGAAGGGGTGCGGGAGCTGTCCCGGCCGTTCACGCCGGAGGCGGTGGCGGCGCGGTGTGGCATCGGGGCGGAGGAGATCCGGGCGTTGACGCATCGGCTCGCGGCGGCGTCGCGGGCGGCGGTGTACGGGCGGATCGGCACGACGACGGTCGAGTTCGGCACAGTGGCCAGTTGGTTGGTGGACGTGCTGAACGTCCTGACCGGGAACCTGGATCGGGTTGGTGGGGCGATGTTCCCGATGCCCGCGCACATGCGGCGGGGGACGGGGTCGGGCAAGGGGTTCGCCACCGGGCGGTGGCGCAGTCGCGTGCGGGGGCTGCCCGAGGTGGCGGGGGAGTTCCCGGTCGTCACGTTGGCCGATGAGATCGAGACGCCCGGTGAGGGGCAGGTCCGGGCGTTGGTGACGGTGGCGGGGAACCCGGCGTTGTCGGTGCCCAACTCGGGTCGGTTGGACGCCGCTTTGTCCACTTTGGACTTCATGGTGTCGGTCGACCCGTACCTCAACGAGACGACGCGGCACGCGGACGTGATCCTGCCGCCTCCGCCGCCGAGCAGGCGTGCCCATTACGACTTGGCGTTCCTGTCGTTCACGGTGCGGAACGTGGCGAAGTACTCGCGGCCCCCCGTGCCGCTCGGAGCGGACGAGGTGGACGAGGGTGAGATCCTGTTGCGGTTGACCGGGATCCTGGCCGGGCTCGGGGCGGACGCGGATCTCGACGCGTTGGTCGGGCTGTCGGGGGAGTCCGGGTACAGCCGTGAGGAACGGCTGTTGGACGCCCGGTTGCGGGCCGGGGCGTACGGGTTGTCGGTGGACGACTTGCTGGAACGGCCGCACGGGGTCGACTTGGGGGCGTTGACGAGTCGGGTGCCGGAAGTCCTGCGCACGCCGTCCGGGCGGATCGAGCTGTGCCCGGAGCCGATCGCGGCCGACGTGCCGCGGGTGCTGGCGGCGTTGCGAAGGCCCGTTGACGGGTTGGTGCTGGTGGGGCGGCGACACCTGCGGTCGAACAACTCGTGGCTGCACAACGTGCCCGCGTTGGTGAAGGGCAAGCAGTTGTGCACGTTGCTGGTCAACCCGGCCGATGCCGCGCGGCTGGGTCTCGAGGACGGCGGGCCGGCGCGGGTGGCGTCGCGGGTCGGCGAGGTCGAGGTGACCGTGGAGGTCAGCGCCGACATGGCCGCCGGGGTGGTCAGCCTGCCGCACGGGTGGGGCCACGACCGGCCGGGCACGCGACTCGCCACCGCGCGCGCCCACCCCGGCGTCAACGTCAACCTGCTCACCGACGACCTGGCCGTGGACCCGCTGTCGGGCACCGCCGTGCTCAACGGCGTCCACGTGCGCGTCACCCCTTCCGCAGTCCAGTGAGGAGCACCGCCATGCCCGCGACCACGGCACGCGTCATCGCCGACCTGCCTTTCACCGCCGCCCAGGCGCACGACGACCGGGTGGCGTGGCGCCACTCGCGTGACGGGCAGTGGCACGACCTGACGTTCACCGAGGTCGCCGAGTGGGTCATGGAACTGGCGTCCGGGCTGGTGCACCTGGGTGTCGAGCCGGGGGACCGGGTGTGCGTGCTGGCGGACACCAGGGTCGAGTGGTCGGCGGCGGAGCTGGCGGTGCTCGCGGCGGGTGGTGTCGTGGTGCCGATCTACCCGTCGAGCGCGGCGGAGGAGTGCGCGTGGATCATCGGCGACTCGGGTGCGGTGCTCGTGATCGCGGAGGACGACGCGCAGCGGGACAAGGTCGAGTCGATCCGCGAGCAGGTGCCCTCGTTGCGGGACGTGATCGTGATCGAGGGTGGCGGGTTGGACGAGCTGCGGTCGCAGGGGCGCACGTCGCCGTTGCCGGACGAGCTGGACGACCGCCGTGCGGCGATCGACCCGGACGACCCGACCGTGATCATCTACACCTCGGGCACCACGGGTCCGCCCAAGGGCTGCGTGCTCACCAACCGGAACTGGCTGACGATGTGCCGGCTCAGCGAGGAGCTGTCGTACGTCCTGCCCGACGACGTGGCGTACCTGTTCCTGCCGCTGGCGCACGTGTTCGCGCAGATCGTGCACCTGGGCGCGCTCTACACGGGCCACGCGGTCGCGTTCTACGGCGGCGACACGTCGAAGGTCGTGGCGGAGCTGGCGCAGGTGCGGCCGACGTTCCTGCCGTCCGTGCCCCGGATCTTCGAGAAGATCTACACCGCCGCCACGGCCGGCGTGCCGGCGGAGCGGTTGCGGCAGGCGGTGGAGGTCGGGCTGGCGGTGCGCCGGGCGCAGGCCGCCGGCCGGCCGTTGCCGCCCGACCTGGCGGCCGCGTTCGAGCAGGTGGACCCGGTGTTCGCCAAGGTCCGGGCGATCTTCGGGGGCAGGCTGCGGCAGGCGTTGTCGGGCGCGGCGCCGATCTCGGTGGAGGTGCTGGAGTTCTTCACGGCCGCCGGCGTGCCCGTGCTGGAGGGGTACGGCATGAGCGAGTCCACGGGTGTCGGCACGGTGAACACGCTGGCGCGGCACAAGCTCGGCTCGGTCGGCACGTTCGGGATGGCGGGCCTGCAGCTCAAGGTGGCCGAGGACGGCGAGCTGCTGATGCAGGGACCGCACGTGTTCGCGGGCTACTGGAACAACCCCGCCGCCACCGCTGAAGTGCTGACCGACGGCTGGCTGCACACCGGCGACCTCGGCGAGGTCGACGACGACGGCTTCGTCACCATCACGGGCCGCAAGAAGGACATCATCATCACCGCCGGCGGCAAGAACATCGCGCCCGCGAACGTCGAGAACCAGCTCCGCCAGTCGCGCTGGATCTCGCACGCGGTGGTCTACGGGGACCTCAAGCCGTACCTGGTCGCGCTGATCACCTTGGACGTGGACGAGATCGTGCCGTGGGCGAAGGCCCGGGGTCTGCCGACCGACCTGCCCGCGCTGGCCCGCACGTCCGAGGTGCGGGACCTGATCCAGGGCGTGGTGGACGAGGCGAACTCCCACTTCGCGCACGTCTCGCAGATCAAGCGCTTCACCGTGCTGGACCGCGACCTGAGCCAGGACGAGGGCGAGCTGACCCCGACGTTGAAGGTGAAGCGGAAGGTCGTGCACTCCACGCACGCCGCGCTGTACGACGGGCTCTACAGCTGATCCACTGTCGGGCGTGGATCGGCGGCGGCCCGACGACGACGTCTGGTAAGTCGCGCGGCCGGGGTCCTGTGGCGGGTTCCAGGTCGACGCCCGGTCGTGCGGCGAGCCGCCGTTCCCGCTGCGGTGAGGGAGGTCGGGTGGTGGATCGGACGGCGTTGGACGTGCTCGTGACGAGCATGGCGGGTCGGGATGGCGAGCAGGTGTTCCGCGAGCTGCGGGAACGGGGGAAGTCGCCGGTCGAGACCACCTACGTCGCGTCACGCGTCCTGGGGCTCTCGACGGCGGAAGCGAAGGCCGCGCTCTTCGCGAGCGACGCGTGGCGTGACCGGCGGGAGGACTGGGTGCGGTTGCACGACGAGGTTGCAAAGCAGGCTTTGCAACGCTAGCTTTGCACCATGGTCGCACCGCGCGAGATCTCCGACGTCGACGAACTCCGCACGCTCGCGCACCCGTTGCGCCAACGGATCCTGCGCCACCTCGGGCAGCACGGTCCGGCGACGGCCAGCACGCTCGGCAAGGCGCTCGGCGAGAGCAGCGGCGCGACCAGCTACCACCTCCGGATGCTCGCGAAGCACGCGTTCGTGGAGGAAGTGCCCGAGCGCGCGCACGGCCGTGAACGGTGGTGGCGCGCGCCCGTGCAGGACTTGCGCGGGCCCCGGGCGCCGGCGGACCCGGAAGTGCGGACCCTCGTGGACCAGCTCAGGCAGCTCAAGCTGGCCGCCGACCAGGAGCTGTTCGACGAGTTCCTGGCCCGGCGGTCGGAGCTGGGCGAGTGGGCGGACGCGCTGCCCCACTCCCGCGGCTCGGTGCGGTTGACGCTGCCCGAGCTGCACGAGTTCTTCGACGAGTACATGGCGCTGCTCAAGCGCTACCAACGACCGGTGGACGAGACGCCCGCGGACGCGCGGCACGTCGCCGTGCGCTTCTTCGCGTTCCCCGTCCCCGGCCCCGCGGACCGCCCCTGACACGAAGCCCGGGCCGTCGAGCTGGCACTCGACGACCCGGGCGGGCGGAAGCCGCGGCACCACGCCGGAACCGGCGTGTTCCTCGTACGTGCGAACCTCCTCGGGAAGGAGAGCACCCGTGCTCCCCGAACGCAACTCGCGACTTCGTCGTGCCCTCGTCCGGTTGCTGGCGGCGCTGGTCGTCGGCACGGCGTCGGCCGCGCTGTCACCACCCGCCCAAGCCGCGCCATCCGGCCTGGTCGAGCAGGACATCACCTTTTCGAGTGGAGACCTGACGCTCCACGGCACCGTGATCGCGCCCGACACGGACTCCCCGCACCCGGCCATGGTCATGGTGCACGGCTCGGGTCGGGTCTCGCGGGACGGCTACCGCCAGGAGGCGGAGGCGTTCGCGCGGTCCGGCATCGTCACGCTGATCTACGACAAGCGGCCGAAGCGGTCCAAGTCCGACGTCGACTTCGAACTCCTGGCCGACGACGCGCTGGCCGCCCTGCGCGCGCTGAGGACCCAGCCGGGCGTCGACCCGGCCCGGACCGGCCTGTGGGGCGTCAGCGAAGGTGGTTGGGTGGCCCCGATCGCCGCGGCCGAGTCGGCTGACGTGGCCTTCGTGGTCACGGTCGGAGCACCCGGCACGGCGCCCGAACGGCAGCAGTCGTGGAACCTCGTCAACCGGCTCGCCGCCGCCGGTGTGTCCGGCTCCCTGGTGGACACCGTCTCGCGCACGACGCTCGGCCTGCTCGTCGGCGCCGGCCTGTTCCCCGAGTCGGGCTACGACCCGGCGCCGGTGCTGGCCCGGGTCACCCAACCGGTGTTGGCCCTGTGGGGTGATCTCGACCGGGTGATTCCCGGAGCCGAGAGCCTGCGCGTGTTCCAGGAGTCGCTCGACCGGGGCGGCAACGGCGACTACACGCTGCTCTCGGTGCCCGGTGCCGATCACACGATGCGGTTGTCCCCGGACGGCTTCCAGCGCGGTGACGAGATCGCGCCGGCCTATCTGGCGCGGGTCGCCTCCTGGGTGACCGGACCGCGCACCGCGGAGGTCGGGACACCGCCGGAGCAGGAGCGGCTGAGCACCCCGGTCGAGCCGGGATCACCGGCGGCGCAGGTCGTCGCGGTCCTAGTGCTGCTGGTCGCGTTCGCGGGGTACGGGCTGAGCGCGGCGGTCCGCCGGTTGCGCAGCACGCCACCCCTGCGTCGACCGGCGGGTCTGCTCGCCACGACCGGACTGCTGAGCGTCCTCGGCCTGGTCGGCTACCTCGGCCACCTGGCGTCGAGCGGCGCGAGGAGCCTCGGCCCGGTGGTGCTCGGCCGGCCGCTGCCGTGGCTCGGGCTGCAGGTCCTGGCGGTGGCGGTGGTGGTGGCCACCGCGGTCACCGGGGTGAGGGTGTGGCAGGCCAGGGCCGACCTCACGGCGGGGCACCGGGTGCGGCTGGGCCTGCTGGTGGCCGGTGGCGCGGTGTTCGTGCCCTGGGCCGTCCACTGGGGCCTGCTGGTGCCGTAGCCGTCACCGGCTCAGGGTCGTCTCCCGCGCCACGTGCGTCAGCTTCTCCGGGTTGCGCATGAAGTAGAGGCCGGTGACGAGACCGCCCTCGACCCGCGCCGCCACGACGCCGTCCAGTTCGCCGTCGAGCCGCAGGATCACCGCCGGGCCGCCGTTGACCTGCGCCGGTTCGGTCGTCGTCCGCGTGCCGACGACGTCCCAGCGGGCGGCCAGGAAGCGGGCCACCTTGTCGGCGCCGACGACGGGCTTGCGCGCGGCCTGCTTGAACCCGCCGGCGTCGCTGAGGATGACGACGTCCGGCGCGAGCACGTCGAGCAGGCCCTGCAGGTCGCCGGTCTCGACCGCCCGCTGGAACGCCGAGAGCGCGGCCCTGGTCTCGGCCGGGTCGGTGGCGCCGCGCGGCCGGCGCTCGGCGACGTGGGCCCTGGCCCGGTGCGCGATCTGGCGCACCGCGGCCGGGGTCTTGTCGACGGCTTCGGCGATCTCGTCGTAGCCGACGTCGAACACCTCGCGCAGCACGAACACCGCCCGCTCGGTCGGCGTGAGCGTCTCCAGCACCAGCAGCACCGCCATCGAGACGCTGTCGGCCAACTCGACGTCCTCGGCCACGTCGGGCGTGGTCAGCAGCGGCTCGGGCAGCCAGGGGCCGACGTAGGACTCCTTGCGCCTGCCGAGCGCGCGCAGCCGGGTGAGCGCCTGGCGGGTGACGATCCGGACCAGGTACGCCCGCTGGTCGCGCACGGTGTCGAGGTCGACACCCGCCCACCGCAGCCAGGTCTCCTGGACGGCGTCCTCGGCGTCGGCGGCCGACCCGAGCATCTGGTAGGCGACGGTGAAGAGCAGGTTGCGGTGGGCGACGAACGCCTCGGTCGCGGGACGCGTCTGCGCCGTGCCGCCCATCGGTCGCTCCTGCCTGTTCGCCGCCGGTCCGACGCCGTGTAACGCGCGTCACGCGCCCGGCCTGTCACAGGGCCCGGAACACCGGCGTCTCGTGGTCGACAAGCCGTTCGACAGCCGTTCGACCAGGAGGAACCCGTGAACCTCGCCCTGTGGATCATCACCGGCGTGCTGGCCGCCGCCTACTTCTTCGGCGGCGGCGGCAAGCTCGTCCTGTCCAAGCAGAAGATAGCCGCCACCGGCCACAGCGCCGCGTGGACCGAGGACTGGAGCGCGGGCGCCATCAAGGCCATCGGCGCGTTCGAGGTGCTGGGGGCGCTGGGCCTGGTCCTGCCCGCCGTGCTCGACGTCGCGCCGGTCCTGGTGCCTTCGGCCGCCGTCGGCCTGATGATCGTCATGGTCGGCGCCGCGGTCGTCCGCTTCCGGCGTCGGGAGTTCAAGCTGGTGGTGGTGGACTTCGTGTACCTGGCGCTGCTGGCCTTCGTGCTGTGGGGCCGGCTCGTCGCCGTGCCCTTCACCGGCTAGCGGCACGTCCACAGTGGACAGCAGCTCGGCCGTCGGCACCAGCGGCGGTTCGGGCACATCGCCCGGAACGCCACTGGACGCTGTGGGAGAAAGCCCTTACCGTTTCAGTCCACAGGACGAATGACTGCACGCGACCGGGTCGGGGGTCAACTGTTGCGCAAGTTCCGCAGACTCAGACCCTGAACCCGCGCTCGCCCGTCTCCGTCCTCCTCCGCCGCCGCTTCGCCGCCGCGCCAATCCCCCAGCGCCAAGGGGGAGTCGTCAAAGACTGTGGAGGCATCTGTGGCACCCCGTACTAGGAGCGCCTGGTCGACCTCGCTCGGCTCGCTCGCCACCGCGCTCGCCGTGGTGGCGTCCGCCCTGGTGTCCGCCGCGCCCGCGAGCGCGGCTCCCGTCCTGCTCTCCCAAGGAAAACCGGCCACCGCGTCGTCGTCGGGCAGCTCGGGTTTCGCGCCCTCGGCGGCGGTGGACGGCAACTCGTCCACCCGCTGGGCCAGCCAGGGCGGCATCGACCCGTCGTGGATCCGGGTCGACCTCGGCGCGGTGGCCGCGATCACGAGGGTCCGGCTCCAGTGGGACCTGTCGTGCGCCCGCGGCTACCGGATCGAGACGTCGTCCGACGCGAGCACGTGGACCAGCGTCCACACCACCGCGAACGGCGCGGGCGGCGTGGAAGACCTCGTGGTGAGCGGAAGTGGTCGCTACGTCCGGATGTACGGCACCACGCGCTGCCGCACGGCCACCTACCACGGCTACTCGTTGCAGGAGTTCCAGGTGTTCGGCGAGATCGGGCAGGCGGACACCACGCCGCCGTCACCGCCGGCGAACCTGCGCTCGGCCAACGTCACGCCCACCTCGGTCGACCTGGCCTGGGACCCGGCCACCGACAACGTCGGCGTCACGTCCTACGAGGTCTACCAGCGCGGCCAGTTCGTCAAGTCCGTCACCGGCACGTCCACCACGATCACCGGCCTGAACCCCAACGGCTCGTACGTCTACTACGTCAACGCCAAGGACGCCGCCGGCAACATCTCCCAGGCGGGCAACAACCTCGAGGTGACCACACCGCCCGCGCAGGCCGACACCGAGCGGCCGACCACGCCGACGGGACTGCGCGTCACGGGCGTCACGGCGAACTCCGTGTCGCTGGCGTGGAACCCGTCCACCGACAACGTCGGCGTGACCCGCTACGAGGTCCTCGCGGGCGGCTCACCGGTGGGCGAGACCACGGGCACCTCGGCCACCATCGGCGGACGCCGCCCGAACACCTCGTACCTGATGAACGTGCGGGCGTACGACGCGGTGGGCAACGTCTCCGACTGGAGCATGGCGATCACCGCCACCACGTCGTCGGGCGGCGACCAGGTCGGTGCGGTGACGCAGCTGGCCACGGACAACGACGTGCCGTGGGGCCTGGACTTCCTGCCCGACGGGTCGGGCGTCTACTCGCGGCGCGACGCGTTCGACATCGTCAAGCTGTCGCCGTCCGGGGTGAAGACCACCCTGGGCACGGTGCCGAACGTCGTCACGACGAGCGGTGAAGGCGGCCTGCTGGGCATCGAGGTGTCGCCGAACTTCGCCTCCGACAACTACCTGTACATCTACCACACGGCCGCGAACGACAACCGGATCGTGCGGATGAAGGTGCAGAACAACGCCCTGGTGCAGTCGTCGTTGCAGGTGCTGCTCACCGGCATCCCGCGCAACCGCTACCACAACGGCGGCCGGCTGCGGTTCGGCCCGGACGGCAAGCTGTACGCGGGCACCGGTGACGGCCAGAACCCGAACTGGGCGCAGGACCTGTCCAACCTGGGCGGCAAGGTGTTGCGGCTCAACGCCGACGGCTCCGCGCCGACCGACAACCCGTTCTACGGCAACGGCGGCAACGCCCGGTACGTGTGGACCTACGGGCACCGCAACGTGCAGGGCCTGGCGTTCGACGGCCAGGGCAGGCTGTGGCAGGCCGAGCTGGGCAACACGATCATGGACGAGCTGAACCTGTCCGAGCGCGGCGGCAACTACGGCTGGCCGTCGTGCGAGGGCACGTCGGGCAACTGCTCCGGCTACGTCGCGCCGAAGCGGACGTGGAGCACCGCCAACGCCTCGCCCAGCGGCATCGCCGTCGTCAACAACGCCCTGTACATGGCCACGCTGCGCGGCAGCAGGCTCTACCGGATGGTCATCAGCGGCACGACGGTCGGCTCGGAGACGACCCACTTCCAGGGCACGTACGGCCGGCTGCGCACCGTCGAGCCCGCGCCGGACGGCAGCCTGTGGCTGACCACCAGCGACGACCGGGACAGCACGCCGAACAACTCCAACAGCCGCATCCTCAGGGTGCAGCTGAACTGAGCGGGTCTTGAAGTGCTCGCGAGGCGGTCCCGGTGCTCGGTCCGGGGCCGCCTCGACGCGTGCGGTTGAACCGGACGTCCCACGGGTGCGTGTGGTGAGTGCCGCTCGGGACACGTCCGAGCACGAGCCGAACGAGAAGAGATGCACGACCCGATCCTCGAACGCACGCTGCGCCAGGTCCGCGCGGAGCGGGCGTGTGACCGCAGGCGTCGCGGCGGCGTCGTCACGGTGGTGGGCGTCGCGCTCGCCGCCGCGGTGCTGGCCGGCGGCGTCCACCTCGGCCGGCACCGCGCGCCCGGGGCACGGCTGCTGGTCGCCACCGCGGCCGACGGCGTGCGGCTGACCACGACGGTGGCGCCCGCCGACGGGTGGGTGCGGCTCAGCGCGGTGGTGGCCGGCGTCGACGCGGGGGAGCGGTGCCTGCTCGTGGTCACCGACGTTCACGGCCGGCGTCACGTGGCGGGCGGCTGGGTCGCCCCGCGGCTCGGCGACACCGCGCTGGCGGGCGCCGCCGTGGTCGGCCCGGACGAGCTCGCCGCCGTCAGCGTCGTCACGGAGGACGGCCGGGTCCTGGTCACCTCGACGACCCGGGCGCCGTGATCTGCCCACTCGGGCAGGGTCGTGCGGGCACCGTCCCGGCCGCGCGGCCGGCGGCCGGGGTCCGAATAAGCTGTCGGCCGTGAGGTGGTCGCCCCTGCTGCTGGTGCTCGTGCTGGCGACGGGCTGCGCGGACAGCCGCACCGTGGCCATCGACGAGGTGCCGGTGGCCGTCGAGTCGGTCACCACCACCCAGGACGCGTCGACCGGCACGTTCCGCGTCGACTGCGGGCGCAACGAACCACGTCACCTCAACGCCGACAACATGGTCATCGCGCCGGGGCAGCCGTCCGGCGCGCACCACACCCACGAGTACGTCGGCAACCTGAGCACGCACGCGGGCTCCACCGACGACTCGCTGGCCGCCGCCGGGACCACCTGCCCGGCGGAGGACCGGTCCACCTACTACTGGCCGGTGCTGCGGCTGACCGACCGGACCGGGCACGACGAGCACGCGCCCGGCGGCGGCGCGCACGGCAACACCGGCGAGGTGCTGCCGCCGTCGAGGGTGGAGATCACGTTCACCGGCAGCCCGGTCAGCCAGGTCGTGCCCATGCCGAGGTTCCTGCGCATGATCACCGGCGACCCGGCGGCGCTGACCAGCGGGCGCGGCCGGGCGCGGTGGAGCTGCACGGGGTTCGAGGACCGGCACACCGACCGCTACCCGGAGTGCGCGCCGGGCGGCGCGGTGCTGCGCACGTTCGACTTCCCGAGCTGCTGGGACGGCCGCAACACCGACAGCCCGAGCCACCGGGCGCACGCCGAGTTCCCCGGGTCGAACGGGGTGTGCCGGCCGGGCACGTTCCCGGTGCCGAAGCTGCGCGTGCGGGTCGCGTACGCCGTGCCCGCCGGGCGGCCCTACGCCCTGGACAGCTTCCCCGAGCAGCTGCGCGACCCGCGCACGGACCACGCGATGTTCGTCAACGTCATGCCGGTCGCGCTGATGGACCGCGTCACGACCTGCCTGAACGCCGGCGAGACCTGCTCCTGACCGGACTCCCCGCCGCCCGCGGTGAACCGAACGCCTGCGGCGTCCGTGTCCAGGGCGGGAGTTGACGAGAGGAGTGGGTGGATGGCGGCTCTGTGGTCCCGGAAACGGGAGGCCGCGGCCGACGAGGCACTGATCCGATCCCTCTACGAGGAGCACGGGCGGGCGCTGCTCGCGTACGCGACGCGGTTGACCGGTGATCGGGCGTCGGCCGAGGACGTCGTCCAGGAAACCCTCGTGCGCGCGTGGCGGCACCCGGACGCCCTGGTGAACGGCAAGGGCTCGGTCCGCGGGTGGCTGCTCACGGTGGCGCGCAACATCGTCACGGACCGGTTCAGGGCGAAGGCGGCCCGACCCCGGGAGGTGGCCGAGGCGCCGACGGCCACGCCGGTGCAGCGCGACCACGCGGACTCGGTGGTGGACTCGGTGGTGGTGCTCGAAGCGCTGGACCGGCTGTCGTCCGACCACCGCGACGTGCTGATGGAGATCTACTTCCGCGGCCGGAGCGTGACCGAGGCGGCCGAGGCGTTAGGGGTGCCGCCGGGCACGGTGAAGTCGAGATCCCACTACGCGCTGCGGGCGTTGAGAGAGACGTTCGTCGGGCAACAGGTCGCGCTGAAGGGGGTGGCCGGATGACCACGAACCACGATCCACAGCTGCTCGGCGCATACGTGCTGGGCGTGCTCGACGAGCGGGAGGCACGTGCGGTGGAGGACCACTTGGCGTCCTGCCCGCGGTGCGGCGGCGAGCTGGCCGAGCTGCGAGCGATGGAGGAGGCCATGGGCGACGTGCCGCCCGAGGCGTTGCTCGACGGCCCGCCCGAGGGCGGCGACCTGCTGCTGCGGCGCACGCTGCGGCAGGTGCGGGCCGAGCGCGGCGCCCGGCTGCGCCGTCGCCAGGTCGGCCTGGGGCTGGTCGCGGCGGCCGTGGCCGCGGTCGTGCTCGGCGGTGGTTTCGCGGTCGGCCGGGGCACCGCGCCCGACGTGGGCGCCGTCCAGGGGACGACGGCCGCGCCCGTGCCGCCCGCCGGGACGAAGCTCGGGTCGGCCACCGACCCGGTCACCGGCGCGCGGATGACCGTGCAGGTCAGGCCCGCCGCCGGGTGGGTGCGGGTGAACGCGTCCGTCGCGGGTGTCGAGCAGGGCGAGAAGTGCAGGCTGATCGTCGTGGCCAAGGACGGCCGGCGCGCGGAGGCGGGCAGCTGGCTCGTCTCGCCGGCCGGTGAGGAGGACGGCACCAACCTCGACGGCTCGGCGCTCATCGCGCCCGAGGACGTCGCGGCGATCGAGGTGCGCACCTTCGACGACGAGCGGATCGTCACGGTGCCGGTGTAGCGGGCGTAGACCGGTGAGGCCCCCGTGCGTGGTCGTCGCGCACGGGGGCCTCACCGGTGTCAGGGCTTGAGCACGACCTTGCCCACGGTGGCGCGGCCCTCCAGCGCGGCGTGCGCCTTGGCGGCCTCGCTGAGCGGGAACGTCGTGGTCAGCGGGGTCAGCCTGCCCTCGGCCAACGCGCGCATCGACAGCTCCTCCAGCCCGCGCAGGTTCGTGCCCTTCATCATCCGCGGCCCGACGACGACCGAGGCGGTGATGCCGAGCCGGTAGAGGTCGGCGGTGTCGATGGCGGTGGGCTCGCCCGCGGACCAGCCGAACAGCAGGATCCGGCCGCCGACGCCGAGCAGCTCCAGGGACTTGCGGCCGGCCTCGCCGCCCACGCCGTCGAGCACGACGGTGACCTGCCCGATGCCCTCGTCCCAGCCCGGCCGGGTGTAGTCGGCCACCACGTCCGCGCCCAACTGGCGGACCAGGTCCAGCTTGGCGGTGCTCGCCACGCCGACCACCTTGGCCCCGACCGCCTTCGCCTCCTGCACGAACAGCGCGCCGAGCCCGCCGGCCGCCGCGGTCACGAGGACCACGTCGTCGGAGGTGAGCTCGGCGATGCGCAGCACGCCGACGGCGGTGCGGCCGGTGCCGATCATGGCCACGGCCGCGTCGTCGGACACGTGGTCGGGCAGCTCGTGCAGCGAGGCGGCGTTCGCCACGGCCTGCTCCGCGTACCCGCCGCTGGCCTGGCCGAGGTGCGCGACGACGCGCTTGCCCAGCCAGTGCGGCTCGACCCCGTCGCCCAGCGCGGTGACGACCCCCGCGACCTCCCGACCCGGCGTCATGGGCAGTTCGGGCAGCGGGAACGGCCCACCGTGCTCACCGCGGCGGATCGACGTGTCGAGCAGGTGCACCCCGGCCGCGGACACCGCGATCCGCACCTGGCCTGCCCCCGGCTCCGGGTCCGGCGCCTGCTCGTAGCGCAGGTTCTCGGCCGGGCCGAACTCGTGCTGAACGATGGCGTGCATGTCCTGATCCCCTCTGAAGTCCTGCCGGCCACGCTAGGAGTTCGAGTTAAGTCGAGGTCAAGCGATCCTGCCCGATGGGACCGGAGGTTGGTCCGATGAATTCGCGAACGCCGTAATTACTTTGACGCGAGCGGCCGGTTCGGAGATAGTCGTGGTGACACCGCAGTGGTGTTCGACGAACCACAAAGGGGACCTTCGTGAACAGCAAGGAGACCGAGTGGAACGGCTCCGCGACGCGCACGTCCGGTGACCGGGTCCAGCGCTCCTGACCTGCCCATACTTCGCATGCGTCGAATCCGACGACACGGTGCGTGATTATTGGGAAATCTTATCGGCCTATTGGCTGTAATGATCGGCACGCATTCGGCGTGGCGCTGGCCGCCCGGCCTTCATGGGGTGGGTCGGGGCGGATAAACCCCGGCACGGCGGGGTGTGTGACTCCTGTCGGGAAAGGGGGGACGGGTTCGTGCGCCCGTCCCCCGCCGCCATTCGGCCCCGGTACCGGGTCGGGGCGGCGACGCGCCGTTCGCGGCTCCTGTTTGCGGCTCGGACCGGACGGGTAGTCGGTGGTCGTCCGGAGCCCGGTCAGACGGGCTCGTGGTCCTCAGTTGGAGGGCGAGATGACCCACCACTCGACGGTCGGTCGCGTCAAGGTCGCGGGCCTGCAACCCGCCCAGGTGCTCGCAGGCCTGGTCGGTTCGGTCTTCCTCGCGTTGGGTGTGCTGGGCTTCGTGCGCACCGGGTTCGGCGACTTCGCGGGCGACCAGCACGCGATGCTGCTCGGGTTCACGCTGAACCCGCTGCACAACGTGGTCCACCTGGCGTTCGGTGTGCTCGGCCTGCTGATGGCGAGCACGTCCGGCCTGGCGCGCCTGTACGGCTGGATCCTGTTCATCGGCTACGGCGCCGTGCTGCTGTGGGGCCTGGCCCTGGCCGGGGTGTTCTCCACCAACCCGGTGGCCGGCCTCGGCAACCCGCTGGCGCTCAACGTCAACGACAACTGGCTGCACCTCGGCCTCGCCGCCGTCGGCCTGCTGATCGCGGTGCTGCCGGCGCGGCGGAAGATCGTGACGGAACCGCCGGTCGACACGCGGACCGGGGAGCCGATCGCGCCCGTCGCGGGCCCCGGCGAGACGGTCGCGGGTCCTGGCGAGACGATCGCGGACCGGCGGGAGGCGGAGCGGCGTCGGGAGCAGGCCCGGTACGAGCGGGACGCGAGCATCCGCGACCCGAAGGCCGATCCGGTGACGCAGGAGATGCCCGCGCAGCGCACCGACGACGCGCCGCACGGTGCGTACCGCGACGAGCGGGTCGAGTCGATGGACCCGACCGTGAACCCGCGGCCGGTCCAGCCGATCGACCCGGCCATCGCGGAGCAGCACAAGTCGCGGTTCAGCCGGTGATGGGCCGGCTGGTCTGACGCGCTGACGGCAAGACGCGCGAACGGCGCACGGTCCCGAACGGACCGTGCGCTGTTCGCTGTTCGCTGTTCAGGTCGCCGAGTCCATGCGGTCCACCTGGTCGTCGTCCAGTTCGATCTCGAGCGCGCCCAGCGTTTCCTCCACCTGTGCGACGGAGGTGGCGCCCACGAGCGGGATGATGTCCTGGCGTATCAGCCACGCGAGCACGACCTGGTTGACCGTGGCGCCGAGTTCCGCCGCGACCTCGTGCAGCACCCTCAGCCGCCGCGTGGTGCCGGGGTGGTCGTACTCCTCGCCCAGCGGCTTGTCCCGGTACCTGCCCGCGAGCAGCGCCGAGTACGCCACGAGCGTGACGTCCCGCTCGGTCTGCGCGTAGTCGAGCAGCTCGTCGGTCATGTGCACGTGACCGCCCTCGGGCAGCTTCACCCCCGGCCGCGGTCGGAGGTAGCTGTACCGCTGCTGCACGGCGGTGTAGAGCGGCCAGCCGTTCGCCCGTGACACCGCCCGTGCCCGGTCGAAGCGCCACGTGGCGTGGTTGCTGGCGCCGATCTCCCGCACCGTGCCGGCTTCGACGAGGGACGCGAACCCGCCGAGGGTGTCCTCCAGCGTGACCCGGCGGTCCTCGATGTGGCTGTAGTAGAGGTCGATGTGGTCGATGCCCAGCCGCTCCAGGCTCGCGGCGGCGGCACTGCGGACCGTGTCGCCGGCCAGGCCCTCGGCGTTCTCCAGCCCGGTGCCCGGCGTCAACGGCCGCGCGCCCGTCTTGGTGGCCACGACCACGTCGTCGCGGTTGCCCCGGGCGGCCAGCCAGCGACCGACGGTCTGCTCGCTCTCGTCGCCCGTGCCACCGTCCCAGAACACGTAGTTGTTGGCCGTGTCCAGGAACGTGCCGCCCGCCTCGGCGAAGCGGTCCATGATCGCGAACGAGGTCCGTTGGTCGACTGACGTGCCGAACGGCAGCGTGCCCAGCGCCAGGGCGCTGACCTCCAGTGAACCGATGCGCTGTCGTCTCATGGCGGTCAGCCTGGGTGCTGGAGCGCGGTCCAGGTCAAGCCCCTGGTGCGGCCCTGGCATGCTGGGTGGCGATGTCGACTCTGACGAAATGGGCTCCCGCCGTGCTGGCGCTGGTCCTGGTGGCCAGTCCGGGCGTGTGGCGGTACAGCAGGCACGTCATCACCATCGCGCACGAGGCCGGGCACGCCCTCGTCGCGCTGCTCACCGGCCGGAGGCTGGAGGGCATCAAGCTGAACTCGGACACGTCCGGGGTCACGGTGTCGCGCGGCAGGCCGACCGGTTTCGCGGTCGTGCTGATGTACTTCGCGGGGTACGTGACGCCGTCGTTGCTCGGGCTGGGCGCGGCGGTCCTGGTGACGTCCGACCAGGTCCGGCCGTTGCTGTGGGCGACGGTCGGGTTGCTGGCCGGGATGCTGGTGATGATCCGCAACGCGTTCGGCGTGCTGTCGGTCGTGGTGACCGGGGCGGTGATGTTCGCCGTGTCGTGGTACGCGACGGTGGAGTGGCAGGCGGCGTTCGCGTTGTTCGTGACGTGGTTCTTGTTGTTGGGCGGGGTCAGGCCGGTGGGGGAGTTGCAGCGGCGGCGGATGCGGGGGTTGGCGCGGCAGTCCGATGCCGATCAGCTGGCGCGGATCACGCGGGTGCCGGGGTTGGTGTGGGTGCTGCTGTTCGCCGGGGTGGCGGTGGGGACTCTGGTGGTGGGCGGGCGGTTGTTGCTGCCGTTGTGAGGGTCCGGCTCGACCTGCCTGGGGTGCCCGAACCCATGTCAAATCGGGCCTCGGTGGGTTGGTTCCGGGTCCGTTGCGGGGGCCGTTGTGGGTGCCTGTGAGGTTGCTCGGGTTGGTTGATCACTCGACCGGGCGAAGAGTGCAACCTAGGACAACCCAAACCGCATGTCTCACGTTAGCCGGATAAAACGGCCGGCCCGGCGGCGGACAGGCATGGCGACTACGGCCCAGGGGGCGTGGATGGGCAAGTGCGGTTCCAACGCCCGCCCCGCCCAGCCCAGCCATGCCCCGCCGACGCACCCCCCGATCCCCGCCCCGCCGCGATCTCCACCCCGCCGCGATCCCGCCCCGCCAACGCAGCTTGCGATCCCGCCCCGCCCCCCGCCCCGCCAACGGAGCCCGCGATCCCCGCCCTGTCAACAGAGCAGCTTGCGATCTCCGCCCAGCCGCGGCCCTGCCCTTCGACCCTGCCCCGATTCCCGCGCCGGATCCCTGCCGCCGCGATCGGTGCCGCCGCGATCTCCACCCAGCCTCGATCCCCGCGCCATCCCCGCCCTGCCCCCATCCCCGCTCAGCCCCCATCCCCGCTCAGCCGCAAGCCCTGCCTGGCGGCGATCCCTTGGCCCGCCCGAACCTTGGCCCGCTCGATCCCCGCTCAGCCGCGATCGTTGCCCAGCCGCGGTCACCGCCCGGCCGCCATCCCCGGTCAGCCGCCGGTCTGCCAGCGCCGTGCCCACCTTGCTGGCCCCAACCGGCCCTGCTGCGTCTGGCCCTGCTGCGTCCCGGCCCTGCCTGCGTCACCGGCCGGCCCGGGGTAGGGCGCCGGCGGTGGGTGGGCTGAGTAAGGGCTGGTGGGGCGGGTAACCCTTTCTTTTCCAGGGAGGCCGCCATGACCGACACCGTTGCCGACTTCGTGCTGCGCCGCCTGCGCGACTGGGGGGTCGAGCACGTGTTCGCCTATCCGGGTGACGGCATCAACGGGCTGGTTTCGGCTTTTGGGCGTAGTGGGGACAGGCCCCGGTTTGTGCAGTCGCGGCACGAGGAAATGTCCGCGATGCAGGCCGTCGGGTACGCGAAGTTCAGCGGCCGGGTCGGGGTGTGCATGGCCACCTCCGGGCCTGGGGCGATCCACCTGCTGAACGGGTTGTACGACGCCAAGTTGGATCACGTGCCGGTGGTGGCGATCGTCGGGCAGACGGCGCGCACGGCGATGGGTGGCAGTTACCAGCAGGAGGTGGACCTGCACTCGTTGTTCAAGGACGTCGCGTCCGAGTACCTGGTCGACGTGACCGTGCCGGAGCAGTTGCCCAACGCCCTGGACCGGGCCATTCGCACCGCGGAGGCGCAGCGGGCGCCCACGGCGCTGATCATCCCGGCCGACGTGCAGGAACTGGACTACACGCCGCCCGAGCACGCGTTCAAGCACGTGCCGTCCAGCGCACCCAGCCGGGGTCGGGCGACCGCCGTCCCGGCGACGGATGACGTCGAGCGCGCAGTGGAGGTGTTGAACGCCGGGGAGCGCGTGGCGATGCTCGTGGGCCAGGGGGCGCGCGGGGCCGGTGGTGAGGTTCGCCAGGTGGCGGAGGTGTTGGGCGCCGGTGTGGCGAAGGCGTTGTTGGGCAAGGACGTGCTGCCGGACGACGAACCGTGGGTGACCGGGTCGATCGGGTTGCTGGGCACGAGGCCGAGCTACGAGCTGATGCGGGACTGCGACACGTTGTTGATCGTCGGGTCGAGCTTTCCCTATTCGCAGTTCCTGCCCGAGTTCGGCGCCGCGCGGGCGGTGCAGGTGGACGTCGACGGGCGGTTCATCGGGATGCGCTACCCGACCGAGGTGAACCTGGTCGGTGACGCGGGGGCGACGTTGCGGGCGATGCTCCCGCTGTTGCGGCGCAAGGAGAACCGGCGTTGGCGGGAGACCGTCGAGCGCAACGTGGCCGAGTGGTGGGACACCCTGCGTCGGCAGTCCTTTGTGGACGCGGACCCGGTGAACCCCATGCGGATCATGTGGGAGTTGTCGTCGCGGTTGCCCGACGACGCGATCGTGACCGCCGACTCGGGGTCCGCGGCGAACTGGTACGCCCGGCTGGTGAAGTTGCGCGGGCGGATGCGCGGGTCGTTGTCGGGCACGTTGGCGACGATGGGCGCCGGGGTGCCGTACGCGATCGGGGCGAAGTTCGCGCACCCGGAACGCCCGGTGGTGGCGCTGGTCGGCGACGGCGCGATGCAGATGAACGGGCTGGCCGAGTTGATCACCATCGCCCGCTACCACGAGGAGTGGGCGGATCCGAGGTGCGTGGTGTGCGTGCTGCACAACAACGACCTCAACCAGGTGACGTGGGAGCTGAGGGCGATGGGCGGCGCGCCGAAGTTCGAGGAGTCGCAGGTGCTGCCCGACATCGGCTACGCGGCGTTCGCGCGGTCCGTCGGGCTGGGCGGGATCGACGTGGCCGATCCGGCCGACCTGGGCGGCGCGTGGGACGAGGCGTTGTCCGCCTCACGGCCGGTGGTCCTGGACGTGCGGTGCGATCCGAACGTGCCGCCGATCCCGCCCCACACGACGTTCGACCAGGCCAAGGCCACCGCCGAGGCGATGCTCAGGGGCGACCCGGACGCGTGGGACGTGGTCAAGCGCGGGGTGGCGACCAAGGTTCAGGAATTCCTGCGCGGGTAACCGGTGGCCATGGTCGGCATCGGTTACTTCCTCTCCAGCGAGGAGCACGGACCGCGCGAGCTGGTGCAGCAGGCGCGGTGGGCGGAGCAGGCGGGGTTCGAGCGCCTGTGGATCTCCGATCACTACCACCCGTGGAACGGCGAGCAGGGGAACAGCCCGTTCGTGTGGTCCGTCATCGGCGCGCTGTCCGAGGTCACGTCACTGCCCGTCACGACCGCCGTCACCTGTCCGACGCTGCGGATTCACCCGGCCGTCGTGGCGCAGGCCGCGGCGACGGCGGCCGTCCAGTGCCGGGGCGGGTTCACTCTCGGCGTCGGCACCGGCGAGGCGCTGAACGAGCACATCTTCGGCGACCCGTGGCCGTCCGCCCCGGAACGGCTGGAGATGCTCGAAGAGGCCGTCGAGGTGATGCGGGCGCTGTGGACCGGCGAGCAGGTCAGCCACCGCGGCGAGCACTACACGGTCGAGAACGCGCGCCTCTACACGGTGCCGCCGTCACCCGTTCCGGTGTACGTGTCGGCGTTCGGGCCGAAGGCGGCGAAGGTGGCCGGGCGGATCGGCGACGGCCTGTGCTCGACCATGCCGGACCCGTCGCTGGTGGCGAAGTTCCGCGCCGCCGGGGGCGAGGGCAAGCCGACCCAGGCCGGGTTCAAGGTGTGCCACGCGCCCTCCGCCGAGGAGGGCGTGAGAACGGCGCACCGGCTCTGGGCGAACGAGCAGCTGCCCGGCGAACTGGCCCAGGTGCTGCCGACGCCGCGGCACTTCGAGCAGGCGTCGACGCTGGTCACCGAGGACATGGTGGCCGAGGCGCTGCCCGTCGGCCCCGACCCGCAGCCGTACGTGGACCGCGTCCGCGAGTTCGCCGACGCGGGCTACGACGAGGTGTACGTGAACCAGATCGGCCCGGACCAGGAGCGGTTCTTCGCGTTCTGGGCCGAGTCCGTCGCGCCCGAGCTGGAGGGCGCCTTCGCCACGCCGGGAGGAGTGCGATGACCGATCCGAACGAACGCCCGCTGGACGAGACCGAGCAGTTGGACGAGGACGAGCTCGACGTCGACCCGCTGGAGCGCGGCGTCGAGCCGCCCGAGCACTGGAGCGCCGCCGACCGCCACGGCACCACGCCGCGCGAGCTGCGCGAGGGCGAGACCCTCGACCAGCGGCTGGCGCAGGAGGAACCGGAGTAATCCACCTCCCCCGGTAATCCATCCGATGAGGCGCACCACGTTTGCCCACGGGGGACCAGCGGGTAAGCCGTGATCAAGCACCTGTGACACCGCAAGGGGGTTCGTCCGATGACCAGCACCGCGCGCCTGCCCAAGCCCGTGACCGACGTCTGGGACTGGCAGAAGGAAGGGTTGTGCCGAGGCCGTGACAGCGCGGTCTTCTTCCACCCGGACAACGAGCGCGGCTCCGCCCGGGCCGCCCGCGAGGACAAGGCCAAGCAGCTCTGCGCCCGCTGCCCCGTCGTGGACCCGTGCCGCGAGCACGCGCTCGCGGTCCAGGAGCCGTACGGCGTGTGGGGCGGCATGGGCGAGGACGAACGCCGCCGGATCATCGCCGGCCGCCGCCGCTCCGCCGCCTGAGGACCGACCTGGCCGCCGCCGGTCGGGCCCCTCACCGGAAATCCCCCTCCCCCCGGACCCCGGAAAATCCCCTGGACCCGGAAACGCGCGGAGGGGGGCCCGAAGAGCTGGGGGGGGGGGGGGGCGCCGGGGGCGGCA
>NZ_JAJHUO010000005.1:0-39610 GCF_020859565.1 Saccharothrix luteola | reverse complement strand
CCCCCCCAGGCCCCCCGCCCCCCCCCCCCGGGGGGGGGCCCCCCCCCGGGGGGGGGGGGGGCCCCCCCCCCCCGCGTCGTCGCACCGGTCCTACTCGGTCAACCCCTCGCGCAGCTGCCGCAGCGTCTTGGCCAGCAGCCGCGACACGTGCATCTGCGAGATGCCGACCTTCTGCGCGATCTGGGTCTGCGTCATGTTCCCGAAGAACCGCATCACCACGATCTTGCGCTCCCGCTCCGGCAACTTCTCCAGCAACGGGTGCAGCGCCTCGCGCTGCTCGATCGCCTCCAGCTCCGGGTCCTCCTCGCCGAGCGTGCTGCCCAGCGAGATGGAGCTGTCGTCGGCCACGAGCAGGTCGTCCAGCGACGCGCTGTGGTAGGCGTTGCCGGCCGCCAGTCCTTCGTGGATCTCCTCCCGGCTCAACCCCAGGTGCTGCGCCAGCTCGCTGGGCGTCGGCGCGCGGCCCAGCTCCTGCGACAGCCGCGCCGACCCGGCGTTGATCGCCAGGTGCAGCTCCTTGAGCCGCCGCGGCATCCGCACCGACCAGCTGGAGTCCCGGAAGTACTTCCGGACCTCGCCCATGATCGTCGGCACCGCGAACGACAGGAAGTCGCTGCCGCGTTCCGGGTCGAACCGGTCCACGGCGTTGATCAACCCGACCGTGGCCACCTGCACCAGGTCGTCGTGCGGCTCGCCGCGGTGGCCGAACCGCCGGGCGATGTGCTTGGCCACGGGCAGGTGCTCGGTCACCAGCTCGTCGCGCAGCCGCTCCCGCTCCGGGTCGTCCTTCGCGGTCGCGGCCAGCCGGACGAACAGCGGCGCCAGGTGGTCGTAGTCACCCTGGGTGCCGGACCGCGTCGTGCCCCCGTCCGTCCCCGTCACGCATCCACCGTCCCCAGCGACCGCTTGACCAGGTCGATGTGCACCTCGAACGCGTCCGCCTGCGGCGCGACCCACGTCGTCACCGAGTCGACCAACGCGCTCAGCACCCGCCAGCCGAAGCTGTCCCGGTCCGGCGGCGCCGACCGCTGCGAGTCCACCTTGGTGAACACCTGCACCGAACCGTCCACCACCAAGAACTGGGCGCTGAGCACCGCACCCTGCGCGGCCAGCGAGATCAGGGTCGAGCACGCCTCGTCGACCGCCAGCTTCAAGTCCTCGATGGAGTCAAGGTCGAAGTCCTGCCGCATGGCGATGTCCGCCGCCACGGCTCGGACGATCGACAGCTGCGTGGGGTCGGCCGCCATCCGCAACTCGACCCCGGCCAGGGCGTTATCCGACTCACCGCTTCGCGGCTCAGTGTGCGACACGCTCACCTCGTCGTCCGTTCTGTCTCGTTGTGCTGCTGAAGCTATCGATACCCGAATTGATCGTCGTTCACACGTGTAGCGGGCGTGCGGGCCGGGAAGACTGACTGGTGCGACGGGGAGGCCCTTTGACCGATCAACTCGCGGACCACCACTGGGGTGTGGAGTTCCCGGCACAGCCCGGGCAGCTCGCCGTGGTACGTGCCCGACTCGACGCCTGGCTGACCGCCGAAGGGCTGGCGGAGGACGACCGCTACGACCTGCTCCTCGCGGTCAACGAGGCCGCCAGCAACGCCGTGGAGCACGCCTACCCGCCCGACGAGCTCGGTCTCGTCCACATCGAAGCCGCCGCCAGGCCCGACGGCAGCGTGCGCGTCGTCGTCACCGACCACGGCGGCTGGCGCGTGCCGCCGCCCACCCTGACCGCCCGCGGTCGCGGGCTGCTGCTCATGCGCGAGAACGTCGACGAGGTGCTGGTCGACCGCGGTGCGTCCGGCACCACCGTCACCCTGGTCCTCGGTCCGCGCCACCGGGCTCGCGGCACGGTGCTCGCCCCGCCGCCACCCGCCGATCCGGTGGACGTGACCCCCCGTGACGGGTGGGTGGAAGTGCACGTTCGCGGCGACGTGCCGGCGCACGCCGCGCCCGCCGTCCGTCGCCGCATCCTGACCGCCGCACGGGGCGGGACCGTACCGGTGGTCGTCGACCTGCGCGCGTTGGGCGAGCGCAGCGAAGGCCTGATCCGCAGCCTGCGCGCCGTCGCCGAGGCCGCCGCCGCGGCGGGCAACCGGGTCGTCGTGCGCGCACCCGAAGACGGCCACGCCCGCCGCGCACTCGTCGCGGCGGGCGTGGACCAAGTCGTCGACCTCGTGCCGCACGTCTAGCCCCGGTCCGTCATCGGAGCCTCACCGGGACTCGTCGGCCTCCAGCGCCTGCTCGACCGACTCGAACACGCTGAACACCTCGCCCAGGCCGGTCGCGGCCAGCGGTCGGGTCACGGCGCGTTCCACCGCCACGACGCGGAACGCCCCGCCACGGCGCTTGGCGTGCTGCGACGCCTCCACCAGCACCGCGAGACCGGCCGAGCCGAGGAAGCTCACACCCGACAGGTCCAGCACCAGCGTGCTGCCCGCGTCGAGGTGTCGCAAAGCGTCCGCCCGCAGCTGCGGCGCGGTGAGCATGTCGATCTCACCGCTGACCGCCAGCACGGTGACGCCTTCGGTCGCGGTGCGCGCGGCGAGCCCGAGCTGCCCGGCCCGCGGGCTCTCGGCCGCGGCGGACTCGGCTCCGCTCGTCGCCACGACGTTCGGATCCTGAACCGTCACGAGGCACTCCTCTTCAGCTGGTACCGCTGGGTGGGAAGCCCGGACGCACCGAATGTGCGCGCACCGCAGAACAGCAGCGTGGCGGAAACGTTTCCCCGCTAGCCGGACTTCCCGGCGCGGCTGTTGGCTCAACCGCTGCGCCACCCACCGTACGTAGCCCGTCGCGGCACCACAAGCGCGCGGGTGGCGCCCTGATAGGCACCAGTGTAGTGCGCAGTTCGCTGTGCGGTGGACGACGGACGGTGAACGGTTTGGTGCCGGCGGGGCCGGTTACACCTCGGGGGAAGCGTTCCCGCCCCTGGCGCGCAACTGGGCGACGCAACCGCCCGCCGGCCGGAATCGGGCATGAATGAGGAGGTGGTCTCGACCACAGTCGCGCAGAATCGGGTGACGGGGATAACGCCGCGAGAGCCGTGAGCGACAACCCTGGTGGAGGGATTTCACATGAGCACCAGAACGGAAACCGAGTCCGAGCCCGCGAAGCGCGGGGCGGCGCGTGCCGGCACCACAGGCGCGGCGGCGCTGCCCACAGCCCCCTGCAGCGTGGTGTGGAGCAAGGGCCACGCCTACGTGCTCGAAGGTTTCCGGGCCCGCTGGGTGGGCGTCGACGACCGGGGTCGTCCGCAGGCGCTCAGCGGTGACGAACTGCAACGCCGCGGCTGGAGCCGCACCCGTTCGAACAACTGAGCGCCGGCGCGGGCGAGCCCGAGGGGACCGCACCGCGAGTCGACGACCGGGGCACGCCGGGCGGCCATCTACAGTGCGGACGTGTCGCACGATCCAGCCGACCGGCTGCTGACCATCCCGAACGCGCTGAGCGTGTTGCGGTTGCTCGGCGTGCCCCTGTTCCTGTACCTGCTGCTCGGGCCGCACGCCGACGGTTGGGCGCTGGTCGTGCTGGTCGCGGCGGGGCTGTCCGACTGGCTCGACGGCAAGATCGCCCGCTGGCTCGACCAGGCCAGCAGGCTCGGCGCCCTGCTCGACCCGGCCGCCGACCGCCTCTACATCCTCGCCACGCTGGTCGCGTTCGTCGTGCGCGGCATCGTGCCCTGGTGGGTGGCGGTGGTGCTGGTCGCCCGCGAGCTCGTCGTCGGCGTCTGCCTGCCCGTGCTCCGGGCCCGCGGCTACGGCCCGTTCGAGGTCAACTACCTCGGCAAGGCGGCCACGTTCAACCTGCTCTACGCGTTCCCCATGCTCCTGCTCGCCCAGGGCTCCTCGACGGCCGCCCAGGTCGCCCGTCCGGTGGCGTACGCGTTCATGGTCTGGGGAGGAGCCTTGTACCTGTGGTCGGGCGTGCTGTACGTGTACCAGTTCGCCCTCGCCATGCGGCGACGGCCGGGTGTCGCGCCGGCCTGAACGTCGACGTGGGAAGATCCGGCGGAGCGTTGATCCACCGTCATTGAAGGAGCACACCGCGGTGATTCCCGAGGAGCTCAAGTACACCGAGGAACATGAGTGGGTGCTGCGCACCGGTGAGGACACCGTGCGCGTGGGCATCACCGACTACGCCCAGGAACAACTGGGTGACGTGGTGTTCGTCCAGCTCCCGGAACTCGGCGAGCAGGTCGCGGCCGGGCAGACCCTGGGCGAGGTGGAGTCGACCAAGAGCGTGTCGGACATCTACGCGCCCCTCGCCGGCGAGGTCGTCGCCCGCAACGACTCGCTCGACCAGCAGCCCGACCTGGTGAACTCCGACCCGTACGGCGAGGGTTGGATGGTGGAATTGCGGCTGGAGGACCCCACCGCGGTCGACGACCTGCTCGACGCCGCCGCGTACCAGGAGCTGGTGGCAGCGGAGTGACGTCGATCTTCCGGCGGCTCTTCGGTCGGTGGGGGAGCCGCTCCTCAGACAAGGGTTCGGGCACGATAGGTTCTAGCGGTCTCGACGGTTCCAGCAGCAGGAGGAGAGCTCAGGTGAGCACGAACGACGGGCCAGGCGTTCCGCCCGAGCAGTCCCCGGAGCGGACCTCCGTGTTCCGGGCCGACTTCCTCGCCGAGGTCGAGGGCGCCGAGGCGCCCGCCCAGGAGCCGGCCGTCGCGGGTGTCGACGCACTGCCCGCCGGATCGGCGCTGCTCGTGGTCAAGCGCGGCCCCAACGCGGGGTCGAGGTTCCTGCTGGACCGCGACACGACCAGCGCGGGGCGGCACCCCGACAGCGACATCTTCCTCGACGACGTGACGGTCTCCCGCCGCCACGCCGAGTTCCGCCGCGAGGGCGGTGAGTTCGTGGTCATCGACGTGGGCAGCCTCAACGGCACCTACGTCAACCGCGAGCCCGTCGACCAGGCGGTCCTGGCGAACGGCGACGAGGTGCAGATCGGCAAGTTCCGCCTCGTGTTCCTGACCGGTCCGGGCGCCGGGGGCCAGGGGGCCTGAGCGATGGGGCTCCGGTGACGGCGGCCGGGCGGCCACGCGGGGGGTTGAGCATCGGGGCGGTGCTGGCGCAGTTGCGGCCCGACTTCCCCGACGTCACCATCTCCAAGATCCGATTCCTGGAGTCGGAGGGCTTGGTCCGCCCGGCGCGCACGGCCTCGGGGTACCGGCAGTTCACGTCCGCCGACGTGGACCGCCTGCGGTACATCCTGTCCGCCCAACGGGACAGGTACCTGCCGCTGAAGGTCATCAAGGAGCAGTTGGACGCGGCCGACCAGGGCGCGTCGAAGGCGATGCGCGCGGTCGACCTCTCACCGGCCGCCGGGCACCGGGTCACCCGCGAGGACCTGCTGGCGCGGGCGGGCATCGAGCCGGGAGTGCTGGCGGACCTGGAGCAGCACGGCCTGATCAGGCCTGGTGCGGGCGGGTTCTACGACCACGAGGCGGTGCAGATCGCCTCGACCGTGCGCGCGATGGCCGAGCACGGCCTGGACGCGCGCCACCTGCGCCCGTTCCGCCTCGCGGCCGACCGCGAGGTCGGGTTGGTGGAGCAGGTCGTCGCGCACCGGCAACGCGACCGTGAAGACGTCGTGCGCGAGTTGGCGACGCTCTCCGTAACGCTGCACGCACTCTTGGTGAAGGTCGGCTTGCGAGAGGTCGTCGGACGCCCTGTTTCGCCGAGGTGAACGCGTGTCCGCATCGTGATCCGAAGCGGGCGGGCGGTTGCGCACAGGGCCCGCTTGGCGGGTAGCGTCGAAAGAGTACGTGGGGGATCCTCGTTGGTAGCGGGGACGCCAGAATTTCAGCGCGCTGAGGGAGGCGAGACCCGATGAGCGAAATGCGCGTCGTCGGCGTGCGGGTGGAACTGCCCGCCAACCAGCCGATCCTGCTGCTGCGCGAAACCGAGGGCGAACGGTACCTGCCGATCTGGATCGGATCGGTCGAGGCCACGGCGATCGCGTTGGAGCAGCAAGGTGTCCGTCCTGCCCGGCCGTTGACGCACGACCTGCTCAAGGACGTCATCGGAGCCCTCGGCCGGCAGCTGGAGCAGGTGCGGATCACGGACTTGCAGGAAGGCACGTACTTCGCGGAACTCGTCTTCGACGGCGACATCCGCGTCTCCGCCCGGCCGAGCGACTCGGTCGCCCTGGCCCTGCGGATCGGCGTGCCGATCCACGCGGAGGAGTCGGTCCTGGCGGAAGCGGGCCTCATCATCCCGGACGAGCAGGAGGACGAGGTCGAGAAGTTCCGAGAGTTCCTGGACTCCGTCTCGCCCGAAGACTTCCGCGGCGCCGACACGTAGCTCGGCCACCCCCGCCACCGCTCCGACTGCCCCCTCCCGCCCACTGGCACGCCTACCCGCCCACTGGCGGGCCTTACCCATCAACTGGCACGCCTTCGCCCTCCCAAAAGGAGGGCTTCGCGTCATCCCGCCGACCTGGCTCCGCCCTGCCGCGCGTGTCGAGCGGGCCGTTCACCTATACCTGTCGGCGTGCACTGATGCCCGCCCCCTCGACGCGGGTGGTAGCCCGTAGGGAGGTCGGTGGGATGACACGAAACCCGGACCAACAACGGACCCGGAACAGAACCACCGAACCAAGGGTCGTCCTGCCGATCTGCCCGTCCGGCGAGGACGCTCTTGATCTCTTGGGCCACGCCGCTCTCCACCACCCCGCGAAGGGCCGGCCCAGCAGCCCCACGCCATGAACGGCCCTCCGCGAGCGTGTGCGGTGCGTTGTGGATCAACCCCGCGTGCCACCTCCAGGTGTCACGCCTCCGAGTTACACACCGTTAACCACCCCCCGCTAAACGATCACTAAACGTCACCCGAATGGCTTACGACAGGCGAGTCTCTCAACCTCAACCTCACGTTGAGGCAAGACACGCCCAGCGCGTCGCGTTGACCTGCCCCCTACCCGGTCTTACCGTCGAACTCAGGTGAATTGCCACGGTGTGATTCGGGTGCTGCCGGACTTCGGTCGCCGCCGAGCGCACCGCGGCGGCTTCACGTTGGTCGCCGGTCGTCGTGACCGGACCGAGGGGAGGCAGGCGTGGTCGAGGAAGCGCCCATCCGGGCCGGATCCGGCGAACAGGGTGAGCTGTTCCCGGACTCCTCGCTGCCGGACGAACTGGTCGGGTACCGCGGCCCCGCCGCGTGCCAGATCGCGGGCATCACCTACCGCCAGCTGGACTACTGGGCGCGCACGGGGTTGGTCAACCCGACGATAAGGAGTGCCCACGGCTCCGGCAGTCAACGGCTCTACTCGTTCAAGGACATCCTGGTCCTCAAGGTCGTCAAGCGGCTGCTGGACACCGGTGTCTCGTTGCAGAACATCCGGGTCGCGGTCGACCACCTGCGTCGCCGCGGCGTGCAGGACCTGGCCCGGATCACGTTGTTCAGCGACGGCACCACCGTCTACGAGTGCACGTCGCCGGAGGAGGTGGTCGACCTGCTCCAAGGCGGACAAGGGGTGTTCGGCATCGCGGTCTCCGGCGCGATGCGGGAGATCAGCGGCACGATCCACGACTTCCCCGCCGAACGCGCGGACGGCGCCGAGATCGTGGAGCCGGCCGACGACGAGCTGTCCCGTCGCCGCCGCACGAGGGCCATCGGCTGACCGGCCGCGAACGACCGGCGCGCGCGGTGAGATCCACGTCGCGCCGGCGGTACCGCTCACCCATCTGCCGGGTACGATTTCGCGCGTAGTCGCTTTATCCCGTGCGGGAGAGTCCGAGCCAGTCTCGGCGCCGAAGGAGCAAATCCTCCCCGGAACCTCTCAGGCGCAAGGACCGTGCGGGTGAGACGCCTCTGGAAAGCGGGTCGGCCACCACCGACCGACCCCGCCGACGGTGCAAACCCGCCAGCCGGGTGAAGCTCTCAGGCGCCCGCCGCCGGGCAGAAGACAGAGGGGGAGGGCAACGGCAGAAGTCTGTCCGGAGCCCTGGAGGCCAGCACCGATGACGCAGGACCGCATCCCCCTCGCCGCACTCGAGCACGGCACCCCGTTCGCCGACCGGCACGTGGGCCCGCGCCCCGCCGAGCTGGCCCGCATCCTCGACGTGATCGGCGTCGGCTCGCTGGAGGAGCTGGCGCAGCACGCCGTCCCCGAGTCGATCCGCGAGCGCGACCTGGTGCTGGACCTGCCCGCGCCCGCCACCGAGACCGAGGCGCTGGCCGAGCTGCGCGCCCTCGCCTCCCGCAACCGCCCGATGACGCAGATGATCGGGCTCGGCTACTACGGCACGACCACGCCGCCGGTGATCCGCCGCAACGTGCTCGAGAGCCCCGCCTGGTACACCGCGTACACGCCCTACCAGCCGGAGATCTCCCAGGGCCGCCTCGAAGCCCTGCTGAACTTCCAGACGATGGTCGCCGACCTGACCGGCCTGCCGCTGGCCAACGCCTCGATGCTGGACGAGTCCACCGCCGCCGCCGAGGCGATGACGCTGGTCCGCCGCGCGGGGCGGTCCAAGTCGGACAAGTTCGTGGTGGACGCCGACACGCTGCCGCAGACGCTGGCCGTCATCGAGACGCGCGCCGAGCCGCTGGGCATCGAGGTCGTCACCGCCGACCTGTCGCAGGGCATCGAGGGACTCGGCCTCGGCGGCGACTTCTTCGGCGTGCTGCTGTCCTACCCCGGCGCGTCCGGCGTGGTGCGCGACCACGCGGCGGTCGTCGAGGAGATCCACAAGGCGGGCGCGCAGGCCGTGGTCGCCGCCGACCTGCTGGCGTTGACGCTGCTGCGCCCGCCCGGCGAGATCGGCGCGGACGTCGTCATCGGCACCACGCAGCGCTTCGGCGTGCCGATCGGGTTCGGCGGGCCGCACGCGGGCTACATGGCCGTGCGCCAGGGCCTGGAGCGGCAGCTGCCCGGCCGGCTCGTCGGCGTCTCGGTCGACGCGGACGGCTCGCTCGCCTACCGCCTCGCCCTGCAGACGCGTGAGCAGCACATCCGCCGCGAGAAGGCGACCAGCAACATCTGCACCGCGCAGGTCCTGCTCGCGGTGATCGCGTCGATGTACGCGGTGTACCACGGCCCGGAGGGCCTGAAGGCGATCGCGTCCCGCGCGCACCGGATGGCGACCGTGCTGGCCGCCGGCCTGCTGGAGGGCGGCGTCGAGATCGTGCACGGCGAGTTCTTCGACACCGTGCGCGCCCGGGTGGAGGGCCGCGCCGCCGCCGTCGTCTCCGCCGCGCGCGACCTCGGCCTGAACCTGTGGCAGGTCGACGACGACGTGGTGTCCATCGCGTGCGACGAGACCACCACGCGCGAGCACCTCGTCGCGGTGTGGAAGGCGTTCGGCGTCACCGTGTCCGACGTGGACGGCCTGGACGCCGACACCGCCGACGGCATCCCCGCCGACCTGCGCCGCACCAGCGACTACCTGACCCACCCGGTGTTCCACTCGCACCGCTCGGAGACCGCGCTGCTGCGCTACTTGCGCGCGTTGTCGGACAAGGACGTCGCGCTGGACCGCAGCATGATCCCGCTGGGCTCGTGCACGATGAAGCTCAACGCCACGGCCGAGATGGAGCCGGTCACCTGGCCGGAGTTCGCCGACCTGCACCCGTTCGCGCCCGCGTCGGACGCGGAAGGGCTGCTGAGCATCGTCGGTGACCTGGAGCGGTGGCTGGCCGAGGTCACCGGGTACGACGCGGTGTCGTTGCAGCCGAACGCGGGCAGCCAGGGCGAGTTCGCGGGCCTGCTGGCGATCCGCGCCTACCACCGCGCCAACGGCGACGACCACCGCGACGTGTGCCTGATCCCGTCCAGCGCGCACGGCACCAACGCCGCGTCCGCCGTGATGGCCGGGATGCGGGTCGTGGTCGTCAAGTGCGACGACCACGGCAACGTGGACATCGAGCACCTGCGCTCGACGATCGACGCGCACCGCGACGACCTCGCCGCGATCATGATCACGTACCCGTCGACGCACGGCGTGTACGAGGACACCGTGCGCGAGGTGTGCGGGCTGGTGCACGACGCCGGTGGCCAGGTGTACGTGGACGGTGCGAACCTCAACGCGCTGATCGGGTTGGCGCAGTACGGCAAGTTCGGGTCGGACGTGTCGCACCTGAACCTGCACAAGACGTTCTGCATCCCGCACGGCGGCGGTGGTCCGGGTGTCGGGCCGATCGGCGTGCGCTCCCACCTCGCGCCGTTCCTGCCGAACCACCCGTTGCAGCCGGCGGCCGGCCCCGCGACCGGTGTCGGTCCGATCAGCGCCGCGCCGTGGGGTTCGGCGTCGATCCTGCCGATCTCGTGGGCGTACGTGCGGATGATGGGCGCGGACGGCCTCCGCCGCGCCACCCTCACCGCCGTGGCGGCGGCGAACTACGTGGCCCGCCGCCTGGACGAGCACTTCCCGGTGCTCTACACCGGCGAGGGCGGTTTCGTGGCCCACGAGTGCATCCTCGACCTGCGGCCGATCACCAAGGCGACCGGCGTGACCGTGGACGACGTGGCGAAGCGGCTGGCCGACTACGGGCTGCACGCGCCGACCATGTCGTTCCCGGTGGCGGGCACGCTCATGGTGGAGCCGACGGAGAGCGAGGACCTGGGCGAGATCGACCGGTTCATCGACGCGATGATCGCGATCCGGCACGAGATCGACCGCGTCGGCTCGGGCGAGTGGCCGGCCGAGGACAACCCGCTGCGCAACGCGCCGCACACGGCGGCCTCCATCGCGACCGAGTGGGACCACCCGTACAGCCGCGAGGTGGCGGTGTTCCCGGCGGGCACGTCGGCCCCGAAGATCTGGCCCCCGGTGCGCCGCATCGACGGCGCCAAGGGCGACCGCAACCTGGTCTGCTCCTGCCCGCCGGTCTCGGCTTACGGCGGCTGAGGACCGCGGCGCCGCACGGGAACCCGGGGGGGCCCGGGGACCGGGGCCGCCCCGGGGGGTGCGGCCGGCGGCGCCGACGGGGAACCGGGGGGGACGGGGTTCCGGTGCGCCGCCGTCGTGGGCCGGCCGGCGCGCACATCGGGCTGCCCACGACGAAGCCCTCCCACTGAGCAGGTCGCGCGGACAAGGCGAGTGATTACGCGCTGTCACCCGATCGGGTCGCCGAACATCGGCGATCAGGCGAACTCGTAGTCCAGTTCGAACCGGCCCGGCTCGCCGGCGGCCCACGTGATCCGGCCCGTGCCCTTAAGGCCCGCCAGGTCTCCCGTGGCGGAGGTGACCGTGACGGTGGCGTCCGCGACGCCGTCGTGGAAGCCGCCGACGTGGTGGAGGACGAAACTGCCCGTGCGACCGTTCAAGGTGCCGGTGACGACCTCGTAGCCCGTGGAGGCGCAGGAGTCGTCGTCCGGGTACGACATGACGAAGCGCAGGTCGCCCACGGCTTCCAGGTCACCGGTGTACGTGGCCGTCATGCCGCCGACCGTCTGCTTCGGGCCGGTGACCTCGTCGTAGCGCTTGCCGTCCCACGTGTGCTCGTCCCAGCTCTTCATCTCCGCACGTGCGGTGGCGTGTGTGCTCATGGGGTGAAGCCTGCCTGGCATACCTGACAGGTCCTGTCAGGATGGGGGAATGCGCGCCAGTCGGTTGCTGTCCCTGCTCCTCCTGCTCCAGTCGCGCGGCCGGATGACGGCGCAGGAGCTGGCGGACGAGCTGGAGGTCTCGGTCCGCACCGTGTACCGAGACGTGGAGGCGCTCGGCGCGTCCGGCGTGCCCGTGTACGCCGACCGCGGACCGGCGGGCGGCTACCAGCTGGTCGACGGCTACCGCACCCGGCTCACCGGGCTGACCACCGAGGAGGCCGACTCGCTGTTCCTGGCGGGCATGCCCGGCCCGGCGGCGGAACTCGGGTTGGGCGCGGTGGTGGCGGCGGCGCAGCTCAAGGTGCTCGCCGCGCTGCCGCCGGAGCTGCGGTCGCGGGCGGCGCGGATCCGGGAGAGGTTCCACCTGGACGCGCCCGGCTGGTTCCGCGGCAACGAGGGCACGCCGCACGTGGCCGGGATCGCGGAGGCGGTGTGGCAGCAGCGGCGGCTGCGGATCCGGTACGTGCGGTGGGCGCAGGTCGAGGTGGAGCGGACGGTGGAGCCGCTCGGGCTCGTGCTCAAGGCCGGCACCTGGTACCTCGTCGCCCGGACGGACGGCCTGCGCACGTACCGGGTCTCGCGGGTGCTGGAGCTGACCGCGCTGGACGAGTCGTTCGACCGCCCGGAGGGGTTCGACCTGGTCGAGTACTGGGCCGGCTGGTCGGAGCGGTTCGAGGAGCGCATGTACCCGATGCGGGTCACGGTCCGGATGACGCCGAACGGCCTCAAGAGCGCCCGGGTCCTGCTCGGCCTCACCGCCGCCCGGGAGTTGAAGGACGTGGAACCGCAAGGGGAGTGGACGACCGTTCGGGTGCCGGTCGAGTCGTTGGAGCACGCGCTGGTGGACCTGCTGCGCCTCGGCCCTGAAGTCGACGTGTTGGAGCCGCCGGAGCTGCGCGACCGCGTCATCGCCCGGATCACCGCGATGGCGGCCGTCTACCGAAGCTGACCGGCATCGACCGGCTAGGAGGCGCGCCCTCGGAGCAGGGACGCGCCTCCCGGGTCGTCGTCAGTCGATCGTCGTGGCGCTGCTGTAGTTGCAGATGGCCGGCGCCATCACCTGCGCGGCGCTGCCCCACCCGGCGCACTGGTACGACGAGTGGCCGTACCAGTTGTGGCCGAACTCGTGGGCGGCCAGCAGGGCGTCGTCGTTCACGCCGCCCATGTAGAGCGCGATCCGCTGGCCCGCGCCCCAGTTGCAGCCGACCACCCGGCTGCCGCCGCCGCAGTCGGTGATGTAGCCGTTGCGGCACTCGACCGGGGTGCCGCTGGAGCTCTCGGTCAGCCCGCTCCACGCCCGCGCGCCGGTGCGGATCGCCGACGCGTACGGCGAGCAGGAGCTGAGGATGCGGTACGTCCGGGCGTTCGGCACGGGCCACGCCGCCGCCGAGGGCCCTTCGGACAGCACGTCGGCGGGCGCCGCCGCCAATTCCACGGCACTGGTGCCGTGCCCTTCCGCGTTGAACGCGCTTTGCGAGCTCGGCGCCACGAGAACGGCGAGCACCAGCGCCAGCAGGGCAGGCGCCAAGAAGAGTTTCCTCACCTTGTTCGTCCTTTCGTGTGCAGGGGTCTCGACGTTGTGCAGGGACGTCGAAGCACTCGAAGTTACGAGACCACCGGTCGCCGATCAACCGGCTCACACCGCTGGTGATCAGCGGGGAAACGATCAGATCAAGGCCGCCGGCCTGGGTGGACGCGATTCGAAGAAAGATCGGAAATGCTTCCGGTGTGAATTTAACAGGTCGAATGGCGCGGTCCGGTCCGTCGATCGGCGCAATTCGACGCGATATCGCCACGCGCCGCAGCCGCCGTTCGCGGGAAAAGCGTCACCGCCGCGCCGGCTGCGGCCGTTCGAGTGCCGAGCAGGGCGGCGCCGGTCGCCCTCAGCAGCCGTGCCGGCCGCGTCGACCGCGATCAGTCGGCCGAGAGGAGCTGACCGAGCGCCGCGTCCACGCCACGGCCGTCCTCGACCACCGACAGCGTGCCGCCGGTGGACCGGGCCAGCTCCGACAGCGGCGCGCGCTCCGGGTCGGGACCGAGCGCGATGACGCTGATCGCGATGTCCTTGCCCGGCTGCTTGAGCGACGCGAGCCGCGACGTCAGCTCCTCGAACGTCAGCCCGCCGTCGTTCACGCCGTCGGTGAGCACCACGATGCGGTTGCGCTTGCCGTCCTGGTAGTCGGCCAGCACCCGCTCGTACACCGCGAGCACGCTGGTGTAGAGCTGGGTGGCGCTGCGGGGCGCCAGCTCGGCGACGCCGTCCAGGAGCGCCTGCCGCTGCGTGGCGACCGGGCCGGTGGCCACGAGCTGCCGGTACGGCTTGTCGCCGTCGAGCTGCCGGGAGAACTCCCACAGCCCGAGCGACCCGGACACCGACCGGTTGACCTGCCCGGACAGCGCCTGCTTCACCCAGTCCATCCGGCTGCGGCCCTCGCCGCCGGGCTCCTCCATCGACTTCGAGGTGTCCACCAGCACCGTGACGACCTGGCCGTTGTCCGCGGTCGCCCACGCGGCCGAGATCTGCTGGGTCGTGTTGGCGTCGGCGGACGTGAGCGTGTCGGTGACGGCGGCCCAGCGGATGCCCGGCGACGGCTTGGGCCGCTCGGTGGTCGCCTCGACCCGCAGGCCCGCGCCGGCCAGGATCTTCTGCTGGTCGGGCCCGCGCAGGAACTCCCGGAACGCCTGCGCCGCGCGCACCTGGGCCTCGCCGACCCAGTCGCCGGCCAGCGGCACGAACGGGAAGTCCGCGATCGGCGTCGGCCCGCCCGCCGCCACCCCGTACAAGGGCTGCGACGGCGGCGTGCCGCTGTCCTTGCCGGTGTTGTGCCGGTACAGGTCCACCTCGAACACCGGCACCGCGCTGTACCCGGCCGCGTTCACCGCGTCGCCGTCGGACAGCGCCTTCAACGCCTCCCACGTGCTCGCGGGCGTGTGCTCGGGCTTGGACGCCGACAGCCGGCTCATCGTGCTCTTCACCGGTTCCAGCGCCAGCATCTCGGTGGTGACGGGGCCCTTGCCCTCGGGGCTCGCGCCGGCCAGCGCCGCCTGCACGGCCATCGCGGTGGCCGTGCTCGCGGTCGGATCGGGCATGGCGACGGTGAACCGGCCCCACTCGGGGTGGCCGAACCGGCCCCAGCCGTCGGCCGCGCCCGCGAGGTCGGGCAGGTCGGTCCAGCGGAACCCGGAGCCGGACTGCACGGCCTGCGCCGCGTCCTGGGGCAGGGCGAGCAGCACGGGGCTGGCCGCGATCGACTCGGGCACCGCGCCGAGCAGGGCGGCGTTCTGCGCGGCCAGGCGGTTGGCCCACAGCATCGAGTCGGTGACCCACGCGTGCGGCCGTTCGCCGATCTTGGCGGTGTCCCAGCCCTGGGTGAGGCCCTGGAGCACGACCTCGGAGTCGATCGACTGCACCTCGATCTGGATGCAGTGGTCGTAGACGACGGGCCGCTGCCTGCTCCACGCCTCGGCGACCTGCTTGACCGCCTCGGCCACGCTGGGCGTCGAGGAGACCCGGAGCAGCGCCTGGCCCTCGTGGCAGTCGCCCGCCTGGGCCGCGGCACGGCGTTCCACCAGCCCGCCGACCCAGTTCCAGCCGAGCCACCCGAGCACGATGAGGACCACCAAGCCGACGATGGCCACGGGCCACGTCGCGATGCCGCGCCGCACCTTCGTCCGCAGCGCGCGGTGTCGAGACATCGTCTTCCCTCTCAGCGTCCGACCGGATACGGCTGGCGAATCCCGACCGGCGTCACGCTAACAGGTGACAACGGTGAATCGGGTGAAGTCACTCCAGGTCATCGAGCGGCGACGGGCGCCGCGGCGAGCACCCGGCTCAGGTCGATCAGCCTGGCCCTCAGCGGCGCGGCGGCCTCGGCGAACGCGCCCTGCTGCCGAACGTACTCGGCCCGACCCTCGGCGGTCTCGATCGTCACCGGCTCGTAGCCGAGGTCGGTCAGGTCGTACGGGCTGGCCCGCATGTCCAGCTCGCGGATCCGCACGGCCAGCTCGAAGCAGTCCGCGACCAGCTCCGACGGCGTCGCCGGGTCCAGCTTGTAGGCCCACTTGAACAGGTCCATGTTCGCGTGCAGGCAGCCCGGCTGCTCCAGCTCGACCTGGGTCTCGCGGGTCGGCTGCACCGCGTTGCGCGGCCGTGCGTCGGGGGTGAAGAAGCGGAACGCGTCGAAGTGCCCGCACTGCACCCGGTGCGACTCGACCACCCGGTCGGTGCCCTCGCTGCCCAGCCGCAACGGCCACGCGTCGTGCCGCACCTGCTCCGGCCGCTGCCGGTAGACCATCGCCCACTCGTGCAGCCCGAAGCAGCCGAGCCGGGGCGCGCGGCCGGCGGTCGCGGCCAGCAGCCGGCCGGCGAACTCGATCGTGTTGGCCCGTTCCCGGGCGAACGCCGCCACGTCCAGCGCCACGCCGTCGGCGGTGCGGCGGTAGACGGGCCACTTCAGGTAGGCGAGCGCGGCGTCGCCTTCGAGGACCACGCCGGGACCGGGGTGCCAGCGCTCCAGCCGGGACGGGCGGTGCGAGTAGTAGGAGAACAGGAAGTCCAGCACCGGGTGCTTGCGGCCGGCGGCCTTGCGCTCGTGGTGCGGCCCGGTCCAGCGCCGCACCCGGTCCGCGTGCGCGTCACGGCGCGCGGTCCACTCGGATTGCGACAGGACGACCCCCACGAGACATCAGGGTACTTCGCCCTGGACCAGCGCCAGCCCGAGCCCGGTGCGCAACGACACCACCTCACGCCCCTCGCGGCGGCTGACCGCGAGACCCGCCGCCCGCAGCACGCCGAGGTGCTGCGACACCGCGCCCACCGTGACACCCAGCCTGGTCGCGAGCTCGGTGACGGTGCTGGGGCGTTCCAGTTCGCACAGCAGCCGGGCGCGGGTATGGCCGACCAGGCGGGCCAGCGCGTCACTCGTGGGCGCGTCCGACCGCTCCCAGAGCGAGCCGAAGCCGTGCGCGGGGTAGCAGAGCGCGAGGCGGACCGGGCTGTCGCGGAGGTAGGCGTGGGGCCAGGTGAACGCCGAGGGCACCAGCACCAGGTCGCGCTCGCCGACGTCGACGGTCCGGTCGGCCACGGTGAGGTGCGGGTTGCGGTACGAGACGTCGGCGTGCAGCTCGGCGAGCACGGTCGGTCCGCCCGCCTCGACCAGCCGCCGTCCGCGCCGTTCCACGTCGCCTTGGAGCACGCCCTCCAGCCGTGGCCAGATCGGCGCGATGATCGCGTCGTGCACGGCGTGCAGTCGTTCCTGCATGGCGGCGATGGCCGTCGGCGGGTCGGCGAGGACGCGTGGGTCGTCCACGGCCGCGGCGATCCGCTCGGGGGTGGCCTTGGCGATCGCGTCGATCTCGACCTCGACGCGTTCGGACCGCACGCCCGGGGTCGGGATGAGGAACTCCGGCACCACCGGTCTGGTCACCAGGGCGTGCAGCGGTGACCGGTCCTCGCCCAGGTCGAGCAGGCGCTTCTCGGCCCACGCGATCCAGCGCTGGTGCACCGGGGAGAGGCTCGGCGCGGCCAGCACGCGCAGGGCGGCGATCGTCTCCCAGAGGGACGAGACGGCGAAGCGGAGGGCCATGGGTTCACTACACGCTAAAACGTCGGGCGTCGCCGGCACCTGTTGGCAGGGTGTGGACCATGTCCAGGGGGTGGGTGCGGCTGCAGGCCGTCGTGGTGTCCGGTTCGGTGGCCGAGGGCCTGATGTTGTCGGTGTTGCCGTGGATCGCGGCGACGATCACGTCCGACCCGCGGCAGCTGTCGCTGGTCAACGTGGTCGGCCAGTCGCCGTGGCTGTTGTTCTCGCTGGTCGCGGGCGTGCTGATCGACAGGGTGCGGCACAGCGCCATGTTGACGTGGGCGTACGCGGTGCAGGGGAGCGCGGCGCTGTCGCTCGCGGTGGCGGGCGTGACGGGTGCGTTGAGCCTGCCGCTGCTGGTGGTCGTGGCGTTCGTGGTGACGTCGGCGCAGGTGCTCGGTGACGGCACGACGGGCGCGGTGGTGCCGGAGGTGGTGGAGCCGGGCCGGTTGGCGGCGGCGAACACGCGGCTGATCGTGATCGACCGGGGTGTGGTGCAGTTCGTCGTGCCCCCGGCGGCGGGGTTCCTGGTGGCGTTCGGCCTGGGCACGCCCGCGTGGGTGGCCTTCGTGGCGGCTCTGGTGGCGTTGCTGATGGTCCGGGGGCTGCGTTCGGCTCAGGCGGCGGTGGCGGGGTCGGCCGGGTCGGCGGTGTCGGCGTCGGCGTCGGCGAAGAAGCACCCGTTGCGTGACATCGGTGAGGGGCTGAGGTTCCTGGTCGGCACGCGGCTGCTGCTGTCGATCACGGTGGCGGTGGCGCTCGGGTCGTTCGCGGCGAGTGCCACGATGGCGATGTTCGTGCTGTACGCCAAGGAGTTGCTGGGGCTGGGCGCGGTCGGCTACGGCGTGATGCAGGCGGCGATGGCGGCCGGGTGGGTGGCGTCGTCGTTCGTGGTGGCGCGGGTGGTCGACCGGCTCGGGTACGCGTGGTCGATGCGGCTGGCCCAGGTCGGGATGGCGGCGACCATGGTGCTGTTCGTCGTGCTGCCGCCGTGGGCCTGGGCGATCGCGGCGGTGATGTTCTTCCAGACGGCGATCGTGATGGTGTGGAACGTCTGCTCGCAGTCCAGCCGGCAGCGCTTCACGCCGCCCGCGCTGCTCGGGCGGGTCCTCACCAGCCACCGGGCGCTGGCGTGGGGCCTGATGCCGCTGGGCGCGCTGGCGGGCGGTTTCGTCGCCGCGGGGTTCGGGCTGCGCGCGGTGTGGGTGATGGCCACGCTGCTCCAGGTCGGCGCCCTGATCACCGCGTGGCGCGGCCTCTCGCCGCGGGCGTTCCGGGAGGCGGAACTCGTCGCCGCCGAACGGTGACGCGCCGGCGGTAGTGCTTCGCAGGGGTCCTCACCCGGGGGACCCCTGTTTTCATTCTGCCGGCGAGGTCCGACAATTCCGGGCCGGCCGGGTCACAGCGGGGGGATCAGGCCGGGGAACTTGCGCGCGCCGACGCAGTGCGGGCACTCGCGCCCGTTGTCGACGGTTCGCGGGGTGCCCCCGATCACCGCGGACGTCGGGTTGGCGATGAACCCCGCCCCGCCGCACAGGTGGCAGATGGTGCGGGGTTCCGAGGTCACGCCGAACAGGTCGTCCTCGTCCTCGACGTCATCGTCGTCGAACCCGTCTTCGTCCTCATCGGGGTCGAAGTCGTCCTCGTCGTCGTCATCCTCACGCGGATCCACGTGACCAACCGTAGTCGGGTGGGACCGGGCGCGCCCCGGCGGACCGGTCCCACCCGCGAGGTCACGGCCGCTGCCCCGCCTGGTCCACCACGGCCTGCGCCGTGATCGCGTGGAAGTTCGTGCCGAGCAGTTCGTAGGTCTCCGTGTCGAACACGATCACCACCGGCTCGGCCTCCGGCGACGACCCCGACGGCACGGGCCACGTGATGCCGACCCCCGGCCTGCCCGCCGCGTCACGCGCGTCCGGCACCACCGCCAGCCCCGGCACGCGCGCCGCCGCCTCGTACAGCGCCGCCCTGGCCGCGGGCAGCATCCGCGACTCGTTGATCAGGGCGAGGACGTCCTTGCCGCGCGCGTTGACGCTGCCCGGCTCGCCGCTCGCGTTCGCGTCGAGGTAGGCCAGCATCCCGTCCACGTCGGTCGGCAGGTCCGCCCGGTAGGCCGGCAGCGGCTCGCACGGCTCGGTCATCCCGGGCAACACCTCGGTGCCCTTGATGACCACCGCCCGCCCGTCCTGGCAGCCGGGCAGCGGGATCCGCTCGCCGTGGTCGTGCAGGACGCCGTCCCGGGTGCCGTCGACCGAGAGCCAGATCTCCCGCGGCGCGCCACCGTTGGTCCCGGTGTCGCTGCGGGTGTAGACGAACTGGTCCGGGCGCGGTGTCACGGCGGGCTCGGCGCGGGCCGCCCTGGCGGCGAACGCCAGCAGCCGCACCGGGTCGGTCACCGGCTCGACCACCGCGGACGTGGACGTGGCCACCGCCTCACCACCCGGTGCCGGCTGCCCGGCGGGCAGCAGCGTGATCGTCGCCGCCACGGCCGCCGCCAGGCCGATCGCCGACGCGCCGACCAGCGCGTACCGGGACCGGCGCTTGCGCAGCCGCACCGGCCCCCGTTCGGCGATGCCGGCCAGCAACGCCGCCCGCGCGGGCGCCAACGCCGCCTCGTCCGGCAACGGCGTCTCGTCGCCCAGCTCGCGAAGCACCTTCAGGTCATCCATTGTTCAGCAACTCCTCGACCTCGGTGGGGTTCCGCCCGCCCAACGCCTCCCTGACCTTGCGCCGGGCCCGGTGCAAGCGGGACCGCACCGTGCCGACGGGGATCGCCAGCGCCGCCGCGACCTCCTCGTAGCCCAGCTGTTCCCACGCCACGAGCAGCAGCACGTCGCGGTCCTCGGCGGACAGCCCGTCCAGCGCGCCCGCCAACCGCGACCGCACCGCCCACGCGGTCACCTCGGCGGCGACGCGGTCCGAGTGGTCCGAGTGCTCGGCGACGTCCGCCGAGCGCTCCCGGTAACGGCGCGCCTCGTGCCTGCGGTGCTGCCCGACGAGGTTGGTCGCGATGCCGTACAGCCACGGCCGGGCGTCCGGTCTGGTCGGGTCGTAGCGCTGCCGCTTGTCGAACGCGGTCAGGAACGTCTCGGCCACGAGGTCGTCCGCGACCTGCGCGCCGAGCCTGCGCTCGAGGTACCGCCGGATGTGCGGCGCGTGCCGGTCGAAGATCGCCGCGAAGGCGTCCGGCTCGTGCCGCGACCGGTCGATGATCTCGGCGTCGGTGGGTGTCATGGTGGCCTTTCCGGCTGGTTCCCGGTGAAGGGCGGTCACCTGTTATCCGCCGCCCGGCCCGATCGGGTTCACGGTGTGAGCGGAAGTTGACCGGTGTGTGAGGACCCCTGGAGTAACAAGGACACCCATAAGCGGATCAGGGGGAGCAAGTGGACAAGGTGAACGCAGTGCAGCGCCGTCGTCCCGGCGGCGCGGTCGAAGGCCGGATCCTCACCACGCCGGTGGGGCTGGCGTTCCCGCGGGACGTCACGTTCGAGTCGTGGGAGCAGGCGGGCCAGCGGATCTCCCGCATCGCCAGCTCGTCGGCCTGGTACCTGGGTGACTGGCTGGTCTTCGGGCAGGACAAGTACACGGACCGGTACCGCCGGGCGGTCGAAGCAGTGGGGCTCGACTACCAGACGCTGCGCAACTACGCGTGGATCGCGCGCAAGTTCGAGCCGTCACGGCGTCGTCAGGGCCTGCCGTTCCAGCACCACGCCGAGGTGGCCGCGCTGCCGCCGGCCGAGCAGGACGAATGGCTCGACCGCGCCCAGCGGGAAGGCTGGTCGCGCACGGCGCTGCGCCGGGCGCTGCGGGAGAGCCGCGACCCCGGCTCGAAGTCCGAGCGGGTCGCGATGCCGCGGGTCAACCCGGGCAGCGACGCGGTGGACCGGTGGCGGCGGGCCGCGATGGCCGCCAACGCCGACTTCGAGGCGTGGATCGTGACGGCCCTCGACCGCGCCGCCGACCAGGACCTCGAGTTGGTCAGCGTGCCGCCCTTGGCGGAACTGCCGCCGGAGCGGGACGAGTACGTCAGCCTGCCCGCTGTGCGGCCGGCGTCATGATGTGCTGATTCCCGGTCGCCCACGTCGTGGTCATCGTGACCGCGTCGATGCGCCAGCCGCCGTCGGCGCGCACGAGGCCGAAGCGGTAGTGGCCGCCCAGGGTCCAGGTCGGGTCGCCGTGCGGGTTCGCCAGCACGTGCACCGCCTGGAACTGGGCGGTCACCACGGCCCGGTCGCCGTCGACCTCGACCAGGTGGTTGGACACCAGGTGCTGGGTCGCGTCGAGGCCGCCGAGCCCGGCGCGCCACCCGGCGACGACGTCGGCGGCCTTGAGCCGGGCGGGCTCGCCGCCGGTGAGGCTGGTGTAGTCGAGGTCCACCTCGTCGGCGAACACGGTGAGCAGGGCGTCCCAGTCGCGGCGGTCGGCGAACCACGCCATGCGGGTGGTCGCGTCGACGATCTCGTCGCGGTCGTTCGTGGTGATCACGACGAAGACCCTAGGCGGACGTGGCGCGGGCGCCGGAATCACGGCACCCGCGCCACCCGTTCACAGCTCGCGGCGGACGTGCGTGCCGTCGCGGACGGTGCCGACGTACTCCTCGACCAGGTCCTCCAACGCCACCAGGCCGCGCACGACGCCGTCGGCCGACACGGCCTGCGCCAGGTGGCTCTGCGAGCGCCGCAGCGCCGCCACCGCGTCGTCCAGGCTCGCGTCCACCGGCACCCGCGGCAGGCCGCGCACCCGGCTCGGCGGCACCCGCGTCGACGGGTCGGTGTGCGCCAGGTCCAGCACGTCCTTCACGTGCAGGTAGCCGATCAGCCGGTCGTCCTCGCGCACCGGGAACCGGGAGAAGCCGGTGGCCGACACGGCGGCCTCCACCTCCTCCATGGTCGGTCGCGACGGCACCGACGTGATCCGGTCCAACGGCACCAGCACGTCGGCCACGGTCCGCTCGGCCGACGACAGCGTCTGCGTCAGCCGCCGGTGCTCGGAGTCCTCCAGCAGGCCCTCCTGCCGCGACTGCCCGATCAGCAGGGCCAGCTCGTCGCGCGTGTAGGCCGACTCCATCTCGTCCCTCGGCGTCACGCCGACGAGCTTCAGCACCGCCGTCGACACCACGGTGAACCCGCGCAGCAGCGGCCCGACCAGCCGGCAGAACCAGTAGTGCGCGGGCACCAGCAGCAGCGCGGTGCGCTCGGGACCGGCGATGGCCAGGTTCTTCGGCACCATCTCGCCCAGCACGGTGTGCAGCGCCACCACGATGATCAGCGCCAGCGCGAACGCCACGCCGTGCCGCACCGCGTCCGGGATGCCGACGCCGTGGAACGGCGCCTCCAGCAGCGCCGCCACCGCGGGCTCGCCCAGCGCGCCCAGGCCGAGCGAGCACAGCGTGATGCCGAGCTGTGCCCCCGCGATCAGCAGCGGCAGCTCCCGGCCCGCCTTGATCACCGTGCGGGCCCGGCTGCTGCCGGTGTCCGCCAAGGCCTCCAGCCGGTCGCGCCGGGCGGTGATGATGGCGAACTCGGCGCCCACGAAGAACGCGTTGCCCGCCAGCAGCAGCACGATCACCAGCACGATCATCGCGTCGACCCCGAGTGCCCGGTCGGCGACGGTTCGGTCGCGGGGTCGACCCGGGCCACCCGCAGCTCGGCCACCCGGTGCCGGTCCATCTGCACCACGGTGATCCTCCAGTCGTCCACCCGGATCTCGTCACCCGCGTCGGGGATCCGGCCCAGCCTGGCCAGCACCAGGCCCGCCACGGTCTCGTAGTCGCCCTCGGGCATCCGGAACCCGGTCGCCTCGGCGATCTCGTCGTCGCGCAGCAGCCCGGACACCAGCCACGCCTCGCCGCCGAGCCGCCGCACCGGCGAGGTCTCCCGCCGGTCGTGCTCGTCCCGCACGTCGCCGACGATCTCCTCGACCACGTCCTCCAACGTGACCAGGCCCGCCGTGCCGCCGTACTCGTCGACGACCAGCGCCGTCTGCAGCCCGGAGGCGCGCAGCCGGTCCAGCAGCGCGTCGCCCTCCAACGTGGCGGGCACCGTCTGCACCGGCCTGGTCAGCGCGGACACCGGCGTGGTGGCCCGCTGCGACCGGGGCACCCCGAACACCTGCTTGACGTGCACGATGCCGCGCACCTCGTCCAGGTCGCCGGTGTAGACCGGGAACCGGGAGAACCCCGTCTCCCGCGCCTTGGCCACCAGGTCGAGCACGGTCGCGTCCGAGCGCAGCGACTCGACCCGCACGCGCGGCGTCATCAGCTCCTCCGCCGTGCGGTCGCCGAACCGCAGCGAGCGGTCCAGCAGGGTCGCCGTGCTCGGGTCGAGCGTGCCCTGCTCGGCGCTGGAGCGGATCAACGCGCCCAGCTCCTGCGGCGAGCGGGCGGACGCCAGCTCCTCCGCGGGCTCCACGCCGAGCCTGCGCACCAGCCAGTTCGCGGTGCCGTTCAGCAGGGTGATCAGCCACTTGAACACCGCGGAGAACCCGGCCTGCACGCCCGCGACCGCACGCGCGGTCGCCAGCGGCTTGGCGATGGCCAGGTTCTTCGGCACCAGCTCGCCGAACACCATCGACAGCGACGTGGCCAGCGCCAGCGCCAACGTCAACGCGATCGGCCCGGCCGCCGAGGCGGGCACGCCCGCGCCGGTCAACGCGGGGGAGATGAGCTGCGCGATGGCGGGTTCGGCGATGTAGCCGGTGATCAGCGTGGTGATGGTGATCGCCAGCTGCGAGCCGGAGAGCTGGAACGACAGCGACCGGTGAGCCTTCTCCACGGTCCGCGCCTTGGCGTCGCCCACCTGGGCGACGTGCGCCTCGACCGTGCTGCGTTCCAGGGCGGTCAGGGAGAACTCGGCGGCGACCGCGATGAACGTGCCGATGGTCAGGAGCACGACGGCGCCGAGGCCGAGCAGGCTGAGCAGGATGGTCATCGGGCCCACCGGTGGTGGGCCGGGCGGGGCTGGCAGCCGGGTATCGGACCCGGCTCGGTACTGCAGCCCGGGGACTGCGCGTCGCGCACGGTAAGGGATCACTCCTCGTGAGGGGTGGTCGAACGGTGTCCAGAATAGAGCGTAATCACCGGTCAGCGCAGTCCGATACCGCTGGGTTGCGAAGTGGAGGTCCGCAGCACGACCTCGCCGGCGACCCGGACCGTGCGCGGGGAGGCCACCACGTCGTCGAGCACCAGCCGCGCCGCCCGTTCGCCCATCTCCTCCAGCGGCAGCCGGACGGTGCTCAGCGCCGGCACCAGGTCGCGCAGGGTGGGGATGTCGTCGAACCCGGCGACCGAGACGTCTTCCGGCACCCGCAGGCCGTGTTCGCGCAAGCCCGCCATCGCGCCGAGCGCCATCACGTCGTTCACGGCGAACACGCAGGTCGCGCCAGTGCGCGCGGCGATCAGGTCGGCCACGGCGGCGTGCCCGCCGTCGCGGGTGAAACCGCTGGCGATGACGCATGCGTCGGGCAGCTCCAGCCCTTCGTCGGCCAGCCCCGCCTTGAACCCGGCCAGCCGGTCGCGCGCCACCACCAGGTCCGGCGGGCCGGCCAGCACGGCGAACCGGCGGTGGCCGAGCGCGGCCAGCCGGCGGGCCAGCGCGCGGGCGCCGGCGCGGTTCGCGGGCACCACGGTGTCCGTGCCGAGCTTGGCCTGGGAGACGCACGCCACCCGGCCGCCCTGCGCGGTGAACGCGGTGATCTCCTCGGCCAGCAGCCGTGACGCCGACCGGTCGGTGGTGCGGCTGCCCGCGATCACCAGGGCACGGGCCCGGTGCGCGCGCAGCGTGTTCACCAGCTCCACCTCGCGGCGCGGGTCGCGGCCCGTGGTGCCGAGCACCACGACCAGCCCGGCGTCCTCGGCGATCCGCGTCACACCGGCGGCGATGCTGGAGAAGTAGGGGTCGGCGATGTCGTGCACCACCAGGCCCACCAGCACGCTGGAGTTGCGCGCCAGCGCCTGCGCCGAGGCGTTGGGCAGGTAGCCGAGCCTGCGCGCGGTGCCGAGCACGCGTTCGCGCAGCTCTTCGCTGACCTGTCGGGTGCTGCCGTTGAGCACGCGTGACGCGGTGGCGAGCGACACGCCCGCGTGCTTCGCCACTTCCGCCAGCGTGACCTGCCGCGACGTCAACGCCGCCTCCTTCGCGTTCCTGGTCGGGCGAGACTAGCCGTTTCGCCGCGCGGCGCGGAGGCGAGTTCACCAGGTGGGGCGGTCGAAGTCGACCCGCGGCGGCCGGTGGGCGGTCAGCCGAAGTCGTCGTCGAAGGCGGCGGCGAGAGCGGCGGCGATCAGGCCGGGCAGGTCGGGGCGACCGTCCTCCCGGGCCCACCGCACCAGGGCGACGTGCATGGCGGCCAGGCAGGCGCCCGTCGCGACCTGCGCGCGGAACTCCGCCTCCGGGTCCGGCGTGTCGCCGAGCAGCGCGTCGACGACGGCCTTCTGCGTGGCGTACTGGCTGTCCAGGTGGCGGGCCCGCAGGGCGGGCGTGTCGACCATCAGCCGGAGGCGGGCGAGCAAGAGGTCCCGCTCCGCCGACGTGGCCCCTTCGGCGGGTCCGACGAGCGACCGGGTCGCGTCGACCAGGGTCCGCCCGATCCGGAGCACCGCGGGCTCGTCGGCCGGCCGGGCCGCGACCCGTTCCGCGAGCAGGTCGTCGTACCGGTCGTGCAGCACCAGGTCTTCCTTGGTCGGGAAGTGCCGGTAGACGGTCATCGGCGAGACGCCCGACGCCCGCGCGACGTCGTTGACGGTGGTCGCGTCGTAACCGCGCTCGACGAACAGCCGCATCGCCCACGACTGGATCAGGCGTCGGGTCTCCGCCCGTCGGCGTTCGCGCAGGTTCGGCCCCCCACCACTCATCCGGTAGACGATACCGTTGTGGTAGTTACTACCATCTAGTGAGTCGCTAACATCAGAGGAGTCGGTCATGGGCAAGCTCGCAGGCAGGATCGCGTTGGTCACCGGGGCGTCGCGCGGCATCGGGCGGGCCATCGCCCGACGACTCGCCGCCGACGGCGCGGAAGTTGCCGTGCACTACGGCAGCGGCGAGGCGGCGGCGGAGGAGACGGTCGTCGCGATCGAGGCGGCCGGTGGGCGTGCCTTCGCGGTCCGGGCGGAGCTGGGCGTGGACGGGGACGTCGACACCCTGATGGCCGGCCTGGAGCGCGGGTTGGCCGGGCGAGGGCTGGACATCCTGGTCAACAACGCCGCCGCACCGCCGGCCGGTCCGATCGTGACGGACACCCCGGAGCGGTTCGACCACCTCTTCGCGGTCAACGTCAAGGCGCCGTACTTCCTGGTCCGGCGGGCGTTGCCGCTGCTGCGCGACGGCGGCCGGATCATCACCCTGACGTCGGTCGCCACCAGGGTGGCCAACCCCGGCCAGACGTCCTTCGCCATGGGCAAAGGGGCCTTGGAGACGATGACCCTCACCCTGGCCAGTGCTCTGGGCACCCGTGGGATCACGGTCAACGCGGTCGCGCCCGGCGCCACCCGGACCGACGTGAACGCGGCCGTCTTCGAGGCGCCGGGGCTGGCGGAGTTCATCACCGGCCAGACCGCGCTCAACCGTCTCGGCCGGGCCGACGACGTGGCCGACGCCGTCGCCTTCCTCGCCTCCGACGACGCGCGGTGGATCACCGGCCAGGTCCTCGACGCCAGCGGCGGCATCCACCTCGGCCTCCGGGGCTGAGGCCGCGGGACGCACCTCGCGGGCGGTCGTCGATCCGACCGGGAGGTTGACGTCCGCGAGGAGCCGACCGTAGCGTGTTGGAAAGCGCTTTCCACGAACTTGAGCGGGGTGTACGCATGGCGGTGCGCACGATCGGCGTCGCGTTGAACGGGGTCACGGGGCGGATGGGGTACCGACAGCACCTCGTCCGGTCGATCCTGGCCCTCCGCGAGCGCGGCGGGATCCGGGTCGGTGACGACGTGCTGGTCCCCGAGCCGCTGCTGGTCGGCCGCAACCCCGCCAAGCTGAAGGAGATCGCCGAGCGGCACGACCTCGCGCGCTGGACGACCGACCTCGACGCGGCGCTCGGCGACCCGGACGTCTCGGTCTACTTCGAGGGCCAGGTCACGTCCGCGCACGCCGCCTCGCTGACGGCGGCGATCGACGCGGGCAAGCACGTCTACAGCGAGAAGCCGGTCGCGGCCACGCCCGAGGAGGTGCTGGAGCTGGCCCGGCACGCCGACGCGGCCGGCGTGAAGCACGGCGTGGTGGCCGACAAGCTCTACCTGCCGGGGATCCGCAAGCTCAAGCGCCTGCTGGACGGCGGCTTCTTCGGCCGCGTGCTGTCCGTGCGCGGCGAGTTCGGCTACTGGGTGTTCGAGGGCGACTGGCAGGCCGCGCAGCGGCCGTCGTGGAACTACCGCGCCGAGGACGGCGGCGGGATCGTGGTGGACATGTTCTGCCACTGGAGCTACCTGCTGGAAGGGCTGCTCGGCCCGGTGGAGGCGGTGACCGCGCGGGCCGTCACGCACGTGCCGACGAGGTGGGACGAGAACGGCGCGCCGTACGAGGCGACGGCCGACGACGCGGCGTACGCGATCTTCGAGATGACCGGCGGCGTGGTGGCGCAGGTGAACTCGTCGTGGGCGACGCGGGTCAACCGCGACGAGCTGGTCGAGTTCCACGTGGACGGCACGCACGGCAGCGCGGTGGCCGGGCTGCGCAACTGCAAGGTGCAGTCGCGGGCGATCACGCCCAAGCCGGTGTGGGACCCGGACGTGCCGTCGTCGATCGACTTCCGGTCGCTGTGGCAGGAAGTCCCGGACAACGAGGTGTTCGACAACGGGTTCATGGTGCAGTGGGAGGAGTTCCTCAAGCACGTGGCGGTCGGCGCGCCGTTCGCGCACGACTTCCACTCCGGGGTGCGCACGGTGCGGCTGGCCGCGCTGGGCCTGGAGTCCTCCCGCACCGGCCGCCGGATCGAGGTGCCGGCATGACCTCGGTGTGGCTGCCCGGCCGGGACGGCGCGCTGCGCGAGCACGAGCTGTCCCCGCCGAGGACGTGGGACACCGGCGCGTTCGAGTCGCGGGTGGCGTTCGCGGCGGCGCACGTGGTGGCGGACCCGTTCGGCGGCAACGGGATCGGCGCGCCCGCCCTGCTCGACTGGGACGCCACGCTGGCGTACCGGGTGCGGTTGTGGGAGCACGGTTTCGGCGTCGCCGAGGCCATGGACACCGCGCAGCGCGGCATGGGCCTGGACTGGGGCACGGCGCTGGAGCTGATCCGGCGCAGCGCGTCGATCGCGACCGGTCGGCTGGCCGCGGGCGTCGGCACCGACCACGACACCGAGGACCCCTTGACGGCGTACCGGGAGCAGTTGGCGGCCGTCGTCGAGGCGGGCGCGCAACCGATCCTGATGTGCAGCCGCAAGCTGGCGGCGCGGGCGCGCGGGCCCGAGGACTACCAGGAGGTCTACGCGGCGCTGCTGGAGGAGGTCGACCAGCCGGTGGTCCTGCACTGGCTCGGCACCGCGTTCGACCCGGCGCTGGAGGGCTACTGGGGCTCGTCGGACGTGCCGACGGCGACCGGGCACTTCCTGGACCTGATCAAGGCCTACCCGGACAAGGTCGACGGCGTGAAGGTGTCGCTGCTGGACGCCTCGCACGAGATCGGGTTGCGGCGGTCGCTGCCGGCCGGCGTGCGCTGCTACACCGGTGACGACTTCAACTACCCGGAGCTGATCGCGGGCGACGAGCTCGGGCACAGCGACGCGCTGCTGGGGATCTTCGACGCCATCGCGCCGGCCGCGTCCACCGCGTTGCGCGCGTTGGACGCGGGCGACCGCGCCCGGTACGACGAGGTGCTGGAGCCGACGGTCGCGTTGTCGCGGCACATCTTCGGCGCGCCGACGTACCACTACAAGACCGGTGTGGTGTTCCTGGCCTGGCTCGGCGGGTTCCAGGACGCGTTCGGCATGGTCGGCGGTTTGCAGTCGGCCCGGGACGTGGTGCACCTCGGCGAGGCGTTGCGGCTGGCGGACCTCGCCGGGCTGCTGCCCGACCCGGACCTCGCCGCCCGGCGGTGGGGACGACTCCTGGACGTGCTGACGTGAGGCTGTCGTTGAACCAGGCCACGGTGAAGCGGGCGTCCGTGCCCGAGGTGGTCGACGTGTGCGTGCGCCACGGGATCGGCGCGGTCGGGCTGTGGCGCGACCCGGTGGCCGAGTACGGGCTGGAGCGGACGGCCGCGCTGGTCGCGTCGGCGGGGCTGGAGGTCTCGTCGCTGTGCCGCGGCGGGTTCTTCACCGGGTTCGACCAGCGGCTGGACGACAACCGGCGGGCGATCGACGAGACCGCCGCGCTGGGCGCGCGGTGCCTGGTGCTGGTGCCCGGCGGGGTGCCGGACCGCGACCTCGTCGCGGCACGGGGACGCGTCGCGTCGGCGCTGGAGGTGCTGGCGCCGTACGCGGAGTCGGCCGGTGTGCGGTTGGCGGTGGAGCCGATGCACCCGGTGTTCTGCGCCGACCGCGGCGTGGTGTCGACGTTGGGGCAGGCGCTGGAGCTGGCCGCGCCGTACCCGGCGTCGGTGGTCGGGGTCGTCGTGGACGCCCTGCACGTGTGGTGGGACCCGGCGTTGGCGGCCGACGTCCGGCGGGCCGGCCCGCGCATCCACTCCTACCAGGTGTGCGACTGGGTGACGCCGCTGCCTGCCGACGTGCTGCTGGGCCGCGGCCTGCCCGGTGACGGGCACATCGACCTGGTCGGGCTGACCTCGCTCGTCGCCGCGACCGGGTACGACGGGTACGTCGAGGTCGAGGTGTTCAACGAGGAGGTGTGGGCGCGGCCGTTCGACTCGGTCGCGGCGGACCTCGTGCGGCGGCACGCGACGGGTTGGGAGCCGGTCGTGGACGGCGGCCACGACCGACTACCCGTCACCCCTTAACGGGGCAGCTCGCGACCCGCGGCGAGCAGTCTGAGGGTGCTGACCGAGGGCGTCAGCGCGTAGAGCGCCCCGGTGGTCCGCACGAAGTCGCCGCCGATCACGGCGTCGACACCGGTGGGCGCGCCGCGCTCGCCCGGCGCGAAGTCCGGGTTGCGGGCCCACGTTCGCTGGACGTACTCGAACTGCTCCGCCAACGACGTGCAGTGGGCCACGAACACGAGGCCGCGCTCGTCGTCGTCGGTGGGGCTGGTGTCGGTGGGGCCGATGTCGGCGGGACCGGGTTCGGCGGGGCCGAACGGGATGCCCCGGCGCAGGATCCGGTGCTCCCGGGGCGTCCGGTGCGTGAACGACCTCGGGTTCGTCTTGCGGATGTGGGCCGGGCACGGCGTCGCCGTGCCCACCGGGTCGTCGGAGTAGTCGAAGTCGTTGTGGCCCAGGCTGGTGGCCAGCGGGCGGCCGTCCGGGTGCCTGCCGATCAGCTCCGGCCCCCGGCCGTGCCGCTCGACGGCGTCCCGCCAGCCCTCGACGTCCTGGGTGAGGCGGCGGACCACCTGGATCGAGCCGTCGGTCAGCCACGCGGCGGCGTGCGGGCGGGGCGACTCGGCCGGGTGGCCGAAGACGAACTCGCCCGCGTTCACCAGGAGCGTGCCCGGCCGGCCCGCGCGGTGACCCGGTCGTTCGGGGTCCTCGTGGTGGAAGCCGCGCACGCCGGGCTGCGAGATGCCGTGCCGGTAGCCGAAGTGCTCGCGCCCGCGCCGGTCACCGGGGAGCGTGGCGGCGCGCTGCTCGTGGACCGTGGCGACGCCGAGCACGGTGTCGAGCACGTCCAGGTTGCGAGCGGTCTCCGCCAGGCGCTCCGGGTCGTCGGACGCGACCGTGACCACGGCGTGGACCCGCTGGTCCGCGCGGCCGAACAGCCAGTGGGCGGGTGCCGAGTCGCCGGTGTCGCCGTTGGCCCGCGCGGCTTGCTCGGCGGTGTGCGGGAAGTGCTCCCGGAGGTCTTCCCGCGTCGCGTCGGGGTTGATGCTCAGGTCGACCAGGCCCTCGGGCGTGAGGGACACCGTCGCCCAAGTGGCGGTCAGCCCTTCCGGGTCGCCGCCGAACATCGTGCGGCCGAGGGAGAAGACCTCGTTGAAGTCCTCCACCTCGGCGGTGGTGCTGAGGTGCCCGAGCATGGCGGCGAGCCAGGTGCGCCCGAGCTTGTCGTCGGTGAAGCGGACGAACCGGAACAGCTGGTGGTCCTTGTTGAACGCGGCCAGGACGTTGCCCTGGATGTCGTGGGACCGGCGCAGCGGAGGACGCACCTCCCGCCGTCGCGCGTGCGGGTGCAGCAGGTCGGTCATCGTTCACCCCCTGCCGTACAGGAGTGTCACGGTGCGCACTGGATACGTCGCGCTCAGTTGGAATCGCCCGAACGTGTAGCGCGTCTACCCGCGCAGGTGACGGTGACTGCGCGAAGATCCGACCATGACCGACCCGGCCGACCTCGGCGCGCACGTCCAACCGGGAGTGGCGACCTCCCAGGGCCCGAACCGCCCGCTCAACGCCGACGCCCACGCCCAGCACTCCTACCGCGGCACGTTCGCGGCGGCGGTGGTGGACGGGACAGGCTCGACACCGGAGGTCGCCGAGTTCGCCCGCGTCGCCGCCTCCGTCGCCGCCCGCGTCGCCGCCCGGGAGACCCCGGTGCTCGGCATCGTCACGGCCGCGATCCCTTATGCCGAAGGGGATGACGACGACAGCGCCGAGCCCAATGGAGCGATCGTCGTGGCCTCGGTGCGGGCCGGCGGGTACTGGCGCATCGCCTACGCGGGCGACAGCTCGGCCTATGGCCTCAAGGACGACGGCACCCTGCGCCGCTTCACGACCCCGCACACCCTCGGCGAGGAAATGCGGCAACAAGGCGTCCCCGATGCCGAAGCCGCCGCTCACGACCACAAGCTGCGCCACAACGTTGGCCGCGTCCCGATCTACGGCGTCGAGGGCTTCGAGGCGACAGCCCGGCTGCTGGTCCTCGCGTCCGATGGTCTGAAGCTGCCCCTCGACGAGTTCCGGGAACTGCTCCTCGAACACGGCGACGACCCGCAGCGGTGCGCCGAGGTACTGCTCGCCGCGACCCGTGCGCGCGGCAGCCGTGACGACGTCACGGTCCTGGTCATCCCCCACCCCGACCGCCCTGCGACCACCCATGTCACCGATGAGAGGAACGACCGTGGCGAACGCCGACCAGAAGAACCCGCACGACCCGCAGAACCCGCCGCCTGACGAGAGCCCGACGCAGACCCTGCCCACGGTGCCGTCGAAGTAGTCGCCTGACGAGCCGGGTGGCGTGGCCGCGCCACCCGGCCTCCTAGCCGAGCCACACCAGGTGGGCGCGCCGGGTGCCCGCGGACCGCGAGCTGATCTCGAACAGGACGCGTGCGTTCTCCGCGCTCCGCGAGCTGAGGCGGAAGCCGCCTTCCACCGCGCTGACCTCGGCCCGGTCCTCGAAGGCGACGCCGTAGCCCGCCACCCGGACGCTTTCCCGCTCCCCGTACTCCTCCACGATGGCGAACAGCCTCGGTGCTTCCTCTTGTGCCACTTCGTGCACCAGCGCGGTGAATTCCTGCTCGGTCATGGTGCTCCTCTCGCCCCACCGGTCCAGCCGGCGGTGATTACGCTGCGTCGCCGATACCGTGACTGCCCGCAAGGCTGCCCACCTCCGAGGTGGAACGCAAAGAACGCAAAGAGGTGCCTTGCATTCGCCGTGCAGCGTCGAGGGAGGACCGGACATCGTGGCCGCGAAGAAGAGCACGCCGACCATCAGGTTGCGCAGGTTGGCCGGTCAGCTCAGACGACTTCGCGAGAGCACCGGCCTGCGCCGGGAGGACGTGGAGGAGCGCACCGGGCTCCACGCCACCACCCTCTACCGCATCGAGACCGCCCGGTCCCGCCCCCAGTACCGGACCTTCGACATGCTGCTCAAGCTGTACGGGGTCCCGACGGACGAACAGCTCCGCTTGAAGGCGCTCTACAAGCAGTCCGCCGGTGAGGGGTGGATCCAGCCCTGGCACGAAAGCCTGCGCGAGGAATACACGACCTACATCAGCTTCGAGCGCGAGGCACACGGCGTACGCCACTACTCGGCGATGTTCATCCCAGGCTTGCTTCAGACCGAGGACTACACCCGCGCGGTGGTACGTGGGGTTTCGTATGCGGCATCCCCTGATCAAGTCGAGGACCGGGTGCGCACCCGGATGGAGCGACAGGCGGTCCTGACGAAAGAACGGCCGATCAAGCTCTGGGCGATCATCGACGAGGCTGCGCTCCACCACGAGGTCGGAGGCCGGGACGTGATGCTGGCGCAGCTCGACCGCTTGGGAGAAGCGGCGACCGCTCCGAACACGACGATCCAGGTCGTGCCGTTCAGCGCGGGCGCTCACGTCGGGATGCCCGGCCAGTTCCTCATCCTGGACTTCGATGATCCACTGGACACCGACTTGGTCTACATCGACAGCCAGGCGGGTGAGATATTTTTGGAGTCTGACACCGACATGGAGCGCTTCCGGGACAGCTTCGAACACCTGGTCGCGGTGGCCATGAGCCCTGACGACTCGGTCGGGCTGATCGCTGAGATCGCCAACTGTCAGGGACGGAGGAGGTACGGGTGACCTTGGCCTGGCGCAAGAGCAGCTACAGCGGGGAAGGCGAATCCTGCGTCGAGGTCGCGCCGGTGAGCGGCGGGGTTGCCACGCGCGACTCGAAGAACCCGGCAGGGCCGACGCTGTCGTTCGAGCTCGGGCCGTGGCGGAGGTTCCTCGCCGGGCTCGACGACGGCCGGTGATCACGGGGGCGTGAGGGCCCTCCCGACTCACGGGAGGGCCGGGGTGCGGTCGACGAGGTCGCACGTGCGGAGCGCGAAGTCCTCGTGCCGGTGGGCGGGCGCGGGCTCGCCGGTGGTTCCGGCGTGGACGATCCGGTCCAGGCGGAACGCCCGCTCGGCCCGCCGCAGCCGGCACCAGCCGACGAGGTACCAGTGCTTCCCGCGCACGGTGGCGAACCGCACCGGCTCGACCTCGCGCTCGGTGCGGCCACCGTCGCGGTCGAGGTAGGTGAGCCGCAGCACCCGGCGGTCGACGATGGCGTCCTGGATCACCGAGGGGACCGGCCGCGGCTCGTCCGCCGGCCGGTCGAGCAGTTGGACCCGGTCGGCCAGGTCGCGTGCGCCGGCGGCGTCGCGCGCGGACATCGCGGTGACGACCTTGTGGATCGCGCTGCGCGCAGCGTGGGCGAACGGCGTGCCGTCGACGCGGCCGAGCGCCACCGCGAGGGCGGTGGCCTCGGCGGGCGTGAAGTTCAGCGGCGGCAGGGTCATGGCCTTGTCCACCGCGTACCCGCCGCGCCGCCCGGTGTCGGCGTAGATCGGCACGCCCGCCTGCGTCAGCGCGTCGATGTCGCGGGCGATGGTGCGCGTGCTGACCTCGTAGCGGGCGGCCAGCTCACGGGCGCTGCGCCTGCGCGGCGCGACCGCGCGCAGGTCCTCCACGATGGCGTAGAGCCGATCCGTGCGGTTCATGCACCCGGACGCTAGCCGGGACCACCGACAACAATCGCGCGGAGGATTCCGGAAACGCTGACACAGGGGTGTCTCACCGACCGTCGATCGTGGTGTTCACCCAACCGAACGGAGTACGACATGCCTGTCGGATACCTCGACGTGCCCACCGGCGCCGACCCGGACCGGAAGAGCGCCATGGTGCGCGCCATCTACGAAGCCGTGCACGAGGTCTACCCCTTTCCCGACGACACGCGGATCTTCGTGCGGGAGTGGTCGCCCGACGCCGTGAGCCAGAACGGACTCCTGGGCTCGGAGCCGGCCAGGCCGGTGTTCATGGTGCACGTCCCGCCGGCCGCGGGGATCGACGCCAAGCGGACGATGCTCCGGAAGATCGGCGCGGCCGTCGGCGACGCGTACGACCTGCCGGACTTCATGACCTTCGTCCACGAGCACCCGCTCGACCTCGTGGCACTCGACGGCGGTCTGCTCGCCGACGACCGGCAGCGGGTCGGTGATCGGACGGAGGCGTCCATCGGCTCGGCGCGCAGCGGCGTGCGCTGACTCGTGCCGCGCACGACGGAGCCCGCTCCCGACAGCACGACGGGAGCGGGCTCCGGTGCGTGATCAGCCGCCGTTGCCCGGCTGGTACCGCTGGGCGCGGTAGGTGCGCGGGGTGTTCGCGGTGATGCGGAGGACCGAGTCGTACAGCGTGCGACCCAGGGCGGCGCGCGCCCGCAGCGCCGGGTGGGTGGCGCTGTAGTTGTCGGCGTTGGCCGCCTGGTCACCGGCGAACTGGCCGGACGCGAACAGCGCGAACGTGATGATCGGCTTGCCCGCCGTGTCGAACACGATGCCGGCCTCGTTGCGGCCGTCGTTGAACCAACCGGCCTTCGTCGCCACGTTCAACCGCTCCGCCGACGACAGGTTGAGCCTGATCCCGTCCGTGAACGACGTCAGCGACCGCAGCACCTTCAGCAGGTGCTCGGTGGACGCCGCCGACAGCAGCTGACCCGCGGCCAGCTTCTGGAGCAGCGTGAACGTCTCCCGCGGCGTGGTGGTGCCCAGGAAGAACCGGTTCGGGTTGGCCACCGGCACGACCTGCGTGTGCACGAAACCCTTCGAGCGCAGGATCTCGTTCAGCTCCAACGCGGGCACGACGAGGCCGCACAGCCGCACCGCCGTGTTGTCCGACACCGTCAGCAACGCCGCCAGCGCGTGCCCGACCGTCACCGAGCTCGGGTACGCGCCGTCCAGCCCGAAGATCCCGTCGGTGTCCTGGATGACGATCGCCTGCGTGACGTCGACCCGCTGGTCCAGCGTGATCAGGCCGCGGTCGACCTTGTCGAGCACGGCCACCGCGACCGCGATCTTGTTCACGCTGTACGCCTCGACCACGCGGTCGGCCTCGACCTCGACGGCGGGCTTCACCGTGCCGTCCGGGTCGGCCACGCCGATGTAGGACGACCACGTGCCGCGCGCCCGTGCGGTCTCCCACGAGTACTTCAGCGAGATCTTGCGGCGCGCCTGCTCGGCCGTCGTCGGGATCATCGCGTCCCACTCCGCCTCCGTCGACTGCGCCTGCGCCGTGCCGGCGGACGTGCCGAGCACGGCCCCGGCCGCCGCGACCGAGCCCAGCCCGAGCGCGAACCTGCGGTTGATGTCCATGTGCCCCCAATCAGTGGATACGCCCTTAACGACGCCCCAACTGGCCCAAATGTTGCTCCGAACCGGTGAACTCGATCTAACCAGCGGTAATCTTCCGCCATGGCGCAAGGGGTGTTCCTGGTGACCGGGGCCAGTCGGGGCATCGGCGCGGCGACCGCCCGGCTGGCCGCCGAAGCGGGGTACCGGCTGGTCCTCACGGCCCGCGACGCGTCCCGCCTGGCCGAGCTCGCGGCCCGGCTCGGCGGGCCCGACCGGGTGTGGGTGGCCTCGTGCGACGTCCGGGTGTACGACCAGCTCGCGGCGCTGATGGGCCGGGTCGAGGAGGAGTGGGGGAGCCTCGACGTGGTGTTCGCCAACGCGGGCGCGAGCGTGACCACCTCGTTCACCTCGACCGACGGCGCGCCGCCCGCCGAGTGGAGCGACATGGTGCTGACCAACGTGTGCGGCCCCGCGTTCACGGCGAGGGCGGCGATGCCCGCGTTGACTCGCCACGCCGGCCACCTGGTGCTCACCGGGTCGGCGGCCGGTCGCGGCGTGCGGCCGGGGAACCTCTACTCGGCCACGAAGTGGGCGGTGACGGGGCTGGCGCAGGCGATCCGCGCCGAGTGCGTCGGCACGGGCGTCCGCGTCACCCTGGTGCAACCCGGCCTGACCGACACCGGCGGCATCCCGCCGTCGCGCGCCGCCGACCCGAAGCTCGCGCCGGAGGACGTGGCCCGCGCCGTGCTGTACGCGGTGGGCCAGCCGCCGTCGGTGGACGTCAACGAGATCCTGGTGCGCCCGGTCGGCCAGGACGCCTACCGGTGAGCCCGGACCCGACCGCGCGCAGCGCGTCCAGCACCTCGGGCGTCGCGTCGAGCGCGTAGTCCGCGCCGAGCAGCAGCAGGTCCGCGGCCACGTGCTCGACCTCGTCCGCGCCCAACCGCACCCGGCACGTCCGGTCGTCGATCGGCTCGACCCGGCCCGGCAACGCCACCACCAGCCGTGACCTCACGACGTCCGCCGGCGCGTCGACCACCGCCGTGCACGTGTACCGGTACGGCGCGGAGGTCAGCGAGCGCGCCACGTAGGTGGCCGGGTCCTCGGGCGGCTCACGCGGCGTGAAGCGGCGGCCCGTGGCCCGCGGCGAGTCCATCCGGTCCACCCGGAACGTCCGCCAGTCCTCCCGCGCCGGGTCGTAGGCCAGCAGGTACCAGCGCCGGTAGGCGGTCACCAGGCTGCGCGGCTCCACCCGCCGCTCCTGCCCGCGGTGCGTGAACGCGACCACCTCGTGGTCCCGGCATGCCGACGCCAGGACGCCCAGCGCCGCCGGGTCGGACACCGGGCCGTCCACCGCCATGACCGCGATGGCGTCCCGCACCGCCGCGATCCGCTGCCGCAGCCGGGACGGCAGCACCTGCTCCAGCTTCGCCAACGCCCTGGTGGACGACTCCTCGATGCCGTGCACGCCCGCCGCCGTGCGCAGGCCGACGGCCACCGCCACGGCCTCGTCGTCGTCCAGCAGCAACGGCGGCAGGTTGCGGCCCGACGCGAGCCGGTAGCCGCCGGCGGTGCCGGTCGTGCCGTCGACCGGGTAGCCCAGCTCGCGCAGCCGCTCGATGTCGCGGCGGACCGTCCGATCCGTGACGCCGAGCCGTTCGGCCAGTTCCGACCCCGTCCAGTCGCGCCTGCCCTGCATCAGCGACAGCAGGCGCAGCATCCTCCCCGGCATCGTCATCACGGACATCTTATGTCCTAAAGGACTCCTAGCGTGGTGCCCATGACGACTTACGTGCTGATCCCCGGCGCCTGCCACGGCGGCTGGTACTACGACCCGATCTCCGAACGGCTGCGCGCCGAGGGGCACCGGGTGCACGCGGTCACGTTGAGCACCGGACGGGTGAATTTGGACGACCACGTGGCCGAGGTGCTGGACCTGTTCGAGCGGCACGACCTGCGTGACGTCGTGCTCGTCGGGCACAGCTACGGCGGGATGGTGATCACCACCGTCGCCGACCGCGTGCCCGACCGGGTCGCGACCCTGGTGTACGTGGACGCGTTCGTGCCGCGTGACGGCGAGTCGGCGTACGACATCGTGCACGGGGACTGGCGCAAGTGGTACGTCGAAGGCGCGGCGGGGGACGGGTTCTCCGTGGCCCCGCTGCCGATCTTCGACGAACGCGCCACCGCCCACCCGCTGGCCACCCTGCTGCAACGGGCGTCGATCACCGGCGCCGTCGACCGGGTGACCGATCGCCGGTACCTGTTCATGGCCGACTTCCCGGACAGCCCGTTGGCCACCACGTACGAACGGCTGCGCGACGAGCCGGGTTGGCACGTCGAGGCGTGGCCCGCCGGGCACAACGTGCTGCGTGACGCGCCGGAGCGGTTGCTGGCGGCGTTGAGGTCCGCGAAGTCAGCACGGATGAATAACAGTGTGATCGGTAGGGCGCCTAGCGTGGACGGATGAAGGTCCACGACATGCTCGTTGAAGAACGGCGGCGGATGGCGGACCTCCTCGACGGGCTGGACGCGGGCCAACTGGCCACCCCCAGCCTCTCGGCGGGGTGGACCGTGCACGACATCGGCGCCCACCTGATCACGTACCTCAAGTTCGGCCAGCTCAAGCTGTACTGGGGCATCGTCTCCATGGCGGCCGACTTCGACCGGCTCAACCGGGAGCTCACCGCGAAGGCGGCCCGGATGCCCACCTCGGAGATCACCGCCCGGCTGCGCCGGTGGTCGACGTCGAAGACCACCATCCCGCGGTCGGGCTACGACCCGGTGCTGGCCGACATCCTGCTGCACGACTACGACGTGCGCCTGCCGTTGGGCATCGAGCGCGACATGCCGGAGGACCGGCTGTGGGTGGCGTTCCAGCACCTGGCGGCCAAGCCGTCGCCGGGTTACGCGATGGGCTCCCGGCTGGCGGGACTGCGGCTGGAGGCCGTGGACACCGGGTGGGCGTCCGGCAGCGGCGCGGTGGTGCGCGGCGACGCGGAGTCGTTGGTGCTGGCGATGAGCGGCCGTGCGGTCGGGTTGGACGCGCTGGAGGGTGACGGCGTGCCGCTGCTGCGTGAACGCGTCGCCGCGCCTCCGCCGCGCGGACCGCTGGAGCGGCTCAAGACCGTGCTCAACGTCGTGGTCGACCCGCCCCCACCGGACCGCCGCTCCCGCGACGCCGTGGGCGGCTCCTGACCAACCGCGCGTGTCGAACGCTCAGCGCCCGCGTGTCGAACGTTCAGGACCCCCGAATTCAACACTCAGGTCGGGAGTCGGTTGTCCCGAGTGATGAACTCGCGGGTCCTGAACGTTCGACACGCCGGTCCTGAAGGTTCGACACGCCGGTCCTGAAGGTTCGACACGCGGGGTTTCGGGTGGAAAGCGGAGCGGTGGCGGGCGCCGTGGGGA
>NZ_JAJHUO010000049.1 GCF_020859565.1 Saccharothrix luteola | reverse complement strand
GAGCGCGACCGCCTCGGCCCGGAACTCCGGCGGGTAGTGCTTCATCACCATCTGAACGGGACTCCTGTCCACCCGGATCGTCAGGATCCAAGTGTGTCTGGTGTCCAGCATCCGGGGTCAGGGCCCGGTGGCCTGGCTGCCCTGGATGCCCGATCCGCTCGACTACTAACCGGTGGTGTGGGCGGGCATCGGATGCGGTGGTGTCCGCCCACATCGCGGTAGTGACATCTGAAGACGATCACTGACCTGTCGGTGGTGGTCGCCGGTGAACAGACCTCAAGTCTTGGCGGGCCTGGAGCTGTTCACCGACGACGCACCGACCGGAACTGTCGCGCGCTTTTGTTGACACACAAGGGATTCCGGTCATGTCAAGGCTATCGGTACGTGGGGGCCGTGCGTCAAGTCGGCGTGGTGCTCCATCGGTGTGGAAGCTTCCCAACGGTCGCCCCTGTGGGGCGTGCAAGAGGTTCGGGGTCTATGCCCCCAACCAGCTCGTGTGCTGTTCCTGTCTGGGCTGGCTGCCGCTGATCTTTGCCCCCGTGGGGTGTGGGCGATGAGCGGCGGGAGGTGGGTTGATCCGGCTCCGTTCGAGGGCGTGCGGCCTCGGGTGCCGTGGTGGATGTTGGTGCCGGGTAAGGCGAAGTGGCTGGCTGCATTGGTCGCTCTGGTGTGGCTGGCGGTGGTCGGGGTCGTGCGCCTGGTGCTCGTTGTGGTGCGGTATCCGGTGGTGACGTTGGTGTCGGTGTCGGCGGCCTGGTGCTGGTGGCGGTTCGGGCTGTCGCCGTTGGTGTTGGCGTTGTTGTCGCTGGTCGCGGTACTGGCGATGTGGGCGGGGTACGACCAGGCGTCGTTTCTGCGGCATTGCTGGTTCCGGCTGGTGACGGAGTGGCGGCGGGCGACGGTGTATGTGCCGCGTTGGCGGTCGGTGATGCGGCTCGCCGATCTGGCCAAGCGGGACCGTGGGCGCGAGTACCGGCCGAAGCTGCGGCGAGTGCGGTCGGAGGGGTGGAGGGACCGGGTCCGGGTGCGGATGGTGCCTGCGCAGTCGCCGGAGGCGTGGGAGCTGCGGCGGGATGGGCTGGCGCACTCGTTCGGCGCTCGGTCGTGTCGGGTGCGGGTGTTGCGGCCTCGGGTGATCGAACTGGACTTCGTCCACCGTGACCCGCTGGCGCGTCCGCTGCCGGTGCCTGTCCTGGCGGACGCTGAGGTTGACCTCAAGCGGGTGGTGGTCGGGCGGACCGAGACGGGTAAGCCGTGGCGGCTGCGGCTGCTCGGGTCTCAGCTCCTCGTGGTCGGCGTGCCCGGTGCCGGTAAGGGTTCGGTGTTGTGGTCGCTGGTATGGCAGCTCGCTCCGGCAGTCCGCGCGGGCCTGGTGCGGCTCGTCGGGATTGACCCGAAGGGCGGGATGGAGCTGGGCCAGTGCCCGGACGCCTTCGATCGGGTCGTGTACGACAACGGGCCGGAAGCCGTTGCGCTGCTTGAGGAAATCGCCTCGGAGGTCAAGGAGCGGGCTACCCGCTACCGGGGTGTCCGGCGGCTGTGGGCGCGGTCGAGCGGGGAGCCGTTCACGGTCCTGGTGGTCGATGAGCTGGCGGACCTGATCGCCTACCAGCCGGACAAGCAACTCCGCGAACGGGCGGCGCGGGCCATCCAGACGATCACCTCCCAGGGACGGGCACCCGGCTACGCGGTCGTCGGCCTGGTGCAGGACCCGCGTAAGGAGGTCGTGTCCTTCCGGCACCTGTTCACCACGCGGGTTGCCCTGCGGCTGGACGAACCGCAGCAGGTGGACATGGTCCTTGGTGACGGTGTCCGGCAGCGGGGCGCGGCGGCTCATGAGGTCAGCGAGAACACGCCCGGTGTCGCGTGGGTGAAGCAGGACGGACAGAGGGAGCCGGAGCGGGCTCGGGCCTTCCACGTGACCGATGCGGACCTGGTCGAGTTGGGCGTCTACCTGGCGGACGCCACCGTGCACGACTTCCCGACTCGGCTGGACGGCGCGGGGGAGGTGGCGGCGTGAGCGAGTACCTGACCCGTGCGGACCGGATGAAGCAGCCGGCGGCGCTGGATGTAGCTCGGGCGGTGGCGGAGGAGCACGGCGTGTGTGTCCGGCCACTGGCCATGGAACGGATCGACCTGGACACCGGTCGGGTGGAGATCGTGCCCGTGGCGTGCGGCTCCACCGTGGCGAGTGTGTGCCCGACCTGTGCGGAGAAGAACCGCAGGTTGCGGATGGCGCAGTGCCGCGAGGGGTGGCACCTGACCGAGGAACCCGACTTCACTCCGAACGCTCCCAGCGACGACCAGCGGGGGCTGACCGCGTACCGGGCGGATCTGGTCAAGGCGTACCGGCAGGCGGTCGAAGAGGACGACGAGGTCGGCGCTGAGGAGCTGCGGGAGGAGGTCACCGGTGTCGATGCCGAACTTCGGCAACTGGGAGTCCGCGGTGCGCTTCCTCCGCTGGAGGTGCGGTCTCGGGCAGTGCGGAAGCGGTCCACGCGTCGGCGGCAGGATGCGCCGAACCTGCCTCGGCGGCCGGTCCAGAAACGGACCGTTGGTCGGGTCTTCGGCGGCAAGTACCAGCCGTCGACGTTCCTCACGCTGACGCTGGACAGCTACGGGAAGGTGCGCAGCGACGGCACGCCGGTTGATCCGGCCCGCTACGACTACCGGCGTGCGGCTCGGGACGCGGTGCACTTCGCGGCCCTGCTGGACCGGTTCGTGCAGAACCTGCGGCGCTGTGTCGGCTGGGACGTGCAGTACTTCTCGACGGTCGAACCTCAGCGACGTCTGGCGCCGCACTGGCACGCGGCTGTCCGGGGTTCGATCTCGCGCGCGGAGCTGCGAGCGGTCGCCGAAGCCACCTACCACCAGGTCTGGTGGCCGAACCACGACGAGATCAAGTACAGCGGCGACAACCGACCGGTGTGGGACGCGCGGGCGAAGGGGTTCGTTGATCCGGTCACCCGCGAACCGCTGCCTACCTGGGAGGAAGCCCTCGACCAGGTGGAGCGTCCGGCGCATGTGGCGCGGTTCGGTGTCCAGGTGCACTCCAAGGGCATCCTCGGCGGCACGGAGGAGGCCGGACGCCACATCGGCTACCTGACGAAGTACCTGACCAAGAGCATCGGCGAGTGCTTCGACGCCCAGACCAGCCGCCAGGAGGACCACGCTGAACGGCTGTGCGCGGAGTTGGCCGTGACGCCCTGCTCGCCGCAGTGCCCGGTGTGGTTGCTCTACGGCGTCCAGCCGAAGGGCGCTCGGCTGTCGACGGAGCCTGGCCGGTGCAAGGGCAAGGCGCACAAGAGCTCAACGCTCGGCGTGGCCGGTCGGCGGGTGCTGGTGTCGCGGAAGTGGTCCGGGAAGTCGCTCGCCGACCACAAGCACGATCGCAAGGAATTCGTTCGGCAACTGCTTGCCGATGTGGGGATCACCGAGGACGACCAGCCGAAACGGGTCGTCTGGAACAACGTGCAGCCCGGTGACCCGAATGTGCCTCCAAGGCCACACCTGCTGCTGCGGGCGGTCGCGGAGCGGCGTCGATGGAAGGCCGAGTACACGGCGGCGTTGCTCGCCTCGGCCAGTCCGCCAAACCGTTCGGCAACTTCTCAAGCTGCGTAAACGGGGGTTCGGGGATGAGTGGCAAGGTGCGTGAGCTGGCTCAGTTGATGTCTGTTCCGGAGATGCTGGAAGCACTCGGCGGGGAGGTCTCGCGGGACACGTTCTACAAGTGGCGGCAGACGGGGAAGGGGCCTCGTTGCTTCGCGCTGCCCAACGGTGAGCTGCGGTGCAAGCGGTCCGACTTCTTGGACTGGCTGGACGGTCTCTACCGGGTGGCGGCATGACGACCACGTTCAAGGTTCGGTTCTGGGAGATCGCGGACTGGTCGAAGCGGAAGGGCAAGGGCGGTCGGAAGAAGACCCGGCCGTATGGCGTGCGGTGGGTGACCGACACCAAGTCGCACTCGGAGTGGTTCGGGACCAAAGCCCTGGCCAACAGCCGGCGGTCGGAGCTGATGCAGGCCGCTCGGAGGGGTGAGGAGTTCGACGTCGAGACGGGCCTTCCGGTCTCGGAGTTGAAGCGGCGCAACTCGATGTCCTTTGTGGAGTTTGCGCAGTCCTATATGGACATGAAATGGCCGGATTCTGCGGCCACCACACGGGGAAGCACGGTGGAGGCGTTGGCTACGGCTGGGGCGGTGTTCGTTCGGGATAGAGCTGGACGGCCGGAGGTGAACGACCTGCGGGGCGTGCTCACGCGCAACCTGCTGCCTCCGACTACCCGAGACGATGAGCTGTCGCGTGAGAGTCGGGAGGTCGTTGACTGGCTGGTTCGGAATTCGCGACCGCTCTTCGACCTGACGAACGCTGTGGCGGTTCGTGAGGTGCTGGACGCACTGGCGGCCAAGCTTGACGGCAAGGCGGCGGCTGCAACGGTCTACCAGCGGAAACGGGCGGTGTTGTTCAACCTGCTGTCCTACGCCGTGGAGCGGGGACTCATCCCGGATAACCCCCTGACCAGGGTGAAGCGCAAGGTTGCGAAGGTGGTGGAGCAGGTCGACCCGCGTGTCGTCGCCAACCCCGGCCAGGTGGAGCGGCTGTTGACCTCGGTGACGTACGTCGGTCGGCGGGACCAGGACCGGGGCGCGCACCTGGAGGCGTTCTTCGCGACCTGCTACTACGCCGCTGCTCGGCCTGCTGAGGGCCTGGGGCTCCGTGAGGATGACTGCACCCTGCCCGAGGAGGGGTGGGGACTGCTGATGCTCGGAGAGTCACGTCCGGCGGCTGGGAAGCGGTGGACGGACTCAGGGGAGGTCCACGACCGGCGGGGGCTGAAGCACCGTGGGGCGAAGGACGTGCGGCCGGTGCCGATCCCGCCGGTACACGTTCGAATTCTGCGGTCCCACCTCGACCGGTTCGGGACCGGGCCGGACGGGCGGCTGTTCCGCTCACCTGGTGGAGGGGTCGTCTCGTCGTCCACCTACTACCGAGTGTGGGAGGAGGCTCGCCGGTACGCCCTGACGCCTGCTCAGGCGGCCTCTCCGCTGGCTGGGCGGCCGTACGACCTTCGGCACGCCGCAGTCTCGCTCATGCTCAACGGCGGCGTCCCGGCCACCGAGGTGGCGGAGCGAGCGGGGCACTCGGTGGACGTGCTGCTCAAGGTGTACGCGAAGTGCATCGACGGGCAGCGCGAGAAGGTCAACAAGCTGGTTGAAGCGCTGTTCGGTGACGAGTAGCGCAGGTCTCACCGCGACCCCCTGGGAACCCGACCCAGGGGGTCGGGCCGTTTCGCAGTGGTTTCGCGAACCCCGGCAGACGGGGGCAGATTCCGGCTGACGGCGACTGACTTAAAAGATCAGGCCCCGAGCGCGTTGCCGCTGCTCAGGGCCTGATTCACCCGGCGAAAGGTGAGTGCCCCCGGCAGGATTCGAACCTGCGACACACGGTTTAGGAAACCGATGCTCTATCCCCTGAGCTACGAGGGCGCGGTGGTGAGCGTACCCGGTCGGGGATCCGGCTTCCGGTGGTGGGGTTGTCACTCGGTGGGCCTAGGAACGTGCACCTTGGGTTAGGGGGTGGGGCTCGCGGGGTCGGCTGTCCGGGGGATGTGGGCGACCGCACCTGTTCCGCATCGGTCCAGTGAGGTACAGAGGGGCCATATCCCCCTCCGACGAAAGCCATCCCATGAGCAGCCGACCCTGGCCTGACTTCCGTCCCGGCCCCCTGGGCTCCGTCGGCGCGTGGTGGCGCCGCCTCCGCGCCCGCCCCAACGCCGAGCAGTACACCTTCGTCCCGGCCTCGACCTCCCACCAACACCCGTTCGAGTCGCCGCTCCCCAGCGCCGTCTACGGGCTCGACTTCCACGCCAAGATGACGATCCACTGGCGCGTGGACCTGACGACGGGCGCGCGGCACAACGCGCCGCGCAGCGCCGCGGTCAACGACGTCATCCACCGGGCCAAGGCCCTCACCGAGCGTGCGATGCTCGTCCACCACGCCCCGCTCCAGCACCAGCTCGGCGCGGAACTGGCGGCTGAACGGCAGGTCGAGGGCACGCACGTGTGGGCCCGCGCGGACGCGGTCGAGCTGACCGTGGACGAGCACGACCTGGCGATGGCGCGCAAGCACATCGAGCTGCTCCAGACCACCACGATGCGCCAGGCCGAACGGGACGCCGAACGCGCCGAGATCAAGTACCTGCGCGACGAGGTGCTGACCGACCTGTCCAGCGCGACCATCTGGTGGCTCGTCCGCAACGGCTACGAGGTCGAGCAGGCGGTGGCGCTGAGCCGGCACCTGGCCGAACTCGTCGGCATCGCCACGCAGCGCCGCGACCAGCACTGGGCCGACACGCTCGTCACGTCCTTCGAGAGCGCCCTGCCCCGCCTGGACGACGGGCACCGCGCCGACGTCCGCCTCCACCTGGCCAAAGCGCTCGGCATCTACGGCGGCTCGACGGTCGCCGCGGAGTTCGCCGAGCAGGTCGGCCTGCCGGCCCAGCTGCAGCAGAACCAGAACGGCGCCAAGCCCCTAACTTGATTCCCTAATCTGGTGAGCGTGACCCACAACCTGACCGAGGTGCGCGGCGCGGCCGTGGCTGGCGCGTTGCGCGTCCTCGCCCGGCTCACGCCGTACGTCGAACCCGAGTTGATCGGCCTGCGCGAGGTGGTGCGGCCCGGAGACGTGTGCGTCGACATCGGCGCCGCGCTCGGCCTCTACACCGTCTCGCTGTCCCGCCTCGTCGGTCCACAAGGGACAGTCCACAGCATCGAGCCGCTGGTGTTCGCGCACCCCGCGCTGTCCTACCTGCTGCGCCCGCGCGAGGGTCGCAACATCGTCCGGCACTCCGTCGCGTTGGGAGTGACCGAGGGCCGTCAGGTCATGAGCGTCCCGGTCCGCCACGGCACGCCGGTCACCGGCCGCTCGTTCCTCACCGCGGGCGCGGACGGCCTCGGTTCCAACGCCGAGTTCGCCGAGCACCTCGAAGTGCTGGTCCGCACGGACACGCTGGACCGCTTCCGCGCGGCCAACGCCATCGACCGGGTGGACTTCGTCAAGGCCGACGTGGAAGGCGCGGAACTGCGCGTGCTGCAAGGCGGCGAGGAGACCATCGAGAGGTTTCGACCGAAACTTCTCCTGGAGATCGAGGAACGGCACGTGTCGCGATTCGGTTACCGCGCGCGCGACGTGCAGGACTGGCTGGCCGAACGCGGTTACCGCATGCACGCGTGGCACCGCGACACGTGGCGGCAGGTCGACCGGATCGACGATCGCGTGCGCAACTACCTGTTCGTCGCGCGCTAGGCGCCGGCCAGGCCCGGAACAGCGGAAGACCCCGGTCCCTGGGGGTGGACCGGGGTCTTCCTGTGGGCCGGTCTACGAGCCGTAGACCTCAAGTTCGTAAATCGAGTATCCGTATCCGGTGGCCCGTTGGATACCCGTCATTCGTACGAATCGTGCCGCATCAGGGGCGAACGACGCAAGATCCCGGCCACCATCTCCTGCGGAAGTCGTGTAAACGGTCCGCCACGTGCTGCCGTCGGTGGACAGTTCTATGCGATATGCCTTGGCATAAGCCGCTTCCCACGACAGCACGACCCGGCCGACGGTGCGCGTCGCGCCGAGGTCGACCCGCACCCACTGCTGGTCCGACCAGTCGCTGGCCCAGCGGGTGTCCGGCTTGCCGTCCACGACGTGCGACGGCGGCGAGTCGTACCAGCCGCGTTCGTGGCTGCTGGCGGTGGCCGCGGCGCCCGCGGCGAGGTTCGCCAGGTTCGTGCCGCGACGGGACGGGAACTGCACGACCTGCTGGTAGGTGGGCCGGTTCTGCCAGTGCACCTTGTCGTGCGTGATGCCGCCCATGGCGCGGTGGATGATGGTGTCGGCGCACCACTGGTCGCCTGCGGCGCACGAGTCGTCGCCGGGGTAGACGGTGGACGGTGGGGTCGCTGCGGCGGCGTTCAGCGTGTCGAGCAGCGTCTGGCGGCAGGCCGCCACGTTCCCGTTGCCGCAGTAGCGGGCGCCGAGAGCGCCGTCCACGCGATCGCCGAGCACGGCGCGCAGGTCCTTGTCCACGTAGCTCCACCAGCCGTTCTGGAACGACGAGCCCTTGTGCGGGGCCGAGCCGTGGGTGTCCGACGGCGGTTCGTCGATCTGGAGGGCACTGGTGAGCCGGCCGTAGAGCGCGTCGCCCAGGCCCGGCTTGAACTGCGCCTCGACGAGGCGGGGCCACCACGCGTCGAGCAACCGGATGGCGTCGGCGTGCGCGTAGGTCTTGCTGCCGCGTGAAGTCTCCTTGCGGAGCGAGCCGGACCGGTGCCAGTCGCGGAGCTTGGTCACGGCGGCGGCGAGGCCGGGATCGGTGATCGGGGTCGTGTCGATCACGCGGAGGAGGTCGGGCAGGACCTGTTCGGCGCGGAGGTCGGCGACGCCGGCTTCGGCCATGGCCTGGGTGAGGGAGGTCCGGGTGACCTTGCCGCGGGCGATGAGGGCGCGCACCCGGTCGTCGAGCAGGTCGCCGCGGTGCACCGAGCCCATGCCGTAGCCGGACGCGGAGTAGTCGAGCGCCTGCTTGTTGTTCCAGCTGGTGTAGTAGTCCTGGTTGACGGAGTTCGGGTGCTGCGCGAACGGCGTGTACGCGGCCGTGTTGCGGTCGGCGTTCCAGCCCTCCCACTCGTACGCGGGCTCGGCCTTCACCGGGAGGTGCGGGTCTACGGTCGCCTTGCGCACGGGGTTCGCGCCGGAGTTGAAGTACGCGGTGTCGCGGGAGTCCACGTAGAACCAGTTGAACGCGTAGCCGACGTGCTCGGCGGCGCGCTGGAAGTCCGCGGCCGACTTGATGGCGTCGGGGTCGTTGAACTCCTGGAAGCCGATGATCGAGTCGACCTCGTGCAGGTAGGTGGAGCGCAGCGACGTGTACGCGACGAACTTCCCGTCGACTTCGGCGCGACTCTGCACGAGGCCGTACTTGGTGCGGTACATGACGAGCGTGTACGAGCCGGCGGGCGTGGGGTCGGCGACGGTCGGCTTCCACGCGTTCTTGCGCTCCAGGCGTTCCATCGGCAGGCACTGGCCGTGGTAGCGGTAGTGCAGCGAGTTCGCGGTGGGCGTGCCGTTGGCGGGCTCGCACAGCTCGACGGCGTAGGTGTCGGTGATGTCCTGGCCGGCCGAGGTCGCGCTCCACGAGTAGTCGGTGCCGCGTCCGAGCTGCACGTACATCGACACGCCGGCGAACGACACGCCGCGTGCGCGCAGGCCGGGGCCGTGGAGTTCTTGCAGCATCAGGAGTTGCGGTGCGAAGTAGCCGGTCTGCGGGCCCCACACGGCGATCGGGTTGCCGGTGTCGGTGTGCCGGCCGGACACCGCCAGGGCGTTGGACATGCCGTGCTTCTTGGTGAGGAGGTCGGGCGGTAGGACGCCGTCGGAGAAGAGGCCTTGGAGGGGCGCGAGGCCGGCTGGGGTGTCCACTGTGGAGTGTGGTGAGGAGGTTTGGTCGACCACCATCGGCTCGGGGGTCACGGCGCCGTTGTCGGGGAGGGCGACGCCTTGGGGTGAGGCGGGTGTGGTGGCGTAGGGGAAGCGTTGGTCGTCGTGCAGGGTGAGCACGGCCTCGGGGTCGTTCTGCTCGCGGAACGACCGCCACACCCGGTCGTCGACGGTGGCGCCGTACTTGTTCTGGGCGGCCAGCTTGACCAGGGCGTTCTGCACCTCGCCGCCACCGCCCGCGCCGAACAGCCCGCCCACGACGGCGGCGATCGCGACCAGGTCGGTCGGCTGGAACGGCTTGATGTCGTTCCAGTTGGTGATCGCGTCGGCGTGCCCGGTCAGGACGTACTCGCCCGGGAACGTCCGGTTGGAGACGGACTTGGCGATGTACGCGTTGATGCCCGCGATGTAGTCCTTGACGTCCTGCAACGCCTGCGCGCCGCGCGGGCCTTGGGTGGCCACCTGGTCGATCTGCGCCTGGAGGTCGGCCTCGGTGTAGGGGATCTGGTTGTAGAAGCTCTGCTCCAACGCCCGGTTGCCCTCGGCGCCGCCCGCGAACCCGGACAACTGGCCGCGACCGAGGTGGCGGAACAGGTCCATCAGCCAGAGCCGGTCCTGTGCGGCGGCGTAGCCGGCGCCGAACTCCGTGCCGGAGCGGGTCGTCCCGTAGATGTGCGGCATGCCGAGGGTCTTGTCGCGGACGATCGTGACGTCCGCGCGCGGCTTGATCGTGCTCTCGACCTGGTCGGCCGCGACGCCGAAGGAGGCGTCGTTGAAGAACGCGCCCAGCTGCTCGTTGGTCAGGCCGCCGTAGCCGGAGACGAGGGAGTCGTAGCGGCCCAGCTGGTCGGCGGAGTGCGCCGGACGGGTGCCGAGCGCGCGGTGGGCCAGGATCTCGGCGAGGGTGGCGTTGCCGTTCTGGCCGGGCGGCAGCACGTCGTGGCACTGGCCCAGGCAGTGGTCGTCCGGGGTGAAGGCGCTGGTCCTGACCTCGGCGGCGGCGACGGCGGGAGTGGTGGGGACGGTGATGGCCGCGGCGGCGAGGAGTGCGACCACGGCTAGCGATCGGGCGGCTCTCCGCATGACGCGAAGCTCCTTCCAGGCAGGGATCGTGTGACGCACGTTACTGGCTGGTCGCTCATTCGCGAAAGACCTTCGCGTTTGGGTGGGTTGCCGGTGGTCTTCGCCCGTCCGGGTGTGGAGTCTTGACCTATTGGCTTGATATTGGGAAAAAGGTCAACATGATGCGACGTCGATCGCTGCTCGCCGGTCTCACCGGTCTCGCCGGCGCGGGGGTGCTCGTTGGTCTGGGGTCCTCGCCGGCCCTCGGTTCGCCCGTCCTGCCCATCCGCAGTTGCGCCGACTGGGGCGCGAGGCCGCCGGCGCAGCCGACGAGCGTTGTGAACGAGCGGCCGGTGCGGATCCTCGTCCACCACACCGCGTCGGCGAACGTGACCGACTACTCGCAGGCGGCGGCGTACGCCAACGCCAGGTGGATCCAGGACCTCCACATGGACACCAACGGCTGGATCGACTCCGGCCAGCACTTCACCAACAGCCGCGGCGGGTTCCTCATGGAGGGCAGGCACGGCAGCCTGGCGGCGTTGCGGGCCGGTGATCGGGTCGTGGTGGGCGCGCACTGCCCCGGCCAGAACACGGCGGCCATCGGGATCGAGAACGAAGGCCTCTACATGGACGTGGAGCCGCCGAAGTCGCAATGGGACTCGCTGGTGTCGTTCTGCGTGTACACGTGCGAGCAGTACGGCATCCCGCCGTCGTCGATCCAGGGCCACCGGGACTACCGCGACACCCTCTGCCCGGGCGACAAGCTCTACGCCCTGCTGCCGCGCCTGCGCCAGGAAGTTGCGCAGGTCCTGAGCTGACCTCGGTTATTTCCTGGCAACTGTGAACAGGCTGAACCCGCGTCTTTCCGTGGTGAGATAACGGGGACTTAACGTCAGCTTGCGTGTTCGTGCACGAGGCTGGACGGGCACGAACACGAAACGCCAACGCGGGGAGGCGTCGTGATCAAGGTGATGCTGGCCGATGACGAAGACCTCGTCCGGTCCGGCCTTCGCATGATCCTCAGCAGCGCAGGCGACATGGAGGTCGTGGCCGAGTGTGACGACGGGCACCTGGTGGCCGACCTGGCACGCCGGCACCGCCCGCACGTCGTGCTGCTGGACATCCGGATGCGGTCGTCCGACGGGTTGATGGCGCTGCGCAGGCTGCGCGCCATTCCCGACCCGCCGAAGATCGCCATGCTGACCACGTTCGACGTGGACGAGTACGTCTCGGAGGCGCTGCGGTTGGGCGCTTCGGGGTTCCTGCTCAAGGACACCGAGCCGGAGCAGCTGGTGCGGGCCGTGCGCGACCTCGCGCTGGGTGGCGCGGTGCTCGACCCCGGTGTGGCGGCGCGGGTGCTCGCGGCGGTGGCCGACGGTGAGCGGGCGGCCGAGCCCGCTCGGCGGTTGCTGGCCTCGTTGTCCGAACGGGAGCGCGAGGTGTTGGTCCTGATCGGACAGGGGATGTCCAACGCCGAGATCGGTGGGACGTTGCACCTGTCGGAGGCGACGGTCAAGGGGTACGTGTCGTCGGTGCTGGGCAAGATCGGTGCGGTGAACCGGGTGCAGGCGGCGTTGGTGGCGTTCCGGGGCGGTCTGATCGCCTGATCGTCCCGCGTGTCGAACGCTCAGGTCCCGCGTGTCGAACGTTCAGGTCCGGCGTGTCGAACGTTCAGGTCCGGGCACCCCAGGCAGGCCAAAGCCGGGCAGGCCTGGCGGGAAAGCGTCCGCCGGGCCTGCCCGGCTTGGACCAGCCTATGGCACCCGAACCCATGTCAAATCGGGCATAGGTGGGTTGGTCAGCGGTGGCCGTTGAGGGTTCGGCTGCCGGCGTATTCGGCTTGTGCGCCCAGTTCCTGTTCGATGCGGATCAGTTGGTTGTACTTGGCGGTGCGGTCGGAGCGGGACAGGGAGCCGGTTTTGATCTGGCCGCAGTTCAGCGCGACGGCGAGGTCGGCGATGGTGGAGTCCTCGGTTTCGCCGGAGCGGTGGGACATGACGACCGAGTAGCCGGCGCGGTAGGCCGTGTCGACGGTCAGCAGCGTTTCCGTCAGGGTGCCGATCTGGTTCACCTTGACCAGGATCGAGTTGGTGATGCCGAGGTCGATGCCCTTGCGCAGCAGGTTCACGTTGGTGCAGAAGACGTCGTCGCCGACCAGCTGGCAGCGGTCGCCGATGGTGTCCGTGATCTGCTTCCAGCCGTCGAAGTCGTCCTGTGCCATGGCGTCCTCGATCGAGACGATCGGGAACTTGTCGACCAGTTCGGCCAGGTAGGCGACGTGCTCCTCGACCGAACGCTTGCGACCCTCGCCCCGGTAGTCGTAGACGCCGTCGGTGTAGAACTCCGAGGCGGCGGGGTCGAGCAGGAGCGCGACGTCCTCGCCGGGGGTGTAGCCGGACTTCTCGATCGCGTCGACCACGAAGGTCAGCGCCTCGTCCGCCGAGCTCAGGTTCGGCGCGAAACCGCCTTCGTCGCCGACGTTGGTGTTGTGGCCGGCCTCGTGCAGGCTCTTGCGCAGGGTGTGGAAGACCTCCGAGCCGACCCGCACGGCCTCCTCGAAGTTCTCCGCGCCGATCGGCGCGATCATGAACTCCTGGAAGTCGATGGCGTTGTCGGCGTGCGCGCCACCGTTGATGATGTTCATCATCGGCATCGGCAGCACGTGCGCGAACACGCCGCCGACGTAGCGGTAGAGCGGCTGGCGGTGCGCCGCGGCGGCGGCCTTGGCCACGGCGAGCGAGACGCCGAGGGTGGCGTTGGCGCCGAGCCTCGCCTTGTTCGGGGTGCCGTCCAGCTCGATCATCGTCTGGTCGATGACGGCCTGCTCCTCGGCGGCCAGGCCCTTGACCGCGTCGGCGATCTCGCCGTTCACCGCGGCGACGGCCTTGCGCACGCCCTTGCCGTGGTACCTGGACGGGTCGCCGTCGCGCAGTTCGACCGCCTCGTTCGTGCCGGTCGACGCGCCCGAGGGCACCGCGGCGCGGCCGAGCGAGCCGTCCGCCAGTTCCACGTCGACCTCGACGGTCGGGTTGCCGCGGCTGTCCAGGACCTGTCGTCCGACGACGCGCACGATCGCGGTCATTTCGCTCCTCAAGCCAGGTGAATCGGTCAAGACACATAGTGCCTCGACCCGGCCCGGCGGGGCCACCCCGGGCTAGTTGCCGGAGACGGCTTCCGGGACGACCAGGCGGGGTTCGACCTCGACGCGGTTGCGGCCTTGGCGCTTGGCGCGGTACAGGGCCATGTCGGCGGCGGCGAAGAGCTGGTCCAGCTTGGCCGGGCCCGCGGCGACGCCGATGCTCACGGTGGGGTGGCAGGCGGAGCCGAGCACGACGGTCCAGTCGTGGCCGTCCACGGCCGCGCGGATCCGTTCGGCGACGGTGGGGCCCACTTCGAGGGTGTTGCCGTCGGCGTCGCCGAGCAGGACCACGAACTCGTCGCCCGCCCACCGGGCCACGAGGTCGGCGGCACGGCACTCGCGGCGCAGCAGTTGGGCGATCTCGCGCAGGGTGGCGTCGCCCGCGGCGTGGCCGGCGTCGTCGTTGACGCCTTTGAAGCGGTCGACGTCGACGAGGACGAGCCACGGCACCCGGCCGCGCGCCGCGGTGCTCTCCAACAGGCCGGCGGCGGCGCGCTCCAAGCCGAGGCGGTTGGCCAGGCCGGTGAGGGGGTCGCGGGCGGCGGCTTCCTGGGCGGCGACGGCCAGGCGTTGGGCCTGGACGGCGACGCGGCGTTGCTCCAGCGCTTGGCCGAGTCCTTCCTGGAGGGTCTCGGTGGCGGTGCGGCTCGCCGCCACGGAGCAGCGCAGCGCGGTGGCCTCGCCGACGTGGTCGCCCATCTCGGCGCAGATGTCGGCCAGGTCGAGGGAGAACCGCAGGAGCAGGGACGGGTCGTTGATGGACTCCGAGGCGGCGACCGCGCGGCTGGCGAGGGTGCGGGCGCTGACCAGGTCGCCCTGTTCGCGGCGGACCACCGCGAGGACCCAGCCGGCCACGGCCGACGCCCACTTGTCGCCGGCGTCCTGGGCCTGGCGCAGCGCCTCTTGCGCGTTCTCCTCGGCCTGGTCCAGCTCGCCGACGCCGGCCAACGAGCGGCTGTACGCGGCGAGCAGGGCGCGGCGCATCTGCTCCTCCTCAGCCAGGTCGAGGCCTTCTTTGAGGTAGCCGCGGGCCTCTTCGAAGATCGCGCGGGCGCGTTCGGGGGGTGAGGAGATCGCGCGGAAGTTCAACGTGCCGCCCAGCCCTTGCAGGCAGTGACCCAGGACCTCGACGGCGGACGGCGAGTGCTCGGCGGCGCGGCGGGCCACCTGGACGGACAGGCGCAGCATGTCCACCGCGGCACGGCGGTTGCCGATGCCCTCCAGCAGGTAGGCCAGGGCGTGCATCGCCTGGGCGGCGGCCGGGTTGTCGCTGTGCTCGCCGTCGAGGTCGGTCCAGCCCTCGGCGGCCAGTTCCAGCGCGAGCGGGATGCGGCCCAGGCGCCAGGCGAGCTTGGCTCGGTTGACCAGCACGGCGGAGCGCTGCCAGCGGTCGGCGCCCGGCGGGACGCGGCTCACCACCTGGTCGAACAGGGTGTTGGCCTCCGGCAGGCGGCCAGCGTTCAGCAACGCCTTGACCTCGAGGTCGAGTTGCGGAACCTGTCCGGCTACCGGCCGATCTCGCTGCTCCACTCGTGCTGACACTCCATTCCGACTCGGCGATGCGGTACGCGAGGACCGCTCGCCGCCGGCACGGCTACCACAGGCTACCGGCCCGAACGCCGGGTGTACCGCTCCTCGTGGAGCACTGCCTCCAGGGGCAGCCGGTTGCGCCAGCCGTGCCGCTCCAGGTCGGGGGTGTCCGGCAGGCACTCGACGGGCCCGACGCACAGCCAGGCCACCGGGCGCAGGGGCTGCGGGATGTCCAGCATCCGGCGGAGCACGTCCTCGCGGTAGAAGCTGACCCAGCCGACGCCGAGGCCCTCGGCGGTGGCGGCCAGCCACAGGTTCTGGATGGCCAGGCACACCGAGTACAGGCCGGCGTCGGCGATGGCGTGCCTGCCGAGCACGGCGGGCGAGCCGCGGTCGGGGTCGTAGGTGACGACGACGCCGACCGTGGACTCCAGGATGCCCTCGACCTTGATCCGGGCGAACAGCTCGGCCTGCCCGGCGTCCAGTTCGGAGGCGAAGACGCTGCGCTCGGCGTGGACGTGGTCGCGGAACGCGCGGCGGGTGTGCTCGTCGCGCACGACGATGAAGTCCCACGGCTGGGACAGGCCGACGCTGGGCGCGGCGTGCGCCGCGGTGAGCACCCGGCGCAGCACGTCGGGCGGGATCGGGGCGCCGGTGAACTCGCCCCTGGTGTCCCTCCGGCGGTGCAGGACGTCGTAGAAGCTCATTCGGACGATCGTGCCTCACGCGTTCCGGTGAACCTGACCGGGAGAGGGTGGCGTCCGTCTCAGCTCGGCGTTGAATGGCCGGTCATGGTCGGAACGGTGCACGGGTCCGCGCTGGGTTTCGCGGGCGGAGTGGTGGTGACCGCGCTGGCGGGCAGTTGGCCGGTGTTCGCCCTGCTCCTGCTGGTGGTGGTCGTGGTGGTCGTCTCGTGGTGGACGACGGTGTTCGGCGCGGCGCTGACCGCGGTGCAGTGCTGGGGCCTGTACGGGAGCTTCGTCATCGGTGACGAGGGGCGCCTGGTGGCGGACTGGCCGGCGTTGGCGGTGCTGGCGGTGGCGGGCACGGTGTCGCTGAGCGGACTGGTGCGGGACCGCTCCTCCGTCGTGGACCCCGCGGTCGGTTGACCTTCACCCTGGGTGAAGCCGCACGGTGGTCTCGCCGGGCCGCGCGGGTCCGGTCGGGGGAGGGGTCGTGGAGCTGCTGACGATCGGCGCGTTCGCGCGGGCCGCCCGCCTGTCGCCGAAGGCGTTGCGCCTCTACGACGAGCTGGGGCTGCTGGCGCCGGCCCGGGTGGACCCGCTGTCGGGCTACCGGCTGTACTCGCCGGACCAGCTCGACCGGGCCCGGCTGGTGGCGTGGTTGCGCCGGCTCGGGATGCCGCTGGCCCGCATCCGAGGGGTGTGCGAGCTGGCGCCGGCGGACGCCGCGGCCGAGGTGCGCGCCTACTGGGCGCAGGTCGAGGCCGACACCGCGGCACGGCGGAGCCTCGCCTCCTTCCTCGTGGCACAACTGTCCGGGAAGGACTCCACCATGACCGTCACGCTCAGGTACGCGGTTCGGACCGACCAAGGGCTGGTGCGGGACTCGAACCAGGACGTCGGCTACGCGGGCGAACGGCTGCTGGCCGTGGCCGACGGGTTCGGCGCCCGCGGCGAGCCGCTCAGCACGATGGCCATCGACGCGCTCACCCGGCTGGACACCGTCATCCCGGCGGGGGAGCTGCTCAACGCGCTGGCGGACGCCGTGCACCGGGCCGGCGCGGCTGTCGGCGAGTACCTGTCGGCCAACCCCGGCGACGAGTGCAGCGGCACGACGTTGACCGCGATGGTGCTGTCCGGCTCACGGCTCGGCCTGGTGCACGTCGGCGACGCGCGGGTGTACCTGCTGCGCGGCGGCCGGCTGTTCCGCATCACGCACGACCACACGGTCGTGCAGTCGCTGATCGCCGAAGGCCGGCTGACGGAGGAGGAGGCGGTCAGCCACCCGGAGCGGTCGATGCTGGTGCGCGCCCTGCACGGCAAGGCGGTGGAGCCGGACCTGGCGCTGCACGACGCCCTGCCCGGTGACCGGTACCTGCTGTGCTCGGACGGCCTGCACACCGTCGTGCCCGAAGCCGACCTGCGGGAGGTGCTGGCGTCGGAGGGCGAGCCGGAGGAGGCGACGCGGCGGCTGGTCGAGCTGGCCAACGCCGGTGGCGGGCCGGACAACGTGGTGTGCGTGGTCGCGGACGTGGTGCCGGGCTAGCCGATCGGTCCCTGGGTCTCGCCGTCCGGTGACTCCCGCCACTGGTCGAACGGCCGGTCGAGGCGCCACGCCTCGCCGTCGTGGGTGAGGACCCGGTCCTCGCACGTCTCCAGGTTCGACAGGGACTCGAACAGCTCGATGCTCCACCCGAACAGGCGGCGGCACAGCAGCCGGATGGTGAGGCCGTGGGAGACGACCAGGACCGTGCCCGGGTGCGCCGGGTCCCGCATCCGGGTCTCCAGGTCGGTCAGGAACGCGGCCAGGCGGTCGTCCACGTCCGCGCCGGACTCGCCGTTGGGCAGCCGGAAGAAGAAGTGCCCGAACGCGTGCCGCTGGTGCTTGAGCACCTCCTGCTGCACCGGGTCCTGGAGGTTGCCCCAGTCCTGTTCGCGCAACCTCGGCTCGGCGACCGTGCGCTCCAGCTGGTCGCCGAGGTCGAGGTTGCGCAGGGTGGTCCTGGTCCGCACGTACGGGCTGACGTAGCCGGCCGCCGGGCCGCCGTCGAGGAGCTCCTTGATCCGCGTCCCGGCGGCCCGGGCCTGTTGTTCGCCCAGCTCGGTCAGCGGCAGGGCGTGGTCGGGGATGCGGCAGTACGCCAGCTCGTCGACGTTGCCCAGGCTCTGGCCGTGCCGCAGCAGGATGATCCGCACCGGTCCATGGTGCCGGTGTTACATTCGCAGGCGAAACGGGACGGAAGGTGTCACATGGTCAAGTACGTCGCCCTGTACCGGAAACCCGCCGACGTCGAGGCGTTCGACGAGGCCTACTTCACGTCCCACCTGCCGTTGGTCGAGCGGACGCCGGGCCTGCTGCGCGCCGAGGTGGCGAAGGTCTCGCGGGTCTTCGTGCCCGGTTTCCTCGGCGAGCACGAGCCGCACGTCGTGGCCGAGATGTACTTCGAGTCCGCCGAGGCCATGAAGCAGGCGTTCCGGTCGCCCGAGTGGCAGGCCGCGGGCGCGAACCTGGCCGAGATCGGCGGCGTCGAGCTGGTGGCGATGTTCGCGGCGGAGGTCGTGGACCGGTGATCACGGTGGTGATCGGCGGCGGCACGATGGGCGCCGGTGTCGCCCACCTGTTCCTGGCCGGCGGGCACGAGGTCGTGCTGGTGGAGGCGGGCGCCGACCGGGCGTCGGCCGCGCGGCGGGCGGTGGAGGCGTCGCTGGCCAAGGCCGCCGACCGGGGCAAGTTGGACGCCGTGCCGCACGAGCTGCTCCAGCGCCTGACCGTGGTCGAACGGCTCGACACGCGGGTCGGACGGGGTGCGGCGCTCGTGGTCGAGGCCGTGCCGGAGGACCTCGGGTTGAAGCGGCAGGTGCTCGGCGACGCGGCGCTGGCCTGCCCGGACGCGGTGCTGGCGTCGAACACGTCGTCGTTGTCGATCTCGGCGCTGGCCGAGGGCCTGCCGGGCGAGCGGGTGCTGGGGATGCACTTCTTCAACCCGGTGCCCGTGCAGCAGCTGGTCGAGCTCGTGCACCACCCCGGGGTCGCCGCCGACGTGGTGGCGCGGGTCCGCGGGTGGGCCGAGGAGCTGGGCAAGACCGTGATCGAGGTGCGGGACGCGCCGGGGTTCGCCACGTCGCGGCTCGGGGTGGCGGTCGGCATGGAGGCGATCCGGATGCTCGAGGAGGGCGTCGCCTCCGCCGAGGACATCGACACCGGCATGCGGCTCGGGTACGGGTGGCCGATGGGTCCGCTGCGGCTGACCGACCTGGTCGGGCTGGACGTCCGGCTGGCCATCGCCGAGCACCTGGCGGCCGAGTTGGGGCCGCGCTTCGAGCCGCCGCCGTTGCTGCGGGAGAAGGTCGCGGCGGGTCAGCTCGGCCGCAAGACCGGCCAGGGCTTCTTCACCTGGTAGGGAGGACGGGTGCGGATCCGTGAGCTGACCCCCGACGACGTCGGCGAGGCCGACCGGCTGCGCCGGGTGGCGTTCGGCGGCATCGGCGAGCCGTCGTTGCGGCCCGGTCGGCGGGGGCTGCTCGCCGAGGTGGACGGGCACGTGGCGGGCCTGCTCACGATCAAGGACTTCCACCAGTTCTGGGGTGGCACGACGGTGCCGATGGGCGGTGTCGGCGGCGTGGCCGTCGAGTCCTGGGCACGGGGCCGCGGAGTGGCCGGCGCGCTGCTCGAAGCGGCGTTGCGGGACATGCGTGAACGCGGGCAGGTGCTGTCGGTGCTGTACGCGACCGTGCCTGCGGTGTACCGGTCGCGCGGGTGGGAGCGGTCCGGCGTGTTCGAGTGGCTGGAGTTCCCGCTGGACCGGATGCCCGCCGGCGCGCGGGCGGCCACCCGGCCCCTGGTCGAGGGCGACCTCGCGGCGGTGCAGGCGTGCTACCTGGACGTCGCGTCCACCGTGGACGGGCTCGTGGACCGCAGCCCGCCGACCATCGCGGCGGACGACCTGCTCGAGGAGTCCGTGGTGTCGGTGGTGCCCGGCCACGACGGCGAGGTGCGCGGGTACCTGGCGGCCGAGCGCGACGCCGACGGGCTGCGGGTGCACGACCTCGTCGGCCGGGACGTGGCGACCCAGCTGGGGCTGTTGCGCGAGCTGGGCGGCTGGGCCGGTGTGCTGGACAAGGCCCGGCTGCTGGTCACCGACCCGGCCGTGACCGGCCTGCTGACGAACCAGGCGATCGAGCACACCGTGACCACGTCGACGTGGCTGCTGCGGGTGGTCGACCTGCCGGCGGCGGTGGCGGCGCGCGGCTGGCCGTCGGCGGCGTGGCTGAAGCCAGCCGCGGTGGACCTCGACGTGGTCGACGAGCACGCGCCGTGGCACGCGGGGCGGTGTCGCCTGGTGGTCGAGGACGGCTCGGTGCGCGTCGAGGCGGGCGGCAGCGGCGCCGTGCGGCTGCACGCGCGTGCGCTGGGGCCGTGGTTCAGCGGGATGCAGAACAGCCACGCGCTGCGCCGCGCCGGGCTGCTCGACGGCGACGGCGCACTGCTCGACCGGCTGGTGGGCGCACCCGGCGTCCCGCGCCTGGCCGACTACTTCTAACGTGACCAGCCGTGCTGCTCGCCGCGCTGGAACTGGTCGGCATCGCCGCGTTCGCCGCCTCCGGGGCGGTCGCGGCGGTGCGGGCTCGGCTGGACGTGTTCGGGGTCATCGTGCTGGCGCTGACCACGGCGTTGGGCGGCGGGATCATCCGGGACGTGCTGCTGGGCGTGCACCCGCCGGCGGCGTTGGTGAGCTGGCCGTACCTGGCGGTGGCCGGGGTCACCGGACTGGTGGTCTTCTGGTTTCACCCGACCGTGGCGAAGCTGTGGCGGGCGGTCCTGCTGCTGGACGCGATCGGGCTCGGCCTGTTCGTCACGGCGGGCACCACGACGGCGCTCGGGCTCGGCGCCCCGCCGTACGCGGCGTGCCTGGTCGGGATGACCACGGGCATCGGCGGCGGCGCGCTGCGCGACGTGCTGCTGCGGGAGATCCCGCTGGTCCTGCGCCGGGAGATCTACGCGGTGGCGGCGTTGTGCGGGGCGGTGGTGGTGGCGTTCGGCGACTACCTCGGGCTGCCCGCCGTGCCGGTGACGCTGGTCGGGTCGGCCGTGATCGTGGGCCTGCGGCTGCTGGCCCTGTGGCGTCGCTGGAACGCCCCGGTGGCCCGCGACGGGGTCGGGGCGTGACGGGCGCGAAAACTTGACGGGTAGCTCACACCGGCTTCTCAGGCGGCTCTCAGGACCAGGGGCAAGACTGACCGCATGCGCATCCTCGTTGTCGACGACGACCGGGCCGTGCGTGAGTCGCTTCGTCGCTCACTGCAGTTCAACGGCTACCAGGTCGACCTTGCCGGCGACGGCCAGCAGGCCCTCGAGTCCGTCGTCTCCCAGCGCCCCGACGCCATGGTGCTGGACGTGATGATGCCCCGGCTCGACGGGCTGGAGGTGTGCCGCCGGCTGCGCAGCACCGGCGACGACCTGCCGATCCTCGTGCTCACCGCCCGTGACGCGGTGTCCGACCGGGTGTCCGGGCTGGACGCGGGCGCCGACGACTACCTGCCCAAGCCGTTCGCGCTGGAGGAGCTGCTGGCCCGGCTGCGCGCGCTGCTGCGGCGGGCGGCGTCGGACGCGGAGGAGCCCGCGGGCGCGGTGCTGCGGTTCGCGGACCTGGAGCTCGACCCGAGCACCCGGGACGTGCGGCGCGGCGAGCGCCCGATCAGCCTCACCCGGACCGAGTTCGCCCTGCTGGAGCTGTTCCTGGCGCACCCGAAGCAGGTGCTGACCCGCGGCCGGATCCTCGAGGACGTCTGGGGCTACGACTTCCCCACCTCGGGCAACGCGCTGGAGGTCTACGTCGGCTACCTGCGCCGCAAGACCGAGGCGGAGGGCGAGACCAGGCTGCTGCACACCGTGCGCGGTGTCGGCTACGTGCTGCGGGAGACCCCTCCGTGATCGGTGCCGCCAACGGGCGGCTCCAGCGGGTGTCGCTGCGGGCCCGGGTGACCCTGCTGGCCGCGTTCTGCGTGGCCGGAGCCGTGGCCGTCGTGTCGCTCGGCGCGTACATGACGGTGAGCCAGAACCTGCACGACCAGATGGACTCCAACCTGCGGCAACGCGCCCAGGCCGCGGTGAACGCGCCGAAGGTCAACAACGATGTCACCGAGATCCCCGGCGCGTTCCTGGCCGCGGGCGACATCCGGATCGGCGTGCTGGACGTGACCGGGCAGATCCTGTACCCGAAGGGCACGATCGCGCCGCCGACCCAGCCCGCGGACCTGGACGTGGCGCGGGGGTCGCGGCTGGAGAACATCTGGACCGACCTGCGCACCGACTTCCGGGTGATCGCGGTGCCGTACGGCGACGGCCAGGCGATGCTGATCGCGCAGTCCACCAAGCCGTTGAACGTCACGTTGGGCAAGCTGTCCGTGGTGCTGTTCGTGATCAGCGGGCTCGGCGTGCTGGTCGCGGCGGCGGCGGGGACGGCGGTGGCGCGGACCGGGCTGCGGCCCGTGCAGCGGTTGACGGAGGCCACCGAACGGGTGGCGTTGACCGGTGACCTGCGGCCGATCCCGGTGTCGGGTGACGACGAGCTGGCGTTGTTGTCGCAGCGGTTCAACGCGATGCTGGGCGCGGTGGCGGACTCGCAGGAGCGGCAGCGGCGGCTGGTCGCGGACGCGGGGCACGAGCTGCGGACGCCGTTGACGTCCATGCGCACGAACCTGGAGCTGCTGCTGGCCTCGGAGCGGCCGGACGCGCCGACGTTGTCCGACGAGGACAAGGCGGAGATCAACGCCGACGTGCGGGCGCAGCTGGACGAGCTGACCACGTTGATCGGGGACTTGGTGGAGCTGGCGCGTGAGGACGCGCCGCAGGTCGTGCACGAGCCGGTGGACCTGGTCGAGGTGGTGGAACGGGCTTTGGACCGGGCGAAGCGGCGTGCCACCGGCGTGGACTTCGTGGTCGAGCTGCAGCCGTGGTTCCTCCTGGGTGACTCCAGCGCGCTGGAACGCGCCGTGCTCAACCTCCTGGACAACGCGGTCAAGTTCAGCCCGACTGGTGGCGTGGTGCGGCTGTCGTTGAAGCAGTTGGGTGACGGCAGCGCGGTGGTCGAGGTCGCGGACTCGGGTCCCGGCATCGCCGACGCCGACCTCCCGCACGTCTTCGAGCGCTTCTACCGCTCCTCCGAAGCCCGCACCCTCCCCGGCTCGGGCCTCGGCCTGGCCATCGTCAAGCAGGTGGCCGAACGCCACGGCGGCATGGCCTACGTGGGCCGTGCCCCCGAGGGCGGCGCCATGTTCACCCTCCGCCTCCCGGGCCGCCCCACCCTCCCCTGACCCGAGAGTCCTACCTCCAGCCCTCGAGAGTCCTACGTTCGCGACCCCCGAGTTCAACGCTCACGGCTGACGGTGTGCGGGCTGAGCGTTGAACTCGGGGGTTCTGAACGTAGGACTCTCGGGGGTCAGGAGAGGGTGCGGAAGGTCATCGGGCGGGTCGAGGCGGGCTTGTACTGGGTGCTCACGTTCTCGTTCGGGCCCCACCAGTGGCCGGTCGGCACGTCGTCGGAGCCGGTGCTGATGAAGATCCAGCCGCGGCCGACGCCGGTGTACTCGGTGGCGCCCGACCGGCGCGTGTCCGGGAACAGGTGGACCGGCGACCCGGCCCACGTGCTGGGTACGCCGTGCGGCTCCTCGGTGCTGTCGATCACCGGCACGGCGTACTCACGGGTCGACGCGTCGCCGTCACGGTTGTACAGCTGCGGCGTGCCGGCGACGACCATCATGTGCCCGGTCGCGTCACCCGTGCCGCCCGCGGAGTCCAGGTACTTCACCGCGATCACGTCGCCCTGCACCAGGCTGGGCACCGTCGTCTTGGCCGTGAAGTGGTCGGCGCCCGCCTGGAACCCGTCGTAGTACTGCGCCGACGTGGGGCTGGTGCTGCCGAACTCGGTGGTCAGGTAGCTGTCGGTCGCCCACGCGAACGTGTGCCGCAGGGCGAGGGTGAGCAGCGGCGCGCACTTGGCCTTGCTCTCGTACGTCGTGGGGCTGCCCGGCGTGCCCCACACGACGGTCGACGCCCCGTCCGGGTAGTAGTTGTAGGTGGCCTGCCCCGGCCACGCCAGGGAGTTCAGCTCATCGGCGAGTTCGGCCACTTCGGCATACAGGGTGGCCGAACTCGCCTGCGCGGGGGTGGTCGCCGCCAGCGCGGCGGTCACCGCCACCGTGCAGGCGACCAGGGTGCGACGGATGAGCATCGAGGACGTCCTCTCAGCGGTGCGACGGGTCTTCCGCTCTGATGGATCACGCCCGCGCGCCGCTGATACCGGACCCTCGTATGAACGCCGTCACCCCCGAACGGCCTAACCCTTGGTGGAGCCCAGGGTCAGGCCGCCGATGAACTGGCGTTGCAGGGTGAAGAAGACGACCAGGGTGGGGAGGGCGACGAGCAGGGAGCCGGCGGCGACCAGGTTGTTGTCCACGAAAAAGGTGCCCCTCAGGTTCTGCAACGCCGACGTGATCGGCATCTTGTCGCCGGTCTGGATCAGGACGAGGGCCCAGAGGAAGTCGTTGTAGATCCAGGTGAACTCGAGGGTCGCCAGAGCCGCGAGGGCCGGCCGGCACAGGGGCAGGATCACCTGCCAGTACTGCCGGAACACGCCCGCACCGTCCACCCGTGCCGCCTCACCCAGCTCCGCCGGGATCGTCTTCATGTAGTTGCTCAGCACGAACACGCAGAACCCCGACTGGAACGCCACGTGGATCAGCACCAGCCCGAGCTGCGAGTCCAGCAGCAACCCGCTGTCGCTCAACCACGACGGCAACGGCGTCAGCAGGTACAGCCGGTACAGCGGCGTCACGATCACCTGCTGCGGCAACAGGTTCCCCGCCGTGAACAGCACCAGCAGCGCCAGGTTGAACCGGAAGCCGTACCGCGACACCCCGTACGCCACCATCGAGCTGAGCAGCAGCACGAGCACCACCGCCGGCAACGTCACGACCAGCGTGTTCAGGTAGTAGTGCGGCAGGTCCGCCTGCGTCCACGCCGACGCGAAGTTGTCGAACGTCAGGCTCTCCGCGATCGAGAAGTACCCGTTGCGCGCCGTGTCGTCGTACGTCCGCAGCGACGCGTACAGGGCCCACAGCAGCGGCGCGAGCGTGGCCAGGCACGTCAGGACCAGGAACACGTGCAGGGCGATCCGCCCGGGTCGAAGGGTCACGTCCGGTCCTCCTCGCGGAACACCTGGATCAGGTAGGTGACGATGAACCCGAGCGAGATCAGCAGCAGGACCACGGCCAGCGCCGAACCCCACCCGATCCGGCTCGACTCGCCGATGATGTTGTCGGTCACCAGCACGGACAGCAGCTCCAGCCCGTTGCGCCCCTTGTTGATCACGTACACGATGTCGAACGCCCGCAGGCCCTCGATCACGGTGACCACGAGCACGACCACGTTCACCGGCCTGAGCACCGGGAACGTCACCCGGAAGAACGTCTGCCACGCGTTCGCGCCGTCCAGCGCCGCGGCCTCCTTCAACGCCGGGTCGACCGACTTCAACCCCGCCAGGTACAGCAGCATGATGTACCCGGTGTGCCGCCACCCGGCCGCCACCAGCACCGCGTACAGGTTGATGTCCGGATCACCCAGCCAGTTCACCGGGTCCGTCGAGGCGGTGCCGAGCACGTTGTTCAGCAACCCCTGCTCGGGCTGGTAGATCAGCTGCCAGATGAACCCGACCAACGCCAGCGACAGCACCATCGGCAGGTACAGCGCGCTCTGGTAGATCCGCCCGAACCGCAGCTGACGGTCCAGCAGCACGGCCAGCAGCAGCCCCGCCACGGTCGGCACCACGAGCAGGAACAGCAGCCAGATGAGGTTGTGCTGCAACGCGGGCCAGAACCGGGGGTACCGGGTGAAGATGTCCACGTAGTTCTGGAAGCCGACCCACTCGATGTCGGCGAACCCGCCGATCCCGTCCCACGAGCTGAACGACAGCCCGACCGAGCCGAGCGCGGGCGCCCACACCAATGCGATGTGCACCAACGACGGGATGCCGAGCATCAGCCCGAGCACCAGCTTGTCGCGCGGGGCCAGCGCGGTGGCGCGGCGACGCCTGCCGCGCCGGGACGTCGGGGAGGGGGCCGACGTTCCGGCGGGCTCCGGTGGGGACTGCAAGGCGGTCACGGCGTCACCCCGTGAAGATCGTCTCGGCCTGGTCGGCCATGCCCTTGAGGATCGAGTCGAGGTCGTCGGGGTTCTGGATGAACGCGTTGAGCCCGTTGGTCGCCGCGTCGCTGGCGAAGCGCGGGTCGGTGTCCCGGTCGAGGAACTGCGTGATGTGCGCGGCGTCCTTGATCACCTGCGCCGACTTCTTCTGCAACGCGTTGTAGCCGGTGGTCTCGGCCTTGTTCGACGCGGCGACCTGGCTCGGGTCGGCCTTGACGTAGGCCAACTGCGCGGCGGGCGTCGACAGGTGCTCCAGCAGCTTGCGCGCGCCCTCGGGGTTGGCGGGCTTGCGGGACATCATGAAGCCGTCGATCGGCGCCTCCACGGTGTCCTGGCCGTGCTCGGGGTTGATCTCCGGGTAGGGGAAGAAGTCCAGGTCGTCCACCTCGGCGCCCTTGAACTGCTGCGCCACGAACGAGCCGAGCAGGTACATGCCCGCCTTGCCCTGCTGCAACGCCTGCGCGGCCTCCTGCCACTCCCGGCCCAGCGCGTTCTCCTGGTGGAACGGCAGCAGCCGCTTCCAGGTGTCGAACACCTCCCGCACCTTCGGCCCCTGCCAGTCCTCCTTGCCCGCCATGAGGTCGACGTGGAACCGGTAGCCGTTGAGCCGGAAGTTCAGCTGGTCGAACGTGCCCATGGCGGGCCAGCCCTGCTTCTGCGCGAACGCGATCGGCACGAGCCCGTCGGCCTGCATCCTGGTGGACAGCGCGACGAGCTCGTCCAACGTCTTCGGCTGCTCGTACCCGCGCTGCTGCCAGACGCTCTTGCGGTAGAACACGCCCCAGGGGTACTGCACGAACGGGATCAGGTACTGCTTGCCGTCCGAGGCGGTGGACGCCTCCTTCAACGCGGGCTCGTAACCGGCGGAGACCTTCGACCACACCTCGCTCAGGTCGCCGGTCAGGCCCTTCTCGGCGAAGAACCGCATCCGGTAGCCCGCGAACCACGACAGCACGTCGTCCGGCTTGCCCTGGAGGTAGTTGTTGATCTGCTCCTGGTACTGCTCGTGCTGCTTGGTGTTGATCGCGACCTTGAGGCCCGACTCGCCCTCGAACGCCTTCAGCACGGCGGTGATCGCGTCCTTCGGCACCTGGTCGGACTGGTTGTTGCCGAACGACACCGTGTCGGTGGCGGCGGCTCCGCTGTCGGAGCCGCACGCGGCCAGGCCGGGCACGGCCGCGATGCCCGCGCCCGCGACGATCGCCCGCAACAGCGCGCGGCGGCCCAGCAGGGGGTGAGGGCTGGCGGAGAACCTCGTCATCGTCGCTCCTCCGGGTGACACTCAGCCGTAGCCAAGTGAACAAAGAGTCAACAAGAGGCCTCACAATGTGGGCTTCGCCACACGTAATGTCAAGCTATCCGACGGTTGTTGTTGGACTGTGTTGACGTTTTCGCGGCAAATCGACCACTCTTGTGCCATGACGATTTGGCCCACCCGTGTGCGCGGCCTGGCCTGGGGCGCCGACTACAACCCCGAGCAGTGGCCGGAGGACGTCTGGGACGACGACGTCGCGCTGATGCGCCGGGCCGGGGTGAACCTGGTGAGCGTGGCGATCTTCTCCTGGGCGTTGCTGGAAGTGGAAGAGGGCCGCTACGAGTTCGGCTGGTTGGACCGCGTGCTCGACCGTTTGCACGCGGGCGGCATCCGGGTCGACCTGGCCACCGCGACCGCCGCGCCGCCGCCGTGGCTGACCACCGCGCACCCCGAGATGCTGCCGGAGACCGCCGACGGCGTCCGGCTCGCGCACGGCTCGCGCCAGTCCTACTGCCCGAGCTCGCCGGTCTACCGGACCAAGGCCGTCGCGCTGGCCCGCGCGCTGGCCGAGCGGTACCGCGACCACCCGGCGCTGTCCGCGTGGCACGTCAACAACGAGTACGGCTGCCACGTCTCCCGCTGCTACTGCGACCGGTGCGCGGTGGCGTTCCGGGCCTGGCTGCGCGCCCGCCACGGGACGCTGGACGTGCTGAACGAGGCGTGGGGCACGGCGTTCTGGAGCCAGCGCTACACCTCGTGGGACCAGGTGCTGCCGCCGCGGGCCACGCCGGCGACGCACAACCCGGGCCAGCTGCTCGACTTCGACCGGTTCTCCTCCGACGCGCTGCTGGAGCTGTACAAGGCCGAGCGGGACGTGCTGCGCGAGGTCACCCCGGACGTGCCGGTGACCACGAACTTCATGGCCGCCGCGTTCTCCGGGCTCGACTACTGGAAGTGGGCCGCCGAGGTCGACTTCGTCTCCAACGACCACTACACGTTCGGCGAGGACCCCGACCGGCACGTGCACCTGGCGTACTCCGCAGACCTGGTGCGCGGCCTCGCGGGCGGGCGGCCGTGGCTGCTCATGGAGCACTCCACCTCCGCGGTGAACTGGCAGCCGCGCAACATCGCCAAGCTGCCCGGCGAGCTGCGCCGCAACTCCTACGCGCACATGGCCCGCGGCGCGGACGGCACGCTGTTCTTCCAGTGGCGGCAGTCGCGGGCGGGCGCGGAGCGCTACCACTCGGCGATGGTGCCCCACGCCGGGCCGGACACGAAGGTGTACCGCGAGGTCGAGCAGGTGGGGGCCGAGTACCAGCGGATCGCCGAGGTCGTCGGCTCCACCGTGGACGCGCCGGTCGCCGTCGTCTTCGACTGGGAGTCGTGGTGGGCGCTCGGCCAGTCCGGCCACCCCACCAGTGACTTCTCCTACTCCGAGCACGTGTTCGGGTACTACCGGGCGTTGTGGCGGGCGGGGGTGACGGTCGACTTCGTGCCGCCGGGCGCGGACCTGGCCCCCTACCGGCTGGTCGTGCTGCCGGCGTTGTACGCGGTGGACGACGCGACGCCGTACGAGGAGCACGTCGCGGCGGGCGGCCACGTGCTGGTCACGTACCTGTCCGGCGTCACGGACACGCGCGGCCACGTGCACCTCGGCGGCTACCCCGGCGCGTTCCGCGAGCTGCTCGGCGTGCGGACCGAGGAGTTCCACCCGCTGCGCGCGGGGCAGACGGCGGCCCTGGACGACGGCTCGTCCGCCGTGGTCTGGACCGAGCACCTGCACGTCGACGGCGCGGAGGTCGTCGCCTCCTACGCCGACGGCCCGCTGCCCGGCGTGCCCGCCGTGACCCGCAACGAGCACGGTGCCGGCGTCGCCTGGTACGCGGCGTGCGGCCTGGTCGGCGACGGGCTGGAGCGGCTGGTGCGGACCGCGCTCGACGGGGCGGGCGTCCCGGTCGGGCCGGGCGGTGGCGTCGAGGTGGTGCGTCGGCGCGGTGAGGTGGCCGGCTCCGCCGTATCGTGGCTGGTCGCGGTCAACCACTCGGACAGCGACGCCGAGCTGCCTGCGGTGGGCGTGGAGCTGCTGTCCGGCGCGCGTGCGTCGGGCAGCGTGGTCGTGCCCGCCGGCGGCGTGGTCGTGCTCAGGGAAGAAGAGGTGTGACGTGCTGGCACGCCAGCGACAAGCGGTGATCCTGGAAGAGGTCCGCCGCACCGGCGCGGTGCGGGTGAGCGACCTGGTCGTCCGGCTGGGCGTCTCGGACATGACCGTGCGCCGCGACCTGGACGTGCTGGCCGCCCGCGGCCTGGTGGAGAAGGTGTACGGCGGCGCCACGTCCGTGGTCGGCCGCAGCACCGACGAGCCCGGTTTCGAGGCGAAGTCGGTGCGCCAGCTGCCGGAGAAGGAGGCCATCGCCGCCTTCGCCGCCGGGCTGGTGCGGCCCGGCACCGCGATCGGCCTGTCGGCGGGCACCACCACGTGGACGCTGGCGCGGTTCCTGGACGACATCCCGGACCTGACCGTGGTGACGAACTCGATCCGGATCGCCGACGTGCTGCAGCAGAGCGGGCGCACGGACCGCACGGTGGTGCTCACCGGCGGCGTGCGCACGCCGTCGGACGCGCTGGTCGGGCCGGTGGCCGTGCAGGCGCTGCGGTCGCTGCACCTGGACGTGGTGTTCCTCGGCGTGCACGGCATGGCCGAGCGCTCCGGGTTCACCACGCCCAACCTGAACGAGAGCGAGACCGACCGCGCGCTGGTCGACGCGGCCGGGCGGGTCGTCGTGGTCGCCGACCACACCAAGTGGGGCACCGTCGGCATCTCCACCATCGCCGCGCTGGACGAGGCGGACGTGCTGGTGACCGACGAGGGATTGGCCGAACCCGCGCGGACGGTGCTCGGCGAGCAGGTCGGCGAACTGGTCCTGGCGCACGTGCCGGGCCGCGGAGAGGAACTGGCGTGAGGCGCACGGCGGGGAAGCTTGCCGATGGTCGCGAGATCATCTACTTCGACGACACCCCGGACGCGCCGCCGCGCGACGCGGTCGACACCCGCGACCTGCCGCGCGCGCAGCCGCTGTCGGAGGTGCGGCGCGACCCGTTGACCGGCGAGTGGGTGGCGATGGCCGCGCACCGGCAGACCCGCACGTACAAGCCGCCCGCCGACCTGTGCCCGCTGTGCCCGTCGACGCCCGGCAAGCCGACCGAGGTGCCCGAGTCGTCGTACGACGTCGTCGTGTTCGAGAACCGGTTCCCGTCGTTCGCGCAGGGCGTGCCGGAGCTGCCGTCCACTGTGGACGGTATGCCGATGGTGCCGCGGGCGGCGGGGCTGGGCCGGTGCGAGGTCATGTGCTTCACGTCCGACCACGACACGTCGTTCGGCTCGCTGCCCGCCTCGCGGGTGCGCACGGTCGTGGACGCGTGGGCGGACCGCACGGCGGCGTTGAACGCGACACCGGGCGTCGAGCAGGTCTTCCCGTTCGAGAACCGGGGCGAAGAGATCGGCGTGACGCTGTCCCACCCGCACGGCCAGATCTACGGCTACCCCTTCGTGACCCCGAAGACGGAACGGATGCTCGCCGTCGCGGCGGACTACCAGGCGTCACACGGGCGTCCACTGATGGGTGACATCCTGGCCGCTGAACGCGCGGCCGGCACCCGTGTCATCGCCGAGAGTGAGCACTGGACGGCCTTCGTGCCCGCCGCGGCCCGGTGGCCGGTCGAGGTGCACCTCGTCCCACACCGCCAAGTGCCGGACCTGCCCGCGCTCTCGGACGCCGAGCGGGACGACTTCGCGGACCTCTACCTGACCGTGCTGCACCGCCTCGACGCCCTCTACGACCGGCCGCTGCCCTACATCGCGGCGTGGCACCAGGCGCCCGTCCGCACCGGCCGTGACCTGGCCTGGCTGCACCTGGAGGTGTTCTCGGTGCTGCGCGCCGCGGACAAGCTCAAGTACCTGGCCGGCTCCGAGTCGGGCATGGGCGTGTGGGTGAACGACGCCACGCCGGAGCAGATCGCCGAGAGGCTGCGCGGCTGAACCACGGGCCGGAAACCCGCACCGACTCACAAGGGATGCCCAGTTTCGTTTAAGGCTGCTCTCAGGCGGGCACCGCAGAGTAGTGGACATGACCGAAGACGAGCAGCCGAAGCAGCCACCGCAGTCTCAGCCGGCTCAGCCGCGGAGCCCGTGGGCGCGCGGGGGCGCCGGGCTCGGTCATGAGGACGCCGGCTCCCAGCAGCAGGGTGCTGGTCGGCCGGACAGCGGCGACACCGGTGCCGTGCAGGGCGGCGCCGGTGCTTCGCCGGAGTCCACCGGTGCGGGAGGTGCCTGGCAGGGAGCCTCGGCGCGGCCGGAGGACGCGACCGACGGGCCGGCGGTAGGGGCCGACCCGTCGGAGGCGGGGTCGGCGGGTGTTCCGCGGGGGAACACCGGCCACCCGGCCGACCTGTACCCGGACAGCGTGACGACGACCGCTGCCACCTCGAACGCCGGCTCGCCGGCCGCTCCGCACGCGAGCGCCGCCGAGCCCGTGCCCGGGTCGCCGGACGCGTGGTCGCGTCCCGGCCGCCCGGACGACTTCGGCTCGCCGGCCGCCTCGCAGGGTGCCGCCGGCCAGTCGGGAACCGGTCAGGCGGGCGCTGTGCAGGGCGGCGTCGGCTCGACCGGAGCAGGTGTGGCCGGCGCTGTGCAGGGCGGCGCAGGCCATCCCGGAACCGGTGGTCCCGGCGCCGTGCAGGGCGGCGCCGGGCTGCCGGGATCCGGGCCGGAAGCCTGGCAGGGGGGCTTCCGCCGCCCGGAGCACACCGGTCCGCACGGCGCTCCGCAGACCGGCGCCCCGGATCACCAGGGCCCGCCGGCCCACTCCCCTTCGGGGCCGGCGCAGCCCGGTGTGCCGGGCCCCTACTACGCGCCGCCCGGCTCGGTCACCTCCGTGCCCCGCCCGCAGCGGGGCCGCGGCAAGGTCGTGGCGGGGATCGCCGCGCTCGTGCTCGCCGTCGGCGGCGTCGCGGGCGGTGTCGGCGGGTACGTCGGCTTCCAGGCCGCCGACGAGGCCAGGCCCGTGACCAACGCGCTCAACCAGGCCCCGCCCGCCCAGCAGAGCTCCGACGCCCCGGAGGGCTCGATCGAGCAGGTGGCGCAGAAGGTGCTGCCGACCGTGGTGCAGGTGCAGGTCAACGGCGGCGCCGGGTCCGGCTTCACGCTCAGCTCCGACGGCTTGGTGCTGACCAACAACCACGTGGTCGAGAGCGCCGCGAACGGCGGCCCGATCGCGGTCCAGCTGCAGGACGGCCGCTCGTTCGACGCGAAGATCGTCGGCCGCGACCCGACGTCCGACCTGGCCGTGCTGAAGATGGAGGACGTCTCCGGCCTGCCCACGGCCGAGCTCGGCAACTCCGGCGACCTGCGGATCGGCCAGGACGTCGTGGCCGTCGGCTCGCCGTTCGACCTCAACGGCACGGTCACCTCCGGCATCGTCAGCTCGCTGAACCGCCCGGTGCGCGCCGGCGGCCAGCAGGGCGGCGTGGACACCGTGCTCAACGCCATCCAGACCGACGCCGCGATCAACCCCGGCAACTCGGGCGGCCCGCTGGTGAACATGCGCGGCCAGGTCGTCGGCATCAACTCGGCCATCTACAGCCCCAACTCCAGCCAGTCCGCGCAGGGCGGCTCGGTCGGCATCGGCTTCGCCATCCCGATCGACCAGGCCCGCCGCACGGCCAAGGAGCTGTCGGAGACCGGCAAGGCGACCCAGACCGTGCTCGGCGTCCAGGTGGGCGACTCGCCGCAGGGCGGCGCGGTGGTCCGCGACGTGACCGCCGGCGGCGCGGCCGAGGCGGCGGGCATCAAGTCCGGCGACGTGATCACCAAGTTCGGCGACCGGCCCATCGAGGCCTCCGACTCCCTGGTCGCGGCCGTCCGGTCCCGCGCGCCGGGCGAGAAGGTGCAGCTCACCATCGGCGAGGACCGCACGGTCGAGGTGACGCTCGGCAGCCAGCCCGTCGAGGTCCGCTAGCACTCGCAAGCCACCGGCTCCCGTGCCCCGAGCCGGTCGTGGAGGCCGCATGCCGACCCGGGTGACCGCCCCTCACCTGTCGGCGTGCGGCCTCTTGTTCCGTCGCACGAGGGTGGCCGCCAGGACGCCCAGCCAGGTCACGCCGACCGCCACCAGCAACCCGACGGGGTAATCCCGGTCGACCAGGCCCGGGTTGGGCCCGCCCGCGAACGGGCGCCAGAGCAGCGGGACGGCCAGCAGCACCAGCACGCCGGTGAACGTGCCGCCGACCAGCACCGCCGCCCGCCACGGCTTCGGCACCCACCGGGCGATCAACAGGCCGAAGCCGGCGAAGAGGGGCGCGAGCAGGACGTCGTGCACGAGCGGGCCCGCGACGAACCACAGCGCCAGGTCCACCGAGACCAGCGGCAGCACGAGGACCGCGCCCCACAGGCCCATGGCGACACCCAGCGCGCCGATCACCCACCTCATCGGACGACCTCCAGCCGGGTGACCCACTTGGTCTGCGTCACGCCCGGTCGGCTCGGTGCGATCAGCCGGCACGGGTAGCCGTGGTCCAGGGGCAGGGTCTCGCCGTCGAGCCGCAGCGCGAGCAGCGTCAACGGGTCGCGGGCGTGGGCGGCGGGCAGCGTGCTCGCGCGGTAGAGGCCGTCGCGCTCCAGCGACTCCACCCGGACGTCACCGGGTTCGAGGCCCGCCAGCGCCAGCAGGTCGCGCACCGGCACGCCGGTCCACCGCGCCGACGCGCTCCAGCCCTCGACGCACGCGATCGGCAGCTCGGCCGTGGTCTGGGGCAGGGCTTCGAGCTCCCGGCGGGAGAACCGGCGCCCGCCGACGGTCAGCCGCCAGCCGTCGTCCACGGTGGCCACCCCGGCGGCGGTGGCCGTGCGGTTGACGGGCAGCGCCGCCGACCGCGTGCCCAGGACGGAGGCGGTCCGCAGCCACGGCACCGTGCCGCCCGCCGTGGCCAGCACCGCGACCGCCGCCGCACCGCCCGTGGTCAGCAGGAACCCGCGTCGGCTGAGCGTGCCTCGGCGGACCTCCTCGGCGGGCGTGCGCACCAGCGGCAGCTTGACCGCGACGTGCACGAGCAGCGCGCCGACCGCGATCCAGGCCACGGCGTGGTGCGCGGTCGGGAAGAAGAACTGCCACGGGTAGTTCTGCGCGGCGTTGAACAGGCCGGTGACCAGCTCGAAGAACGACGCGCCGAGCAGCACGAAGAGCGAAGCGCGTTCCAGCGCGTGCGGCAGGGACTTCACCACCGGCCGCTCGAACAGCTTCGGGTAGACCGTCCACAGCTTCGCCAGGAGCAACGGGATCGCGGCCACGCCCGAGGTGACGTGCACGCCCTGCGTGAACCGGTAGAGCCACACCGGGCGGGTGGGCCAGGCGAACCACCCCGGCGGGTGCTGGAGGTAGTGGCTGAGCAGCCCGGTGACGAAGCACAGGCCGAACGCGACGCCCAGCCCCAGGCCGATCCGGGTGGCGGTGTGCGGGCTGGACGTGCGCCTCACGGCCGCACCAACTCGGCGAACCAGCGCCCGTCGCGCTCGACCACCCACCGCGACACCAGACCGGCCCGTGCGGCGGTCGGCGCCACGGCCCGCGCGTCGACCCGCGCCCAGTCGAACCACGCGCCACCGGCGACCCGGGCGCGTTCGCGGCGCAGCCCGCAACCGGGCGGCTCGACCTCGACCAGCGCGCTGCCGTGCCGGCGCAGGAGCCGGCGGGCGCGGCGGAGGAGCGCGACGGGGTCGCCGCCGATGCCGATGTTGCCGTCGGCGAGCAGCACGTGCGCCCACCGGTTCGCGCCGGGCAGCCGGCCGAACAGGTCGCGGTGCAGCGCCGGCCCGCCTCTCGCCCTGGTGAGGGCGACGGCGAGCGGCGAGTGGTCCACGCCCAACGCCACCACCCCGCGCCGGACGAGCGCGGCCACCATCCGCCCTGGGCCGCAGCCGAGGTCGACGGTCGGGCCGTGGCAGGCGTCGAGGAGGACGTGGTCGGCCCCGTCGGCGTCCTCGTGCCACCGGTCGACGGGCAGCGGCAGGTGGTCGCCACCGGCCAGTTCGAGCCGGCACTCCGCGCCGCTGAGGCCGACGTCGAACGCGGTCATCGCAGCGCTCCCAGACGTGCGAGAGCGGCGGCGAAGCGGGTGTTCGGCACGGCGGCGGCCACCTCGCGCGCGGTGGCCATGTCGTCCACATCGGACAGCACGGGCAGCAGGCCGACGTCCCGGCCGCCCAACGCCCGCAGCGTCGACGCGCCGGTGTCCGATCGGGACATCGGCACGGCGCGCAGGTTCGCGGCCACCGCCGGGTCGTCCAGCCCGAGCGCCCACCAACCGCCGTCGGCCGCCGGGCCCAGCACGGCGTCGTGCCCGGCCAGCCGGTCGACCGACTCGGCCAGCAGCGCGGGCGTGAGCTGGGGAGTGTCCATGCCGATCTGGAACACCGGCAGGCCGTGCGCGCGGTGCGCGTCGGCGTGCGCGTTGGCCAGGCGGTCGGCGAACGACCCACCCCGCTGCGGCAGCACGGTGAAGTGCCGCAGCACCGCCCGGACCTCGGCCGACCGCCGCGCGTCGCCGAGCGACCCGGTCAACGCCACCACCGGCCGGACGCCCGGCGTGCCGAGCACGGCGTCGAGGGTGTCCAGCAGCGCGGCGGCGGCGATGTCGGCCGCCTCCTCCGGCGTCGCGGGAGGGCAGAGCCGGGTCTTCGCCAGGCCCGGCGCCGGCGCCTTGGCCACCACCAGCAGGCTCGCCGGGAACGCCCTCACCGCGCGCTCCCGCGGACGACCGCCGTCATGTCCCGCACCGCCCGCGCGGTCCCGCGCACCGAGCCGGACACCTTCGACCTCGTGCCCGCCGCGCGCGGCCCGTACCGCACGTCCCGCTCGACCACCCGCCACCCGGCCGCCGCCGCGCGCAGCAGCAGCTCCAACGGGTAGCCGAACGCCCGGTCCTCGACCCCCAGGCCCAGCAGGTCCCGCCGGCGGAACGCGCGCATCGGCGCGATGTCCCGCACCGGCAACCCCTTGCGCCGCAGCAACCCGGCCAGCACCGCGTTGCCCGCCCGCGCGTGCCACGGCCAACTGCCCGCCCCCGGCACCCGCCGCCCCACGGCCAGCTCCGCCCGCGCGAGCAACGCCACCAGCTCCGGCAGCTCGCCCGGGTCGAGCGAGCCGTCCGCGTCGAGCACGCACACCACTTCGGAGCGCGCGCGTTCGATGCCCGTGTGCACGGCCGCGCCGTACCCCGGCCGCGGCTCGTGCACCACCTCCGCGCCCAACGAGCGGGCGATCTCCGGTGAGCCGTCACGCGATCCGTTGTCCACCACCAGAGGCCGGTAGCCGGCGGGCATGGCCCGCAGCACGCCCGGCAACGCCGCCGCCTCGTCCAGGCAGGGGAGCACCACGTCGATTTCGTCCACGCACCACAGCATGGGCCGTCGCGGACGACCGGAAACCGTTGTGGCGCTTACCGAATCATGACGTGTGCGCCAGTTCTTACGGACCGCTGACGGATCCCGCCGCCGGCCCTCCACCGGCCTTACGGTGGGCGTGTGCTCCGTGTCCTGGCCGCCGCGGCCCTGGTCGCCTCGGCCGTCGTGGTCGGCGCGCTCCTGCCTGACGACCGCGTTCACGCGCCCGCACCGCCGCTGTTCGCCCACTGGCTGCCGCACGTCGGCATCGGCACGCCGCTGGCCGTGCTGGTGGCGTTGGCGGTCGTCGTGTGGGGTCCGACGCCGGCCAGCCGGCTGCCGTGGCGCCGCGCGCTCGGCGCGGGTTACGCGACCGCCGTGGCGTGGACGTTCTCCCTGGCCCTGGTGGACGGCTGGGAGCGCGGTTTCGCCGGTCGGCTGACCACGGAGCACGAGTACCTGCACGAAGTCCCGGGCGTGACGGACGTGGGCGCGATGCTGCGGGGGTTCTCCTCCCGCATCCTGGACTTCCAGCCCGACTCGTGGACCACGCACGTCTCCGGGCACCCGCCGGGTGCGTTCCTGGTGTTCATCGGGCTCGACCGGATCGGGCTGTCCGGCGGCGCGTGGGCCTCGGCGTTCGTGGTGCTGGTCGGCGCGCTGACGGCGGTCGCGGTGCCGGTGGCGGTGCGCGCGTTCGTCTCCGAGGAGCACGCGCGGGCCGTGCTGCCGTTCGTGGCGCTGTTCCCCGGCGCGGTGTGGATCGGCGTGTCGGCGGACGGGCTGTTCGCGGGCGTCACGGCGTGCGGCATCGCGTTGCTGGCCACCCGACGTGCGCTGGCCGGCGGTGTGGTGCTGGGCTTCGGCGTGTTCCTGTCGTACGGCCTGGTGCTGATGGGCGTGCTCGCGCTTGCCGTGCTGTTGTTCGACCCTCGCGGGCGGGACTGGCGGCGGGTGGGCGTGGCCGTGCTGGGCGCGTCCGCCGTGGTGGCGGTGTTCGCGGCGCTCGGGTTCTGGTGGCTGGACGGCTACCACCTGGTCGTCGAGCGGTACTACCAGGGCATCGCGACACCCCGCTCCTACGCGTACTGGGTGTGGGCGGACCTGGCCGCCGCCGTGTTCGCCTGCGGTTTCGCGCCGTTCGCCGCCAGGTGGCGCGGCACGTCCACAATTGCCGGGGGTGCGGTCACACTGGCCGCGGCGGCGGCGGCAGCCATCCTGGTCGCCACCGCGTCGGGCTTGAGCAAGGCCGAGGTGGAACGGATCTGGCTGCCGTTCACCGTCTGGCTGGTCGTGCTCGTGCCGGACCGGCGGCGGCTGTGGCTGACGGCCCAAGCGGTGACCGCGCTCGCGGTCAACCACCTCCTGCTGACCAACTGGTGAGGCGCGGACATGGGTGAGACGACCGGGCGGGTGCTCGTCGTGGACGACGACGTGACCGTGCGCGACGTGGTGCGCCGGTACCTGGAGCTGGCCGGCCACGAGGTCGAGCTGGTCGGTGACGGTGAGAGCGCGCTGCGCCGCTTCGCCGAACGCGAGCCGGACCTGGTGGTGCTCGACCTGATGCTGCCGGGCGTCGACGGGCTGGAGGTCTGCCGCCGGCTTCGGGTGCGCAGCGCCGTGCCGGTGGTGATGCTGACCGCGCTGGGCGAGGAGGAGGACCGGATCGCCGGGCTCCAGCTCGGCGCGGACGACTACGTGACCAAGCCGTTCAGCCCGCGTGAGCTGGCGTTGCGGGTGACGTCGGTGCTGCGCCGGTCGCGGGTGGCGGCGTCGCGGGCGGCGTCGGTGCTGACCGACGGCGGGCTGCGGGTGGACGTCGGCGCGCGGTCGGCGTCGCTGGACGGGCGCGAGCTGTCGCTGACCACGCGCGAGTTCGACCTGCTGGTGTTCTTCCTGACGAACCGGGGCGCCGCGTTCAGCCGCGGCGAGCTGCTGTCGCGGGTGTGGGGCTGGGAGTTCGGCGACCAGTCCACCGTGACCGTCCACGTGCGACGGTTGCGGGAGAAGGTGGAGGTCGACTCGGCCCGGCCGGTGCGGATCGCCACCGTGTGGGGCGTGGGCTACCGGTACGACGGCGGTGCGTGATGCTGGTCGAGATCTACCACATCCTCCCCTACGCGGTGCTGTTCTCGCTGCCGTTGGCGCTGCTCGGCGCGGTGCTGCTGCGGCGGTTGCAGAACGGGTCGCTGGCCACGGCGCTGACCGTGCTGGCGATCGTGCCGGTGGTGGCGACCATCGGCGGCGTGCTGGCGGTGAGCGGGTTCATGTTCACCCCGATCCTCACCACGACCGTGCTGGTGTGCCTGCTGGTGGCGTTGGTGACGGTGCCGACGGCCGTGCTGCTGGGTCGGGCGCTTGCGCGGCGCAGCGTGTGGGAGAGCGAGGCGCGGGAGCGGGAACGCGCGGCCGAGGCGTCCCGGCGTGAGCTGGTGGCGTGGATCAGCCACGACCTGCGCACGCCGTTGGCCGGGATCCGGGCGATGGCCGAGGCGCTGGCCGACGGCGTGGTGTCGCGGCGCGACGAGGTCGCCGAGTACGCCGGGCGGATCTCGAGCGAGGCGGAGGCGTTGTCCGGGATGGTGGACGACCTGTTCGAGCTGTCCCGCATCACGGCGGGTGCGCTGCGGCTGACGTTGTCCGAGGTGCCGCTGGCCGACGTGGTCAGCGAGGTGGTGGCGGCGGAGAGCCCGGTGGCGTCGCGCAAGGGCGTGCGGCTGCGCGCGGACGCGGCGACGTGGCCGGTGGTGCTGGGCAGCGACCCCGAGCTGGCCCGGGTGGTGCGCAACCTGCTGTCCAACGCGATCCGCCACACCCCGCCGGACGGCACGGTGGCCGTTCAGGTGGACGTGGACGGCCCGTCGGCGTTGCTGCGCGTGGACGACGGCTGCGGCGGCATCCCGGAGGCGGACCTGCCCAGGGTGTTCGACGTGGCGTTCCGCGGCGCGCCGCACCGGCAGCCCGTCGGCGGCGGGTTGGGGCTCGCGATCGCGCGCGGCCTGGTGGAGGCGCACCAGGGCACGATCGACGCCCGCAACCACGGTCGCGGCTGCCGGTTCGAGGTGCGGTTGCCGCTCAGCGCAGGCGGTCCGTTGCGAACTGCCTGACCCCGGCCGCGAAGGTCGTCGCCGCGCGGAAGCCGAGGAGGTCGCGGGCTCGGGCGGGGTCGGCGACGACGTGCCGGACGTCCGCCGGGCGCGCGCCGCCGACGACGCGCGGCCGAGGCCCGCCGCACGCCTCGGCCAGGTGGGTGGCGAGGTCGCCGACGGTGCGCGGCTCGCCGGAGCAGATGTTGAGCGGGGTGAACGTGCCTGGCTCGCCCGGTCGGCGCAGGGCCAGGGCGTTGGCCCGCGCCACGTCCGTGACGTGCACGAAATCGCGGCGCTGGCGGCCGTCTTCGAGGACGGTGGGCGCCTCGCCGCGTTCGAGCGCGCTGCGGAACAGGCTCGCCACGCCCGCGTACGGGGTGTCCTTGGGCATCATCGGGCCGTACACGTTGTGGTAGCGCAGCGCCCACACCGCGCCGCCCGTCTGCCGTGCCCACGCCGCCGCGTAGTGCTCCTGGGCGAGCTTGCTGGCGGCGTAGGTGCTGCGGGGGTCCAGCGGGGCGTCCTCGGGGACCAGGCGCGGCTCCAGGGGGCTGCCGCAGTGCGGGCACGGCGGTTCGTAGCGGCCCCGGTCGAGGTCGGCCTGGCGGCGTGGGGCGGCCTGGACGACGCCGTGCTCGGCGCACTCGTACCGGCCCTCGCCGTACACGACCATCGACGAGGCCAGGACCAGGTGCTCCACGCCCCGCTCGTGCATCGCGGCGAGCAGCACGGCGGTGCCGAGGTCGTTGTTGCGGGCGTAGAGCGGCGCGTCGGACGGGTCGAGGCCGTGGCCGACGACGGCGGCCTGGTGGCAGACCGCGTTCACTCCGTCGAGGAGCTTTTTCACCGTGTCGAGATCGGTGACGTCCTCGGCCGTTGCCGGCCGGTCGCGGTGGGCCTGGGGCAGGTAGGCGTCGAGCACGACGACGTCGTGGTCCTGGGCGGTCAGGAGGTCGGCGACGTGCGAGCCGATGAACCCGGCCCCGCCGGTGAGGAGAACGCGCACGTCACCGAAGTTAGGGGTCCTCCGGCGGGAGCGGGCGGTGCGACAGCGTGACGTCACGGAACCGTCAGATCCTCCGATTGGCTACGGTGGCGCTCATGGAACGCAGCGCGCAGCGACTGGGACGCGCCCTTGTCGTGATCGTGGACGACCGGGTGGCGCACGGTGAGCACGACGACAGCACAGGACCGCTGGTCACCGAGTTGCTGGAGGAAGCAGGGTTCATCGTCGACGGGACGGTCGCGGTGGAGGGTGAGGTCGTGGGCATCCGCGCCGCACTGAACACCGCGGTGATCGGCGGTGTCGACCTCGTCGTCACCGTCGGCGGCACAGGTGTGTCGCCGCGCGACGTGACGCCGGACGCCACACAGGGCGTGCTCGACCGGCCGATCAGCGGCATCGCCGAGGCGCTCCGGGCTTCGGGGCTGGCGGCGGGAGCCGTCGACGCGGGCATCTCGCGAGGGCTGGTCGGCGTGTCCGGCAGCACCCTCGTGGTGAACCTGGCCGGGTCGCGGTCGGCGGTGCGCGACGGCATGGCGACGTTGTCGGCGCTGGTGCCGTACGTGATCGAGCAGCTCTCGGGGTTGGACGAGGCATGACCGAGCCCGCTGACGACGCCGACGCCGCTGCCGCCGCCGCTTCGGCCGCGGCAGAGGCGGCGCGGCGTCGTCGGCTGGCCGAGGTGTTCGGCGACGTGCTGCCGGAGGGTTCGTCGGACGAACCGCGCCCGACCGGGCGTGACGACCGGTGGTACGAGGAGAACCGGCCGCCGCACCACGGCGGGTAACAGCCTTCACGGGACCGCGGCCGACCGACGGGACCGCAGCTGACCGGGCGATGCCAGGCACGCCCGGTCAGGTCTCGCCGGCCGCTTCCACCGCCGGCCGTTGGCGACCCGCCGGCCGGTGCCGCGGCACCGCGGCACGGGTCGCGCCGGTCCTGTCACCAGTCGGCCCTGGCGCGCCGTCCGTTGGGCCGTCTGTTGGCGCTGTCCACTCGGGCTGTCCATTCGGGCTGTCCGCTAGGGCCGTCCGTTCGCGATGTTCACTTGGTCGTTCGTGTCCGTCAGCCTTGGCGCTCAGTCCTGGCGCTGGCGCTGCGAGGCGAGGAGGTCGCGGATCTCCTTGAGCAGTTCGACGTCGGTCGGCTCCGAGGGGCCGGGCTCCTGGCCGCGCTTGCGCCGCTCCTTCAACTTGTTCATCGGCAGCACGAAGATGAAGTAGACGATCGCGGCCACGATCAGGAAGTTGATCATCGCGGTGATGATCGCGCCGAAGTCGATGATCGTCTTGTCGCTCGCGCCCAGCTGCACGGCCAGGCCGTTGACGTTGTTGCCGCCGAACAACGCGATGATCGGGTTGATCAGGTTCGTGGTGAACGCGGTGACGATCGCGGTGAACGCGGCGCCGATGACCACCGCCACGGCGAGGTCGATCACGTTGCCGCGCATGAGGAAGTCCTTGAAGCCCTTGATCACGGTTGGCTCCTCCGTTCGGGGGTACGGGTGGGGTCAGCGGAGGGTAACGGGTCAAGGCCTCGTCGGTGACGCTCCGGGTACGTGTGTCGCGGGCAGGCCGAGCCGCTCGAACGTCGACGGCCCGAATGTCGTGATCTCGGCGATGCGGTCGTCCTCGACGCGCAGGACGTCCAACTTGGACGCCCGGAACACCGTGTCGCCGTGTCGGCGCAGGTAGCTCGCGGCGGTCGGCATCCGGTTGGCCCAGGTAGGCACGAGCAGCCAGTCGCCCTCGCGGTCGGGGCCGAGCGCGCGGTGCATCAACGTCGCGACCTGGTCGAGGCCGTCGAAGCACAGCGGCGCGGGCGGCATCGTGACCCGCAGGTCCTCGGCGGCGATCGCCACGGCCGCCACCGCGTCACACCGCTGGTGGGCGTCGATGAACCGGCTCAGCAGCTCCCGTTCCCGCGGGTTCGGCTCCCGGGCCGCCCAGTCGTTGCGGTGGGACGGCAGGTGCTGCCGCATCGTGGCGCGGGCGCGCTGGAGCGCGCTGTTGGCGGCGGCCACGCTGATGTCGAGCAGCCCGGCCGTCTCCTGCGCCGTCATGCCCAACACCTCGCGCGCCAGCAACGCCGCCCGCTGCCGTGCGGGGAGGAGTTGCAGGGCGGCCAGGAAGGCGAGCTCGACGGTCTCGCGCGCGACGGCGACCACGTCCGGCTCGTCGTCGGTCGGGGCCACCTGGTCGAGCAGGCGGTCCGGGTAGGGCGTGAGCCAGCTGACCTCCGGCTGGGTCCTGGGCGTGCGCGCCTTGGCCCGGATCAGGTCGACGCACGTGTTGGTGGCGATCTTGTAGAGCCAGGCGCGGACGTTGCCGCCGTCGAAGGTGTCCCACGCCCGCCAGGCGCGCAGGAACACCTCCTGCACGGCGTCCTCGGCTTCTTCGTAGGAGGCGAGCATCCGGTAGCAGTGGACGTGCAGCTCGCGGCGGTGCTGCCGGGTGGCCTGCTCGAACATCAGCGGAGGGACTTCCCGACCTGCTGGACGGCCCAGGTGTTGCCGTCGGGGTCGTCGAAGAAGATGAAGGAGTTGTAGTCCGCGCCGGCCGGGTCCGGTCCGGGCACCATCGCGCCGTTCTCGAAGTGCTGGGGTCCGGAGTTCGCCACGCCTTTGGCTTCGAGGTGCGCGTGCGCCTCCTGGATGTCGGAGACGATCAGCTGGCAGCCCTTGAGCGAGCCGGGCGCGCCGCTGTCGCCGAGGCCCTTGCCGAAGACGAGGGAGCACGCCGAGCCGGGCGGGGTGACCTGGACGACGCGGAAGGCGTCGCCGGAGCGGTGGTCGGTGTCGAGCGTGAAGCCCAACGTGTCGGCGTAGAACGTCTTGGCGCGATCGACGTCGGACACGGGGACGATGACGACTTCCAGCTTCCAGTCCACGGTGCTCTCTCCTCGGTAAACGGGGCCGAAGCCCACCCTGCAATGCCGTGCACCGGGTGGAACGACAGGCGCGCCGAAAACTCATCGGTCACCCGATGAGAACTCCATCCACCCAGCCCACCCCAACCCCACCCCTCCGCCACTCGAACCCACCCCACCTGACCGGCCGGCCACCCCGCCACGGGGCACCAGACGAGACCGGCGTGGAGCCGCAGAGCAGGTCCGGAGCGCCCGGCGGTTGTCGAAGCCCAGGTGGGTCGGTTTGGCCGACAGGAAATGTGCGCGGCGGTCGGGTGCGGCGGTGACGGTCGTGGGTGTCGGCAGCAGTCGGCGGTTGGCGGGCGGTGGTCGGCGGGATGGCGAGGCGGTTGGCGGCGTGGATAGGTGCGTGGCGGGTCGGCGGGTGGCGCGGGCACGCGCACTCCCAGTTCCAGGGCGGTGCGGGTGGGAGCCCGGGCCGTGGGTTGGTGTTGGGGCGGGCCTCGGCAAGATCACTCTCGGCGACCGGTTGGCCAGGGGCGCGGTCGGGGTCGGGCAGGCGCGGGGTCGGTTTGCGGTCGGCGGGGCGGCGGTTGGTGGGGGGTGTGGATAGGGCGGTTGGTGGAGGCGCGGCGGGTGGTGGTCGGCGAGGTCGGCAGGTGGCGTGGGCAGTGGGTTGGTGGGTGGGGGGGCTGGTTCGGTGGGGACCGTGGGAGCGGGTCGTTGGGTGTGCGGTGGTTGGTCGGTGGTTTGCGGTCGGGGCGGTTGGCGGCGTGGGTAGGGAGGCGTCGGTGGTGGGGTGTCCAGTGGGTGGCGGGGGCGGCACCGGTGACGGGGGTGGTGCCGGTAGGGCTTGTGGTGGTGGGTGGGGTGTTGTCGGTGGGTTAGCGCAAGATCACGGCGACTGGGCCGGCCAGGGTCGCGGTGGCCAGGCGGTGGGCCGTGGCACGGTCCGCGGAGATCACGACCACCTCGCCCTCGCGCACCGCGACCACCGAGGCATCTGCGGCCAGCACGTCCGACTCGGCACCGACGACGTCCACCCGGCTACCCGGCCGCAGCAGCCCGACCACCCCGGGGTCGGCCAGGCGCACGGCCACCGACGACACACCCGGGTCGGCCGTCGTCAGGCGCGCATCGGTCAGCGGTTCACCGGATCGGGCCGCGCTCACCAGGCTGCGGCCTAACGCGTCGCCCGCCGAGATCGCACCGGCCGGCGCCAAGGACGGTGGGATGGCGACCACACGCACGTCGTCGGCACCGAGCGGCACGCCGGGGGCGAGATCGCGAGCCGTCACCAGGACGTCGACCGTCGAGCCGTCCGGCAGGACGGCCACACCCACGGCTACCAGGGCCAACAGGCCCGCCAGGATCCTTCTGAGGTGGAGGAGCACGGTTCCGACGTTAGGGACGGAACAGGGCTCAGGACAGCGTCAACCCCCGAGCTGTGGACAACTCGGGGGCCTGTGGACAACTCCGGCTCAGGACGCGGCGGCGGCCGAAGCGGAAGTCGAGGAAGAGGAAGACGCAGAAGACGAAGAAGAAGAAGAAGTCGACTCGGACTTCGCGGCAGCCGGAGCGGGCGAGGCCGCGGGAGCCGCGGAAGACGACGAGCGGCTGTCGGTCCGGTAGAAACCGCTGCCCTTGAACACGACGCCGACCGCGCCGTAGAGCTTGCGCAGCCTGCCGGAGCACTGGGGGCACTCGGTCAACGCGGAGTCCGAGAAGGACTGCACCGCGTCGAACCGGTGGTCGCACTCGGTGCAGGCGTACTGGTAGGTCGGCACGGTGAGCCCTCCACGAGTCCGGTGTTGGCACTCCTCCGTCACGAGTGCCAACACCGATGATGCGCCACCCGGCATATGTGGCGCAAACATCACAGGTCAACGTCACAGACCAAGGCCGACGTCACAGACCGAGGCCGACGCCACAGGGCCAAGTCACCGCAACGGCAGCCGGACCACACCCCGACCCGGCGTGAGCACGGCGTCCACCCGCACGTCGTGCGGTTCCGCCGGCAACGACGGCACGAACTCCTCGTCCCGCACCACCGCCACCACCGGCCCGGCGGCCAACCCCAGCGCCCGGTCGTAGTACCCGCCGCCCTTGCCCAACCGCACCCCGGAGTGATCCACCGCCAACGCCGGCACCAGCACCAACGCCGCCGAACCCACCGCCTCCGCACCCAACAAGGGCCCCACCGGCTCCCGCAGCCCGAACGCCCCCACGCGCAACCGCCCGTCGAACCCGGCCCAGTCCAACCCGTCTCCGACCACCACCGGCAGCAACACCCGCAACCCGTGCGACCGCAACGCCTCCACCATCGCCAACGACCCCGGCTCCGCCACCGAAGCGACATAAGCGCACACAGTCTCACCAGCGGAAACACCGAAATTCACAACGGCGGACAGCACCTCGTCCACCATCTGGGGCATCACCGCGCCGCGCCGCCCGGCCCGCAGCCGTGTGCGCAGAGTCGCCTTCCGATCACGTTCACCGGACGTCATGGCAGGTCACCCTAAGCGCGCCGTTACGCTCGCAGCTCATGAGCGCCTTCCAGACAGCAATCGTGCCGGCGGCAGGCCTGGGCACGCGCTTCCTCCCCACCACCAAAGCGGTGCCCAAGGAGCTGCTGCCGGTCGTCGACACCCCTGGCATCGAACTCGTCGCCACCGAGGCCGCCGAGGCCGGCGCGACGAAGCTCGTCATCGTGACCTCGCCCGGCAAGGACGCCGTCGCGGAGTACTTCCGCCCGCAACCGGAGCTGGAGGCGACGCTCGAGGAACGCGGCAAGACCGACCTGCTCGCCAAGGTCCGCCGCGCGTCGAACCTGCTCGCCGTCGAGACCGCGATCCAGGACAAGGCACTCGGCCTCGGCCACGCGGTCGCCTGCGCCGAGGGCAACCTGACCGGCGCGGACGAGGCCGTCGCCGTCCTGCTGCCGGACGACCTCGTGCTGCCCACGGGCGTGCTGACGAAGATGGCCGCGGTCCGCGAGAAGCTCGGCGGCAGCGTGCTGTGCGCGTTCGACATCCCCAAGGAGCAGATCTCCGCCTATGGCGTCTTCGACGTCAGGGACACCGGTGACGACGACGTCAAGCAGGTCGTCGGCATGGTCGAGAAGCCCAAGGCCGAGGACGCGCCGTCCACGTTCGCGGCGGCCGGCCGCTACCTGCTCGACCGGGCGATCTTCGACGCCCTCAAGCGCATCACGCCGGGCGCCGGCGGCGAGCTCCAGCTCACCGACGCCATCGCGCTGCTGATCAACGAGGGCCACCCGGTGCACGTCGTGGTCCACCGCGGTGGGCGACACGACCTGGGCAATCCGGGGGGATTCCTCAGAGCTGCGGTTGACTTCGCACTGGAGCACCCCGACTACGGGCCCGAGCTGGGGGAGTGGTTGCGGGCACGCCTCGCCAACTCCTAGATCGAGGTCAACTTATGAGGTCAGTGGACGAGCAGCTCGCCAGGGTGGTCGCCGCCGCCGTGCGGCCCGCCCCTGTGCGGGTGGCGATCTCCGAGTCGCAGGGTCTGCTCTGCGCCGAGGAGGTCGTCGCCGAGCGCGCGTTGCCCGGTTTCGACCAGTCGGCGGTCGACGGCTACGCCGTGCGCAGCGTCGACGTGCAGGCCGCCAACGACGAACCGGTCACGCTCCCGGTGGTCGGCGAGATCCCCGCCGGGTCCCGCCAGCCCAGACGGCTGCAACCCGGCCAGGCGGTCCGGGTCGCGACCGGCGCGCCGCTGCCGACCCTGGCCGACGCCGTGGTGCCCGTCGGCTACACCGACGGGCACGCGGCGAAGGTCACCGTGCACCGGTCGGTGCCGTCCGCGGCGTTCGTCCGGCGCACCGGCGAGGACGTGCAGACCGGTGACGTCGCGGTGCGCCGCGGCGCGTCCATCGGCGCCGCCCAGGTCGGCCTGCTCGCCGCGGTCGGCCGCAACAAGGTGCTGGTCCACCCCCGGCCGCGGGTGTCGGTGATCTCGATCGGCGAGGAGCTGGTCGACGTCGACCGAACCCCCGGCCAGGGCCAGGTCTACGACGTCAACTCCTACGCGCTGGCCGCCGCCGCGCGGGACGCGGGCGCCGAGGTCAGCCGGGTCGGCATCCAGTCGCCCGACCCGCGTCGGCTGCGCGAGGTCGTCGAGGGCAGGTTGCTGCTGTCGGAGATCGTGGTCGTCGCGGGTGGCGTCGGGGGCGTCATCGGCGACGAGGTGCGCGCCGCGCTGGCCGACCTCGGCGACGTGGACGTGACCCGGGTGGCCATGCACCCCGGCTCGGTGCAGGGCTTCGGCCGGCTCGGACCGGACGCGGTGCCGACGTTCCTGCTGCCCGCGAACCCGATGAGCGCCTTGGTCGTTTTCGAAGTGCTGGTGCGTCCGCTGATCCGGGCCGCGCTGGGCAAGCGCAACCCGTACCGGCGGGCGGTCAGCGCGCGGCTGCTGTCGCCGCTGACGTCCACGAAGGGCCGGCGCGGCTACCTGCGGGGCCAGCTGCTGCGCGACGCGGACAACGGCGAGTACCTGGTGCAGCCGCTGGGTACCTCCGGGTCGCACCTGCTGGCGTCGTTGGCCGAGGCGAACTGCCTGATCATGGTCGACGAGGACGTCACGGACGTGGCGGTCGGCGAAGAGGTCGTGGTCAGCTTCCTCGCCCAGCGGGGATGAGACCCCGACGGGGCACGAGACACAGTGGGGATGGATGAGTTTCGCGGGTGACGGCGGTCGGCACCCCGGCTGGCCCGCGCGGCTCGGACCGCTGAGGGTTCCCGCGGGCCTGGTGGAGCTGCGCCCGCCGAAGCTGTTCGACGCCTCGGCGTGGTCGCGGGCCAGGCTCCGCGACCGGGCGTACCTGGAGGACTGGGAACCCACCGCGGCCGAGGGGTGGCACGAGCGCAACGCGCCGCTGGCGTGGCCGCCGCAGTGGTCGTCGCTGAAGGCGCTGGCCCGGCGCGGCCAGGCGCTGCCGTTCGTGATCACCGTGGACGGCGCGCTCGCCGGGCAGATCACCGTCGGCAACATCGTGCGCGGCTCGCTGCGCTCGGCGTGGGTCGGCTACTGGGTGGCGGCCGACCGGGCGCGCGGCGGCGTGGCCACGGCGGCGCTGGCGCTCGTGGTCGACCACTGCTTCGGCGAGGGCGGCCTGCACCGGCTGGAGGCGACCGTCCGGCCGGAGAACCGGGCCAGCCTCCGGGTGCTCGCCAAGGCGGGGTTCCGGGAGGAGGGCCTGTTCCTGCGGTACCTCGACGTGGCGGGCGACTGGCGTGACCACCTGTGCTTCGCGATGACCGCCGAAGAGGCGTCGCCCGAGGGTCTCGTACGCCGATTGGTCGCACAGGGATACGCCCGAACCGCCTGATCTGCAGGCCATGCGGCTTATTCGGATCACCCGAAAGTGGGTGATACACCACACTTTGGTACGTACGCCGGTCGGCGTGCCTCCGACACAGGTGTGACTGTTGTGACTAGCGTGGCAAGCGCACCACCGAGCGCGCCGCGGGGTAGGGGGAGGTGACGGGGATGCCGAGCTCGCTGATCGTCGTGGGTCTGGTCGTGGCCTGGTTGGTCGTCCTCGTGCCGATGGTCGCGCGCAAGCGCGCCGACGCGTCGCGCGGCAGCGTGGAGGAGGAGTACGACGCCATGCCCGAGGCAGACACCGACTTCGACGAGTACGACGACTACGACGAGCCGGACGCCGACTTCGGCGGGCACCGGCCGTTCCGCCCGGGCCGAGGGGGCTACGACCCGGAGACGGCGGCGATCGTGGCGCAGGCCAAGTACGCCTTCCGCCGCCGCGTCGTCGGCACGTTGCTGCTGCTCGCCCTGGTCACGGGCGTCGTCGCGGGCGTGCTCTACCCGCTCGTGTGGTGGGGCCACGCGGCCGGCGACGTGACGCTGGTCTCCTACCTCGGTTACCTGCGCCGGCAGGTGCGGATCGAGGAGGAGATCCGCGCGCGCCGCCTGGCCAGGCACTCCCAGCCCCGCCGCCGCACCACCGCGCGGCAGGCCCCGGACGCCCGGCCGCACGCCGCCGCCACGCCGTCGGCCGCGCCCTCCGCCGAGGTCGAGACGTCCCGTGACCAGCAGGGTCTGACCCCGCAGCCGAGGTTCCAGCACCAGCCCCGCCCCGGCACCGTCGTGGTGGACCTGGACGACGAGGACCCGCTGTTCGTCGAGCTGGACGGCCCCGAGGCCCTCCCGTACCGACGGGCGTCGGGCGAGTAGTCGGGGGGTGGCAAAACCACCCCTCGACTACTGATATGCTTCCTCCGCACGACAACAGAACACGGGGCTGTAGCGCAGTTGGTAGCGCGACTCGTTCGCATCGAGTAGGTCAGGGGTTCGATTCCCCTCAGCTCCACCAGAGACCAAGGTGCATGAACACCTTCAGAGGCGGGAACCGGTAAGCCGGTTCCCGCCTCTTCTGTGCGTGGCCGCGTCGGGCATGGTGGGCTCGTTCTCCAGTTCTTCGAGGAGATCGGCTTCCCGTTCGCGGATTCGGCCTTGTCGGGTCCGGTGCTTGAGCAGTCGGGCCTTGACGGTGTCGTCGTCGAGGGCGTCGGCTCCGACCGCGTCCCGGATCAAGCTGTGCTGGTTGCCGTAGGACGAGGCCACCGCGGTTGCCCGTCGCACTGGTGCCCGACATCGCGGTGCCGTGGAGCGCGGATCACGTCGGGCCGGGTGATCGTGCCCGGCTTGGAACCCTGAACCGCAAACGTCCGGGCCGGTGCGCGGACCCAGCAGCGCACCGGCCAAGTACGGCGCGTCAGGAGGTGCTTGTCCGCGGCGCCTGGTGGCTGTTGTCCACGGACACCGTCGCGACCCACCAGTCGGCAGCGCCGGGGGTGTGGACCAGGGCCGTGGTCAGGACCCCACCACCAGGGATCAGGTGTACTTCGAGCTGCGAGGGGAACGCGTTGGCTGGCGGCATCGTGTTGTCGTAGGACTCCAGCGTCACCGTCCGTCCCGCGGTGAGTTGCTCGTTGGCCGCGTTGCTGTCGCTCACCACGCCCGTGGCGCGCAGGAAGGTCGCCTTGGTGGCTTTGCGCGGCGTGATCTGGTGGACGGTGATGGCGAACCGCTCGGTGGCGGACTCCGGGTCGAAGCCGCGCAGCCGCGACGTCCGGATGATCCCGGAGATCGTGGTCCACGCCCACACCACCGTGACGAGCAGGAGGACAGCGAGGAGCACCCAGGTCATCGTGTCGACCGTCGGCCTCTCCAGGGCCACGTCCTCGTCGTTGACGTAGACGGGGAAGGTGTCGCCGACGCCGCGCTGGTCGGCCACCACCGTCTCCCGGCGCTGCTGCCCGCTGTGCTCGAACTCGATCCGCAGGGCGCGAACTTGGTCGATGCTCCTATTCCGTCGCGCCCCGGTGGTCTGCGAGGTGGTCGTCTCCTCGACGGCGGTGGCGGTCACCTCGGTGTAGTCACTGGTCAACGTGCCCGCGGCGGAGCTGCCGAGGTACACGGTGAAGCCGGCGACGACTGCCCACAACAGCAGCGACACGACCGACCGGCGTAGCTTCCTGGCGAAGTACTTCTTGGAGAACGGCGAGACAGACATTCTTCCTCTGACGGCTTCGAGTGGCACGCGACTGCCTTCGACGGCGACGCACGCAGGCGAACCGGGACCAGGGAGCATTTCCTGGGCACCCCGGTAGTCCTGCGCCGCATGTTAGGGAGAAACACCGGGCAATGGTGTGGTCCGAACAGACCACAACCACCGCGGGCGGTGTTCCCGGGCTCGGTGGCAACCGCGACGAGCCAGAAGGCGCCTGCTGTCCGGGCACGGCGGTGCGGGCCGCACAATCGATCCGGCACGGACGTGGAGTTCTGGTTGACCCGGCCGGGCACGGGAGCGGCGCACGAATTCTGACCTGGTCGAGCTGAACCGCCACTTCTCGCGCGGGAACGTGCGCTGCGAGTCGGCATGGCGCTTCAGCCGCTCGATCCGCCGGCACGACATGCCGGCGATGTGACAAGCGGAAAGCTCCATTGCTTGTGGACGCCTTTCAGCCGGGAGGCCCAATGAGATTCGTGCGGCGTCTGTCCAGACGACTGAGGATCCCGTCCTCGGAAGTGATCGGACGAGTCTCGCAGCTCGCTCCTCCGTCCTCGATCGGCTGAAAGGCCTGCGGCGGAACACCGTCCGTGGATGTCACTTTCCTCATGCCGCAGATTTGCGGGGTCGATGGGCGCGCGAGTGGTGTGAGAATTTCTGGTCGAGGAACGCTGGAGCGGGTTCCTCGGCGCGATCCGTGATCAGGCCGACCGAACGGAACGGCACCCGAAGCGTTGCGTCGCGTCGAGGTCGGCCGATGTGGTCGGCGCGCCCCCGGAGTGCTTACGCGGCACGACTGGAGCTTCACTCGAATGTGTTGTCTGCGCCGATCAGCACATGAACGATTCGCCTGGCGGTACCCAGGGGCCTCCCGAACAACGTCCCCCGGAGGAGACGACATGGACACCGCGAAGCGGCTCCTGGCTGTACTCGTTCTCGGCACGGCACTCGCCGGAGTCCCTGCCGCCTCGGCGCTCGCCGACGAAGCCACGCCGCGCGCCGCGACGGCTGTGACGGCTCAGGACGACAACGACAACGACAACAGCAGCGGCAACTGGGGCTTGCTGGGTCTCCTCGGTCTGCTGGGCTTGGCAGGCCTGGCGGGACGGAAGCGGAACCAGGTCACCGATCGCACCGTGGGCCGGTGACGGGAGCGGGCCACGCGCTTCAGCAAAACCCGGATCGAAGTTCCTGGGTTGCCGCACGGGGTGCCTGACGATGCTGGTGATCTCCGTGGTGCTGTCGGTGCGGTTGACGCGGAAGCCCACGGGCGGGATCAGCAGGTCAAGTCGTTGAGCAGCCACAACAGAGTTCTCATACTGTGTGCTCAGCTCCACGATCTCGGCCGACCTCGGTTCGCGGGAGCGCGAACCGGGTCGGCCGTAGAGGTCTTGGTGGAACAAGTGCCTGACCAGGGCGAAGTAGGACCGCGAGGCTTGACCGCGAAAGGCCACCCGCATCGTGGGTGGCCTTTCGCTGGTGGCCGTGGGTCGATCATCGCCGCGCCCGGGAACTCAGCCATCTGCGCCCGTCTTCGAGGCGGCCTCCGCGGTGGGTGCGGGTTGGCCCAGTGGCTTTGCGTGGCGGAGCAGGACGATCGTCGCGACGGTCAGCGCCGCCACGATCACCGCGCTGGTGGTTGCCGCGAGCGTCACACCGCCGGTGAACGCTTCGCGAGCTTGCGACAACAAGCCCGCGGCCACGTCCGGCGGCAGGCCCTCGGCCGCGGTCAGGGCGCCTGGCAACGTGTCGCGGGCGTCGACGACGGCCGAGGTCGCCATGTCGGTCCGGTAGACCGCGACCGCGATCGTGCCGAAACCGGCGATGCCCAGCGCGGTGCCCAACTCGGTCCCCGTCTGCACCAGCGAGGAAGCGGAACCCGCCGCCTCCGCCGGCGCCGTCCCGACGACCAGGTCGGTGCCCAACGAACCGCTGGCCCCGATGCCGAACTGCACCATGATCGACCCGGCCACGAGCAGCGCCACGCCGCTGGTCGTGGTCATCTGCGTCAGCACGGCGAAACCGGCGGTGGCGATCGCCAGGCCGACCGCCATCACGTAGCCGGGCCGCGAGCGTCGTGCGGCGATCGGCGACAGCAGCGACGCCGTCACCAGCCCGATCGCCGGCACCACGAGCCAGAACCCGGCCCGCACCGCCGAGAACCCCAGCACCTGCTGCAGGTACTGGCTGGCCAGCAGCATCGAGCCGGAGATGTTCGCCGACGCCAGCAGCATGATCCCGATACCGCCCGCGAACGTGCGGTTGCCGAACAGCTTCAGGTCCAGCAGCGGGTTGGGCAGCTTGTGCTGCCGCACCACGAACACCGCGCCGAAGCCGAGGCCGACCAGCAGCGCGACCGCGTTCACGGAGGTGACGCCGTCGCGGGCGAAACCCTTGAGCCCGTGCACCACGGGCAGGATCGCGGCCAGCGACAGCACCACGCTCGGCAGGTCGATCCGCCCGGCCCCCGGGTTGCGGAACTCCGGCAGCGTCAGCGGACCGAGCACCAGCAGGGCCACCATGACCGGCACGCCGACCAGGAACACCGCGCCCCACCAGAACGCGTCCAGCACCAGCCCGCCGATCACCGGGCCGACCGCGATGCCCGCCATGAAGCAGCTGATCCACACGCCGATCGCGAGGCTGCGCTGCTTGGGGTTGGCGAACATGACCACCACCAGCGCCAACGTGTTCGGCAGCATGATCGCGCCGGACACGCCGAGCAGCGCACGGGCCGCGATGAGCATGCCGGGGCTGCCGGAGTAGGCGGTCAGGACCGACGCCAGCCCGAACAGCGCGCCGCCGACGAGCAGCAGCTTCTTGCGGCCGACCCGGTCGCCGAGGGTGCCCGCGGTGACGAGGAAACCGGCGATCATGAACGGGTAGATGTCGCCGATCCACAGCAGTTCGGCGCTGTCGGGCCGCAGGTCGGCGCTCAGCTCCGGCAGCGCCAGGAACAGCACGCTGACGTCGAGCGAGAGCAGGACCGGGACCAGCGCCAGGACGGCGAAGCCCAGCCAGTCGCGGCCACTGGCCCGCGGTTCCGCGCCCACGTCACACCTGCCCCGTCGACCGGATCACGCCGTGCGCCCGCGCCGCGCCGCGTCCTCCAGCCTCGCGACGAGGTCGTGCGGGCTGGGCATCGCCATCAGTTCCGAGTAGACCCGCTCGACGCCGGCGCGGACGTCCGACTCCTCGAGCACCATCTTGAGCCGCGTCCTGGCCTCTTCCGGGGCGGCGTGCACGTCCACGGTGAAACCCGCGCCCCGGTCGGGCACGTAGCGCGCGGCGTTCTTGGAGGTCATGGTCCGGAAGGCGGCGGCCCACTCGTCGCCGAACGCGGGGATCAGGTGCTGCGCGTGGGAGTCGATGATCAGCTGCGGCAACTTGAAGGTCGCCGCCGCGCCGAACGTCCCGATCCCGCCGTGGTGGACGATCGCGTCGCACGTGGGCAGCAGCACGTTCAGCGGCAGGTAGTCGATCAGGCGCACGTTGTCCGGCACCGCCCGCACGCGCGCCAGCTGGGTCGCGTTGAGCGTCGCCACGACTTCGACGTCCAGCCGGCCGACCACCTCCAGCACGTTCGCCACCGGGTCCCAGCCGTCCTCCATCATGACCAGCCGGCGGGACTGCCCGAGGGACAGCGCGACCCGCGGCCGGGAACGCTTGGCGTCCAGCCAGTCCGGGACGGTGGTGGTGCCGGTGAACGGCACCCAGCGCATCGGCATCGTCGTCGTGGCGTCCGGCAGGCGCATCGCGGTGGGCATCGCGTCCACGGTGAACTGCCCGAGCAGCAGCTCCTCGTCCACCTCCAGGCCGTGCCGCTCGGCGGCCGGGCGCACGGTCTCCGTGAACGGGTCCCAGCCGCCGGGCGCGCGCTCCATCGCGCGCACCGCGAACGGGTAGTAGTCCTGGGTCCACATGAGCCGGGCGTCCGCGACACCGTTCACCTTGGCCGCGATGGAGGCGGCGATGGCCGTCGGGTCCCACAGGATCATGTCCGGCCGCCACACGCGGGTGTACTCGACGAGGTCGTCGACCTCGGGGTGCGGGTCGGACGCCGACGCGCCGAAGGGGTGGAAGTCCCACATCGGCGGCAGCATGAAGTAGCGGAAGACGTCCCAGGTGGCGCGTTCGTCCTCGGACAGCCCGAGCCGGGCGGCGAGGTCGTCGAAGCGCGCCGCGAGCTCCGGTGACACGATCTTGCCCGGCCCGGTGACCGTGCCCGAGCCGTCGCCGAGGGGCACCGCGGTGAGGCCGCAGGCGCGGATCGCGCCGGCCAGGGAGGGCGTGGACGCGACGCGCACCTCGTGGCCCGCGCCGATGAGCGCGTTGGCCAGCGGAACGAGCGGGAACAGGTGCGAAGGCGTGGGCCATGCGGTGAACAGAAAACGCATAAAACGCCTTTCCCGACCATTCGGCGAACGGCGCGCGGGCTGCCGTCCGGGTAAACGTCCCCATGTTTCTTTTCGTCACATGCTGTCAACCGGCGAGCGCGCCCGTCCAGGGTCTTCTTCGAAAATGCGGATTTTCCGGGACGGTGTACCGGGCGCGCGCGGCGATGTGGCACGCTGCCGGTTCGCGAGCGGAGGAAGGCGTTATGCATGCGGTGGTGGTAGGCGCGCGCGGGTTCCTCGGGTCGGCGCTCGCCGCCGGGCTGGAACGGGCATCCGCGCAGGTCTCGCCGATCACCAGGGGTGAACCCGCGCTCGTGGACGACGTGCTGTCGCCGGCGCTCCGCACCGCTGAGGTGGTCTTCTGCGTCGCCACCAGCGTCACGCCCGGAACGGCCGAGCGCTTCCCCGAAAGGGCCGACCGCGATCTCGCCGACTTCACCCGGCTCGTCGCGGCCCTCGGCGCTCTCGGCACCAATCCGACCGTCGTTCTGGCCGGCAGCGCGGACTGCTACGACCGGGCCGCGGAACCACCATTCACGGAGCGCACGCCGTTGCGGCCGGGCACCGCGTACAGCCGGTGCAAGCTGGAGATGGAAAAGGTGCTGCGCGCCGCGCCGGGGGTGCGTCCGGTGGTGGCGCGGCTGGCCAGCCTCTACGGGCCCGGCCACCGGACCGACCCCGGGCACGGCGTGATCGCGCACTGGCTGACCGCGGTCGCCCAGGGGGAACGCCTGCGCCAGATCGGCGACGACGACATCACCCGGGACTTCGTGTACGTGGACGACGTCGTGGACGCCCTGCTCCGCATCTCCCGGCACACCGGTGACCTGCCGTTCGCCCTGAACATCGGCTCCGGAGACCCCGTCTCCCTCGGCCGGCTGCGGCGCGAGGTCGAGGACGTGACCGGCGTGCGGTCGGCGGTGGACCGGTCACCGTCGCGCGAGTTCGACCGGCGGACGATCCTGCTGGACGTCGGGCTGGCCGAGGACGTGCTGGGCTGGCGGCCGGTCACCACGTTCACCGAGGGCCTGCGCCGCACCTGGAAAGCCGTGCAGGAGGGCTAGACCACCGGCACACCGCGTCGCGCCCCGCGCAACAGCCTGGTCATCGGCACCTCGACGAACCGGTACACCAACCAGGCCACGAAGACGGTGACGGCGAGCTGCACCACGAGCACGACCAGCGCGCCCCACACCGGCAGGGCGGGCCCGCTGATCACCCCCAGGTCGGCGAGCCAGGTCTGCACGCGGCCGCCCATGGTGTGCATGATGATCAGCACGTGCACCGCGTAGAAGGCGAACGAGACCTTCCCGAGGAACACCAGCGGCCCGCTGCGCAACGGGGACCAGGCGCGCCGCGAGTCCGCCCGCGCCGCCGCCGCGATGAGCAGCGCGAACGGGATCAGCATCCCAGCCGACCGCTGCCACGGCGGCGGCAGCTCGCGGTTGACGAAGAACGCGGCCAGGCACAGGCCGATCGCCACCGGCAGCGGCGGGCCGACCCACGCGCCGCGCCGCACCAGCAGCGCGACGACGATGCCGAGCGCGAACTCCGTGACGCGCATCAACGGGAAGACGTAGGTGAACCAGTAGGTGAACTGGTTCTCGAACCCGTCCAGCGGCACCAGCGCCGGCGGTGCGGGCTCGCGCAGGGTGAACACCTCGCCCGCGAGCACCGGCACCGCGAACGTGGCGACCACGAACAGCGCGCCGGCGACCCGCAGGCCGCGCGCCGACAGCCGGTCCAGCACCAGCAGCAGCGCCGGGAACGACAGGTAGAAGAACGCCTCGCAGCTCAGCGACCACATCACGGGGTTGAGGCCGAAGACGAACGCCTGGTCCGGCGTCCACGCCTGGAGCAGGAACACGTGGCCGAGCACCACGTCCCAGCCCGGCCGGACGCCGGTGACGACCAGTTGCAGCACGACCGCGACCAGCGCCGTCACCGCGAACACGGGGTAGATCTTGGCGAAGCGCCGCCGCCAGAACTCGCGCGACGCCAGGTCGTCGGGCGTCGACCAGGTCAGCACGAACCCGCTGAGCACGAAGAAGAACGACACCCCGATGAACCCGGTGCGGCCCAGGTCGTTGACCGCCTGGTCGAACCCGCTCAGCCCGGTCGACCCCGGCGGCGTGGTCAGCGCCATCCCGGTGAAGTGGATGCCGAACACGAGCAGCGCCGCGAACCAGCGCAGCCCGGTGAGCGACGGCAGGTCCTGGCGCCCGTGCTCCGCCACGCGCGGCCGTTGTCCCGTCAGCGTCATCGGTCCTCCTCGACGAGGTGAGTGGGTGTGCTCGACGGGATTGAGCGGAAAGCCGTCGTCAGATGACGTGCACGCGGGGCACGTAGAGGATCCACTTGCCACCGGACTCGCGGAACGCGCGTTCTTTCGCCATGATCTCGTCGGCGTGGTTCCAGGCGAACAGCAGCGCGTAATCCGGGTAGGACTGCGAGAACCGCTCCGGCGGGACGATCGGGATGTGCGAGCCCGGCGTCACGCGGCCCTGCTTCACCGGTGTCGTGTCGGAGATGTACGGCACGAGGTCCGGCCCGATGCCGCAGTAGTTGGTGACCGTCGCGCTCTTCGACGTGGCGCCGTACCCGACGACGGTCTTGCCCTGATCGCGCAAATCGGTCAGGAGGGCCGTCAGTTCCGATCGGATCGACTTGATCTCGTCGCGGAAGCGCGCGTACACCGGGAGCCGGTCCAGGCCGATCTTCGCTTCCCCGGCGGCCAGGTCGAGCACCGCCTGGCTGACCGCGCGGCGGCCCGCCCGCGCTATCGTGTAGCGCATCGCGCCGCCGTGCACCGGGATGCGCTCGGCGTCGACGAGGTCGAACCCGAACCTGGCCACCATCGCGCCGACCGACTTGATCGCGAACAGGTAGAAGTGCTCGTCGTAGATCTGGTCGAAGTAGTTGTGCTCGACCACGTCGCCGAGGTAGCGGTCCTCCACGACGAACACGCCGTCGTCCGCGAGCAGCGCGTGGACACCGCGCAGGATCGAGTCCATGTAGGCGATGTGGCTGATCGTGTTGGCGGAGAAGATCACGTCCGCCGGGCCGTCCTCGGCGCGGATCGCCCGCGCCGACGACTCCTCGAAGTAGTCGACCCGGACGCGGATGCCCTTGTCCCTGGCGACCTCGGCCGGGGGGGGGCGGCGGGGGGGGGGGGGCGGGGGGGGGGCCGCCCCCCCCCGCCCCGGGGGGGGGGGGGGCGCGGGCGCGGGGGGGGGGGGGGGGGGGGGCCTGGTTCGGTGGGGACCGTGGGAGCGGGTCGTTGGGTGTGCGGTGGTTGGTCGGTGGTTTGCGGTCGGGGCGGTTGGCGGCGTGGGTAGGGAGGCGTCGGTGGTGGGGTGTCCAGTGGGTGGCG
>NZ_JAJHUO010000048.1:49642-70742 GCF_020859565.1 Saccharothrix luteola | reverse complement strand
ACGGGCCACCTACAACCGCCACCACGGCGTGATGCACATGCTCGCCGCACTCGACCTGACCACCGGGAAGATCCACTACCGGATCCGGCGCCGCAAACGCCACCGCGAGTTCCTCGACCTGCTCAAGACCCTGCGCGTCCGGTGGCCCGACCAGCGGCTCTACCTGGTCATGGACAACTTCTCCCCGCACCGGCACCCCGACGTCCGCGACTGGGCCGCGGACAACGACGCCGAGTTGGTGTTCCTGCCGACCTACTCCAGTTGGCTGAACTGGATCGAGGCCGAGTTCGCCGCCCTGCGCTACTTCCCCCTCAACGGCACCGACCACCACAGCCACGCCGAACAGAACGCCGCCATCGCCTCGTTCATCCGCTGACGCAACGCCCACGCCCGCCCCAAGACCGGCTTCGCCACCGACTCACCCATCCGCACCTGGACCGATTACCCGACCAAGGCTGCGTGACAAGCCACTAGATCGACAACTACCGGGTCGACCACGAGCCGGGACGCGATCACCGCCTCCCGGCTCGTGTCAACCGGATCGCGCGATCAGATCGTCTAAGGGTGGGAGGTGCCATGCGCGCAGACGCGAAGACCCGGGACGAGGTGATCGAGTTCATCGTGACGCGATCGGAGTCGTTATTGCGGTCGGCCTGGTTGTTGACCGGCGACCGGCACAAGGCCGAAGACCTGTTGCAGACCGTTCTTGCCGAGCTGTGGGTGCGGTGCGGGCGCGGCGGCGGGATCGACAGCGTGGATGCCTACGTCAGACGGATGCTCTACACGACCTACCTGACGTGGTGGCGCCGACGGTGGCGGTTCGAGGTGCCGACCCGGGATGCCCCCGATCGCGGTCACCGTGAGGACTTGGCCGACGACGTGTCGCGGCGAACGGTGGTAGAGCACGGGCTGGCGAAGTTGAGTAGGCGCCAGCGAGCGGTGCTTGTGCTGCGGTTCTTTGAGGACCGGTCGGTGGAAGCCACCGCCGCCCTGCTGGGATGCTCGCCCGGTGCGGTGAAGACGCACACCAGCCGCGCCTTGGCCGTGCTGCGCGAGGACGACAGCCTCCGTGACCTGAACCGGCGAGGAGGCGGGCAGTGAACGAGAACGACGTCCGGAACCTGCTGTCCGACGTGGTACCAGACCTGTCCGATGAGATGGACCGAGTGGCGCAGGTGCGGCGTCGAGCCGACCGCCTGCACCGTCGGCGGCGCACCGTCGCGGTCGGAGCGGCCGCGGTGGTCGTCCTCGCGGTCGCGGGCTTTCTTCCGACCTGGCTACGCGGTGAGCCTGTCGAGCCGTTCATCGCAGCGGCGGGACCGTCGCCGAATTGCCCCCAGTACGCCGACCTCGTCCCGAAACTGGGGCAGGGCGCAGAAGGGCCTGTCGTGCCCGAAGGAGCGATCCGGGCGACACTGTGTACATACCGTCTGGACACCGGGACGACAGGTGCCTGGCACAGTCAGGCGGCCACGATCGACCGGGATGTCTCCGGGGTCGTCACCATCCTGAACGCGTTGCCGGACTATGCGACGTTCGTCGCCGAACACCCTGAGGCTGTGGACGCGGGGTGCACGATGTCGCTTAGGCCCCAGTACCGACTGCTGTTCGAGTACCCCGACGGAACCGAGCGGACGGTGCTCTTCGCGATGAACTGTGGGACCGTCGAAAGCGGCGACATCGTGCGCTACGGCGAGAACACCAAAGTCCTCGACGAATTCGCCGAGCGCTACCGCTCCCAGGACGGCGACATCCCAGCCCCACCGTGGAAGTGGTGAACCCTGAGAGGTGTCAGAAGTCGGTCTCGCAGCCCTGACCTGGGAGTTGGACCGCCGCAGCTTCAGCTGTCGATCAAGCGGTGTCGATGGTGCAGCCGTTGCGACTACGGCCGTATGGCCCCAACGGGACCTTTGCCACTTGATTCGCGCACAGGCGGGTCCATCCCGTAATCGGCTCTGGCGCACTTCCGGTGGTGGTGCGGTGGGTCCCCAGCAGGGGGCAGGTTGGTGTTGTCATGATCGTTTGTGGCTCAGATGGCGAAGCTGGTCGGTGTGGTGTTCTCGGGGCTTGCGGCGCTGTCGGTCGAGGGGGTCGAGGACGCCGGCGATGTGATCGTGGTGCGGGCATCGACCAGGGGCGACGAGGTGGAGTGTCCTTCGTGCGGGACGCCGACGTCCCGGGTTCATGCCTTCCATGAGCGGATTCCCGCGGATGTGCCGGTCGACGGACGTCGGGTGCTGGTGAGGTTGCGGATACGTCGGATGCGTCGTCCTGTCACGGAATGTGTGCGCCGGACGTTCCGGGAGCAGGTGCCGGGGTTGATCGAGCGATACCGGCGACGCACCGTCCGGCTCGATGAACAGGTCCGCGGTGTCGTGACGCCTCGGACAACCGGACATCGCGTTACAGCCACCTCGGCTGAGCCCCGACGTGCGTTATCGGGGGGAGGGTCAGTTCGCGGTCAGTCGATCCACAGGACCAGCAGTAGGTCGACCCGGCGTTGGTCTTCCAGGATCAGGTAGACGACGTCGCCTGTCCGTCGGGGCCGAAGCTCATCGCGCGCATCGGGGTGTCGGGTTTGTCCCGGTGATTGGGCTGCCCGTTCCACGGCGCGACCTCCAGCACGGCGCGCAGCTCGGCGAACGGTGCGAGGGCCTCGGCTGGGAGCGCGTCGACCTGCCGGCGCGAGGTCTCGTCGGTGGTGAGGGTGTACAAGGCGGGCCGGTCAGGCCAGTCTCAACCGGGCCTTGGTGGTGGCCAGTGGCTCGTCGGGCGGAACCTGCGCGCCGGTGAGCCTGGCCGCCGCACGGCGGTACAGGGCACGGTGCGCCTCGGCACCCTGGGCGACGGTGATGCGGGCGACCCGGCGCCAGGAGTCCAGGGTCTGGAACACCTCGGTGAGGTCGAGCGCCTCGGTGGCGCGCGCGATGACGTCGCGCCACTCCCGGTCGAACTGCTCGGCCTCTTCGGGGATGAGCGCCGCACGCACTTGGGCGGGCGTGGCGTCTGTGAACGACGGCCCGCCCCGGCCGTGCTGTGGTTCGGGTGCTGCTGCGGTCACCCGGTTATCGTAGCGGCCGGAATGGTCCGAGTGCAGACGTCGTGCCGTCACGGCCGGCTACGTGTCGGCCGGAAGGCTCACCCCGAATCCGGTCACGCCACCCTGCGGTCTCGTGTTGTCCACCTCGGAGCCTGTCTTCCCCCTGCTGGGGGCTCATGCTTGTTGATCAAGCCGCCGAGGACGGGTTGTCGGCGTACCGACGTGCGGCTCGGCCGGGGGATCGGTCGGTCCGGTCGTGGTGACGTGAGCTGTCGGGCTCGGCGGTGGCTGTAGTGGGAGACGTGGTCCAGCACTACTTTCAGGTGGCTTTCGTTGATGACGAGCAGTCGGTCGGTGGCGTCGCGTCTGGCGGTGCCGACGAACCGTTCAGTCGTAACGCCACGCTTCACGAGCATGCTCCTATGGTCGGTGATGCATGATCACCGCAGCCCGGTGCAGAGTATTGACACCCCACAGGGCACCTGGGGCCCGGCACGCGGTGCTCCGCGCTCGACTACGGGGTCGAGGTCGCCGGCAGCTGTGAACGGATGTCACCGAGGCACTGCAACACGATGTCCGGATGTGGGTGGTGGCGGCCACCCACATCCGGTCCGGGGGTGGTCAGGCAGCGGCGGCGGTGCAGGCGGGTGCTACGGCTGGGGCGGCCATCGCCGTGGTCGTCACGGGCGGGCCGGCGTTTGCCGGGCGGGTGCCGGAGCAGTAGTGGGACGACACCTCGCCGCCGGCGGAGTCGCCGAACGCGAACACCAGGTACGACTCGCCGACGTAGAGCGAGAGCCCGCACATCGACCCGGCGTAGTTGGTCGTTACGGTCACGGTCGCTGGCACGTCGCCCTTGTACTCCTGGTCGACCTGCACGGTGTACGCGCGCAGGTCGTCCCAGACGTAGTTGGGCTTGCCGCGCTCCAGGACGGTGGACGCGGACACGGAGCCGCTGAACACGTGATCGGCCCGTGCGTAGCGCTGTGGTTCGGTGTCATAGGGCAGACAACTGCACGCACTGGCAGTACCGGTGAGCACGGCGGCGGACAAGACGGCCGTCAGCACCACGGCACCGGTGGCGTGAGCGAGAAAACGCAAGCGCGCCAATGAAAGCTCCCCTGGTCGGGTGAACGGTGGCGGTGCTCTTCCAGCGTATCGGCCGACGCTCCGGCAGGCATTCGCCCAGTTGCCACTTCGCTGAGTCGGGTGCCGCACATCGGCGCCACCACAACCCTGTGCCGCTCGAAAGTCGTCGTCGCTGGTAGAGCGAGGGTCAGCGTGTTGAGAGCATGCCCGGGTGATCGTGTCCCTGCTGTTCGAGGTGACCCGGAAGCTGGTGTCCGTGCCGTCGGTGGTGCTGCGCAGCGAGACGACGAAGGACGCCGAACTGCTTGTGCTGCGGCACGAGAACGCCGTACTCCGCCGGCAACTCGCAGGTCGGGTCCGCTACGAGCCTGCGGACCGGTTCTGGTTCGCCGTCCTGTCCGGGTTGGTGGATCGTCGCCGGTGGCGGGACGTCTTTCCGGTCACGCCGGGCACCCTGCTCGCCTGGCACCGCAAACTCATGGCCCACAAGTGGGACTACACCGCGCGGCGACCTACCGGACGTCCACCGACACGAGTGGCCATCAAGTCGCTCGTGCTGCGGCTTGCCAGGGAGGACCCCCGGTGGGGTCATCGACGGATCCAGGGCGAACTGGCCGGTCTCGGCCACCGCATCGCCGCCTCGACGGTCTGGCTGATCCTGCACGAAGCGGGCATCGTCCCGGCACCACGCCACACCGGACCCACCTGGCGACAGTTCCTCAACGCCCAGGCCCAGGGCATCATCGCGGCGGATTTCCTCCACCTCGACACCGTGCTCGGCAGGCGCCTCTACGCGCTGGTGTTCATCGAACACGGCACCAGGCGCCTGCACATCACCGGCGTCACCTCTCACCCGACCCGGGAGTGGACGACGCAGCAGGCCAGGAACCTCGCCGCCGACCTCGGGCAACGAATGGAGTCCCTGCGCTTCCTGCTCCGCGACCGCGACGGCAAGGACGGCCAGACCTTCGACACCGTCTTCCAGGCCGACGATCTCCAGGTGATCAAGAGCGCGCCACAGGCGCCGCGGATGAACGCCCACTTGCAAACGGGTCGTCGGCACGCTCCGACGCGAAGTCCTCGACCACATCCTGATCACCAGTGAGAGCCACGCCCGGCCTGTCCTCGAGACCTACGAAGACCACTACAACCGGCACCGACCCCACCAAGCCCGCGACCAACTACCACCTGGGGGTGCCAGAACTCTGCAACGGGTCGCCGACCTGCGGCGATCGCGCATCACCGACCACAAGAGAATCATCGTGAGGCGTGGCGTTACGATTGCTGTACCTGATCTTCGTCCGGCTCGTCGGCCGGTTGGTCCTGCTCGGCCGGTCCACTGCGGCCAAGGACGTCGAACTGGTGGTGCTGCGGCACGAGGTCGCCGTGCTGCGCCGGGCCACTCCCCGTCCGCGGTTGGACTGGGCCGATCGCGCGGTGCTCGCCGCGCTGGTGCGCCGACTCCCCCGTCCGTTGCGCGGACACCGACCGGTGACACCGAGCACCGTCCTGCGATGGCATCGGCGCCTGGTCGCGCGGAAGTGGACCTACCCGAACCGGGCGCCCGCCGGTCGACGAGGCCATCGTGGCGTTGATCGAGCGGATGGCGCGGGAGAACACCGGCCGGGGCTACCGCCGGATCCAGGGCGAGCTGCTCACGCCCGGCCACCGGGTAGCCGCGTCGACAATCCGCCGCGTGCTCAGGCGTCAGCGGATACCGCCCGCGCCGATCCGGAACACCGACACCTCCTGGCAGCGGTTCCTCCATGCTCAGTCCGCAAGCATGTTGGCCTGCGACTTCCTCCACATCGACTGCGCCGTCACCCTCGAACGGGTCTACGTGGTCTTCGTGATGGAGGTCGCCACCCGCTACGTCCACATCCTCGGCACCACCACCAACCCGACGGACCCTGGACCACCCGACAAGCCCGCAACCTGCTCATGGACCTCGACGACCGGGCGAAAAGCTTCCGGTTCCTGGTTCGTGACCGGGCCGGGCAGTTCACCACCTCGTTCGACACCGCCCTCGCCGACGCTGGCGTTCAGGTCGTGAAGATCCCGCCACGGTGTCCACGAGCGAACTGCCACGCCGAGTGGTTCGTCGGCACCGTCAGACGCGAGGCCACCGACCGACTATTCGTCATCAACGAAAGCCACCTGAAGTCGGTGCCGGACCACTACGTCTCCCACTACAACCACCGCCGACCCCACCAAGCCCGACAGCTCACGCCACCACGACCGGACCGACCGATCCCCCGGCCGAGCCGCACGTCGGTACGCCGACAACCCGTCCTCGGCGGCCTGATCAACGAGTACGAACCCACGGCGGCCTAACACGCTGGTCAGAGCCACTGCGCCGACTATTGGAACCCCACAGGCCAACTCGCCCTGGATCCGCCGATGCCCCCATCGTGGGTTCTCCTCGGAGAGCCGCAGCACGAGCGGCTTGATCGCGGCTCGGGTTGGTGGGCGTCCGGTGCGTCGATGCTCGGTGTGGTCCCACTTCCGGGCCACGAGCCTGCGGTGCCACGCGAGGAGGGTGCCGGGCGTGATCGGAAAGACCTCCTGCCAACGCCGACGATCCACCAGCCCGGAGAGGGCAGCGAACCAGAACCGTCCGTGGGCTCGTAGCGGACCGGGCCCGCCAGGTGTCGTCGAAGGACTGTGTTCTCGTGCCGCAGCACGAGCAGTTCGGCCGTGCTCCGCGCGGCTTCAACCTGCATGGATAGGGTTATCGGCGGGCACAGGGCCACGCGGCCGAGGAACGCGGTGAACACGGACGCGGTGAACCGGGCGGTGAACATGGTGAACCACAACACGCCGCGCGAGGCGACCGCGGACATGACGTCGGTGACGGCACTGCTTCTTACGGGGACCCCAGTTCGTCCACACGTGGCCGCAAGACAAAAGCTGCTCCCGATCGCCCGACCGGAACTCCAAACCCGAGCGAAGTAATACCCGCCGCCAATCGACACGCCTTGTACGCGAGGCTGCTCCGAACAGGCGGAGTGGTTGCGCCGAACGGCTGTTCCGGCAGTAGGCGGATAACGGCCACCTGCGGCAGCGCGATCTATGAAACGTGACTCAGATCACTGTCAACGCAGCTGTGGGTCGCGATCCCGCGAACGACGAGCGCTTCCGTCCGGCAGTAAGGATGGCGCATCGGTGATGGCCTTGCAGATCACGTTCGTGCTGATCGCCATCGCGCTCGCGTTCGCGGTCTCCGCATCGGCGGGTTTCGGGGGGAGTCTCGTCCTCGTGCCGGCCCTGGCGCTGTTGCTGGGCACGAAGCCGGGCACCGCGTTGGCCGCCCTGCTGCTGGCGGCCAACAACGTGATGAAGGTGTGGGCGTACCGGCGCACCATCCCGGTGAAGCGGGCGCTCGTGGTGGTCGTCCTGGTGGCCGTCGGAGCGGCCCTGGGTGCGCTGCTGTTCGTCGCGGCGCCGGAGAAGGTGGTGGCGATCGCCGTCATCGGCTCCTTCGTGCTGGCCTTCGTGGTGGAGCGCTTGGACCTGACCAGGGCGAAGGTCCTGGGCACCCACTTGTTCGCGTTCGCGTCGGGGGCTTTGTCCGGCTTCAGCGGCACATCCGGTCCCTTGAAAGGCCTGGCGATCCGCAACCTGCCCCTGGACAGGCTGCACATGGTCGGCGCCCTGTCGCTGGCGTCCCTGGTCGGGGACGTGACCAAGACGGTCATCTGGACCGGGGCAAATCTGATCCCACCCGGCGGCTACCTCCTGACTGCCGCCGCGGTCCCCCTGATGGTCGGCGCGACGCTCCTGGGCCGGCGCTTCAACACCCGCATCGGAGAACGCGGTTACACCTACCTGTTCTGGACCGTGATGACTGGCTACACGGCCCGCTTGATCGCGGGCCTGTGAATTCCCGCACCGCCGACGAGTTGTTCCCCGTGGAGGAGAAATGGATCGAGATCGCCAGGAGCCCCGCGTCCCGGAGTACGGTCACCGCAACCGCAAACTCGAATGGCGCACCGAGTGGTTCCACCTCGGCCGGTCCCGGAACGACGAGGTGCTCGGCGCGACCCTGGAGCGGGCACTGCGCGAGAAGCGGGCGCTGATCGAGAAGCAGCGCGACCGCACCGACCACATGGCGGCCTACGGCCCGGCTGGCGCCGGGACGCCGTGGTACTCGATCGGACCGCGCAACATCAACGGCCGGGTCAAGTCGATCGCGGTGCACCCGACCGACCCCGACATCGTGTACGCGGCTGCGGCCTCGGGCGGTGTGTGGAAGACCACCGACGCTGGCCAGTCTTGGCGCCCGCTGTGGGACACCCAGGAGTCGCTGACGTTCGGGAGCATCGCGATAGCGCCGAGCGAGCCGGACACGATCTACGCGGGCACGGGTGAGTGGACACCGAACTGGGGCCCGTCGTACCCCGGTTCCGGGATGTACGTCTCGAATGACGCCGGTGCGTCCTGGGTGCGGCACACCTCGCTGGTCACCCGGCGGGTGTCGAAGGTGGCGGTCTCCCCGGTCGACGCGTCGACCGTCCTGGCGGCGGGCAACAGCGGGCTGGAGCGCTCCACCGACGGCGGCGTCGGCTGGGACACCGTGCTGGCCGGGCTGATAGCCGACGTCGTCTTCGACCCCAATGACGGGAACATCTGCTACGCGAGCCGCGACGACGACGGCATCTACCGCAGCACGGATGCCGGTGTCAGCTGGGACCTGCTCCCGGCCGGGCCGACCGGTGCGGCCGCCAACTGGGCGAAGCTGGCCATCGGGACGGCGGGCGCGCACGGGTCCGAGTTCCTCGCCGTCAAGAGCGTCGGCACCGTGCACCTGTCGACCGACGCCGGCCTCACCTGGAGCACGGTCGCGGGCAGCCACGGCGTGGGCTGGACCGGGTGGTGCGACATGATCGCGGTCGCCCCGGACGACGAGGACGTGATCGTGGTCGGCGGGAAGGCGTCCTCCGTCGAACTGACCACGGACGGCGGCGTCATGTGGTCGGCGATCGGCGGACTGCACGCCGACCACCACGTCGCGGTGTTCGCCCCGAGCAACCCGGACATCGTGTACGAGTGCAACGACGGCGGCGTGTACCGCTCGTCGGACAAGTGCGCCAGTTTCAAGAAGGTCAGCGACGGCCTCGTGGTCACCCAGTTCTACGACGTGAATGCCTGGGACCCGCTGTCCAACGTGATCGGCGGCGGCACGCAGGACAACGGGACCAACATGACCACCGGCGGCCTGACCTGGAGGCCGATCAAGGGCAATGACGGCGGCTACTTCATGGTCCACCACACCGATCCGCGGACCATGTACGCCGAGCACCAGAACACCCAGATATTCAAGTCCACCGACGGCGGGAACTCGTGGGTGTCGAAGGTCGGCGGCCTGTCCGACGGCACGCCGTGGACCGGCGTGATGGAGATGGATCCCGTCGATCCGGACAAGGTCTACTGCGGCACCACTCGGGTGTTCCGCAACACCGACGGTCTCGTCACCGACTGGGTCAGCTCCAGCCAGATCCTGGCCGGCACCGTGTCGTCGATCTCGGTCGCGAGATCCGACACCGACCGGGTTTACGCCGCCGGGGGCACGCACGTCTACCGCAGCGACGACGCCGGTGTCACCAACCCGTGGGCGGACAAGACCGCGGCGCCGCTGCCGGCCCGGGTGATCAAGGACCTCGCAGTCGACCGCACGGATGCGGACCGCCTGGTGCTCTGTTGCGGTGGGACCGGGACCGGGCACGTCTTCCTGAGCCTCGACGGCGGCGACTCCTGGAGCGACATCAGCGGCAACCTGCCCGACGTGCCCTGCAATGCCGTTGCATTGGACCCCAACGACGACAACACCGCGTACGTCGGCACCGACGTCGGTGTGTACCGCACCCAGGACGGCGGCACGACCTGGGAGGCGTTCGACAACGGTCTGCCCAACGTGATCATCGCCGACCTGCACGTGGACGCGGAGGACAACGCGCTCTACGCCGCCACGTTCGGACGCGGCATGTACAAGGTGGGCATCGCGCCGGGTGCGTCCGAACCGCCGGTAGACCTCTACCTGCGGGACAGCCTGCTGGACACGGGCGAGCGGTTCCCATCGCCGACCGGCATCCCGAACCCGAACGACACCGCCGACACCGTCCGCTACTGGGAGAGTCCGGACATCAAGGTCGACGTGACCCCGTTCTTCAACCAGGACGCGTTGTTCGACGGAGTCGAGTTCGACCTCCAACTGCCCCACCAAGACCCGATCCGCACCGAGGTCAACCGGATCCACCTGCAGGTGCACAACCGCGGCTGGACCACCGCATCCGATGTCCGGGTGCGGGCGTTCTTCGCCAGTGCGGCCAGCGGCCTGCCGTCGCTGCCCAACCCGCTGACGCCACCGGACTTCGACCTGTCCTCGACGGTGGACTGGCAACCGATCGGACCCGCGAAGACCATCGCGGTGCTGGAACCCAACCGTCCGGTGATCGTGTCCTGGGACTGGCAGATCCCGGCCGGCGCCACCACCCACAGCTGCCTGCTCGCCGTGGTGTCCAACCCGGACGACCCGATCACGACCGCGGAGACCAACGCCGACGCCCTCGTCCGCAACGAGAAGCGGGTATGCCTGAAGAACCTGCACGTGATCAGCGCGGCGGGCCCCCGACCGGATCAGTACCTGCTCCCGATCCAGTTCCACAACGCACTCCGCGACCACACGACGCTCGACATCGTGATCGACCCCGACGACTTCGTCGAAGGCACGATCGGGCTGCTGCTGGAACCGGTGGTCCTGGACGAGAGGGCGCTCAAGGACGTCACCATCTACCGCGCACGGCCAGGCGAGTACCTCGGCGAGTGGTACCAGCGGCCAGGTGACGACCCTTGGCCGGGCCGCGACGACTACCTCCACCAGCTCGACCAGGAACGCATCTTCGAGTTCAGCTCCACCAAGCGCGCAGAGATCCGACGCGTTCCGGTGTCACCGGGCCGTTCGATCCGCGGTCTGTTGACCGTGCGGGGCACGCACAAGACCCCGTACGGTTCACCGCAGCGGTTCAGCGTCTCGCAGCGCCAGGGTGATCGAATCGTCGGTGGCAGCACCTACGAGCTGCGGCTGCGCCGGGCGAGAGGCCTGGCCGCGGTGTCCCACATCCGCGTCACCCTCGACAGGCTCTCGCTCGAGACGCACCTGCCGGCTCAGGAGCCCATGTGGGCCAGAGTCGTATTCGACAACTCCCGTACGCACTGGACCCACATGCCCGCGCAGGGCCGCGTCGACGTCCACCTGTTCGACGGGTACGTGGCCGAGGCGGACAACATGACTGTCTCACTGCACCCCGCCGGCGAGGACGGCCTGCCCCGTGAGACCGAGACGCTCTACAGCGGACAGTTCAACCACCCACCGGAGACGTGGGTCGGTGAGCACACCGACCCCCACCTCGCACTCATGCTGCGGGTCGAATCACTGCCGCTCTGAACTCGTCCTTGCAGGTAGCCCTCTGCACTCACCATCGGAGCCCGGCCATTTCGATGTCACCGCGAGCGGATGTCGCCCATGTGCAGGCACCCGGCGTTCGACCCCGCGTGCCTGCGCCGAGTCCGGAGCCTGCGCGGTGAGCAGGCGGTCCCGGGCGTGACGGTCGGCTCAGGCGGCCCGGACCGTGGCGAGGGCGTTCGACCAGCGCACCACCTGGTCGAGCAGGTCGCCGAGTTCGGTCACCCGCTGCGGTTGTGGCGCCAGCACCATGAAGCCCTCGTAGTCGGTGTACAGCGAGTGCCACCTGGGCCCGGACGGTGGCGAGTTGCACCTCCGCGGCGATGAGCCGCCGGACGAGTCAGTGGCCTGACCCCGTCCAGGCGGTACGATGTCTGGTGGTCACCGTTGCCCGAGGGAACGTCCGCGCACCTTCAGGCAACGGTGTCAGGCCACGGATGTGTGCCGGCCCTGGAAGCGGACCAGGGGCGGGTTGCCGGTGTTGTGCTGGATTTCCAGCGGTTCGCCCACCAAGGCCACATGGTCTTCTACCGCGATTCGGCGGACTGTGCGGCAGCGCAGGCGAAGCGGGGCGTCCAGCAGGTGGGGGACGTCGTCGGTATCGGGTTCCCAGTCGGTGTCGGCGCCGAAGCGGTCCGAGCCGGTCGTGGCGAAGCGGTCCGACAGGGCGGTCTGGCCGGCGTGCAGCAGGTGGACCGCGAAGAGCGGTGCGGTGCGCAGCACCGGCCACGCCGACGCGCCCTCGCCGATCCACACCACGATCAGCGGCGGGTGCATGCTCGCGGACGTGAACGAGCTGACGGTCACGCCCACCGGGCCGTCCGGGCCGGTCGCGGTGACGATGCCGACCCCTTGCGGGAAGTCGCGGAGTGCGGTGCGCAGGTCTGTCATCGGGTCGCCCCCACCGGAGTGGTGAACCACCCGGCTTCGGTCAGCCGGTCGCCCAGCGTTCCGATCAGCTGTTCCTGGTCCTCGGACAGCAGGGCCTCGTTGGCGAACACACCCGGGCCGGCACCGAGGCGCCCAGCTCCGCGAGCAGCGGCTTCAGGTGCAGTTCCACGGCCAACGCGTGCTTGTCGGCCGCCGCGACGAGCAGCGGCACGGCGGTCTTGCCGCGCAACCAGCTACCGGGAGCCTGGTCGAGGATCGCCTTGAGCAGACCGGTGTACGTCGCCTTGTACGTCGGTGACGCCACCGCCAGCACATCGGCCGTCGAGAGCCGGTCCAACGCCTCCCGCACGGCCGTCGAACCCGGCTCGAACACCGAAGGCGCGAGGACCGCCGCGTCCACCAGCGGTCTGTCGGGGGCCACCTCCACCCCCCTGCACGCTCACAGCGTGGCGGACCGCCTCGCGCAGGGCGAGCGCCGCGTTCAACGTGCGGGACGCCGGACGGGGATTGCCGACCAGGACGCCGATAACGAGTGGCTGGGACATGAACCCGAGCATTCCAACGTCATCGGCGCTCCTCAAGGTCGTCCACCCTGCGGGATTCCCGCTGTACTACGCGACGGCCGCCCTCAACCCAGCAGCGCCCAGAACCGGGTGATGCCGAACCGGGCGACGCGACGGCCGAGGTCGGCACCCGCCTGTCGTCGGCGCGGGTGTGTTGTGCAGCGGTGTCCACTATGGATTTGGATCGACGCCGTCGGCTGCCACACCTCCGGCGCCGGTGCCGGCAGCGCGAACGGCGCGTTCACGGAAATCGGGTCGAGGCCGTCGCCGTGGCGTTCGGCCACCTGTGGGGTTCCAGAATTTAGCCACACTGTCTGACCTGGGCGTTAGGCTGCTGTGGGTTCGTACTCGTTGATCAGGTCGCCGAGGACTGGTCGGCGGCGTATGGAAGGCCGTCCCAGGAAACAGCTTGGCCGGCTCTCTGCCCTTGGGAGTGGAGAAGATCAGTATCGTCTCCCCCATGGTGAGCCCCGCGAGCTGGAACCAGATGTTGCTGGGGATGATGGACGGCCTGGTCGGTGAGAACGTGGACCTCGAACCGGCGAGGATCGCGTTCGAGGCGACGCGTGGAGACTTCGCCGCCAGGTTCGCCGCCGCCGTCCAGGTGATGATCGCCCGACTGGCCAAGCCCGAGGTGGTCATCGACATCCCCGAGCACCCCGAGCAGCTTTCCAAGAACGCTCTTGAAGCGTTGGTGCGGCCTGCCGTGGTCGGGTTTCTGGGTTCGCACCCTACCAAGGGTGAACTACTGATACCCGAATTGAGTCCTGCTCGGTTTCACTGCGACGAAGTGGCTCGAATGTGCCCGACGAGTTTGAGGAGCGTCGCGCTGAGGATGGCCTAGCGGCGATCCGACGGCGTGCCGCCTGAAGTCGCGGTACCTGAGCTGTGGTTTTCGACAAGTGCCCGCTGTGCCCTTACCGGGTGCTGTACCGGTCACACACGCGGACTGCTGCTGAGCACGTCGCTGCGTGCGGACTCGGTTCCCAGTGCGATGATCATGCGGACCTCGGGTGGCCCCAGTGGTCCCCACTCGGTACGGCGGACGGCGTCGTTGATGTGGCCGAAGGTGCTGGTGTGCCAGTTCGGCGCGGTGGTGGCGAAGATCAGGCGGTCGGCGTCTAGTGCGTTGACCACATCGGTTCGCCGGGTTGGTCAGGCCGCTTGAGGGCGTGGTCGGCCCCAGCGTTGGTGGCGTTCGCTGCGGATGCGGGCTCGTTCGCGGCGTTGGGCGTCGAGGATGTCGGGGTGGCGGGCGTTGGCGTTTCGCCAGCGCAGGTGTTCTTGGAGCCGTCTGGCCAGGACGGTGTGGTTGGGGTGGTTCGAGTTGGCGATGACGAAGGTGCGCAGCGGTCCGAACTGCGGCTCGATGGGATTGGCCCAGGAGGCGTAGGTCGGGGTCAGGCAGATCTCGACGTTGTTGTCGGCGGCCCACGTGAGGATCTTCGGGGTCTTGTTGGCCGACAGGTTGTCCATGATCACGTAGATCGGCGCGCCGTCCGGTCTGGCCGCCCGGATCGATTTCAGGGCGGCCAGGCTGTGGTCACCGCCTTTGCGGCGTCTGGTCACGCCCCAGAGCCGGTCGTCGCCGACGGAGTAGCAGCCGTGGAAGTAGCGGATGCCGTGCGTGCGGCGGTATGTCCCCGGCAGCCGGTCGGGCCTGGTTCTCGGTGCCCAGCCCGAGCCGTGGTGCGGGCGGATCGACAGCGGCCCGAACTGGTCGAAGGCGAAACACCGGTTCGGGAACCTGGTGAGGACCTCGTCGATGCGGTCGAGTTTGGCGTCGAAGTCCGGGTCGTTGGAGGTCTTCCAGGTGCGTGTGCGCTGGAAGCTGATCCCGTGTCGGTGCAGGATGTGGCGTAATCGTTCCCGGCCGATGCGGACCCGCCGGTCGGGGTTGCGGTGCAGGTGGGCGGCGGGTTTGCGCAGGCTCCACCGGGTGAAGGGCAGGCCCGCCCTCGCGGGACGGGCCTTGGCCGTCGCCACGACGAACGCGATGTCGTCGGGACTGATCAGGCGGGGACGGCCTCCCGCCCACCTAGGGTCCAGCGCCGCCAGGCCGCGGGCGTTGAAGTCGTGGATCACGTCCCGCACGGTGTCCGGGTCGGCCGCGACCAGCCGCGCGATCGACGGCGCCGGGGTCCCGGACGACGAGGCCAGGATGATCATCGCCCGGCGCATCCGGATCGTGCCCTGCTTGCCCCGACGCACGTAGTTCAGCAGGCGACGGCCCTCGTCCTCGGTTAATCGACGTGCTCTGACCGGCTCGGCCATCGATGCCCCTCATGCTCGGCGGCGACTACGTCACCACCGAGCATGGGATCACCACGAACCAGCGTCGGGGATCTTGTCCGGCGTGTCCCCAACCCGGTGAACATATGTGGTCAACGCACTAGCTAGGTGTGCGTGCGGGCGCTGGCGGCGCTGCGCGAGGTGCTGACCGAACCGCTGACCCGCACCGAGGTCGTCGCCCAGCTCGCCGAGGTCGGCGTGGCGCTCGACCCGACCGGGCCCGCACCCGCCCACCTGCTGGCCTACGCCGCCAACCGCGGCGTGGTGTGCGCGAGCGAGTCGCCCTACCGGCTGCTGCCCGACACCGAACCCCCGCCGCAGGGCGTGCCCGAACTGGCCCGCCGGTACCTGCGCGCCTACGGCCCCGCCACCGTCGACGACCTCGTCGCCTGGAGCGGCCTGCCCGCCGGCGTCGTGCGCGCGAGGTTCCCCGCCGACGAGCTGGTCGAGGACGGGCACGGCTGGCGGCTGCCCGACGTCGAGGTGCCCGGCGACGACCTCGACAGCACCGTGCGGCTGCTCGGCCCGTTCGACACGTTCCTGCTCGGCTACCGCGACCGCGACCTGCTGCTGGACCCCGCCCACGCGCCGCTGGTGGGGACCGCGGGCGGCGCGCCCGCACCGCACGTGGTGGTCGACGGGCGGGTCCACGGCACCAGGCGGCGGCGCGACGGGCGGATCGTGGTCGAGCAGTTCGGCCACATCCCGGTGCCCCAGCTCGACGTCGAGGTCGAGTCGGTGCGGGCCTGGAGATGAGAGGAGCCGGGTCCGCCGTATTGCGGGTACCGCCGGCGCGTCCTCCAGGAAAATCACCGGGTCGTCGACGCACGGGATGGGGGCGGATGGGAGGACCGGAACAGTTCGCAGGCACCACCAGGAACGTCATGAGCGGCACAGCCCGGGACCTGGTGCAGGCTCGCGACATCAACATCGACGTGCACCTCACCCCGGGCTACGCAGTGGACTTCCCCGTGGCCGCCCCGGTGTCCGCACCGTTGACAGCGCCGCTGGTCGTGCCCCAGCGCCGGGTGTCCCCCGCCCGGCTGCACGGCCGCGACCAGGTGGTGTCGGCGCTGACCGGTGCGGTGCTCACGCGTGCGAGCGGCGCGGCCGCACCGGGTGCGTGGGCCTTGTGCGGCCTGGGCGGCACCGGCAAGAGCACCGTCGCCCTGGAGGTCGCCCACCAGGTGGGTCCGGCGCTCCGGCACACGTGGTGGTTGTCCGTCGCGGACCCCGCCGAACTGGCCGCCGCCCTGCGGAGCGTCGCGGTGGACGCGGGCGCGGCGCCGACCGAGTTCAACCACCTGCACCCCGCCGACGTCCTGTGGCGCCGGTTGGACGCGTTGTCCGACCCGTGGTTGCTGGTGCTCGACAACATCGACGACCCGGACGTGGTCGCCGCGGCGAAGCGCACGCTCGCCGACGGCACCGGGTGGCTGAGGCAACCGCGCACACCCCGCGGGACTGTGCTCGTCACGAGCCGTGAAACGCGCCGTGAGCGGTGGGGCGCGTGGGTGGAACTGCGGGAGGTCGAGCCGCTGTCGGCGGCAGACGGCGCGCGGGTGCTGCTCGACCTCGCACCGAACGCCGGCAGTGCCCGGGAGGCCGAGGCACTGGCCGCGGACCTCGGCGGGTTGCCACTGGCCTTGGACCTGGCGGGCTCCTACCTCGCGGCGACCGCCGACGACGTGTGGCCGGACGACGACGAGCCGACGACGTTCGCCGCCTACCGGCGGGCGTTCTCCCACCGCCTGACCGACGTGGGCACGGACGTCGCGGGGCGACCGCGCGATCCGCGACAGGCTCGCCGCGACCTCCTCACGACGTGGGAGCTGTCCCTGGACCTGCTCGCCGGTCAGGGACACGGCGTGGCGCGGCCGTTGCTGCGGTTGCTGTCCTGCTTCGCCGAGGCGAGATTGCCGCACCGCCTGGTGCTCGACCCGGACGTGCTGCGCGGCGATCCGCGGTTCGCCGCCCTGACCGCCCGCCGACTGCGGGACGCGCTGCAGGGGTTGGTGGACCTGCGGCTGGTCTCGGTCACATCCGATGACGTGGGCCGGGCGCTGTACCTGCATCCGGTCGTGCGCGCGAGCGCACGTGCCGGACGCCTCGCGGAGAACCTGCCGCTGGTCGCCGGCCTGCTGGCACGCGCGACCGCGCACCTGGTCCCCGAGGACCCCGCGACCTGGGCGCGGTGGAGCCTGCTGGCCCCGCACTGCGCGGCGATGGCGCGCCTGTCCGTCGACGCCGCGACCCAGGACGCGGACCAGGTCCGCGCCGCCCTCCAGCTGACCGTCGCGGCGGCCCGCTACCGGCTCGCGGCCGGCTTGCCCGGCGACGCAGAAGCGGTGCTACGGCCTGCGCTCGACCTCGGTACGACGCGATTCGGGTCGGCCCACCCCGAGACGCTGCGCGTGCGACGTCAACTGGCCCGGACACTGCTGGAGACCGGCCAGACCCGCAGCGCGCTCGCCGAGTACGAACGCGTCCTGGAGTCGAGCGGAGCGGTGTTCGCCCCGGACGACCCGCACGTGCTGTCCGCCCGGCGTGGACTGGGGCGCACGCTCGCGGTCGCGGGTCGGCTCGCGGAGGCGCACGAGGTGCTCGACGACCTCGTGGACACCGTGAGCGGCACCGGTCGTTCCGAGGACGACATCGACACGGTGCTGACCCGGTACGAGCGGGGGAAGCTGTTGCTCAGGCTCGGCCGGCACGACGAGGCGGAACGCGAGTTCCGGCGGCTGCTCGCGCTGGAAGGGTCGGTCGACCGGGCGATCGCGTGGTGGTGGGTGTCCGACAGCCGGTTCCACATCGCCCGTTCCCTACGCGGGCAGAGTCGACTCGCCGAGGCCGAGGCCGAGTTGCGCGACTGCGTCGAGGCGATGGCGGCCACCTTCTCCGCAGAGCACCCCCTGCTGCTGGCCGTGCGCTACGAACGGGCGCGGAACCTGCGCGACCTGGGGGACGTCGACCGGGCGGAGCACGAACTGCGCGACGTCGCCGCCATCGCGCGCGGGCGGCTCGGGGAGGAGCATCCTGCCGCTGTGGCCGTCCGGCACGAACTCGCCGCCGTCCTCCACCTGCGCGGTCGGCTCACCGAAGCCCGCGCCGAGTTCGAGGCGGTGTGGTCGACCAACGTGGTCGCTCTGGGGGAGAACCACCCCGACACGCTGATGAGCCGGCACAACCTGGCCTGCGTGCTGCTGGACCTCGGCGCGGCCGAGGACGCCGCCGCACTGTTCGACGGGGTGGTCGCGGCACGCTCTGCGGTGCTGGGCCGAGATCACCCGGACACCGGGGAGAGCGAGCGGCTCCGCGCGGCGGCGCGACGACTCGACTGCGACTCGACCACCTCGACGGAGAAGGACGGCCCCTGTTCGTGAGCGACGTGCGCCCCCAAGACCTCGACACCCTGTCCATCGAGAAGATCCGGTCGTTGGACAGGTCCGTCACCGAGCCACTCGTCCGACGCCTGCTCGAGCGCGTGGGGACCGCCGGGTCCAGCATGGGGGGCAGTGCCCCGGTCGGCGGGGGTTTCGGCTACTCATCGGTCAGCCCGCGGCACGAGGGCGTCGGACCGGGACGGGACGGGACCGACGTCAGCGGTGACCGACCGGGGACGACTCGGCCGCACCGAGTCGCGCTCAGCGGGTTGTCACTGGACGACGTGCACCGGTTGGGCGCCGGGGACGACAGCGCGTTCGCCCTGGTGAGCGCGAGCCGATGGGGTTGTCGGGTGCTGCTGCTGGACGAGGTGGTCCGACTGCTGCACGCCCACCTCGGGGCGGGCGGCCTGCTGCCACCTCCCGACGAGGCGTGGGACGAGCTGACCCGGCTCCACGACCGGGCCCGCGACGCGGTCCGGTCCACCCTGCTCTACCCGCAGGTCGGCCGATGGTTGGGTGTCCTGGTGCGCCGGCTGTCCGACACCGCCGCCGACACCGCCGCACCGCCGCTGTGGCTGGACGCGGGTCACCTGTGGAGCCTGGTCGCGGCCGCGACGGCGAAGGCCGGCCTGGACACCGACGTACCCGTGCCGGTGCGTGACGGTGCCGTGGTGCTCCCGGGAGTCGGGGTCGCCGTCTTCCCGACGACGGTCTCCGGGGCCGCCGTGTTCCGATTGGGCGCAGAGGTCCGGTTCGAGGATCTCACCGTGCGCGTGCCGGAGGAATTCACCGAGGCGACACAGGGCTGGCACCCCCTCCCCGTGCTCACCGCCCCCAGGGCCGAGGCTGCCCTGGACACCCACGACCCCTTCCGGGGTACGGACCCGGCACTGCCCCGCCGACCTCCCGCACCTGTGGCGCCGCAGGAGGTCGAGCGCTGGAACGAGCTGTGGCGCCAAGCGTGGGCGGTGCTGGTCGACAACGCGCCGGGGAAGGCCGCGGTCCTGGGGGCCGCGCTGACCGCCGTGTTGCCGTGGCAGGACCGGGGAGAAGGCGGGTTCACCAGCATGACCCGGGAAGACGCTTTCGGTGCCGTCGTGCTCGCATCTCCCGCCGATCCCGTGGCGCTGGCCGAGGTGCTGGTCCACGAGTTCCACCACACGAAGCTGTCCGGCCTGCTGGACCTGCTGGACCTGGTCGAGCCGCGGCACCGGTACGGCGGCGCGCTGTTCTATACGGCCTGGCGCGACGATCCGCGCCCGCTCCCCGGTGCCCTGCACGGCGTCTGCGCCTTCGCTGCGGTCACCGGGTTCTGGCGCGACCTGGTCCGACGGGCCCCGACCCCGCGGGCCTGCTTCGAGTTCGCCTACTGGCGGAGGCAGGCCCTGGACGTGGCGACGGTGATCCGGTCACGGACTGAACTGACCGAAGCCGGACGGGTGTTCGTCGACGGCGTCCTGTCCGCCATGGCGGACCTGGAGGACGAGGAAGTGCCCTCGGCCGTGGCCGAAAGGGCACTGGAAGCCGTCATCGACCACCGGGTTGAGTGGCGCTTGGCCCACGTGCGCCCGACCGAGGAGGTGGTGAAGGCCCTGACTGGCTCCTGGCTCGCGGGCGGACGAGCGCGCGACGCCGCGTGGTACTACTGGCCCCGGTACGCCACGGGACGCCTCGACGGAAGGCTCGGCTTCATCCGGGCGGCATGCACCGGTGCTGCCGGCGCCATGCCGACTCCAGCACAACGTGCTTACCTGGCGGGCGACCTGGCCGAGGCGCGCAGGCTGAGCCTTGACGCAATCACCGATCCCGATGAGCGGCACGGCTGGGTCGTGCTTGGCCTGGTCGCGCGGCTGGCGGGAGACGACCTCACCACGCGGGGCCTGTTGTCACGCCCCGAGCTGGTACGGGCAGTCAGCGCGGCAGTACGGCGGGAGACCGATCGCGGCGTCGAGGTGGAGGAGTTGGCGGCATGGCTGGCCGCACCTCACGGCCCCGTCCTGCCCCCGGTCCAGGTCGGCGAGCGTGAACGCCAGGTCGCTCGCTGACGAGCGGTCCGCGGGGATCGCCCCACCACCTGCACGTGGCCTGCGAACGCTCCGGCGCCGACCCCGCACTGCTGCCCCACCAGTGCGCGCAGTGTGGCGACGTCGACTTCGCCGCCGCCGCCGGCGAGACCACGGCCCACGAAGTCCGCTCCGGGCCCAGGACATCCCGCGCGCCGCCGTCGACGGCCGCGGCCGGTGCAGGAGGAACTGCTCGACGGCCAAGAGCTGCCGGCGTCACGCGCCCAGCAGCACCACGGCCCCCTGGCCGACTGGCCCGTGGGCCCCCGGGTGGCGCCCGCCGGGGCCCGACGGGTCACCACCAGGCGCCGCGC
>NZ_JAJHUO010000048.1:0-49632 GCF_020859565.1 Saccharothrix luteola | reverse complement strand
CGGGGGCCGCGGGGCCGGGCCCCCGCGTGGTGCCGGGGGGGGTGCACGATCGGTTCACCACCTGGCGCGGCGACCTCTACGAGGTACTGGTCGACGACCGCGGCCACTATCGTGCCGTCAGTCCGGACCCACGCGACGCCGAGCTGATCCGCCGGCTGCGCCGCGCCGGGCTCGTGGACATCGGACTCTGCTGTTCGCCGACGTCGACGGCCAGCCGCGCGAGACCCACCGGCTCGAGCCCAGCCGCGACAGCTGGACCGTGCTGCGCCGCTGGAGCGCCCTGCACACCCGACCCGGTGATCAGCGAGACAAGGAACAAGTCCGGAGGTAAGAGGGCAGACGGGTTCGGACCGGGGGTTGTCGATCCGCTCCAAGCACATCAGGTCGTGGCAGGGTTCGCGCCGATGAACCCGGCCCGAAAAGCACGGGCCGGAACCCCCGCCGCCCCCTTCGGGGCCCTGCCACGACCTGATCTGCGTTCCGCAGATCGACAACCCCCTCGGGGCCGAACCCGCTCGACGGAACTGCCGTCAGGCGAAGCCGACCCGAACGGGAGTGTCGGTGGCCAGATCACCGATCCGCAAGGGAGCTTTCGCCATGGCCGGAGAGACCGTCACCACCATCGTCGGCAACCTGACCGCCGACCCGGAGCTGCGTTTCACCCAGTCCGGCGCGGCCGTCGCGAACTTCACCGGCGCGTCCACCCCCCGCTCCTTCAATCGCCAGACCAACGAGTGGCGGGACGGTGAGGTGCTGTTCATGAAGTGCAGCGTCTGGTGCCAGTACGCCGAGAACGTCGCCGAGTCGCTGGCCCGCGGCACCCGCGTCATCGTCACCGGCCGCCTGCGGCAGCTCTCCGAGACTTCAACGAGCAGTCCGTGCCCAGCCCGTCGAGCGCGGACGCGGAACGTGACCGGCGTCGGATCGATGCGGGTTGGTCGTTGCGTACGGTGATGGAGATCCTGGGTAATCCGCGCTACACCGGTCGTCAGGTGTGGAACCGCACCAGTGCCGACCGTGCCACCCTCTCGCCGAGCGGGCGACGTGCCAGTGTCCGCAACGAGCAGCACGCCTGGGCGATCTCGACCGGCATCGCCCACACGCCGTTGGTGTCCGAGCAGGACTTCGTCACCGCCCAGACCATCCAGGCCACCAGGGACAGCACCCGCCAGGCCGACACCGATGGCGGTGAGCACGTCTACCTGTTGGCGGGCCGACTCCAGTGCGGGTTGTGCGGGCGGAAGATGGACTCGCACCGTTCCCACGGTCGGGCCGCGTACCGTTGCCGTCACGGTCACACCAGCGCCCGTACCCGACCGGAAGGCGCGCCGGGCAACCTCTATCTGCGCGAGGATTACCTGCTCGGCCGCATCGCCGCACACCTCACCGCCGTGGGCATCGCCGACAACCCGGGCCCGGAGCAGACCGCACGGCTTGTCGACGAACTCGGACTCGTCTTCCGCTGTGACACCGTCGGGGTTGCTCTGCTCGACCGCGGTACCACCGGGCGAGCACGCACACCACGCAGGCGCCTGGCACCGCAGCCCGTCCATGGCGGGACCGGGTCCGGAGATCGTGGAAAGGCGGGCGAGCAACTCCTGCTGACCTTGAGTCGTGCGACGGCTTCGGAGGCGGATCAGCCCGACGTGCTCGCGGGCCAGGTCGATGCTCCGGCTGACAGAGCTCGCCCCGCGCGCCGGCCTCTCCGGCGACTGCTTCCTTCCGCAGCGCCGCACGATCGACACCGGCAGACCGGGCTGCATGTCACCCTCCGCTCCACCCGTTCGCGATACGCATCCCGGGCCGGAGGTGTTGCGTGCCCGCCGCGGGACGAGCACGGCGGCGACCGCAGGCGACAGGTCGTGGGACGAGCTGGACGCCGCCCACTGCTCTTGCCTTCGCACCGGCAGACACGCTACGAGCAGCGACCATCGGGTAGGGTCGAAGCAGGGTCGGGAAACACAAAGCCCCACGAGACTTCCAGCTGACCTGGAAATGTCTCGCGGGGTAAATTATGTGTCCGAACACGCATCTGTGGGGAATTTCCAACTCGCCTTGAAGGGGAGTGGCTCATAAGTCCAGCTTAGCAGGGGTCTGGGGTGTCGTCGCAAGAGTGGGGAATTTCCCACTCGAACTTTCGCCCAGTGAAATCGGCAGGCGTCTTTACGGTCGCACTGGGTAGTCGTCGTTCAGTCGAGAAAGTGCTCCTGGGCCGGTCGGGAGCCCAGGTCGCAAAATGTGATTGATTGACTTCGGACGACTCAAAGACATTTGTTCTGCGGAGTCGCAACCCGCCTTCGGTGCGATCTTGTTGCCTTTCGTGATCCGCTGACTGTCCACATTGTCGGTGCGGTGGCGTACGGTGCCCGGAACCGCGGACTGGCTTCGTCTGCGGGGGATCGCGGGTGGGAGGGCTTCATGGGCGACCGGAGGAGCAAGGCGAAGTCGGGTGAGCAGGAGCGGCTTCTCCAGCGTCGGGAGCATGAGCGTGCGGTGCTGGCTGCCTTGTCCGGTTTCGGTGATCCGTTGGCTGCCGTGCACGCGATCGTGTCCTCGCCGTTGGGGATGCACCGGCATTTGACTCTGTCGTATGCGGTGAGGTTGGCGTTGCGGGCGGCGGTGCAGCGGCGTCCTGCGGTGCGGCCGGTGGGTGGTATGCGTGAGCTGATGGAGTCGCTGGTGGCGTTGGCCGGGCCCGTAGCGTCGTTGGAGGACACGGTTCCTTGGGATCCGCGAGTTCCCGCCGTGGGGGTCTTCCGGGGCCGTCCGTACCGGTTGTATCCGGGGATGTTGGAGCGTCCGTTGGCGTCGCTGCGGACGGCGGAGCTGGTCGCCCAGGCTGTGGACCCGGCTTTGAGGCGCATGCTGGGGTTCGGTGTCGGCGACTGGGTCGAGGTGTGCCTGATGCACACCGAGCGGGTGGTCGAGATCCTGGCGTCTGCGTGGCCTGCGGACGGCGAACCGGAGGTTGGGGACCTCCCGGTGGTTGGCACCGAGGAAATGCGGGCCGCTGAGGAAGTTCTGCTGTGGACTCCGCTGGGGCCGGAGGCGACGGAGGAACACCGCAAGGCGCTGGAGTGGGGAACGGTCCCGCTGGGTCGGCTGGAGGTCGACCTGCGGATGATGACCACGTGCTTCGGTACGGCTGTTGCAGTATCCGGTCCTGGTGGTGCGCGGTATGCGCTTCCGCTGCCGTACGTGACCGAGGCGTGGGAGTCCGGCATCGCGCAGTTGGCTGCCCGAGCCGCGGCGCGGTCGTTGCGGTCGCAGCAGGAGTGGCTGCGGATCGCGCGGGGTGAGGTCGGCAAGCTGCTGCACTCGCTGCACGATCTTCCGCCCGCTGACGTGTTCCAGGGACCTGCGGGACCGGTGATGCTCATCTTCTACGGCCGACGCCACGTCCTGGCTCTTGCGGTCGCGGCGCAGATCGGACCCAGGGGTGATGTCCGCGAGGCTGAGACCGCGTTGGCCGCGATCACACCGGGCGTCACCGTGCCCACCGATGCCGGGCCGCTGACCCTGCCGGAGGATGTGGAGATCGTGCGGGTGGTGGTGACCGCGCTGATCGGCACCTCGTTCATCGGGGTGACCGAGCCGGTCGCGATGATTTCTCTGGAGGACCTGGCGTGGATCGTCAAGACGTGTGAGCGTTCGGACGAGCTGTGGGCGTTCTTCCACGAGCAGGTGGTCACCAATGCGGATGTGGAGATGTTCGGTTGGGAGCCGGTGAACACCTGGCAGACGTGGCGGGCCAACGGCCAGGCTCTGCATCGAGCCGGTCTGCCGCCCACCGGCATCATGGTCGCCCCGCACCAGGTCGGTGACGAGGAGTGGGAGCTGGCGGGGCGGCGGGCTCCGCTGGAGTGGGCGTTGCACCGGCTCGGCCTGCCGCCGGTCAACCAGTTGGCGGTCGTCATGTCGGAGGGCGATCCGGTCAGCTTCGTGGCCGCCGACAGGGCCGCGTGGGCGTTGGGTCTGCTCGATCGCGCAGATCCGTGGCACGGGCCGCTGGTCGCCGAGGTGCTGCGAGGGTCGATGCCGTCGCATAAGGTGGCGTTCGCGTTCGACATGGTCGGGACGGCGTGCCGGGTGGCGCTGCAACTACGCGACGAGACGACAGCGGTACTGCGTGCTTGCGGCCTCGATCGGCTGGTGGTCGAGTTCGTGTACGAGGACGCCTCTGGCGAACCGTTGACACTGAAGGAGGGTGACAGCGGTGAGGGCGGGATCGTCATCCGGTGGACTTCCTCCCTGCAGCACCATGAGGTCGAGAACCCCGGATACGTTCAGCGTCGACTCGGTGAGCTGATCACGACCGCGTTGCTGCGCAACTGCGGCGACGATCAAGCAGCGGCGGTCGAGTCCCTGGCCGCCGCCTGGCCCACCGCGACCCGGGTGCTGGTGGTCTCGGCCGAGACCACCTTGAACAAGGCTCTCGACATGCGGCGGCCCGCGCCAGTGCCGGAGTGGGCGGTGTCGCAGGCCAACAGGCTGCTCGGCGTCCACCTGGTCGGCAGCGGGCAAGCGGCGGGGCGTCGCGACCACGCCGAGTCCAGGGCACTCGAACTGGAGCTGATCCTGCCCTGGCTGCGTCACCAGATGGAAGAGTGGTTCGCACGCTTTGACGCCTCCGCGGTGCTGCACCGGGCTGCGGAGGAGATCGAAGCAGTCGCCTTCACGCGCGAGGCGCACCGACGTCAACGTTTCAATCGCACGCAGATGCCACCGCGCTTGTCGGAGACCGGTGATCCGGAACTCGAACCGGACGGCGAGAGCCCCCTGGTCAAGCAGTCGGCGGTGTTGGCGACGCTGATGGAACTCTCCCTGGTGGCCGATCAGCAGGGCACAGCTGAACCCGATGACATCGAGTGGGCCCACCTGCTGGCCTTGGCCGGTTTGTTCGTCGACTCCACCACCCGCGCCGACGCCCTGCTGCACGAGATGAGCGGCGAAGTGACCGACGTGTCCGACCGCTTCGAGATCACCCTCCACGCCGGGGAGTCCACGGCCATCGACATCGAGGCGTTCAACGACGCCCGCCTACGCCACTACCAGCGGACGACCACGCGACCCGATACCGAGCAGGGACGCGGCCCTGACCCCGGCGAGATCCTGGCCCAGGTCGATCCGGCGATGCTAACCGACCTCGGCTGCACCGCCACGGCGCTGCTGGGCGCCTGCACGGTGCTCAGCGCCTGGCCGGTCACCAACGAACACCCGACTGCGGAAGTCGCGCTCGTCGACGTCGAGACCGAGCTAGTCGACCAACTCGACATCGACCGTGCGCAGGCGCAAGCCGCGCTGGCAGCCTTGACGCTGACCGGCGCCGACCTGGCCGCCGAACGCGTGCAACCGTGGAAAGCGCGGGCCCGCGACCACCGGCTCCTCACCCGACCTCTGATCCAGCTGACCGAGCACACGGTGCTGGTCCTGCCGTGGAACTCGGCGGCCACCGGACGGGTCACCAGCGGCTACCTCACCGACGGCCTGCTGCCGTGGCCTACCAGCCGCCTGGACCGCTGCCCGACGGTGCGCCGCGCCATCGACCAGGTTCGATTGCAGCGCACCAGGGTCCTAGAGGATCAGGTCGACGAGCAGTTGCGGAAGATGGGGTTCGTGGTACGCAGCCGCATCAAGCCCCACCACGCGCGCACGATCGGACTCGCCTCCCTGCCCGGCGAGATCGACCACATCGCGATGCACCCCGACAAGGGCGTCCTGTGGGTCATCGACGACAAGGATCTGGCCGAGGTGTTCACCCCGGCCGAGATCGCACGCGCGGTTCGGCAGTTCTACGATCCGAAGAAGGGCGAAGTCGGCAAGTTGCAAGCCAAGGTGGACACCGTCGCGGCGGATTGCGCGGCAGTCGCGGACGCCTTGGGCGTACCGATGCCGACGTCCGTCCAAGGACTGTTCGTCACAAGGCGCCCGAGCCCGGCGGCCTTCGTGCCACGGCCGCTCATGGCGTTCGTGACACTGGAGGAGTTCGACGGCCTGATGGCCGCCAGCTGACATGTCACCAGCTCGTTGGTCGACCTGATGTCACGCCGCCGGGAATGGGCCACTTCAGATCATTGATGGTCATGCCGTCCTCGTCGCGGCGGGGCGGCATGGCTTCGGACGGGCCGTTGAGTTGGTCTTCGCTCAGACCGTGGAAGAGTCCGTCTTCGCTGATCAGCGCGCCGCCGGTGTTTGCATCGAAGTTACGGCGATCCGGCTGCGGTAGACGTATGTTATTGCTCAGAAGATTGTCGGGGTGCATGTAGATGTGATGGCGAGCATGCCGTACCAATTCCTGGTTGATCCAATGAGCGTATGTCATCGGACCGGATTCGTCGAAGTCGGGAACGAAGACATACTGAACCGGCAACTTGTGTCGCGCTGGATCAGCAGTGCTGTATATCGGCTCAGTGGGGCAAGAAAAGCGTCGTGCCGTCCGGCCTGAGCAAGCGGTCGGAAACGCTGGTCCGAAGGACTGTCGATCTGGCGGCTGCGCCTGGTCGTCTCGTCTTCGGCTCATTGGCCACGACGATGTGGGAACTGACCGAAACATGGTTGGCGTATACGCCGTTGGTGAGGCGGGCTTCGGCTGACGCTGCCAGCGCTCAGAGTGGATAAGGGCTGGTCGGTAGGTGCATGATCGGATTACAGCGTTCGCAGAGGACTCGGCCTGGGCGCCTCCACAGAAGGCGTTCGCCACACCCCTCGCACTCCACGCTCGAGTCGGCAAGGTGCGACGCGTTGTAGCAATCGGTGGGCTCTGACGAGGCGCGGTCGGTCTCCGACGGTATTTTCGGGGTATAGCGGGCAGGGCCTCCGGTCAGCGACTCGTAGAGTCGCAGGTCGTTCGGTGGGACCAGGTACACGGTCCGGCCAGTGGCCATGAGTGGCACCGCTTTGCCGGCGGGGACTAGAGCTGCCACGTGATCCAGCGTCAGACCTGCCCACGGGTTGAGCTTCGGGTGATCGCCACCGCAGTGGCGGCGGTTGGCCGGGCATGTCTTGAAGTTGTGCACGGTGCACTTGGCGATGTCGACTCGGCGCAGACCGGTGGCCACGGCCGAGCCCCTGGGAGGAAGGTTGTCCCACGGGATGTGGTTGCAGCCCACCGAGGGCACCCGGTGGAACCACTTCGGTAAGCGCTCTGCGGGGGTGAACCACAGCGACAACCAGCCGGCTCGATGTGATCGAGCGGTGCGGCCACTCGCTGTCGACAGGTTGATGCGGGAGAGCTGGACCTCCACGCCGGTAGGGGTAGGCCCATGGATGGCGACGTCGAGGATGCTCCCTGTGCTCGTCGTGAACTCGGTGTCGCTGCGGTAGCCGGCGTCGTCGCCGGCCCGGTGCCAGTACTCCTTCTGCCGCTTGTGCTCGTCGCTCTCTCGGGCGATCTCATGCGTGCCATGGCCGCCGCCCGCGAAGTGGCTCGCGTAGTACTTGCCGTCGCGCCTGCGGACGAACATCTCGTCGTGGCCAGACACCGCTGGTTCCAGGCAGAGCAGCACGCGGTCGCCGCGCCCGATCTTGCCCCGCAGCGAGGCGACCGTCTGATAATCGCTCTCGGAGAGACGGGAGAGGTCCAACTCGCGGTTGTCCGGGACGTACAGCACACGCGTCGTCATGACGGCCCCGCATTCTCACGACCAGTAGGTGGTTGAGCGAAGAGCTGCGTACCGCGATGGTACGACGCCTGGCGAGCGGCACGAGTGGGCCCGGTGCACTACCGGGAAAGGGCCATGGGTGGTCGTCAGTATGGCGACGGCGGGGCGAGTCCCGTCGACTTGCGGATACTGTAACGGTCACCGCTGGGCCGTCACTGGCGAGACGCCTGACCTGCCCGAGTGGGTGCACAACTCCACACGGCCTCCACCACCCGAAGCCGTGTGCTCGGCATCGGGGTTTCTCCGCACCGTTGCGCCCCAGGATGGAGCGCCTTGATGAATGACATGTCTAGCGCACTGAGGTGCCCAGGGCTGTGCGGATGCTCTGCAGCGCAGTGTGCAGCGGGATGCGCTCCTGCTCGATACGTCGGTGTCGTGTCCATTGTGGTGAGCAAAGATCCTCGTACAGGGAGCGTTCCTCAGCGGTCAGGTGCGGTGTCGGGCTGGGGGTGCGTGGCTGCAGTGGCTTGCCGTGGCGGTCGACGCTGGTGCCGTAGCGTTCCCACCGCTGATAAACGGCGCGGTTCATCAGCAGTGACCGTGCGGGGATTCCGGCGGCACGGAATCCGGCGAGGATTTCGAAGCCGTCGGGGTCAATGTCGCCCCAGTAGAACACGGCGGGGGCGTCGGTGATCCAGGTGAAGGACGCTGCGGTGGTGCCGCCCCGTCCGCTGCCTTCCACGGCGATACCGCCGGTCAGCGGCGGGAAGTGGACCGCAGTGTCCTTGTTTTCGCTGATGATGATCACTTTTGGCGGATAGGGCAGAGGGAGGTTGTCGCCTACGGTGGCGCAGTCGTGTCGACGGCCGCCCGAACCGAGGTGTGCGGGGTCCAGGTAGGTGAGGTGTAGGCGGGGCGGGTGGGGCGGCAGCAGGTGCAGTTCGTCGACGCCGGCGAGTTCGCGCAGCAACGCGTGCCGGGTGTTGAGCCATTTGGCGTGCAGTCCTTCGATCGGCACCTGTCGAGGCGTGAGCGACGCGGGCGGGCCGGTGACGGCGCGTTCAGCGAACCAGTCCGCAGCGCGGCTGAGCAGGTCGAAGTCCACCTCGTCGTAGTCGACGACCTGGCGCAGCACGGCGGCAGGGGAGCGCGGCAGCGGGTTCCGGCGTAGCAGGATCCGCGCGCGGGCGCGGGCGGTGGCCAGCGTGTCGTGCCAGCCAGTGATGCGGGCGGCGGTGTCGATGTCATCGACGAGCAGGTGGGTGGGCAGGTGCTGTTCGGTGCCGTGGACGCGGCGTATCCGCCAGCGCAGCGTCATGCCGTGCCGATCGGCCCACTCGCGCCAGTCGCGGACCAGGCCCACGACGTCGCCGAAGTGGGCTGCCAGCACGGTGGCGTCGGGCTGTCCCAGCGGGAACGCGTGCGGCCATGCTGGCGCGGCGCCAGCATCGAACGCCGACTCCGCCGTATCCGGTTCAATCTGTGGTGTCGGGTGGCCCGCGCCGGGCGTGTGGCACTGGTGCTCCCGTAGGACGGTGTCCGGCCAGCTGCGTTCCAGGCGTCGTCGGACGTCGTGAACCACCAGGTGGGGTGTCCTGATCCCGGCGATCGGGTCGGTGATGGTCCGATCGCCGCCGGTCAGGTCGCCGCTGCGGGCCGTGCCGCGTGCTCGGCCGGTCATCAGCTGCTGCCCCGTCCTGTGGTGTCTTCGGGTATGGACGAGCCGCCCGGATCGGCCGGTGTGGCGGTGGAGGTGTCGTTGTCTGCTACCAGGCTGTCCAAGGTGTCGCGGAAGGCTTGGCGGTCCTTGAGGTTCCCCCGCTAACTCGGTGGCTTTCCAGACATGGTCCGATAGGGCCTGAAGGGAGTCGTCCGTGGCACCACCGAAGAAGTACCCCGACGAGTTGAGGTCCCGTGCGGTCCGGTTGTACCGGGAGTCGGACCCCAGGCCGGTGATCCGGCGCCTGGCCGAGCAGCTGGGTGTGCATCACGAGGCGTTGCGGAACTGGATCCGGCAGGACGAGGCCGACCGCGGCGAACGTGGCGACCGGCCCACCTCGACCGAGTCCGAGGAGTTGCGCCGGCTGCGGCGGGAGAACGCGGAACTCAAGCGCGCCAACGAGATCCTGAGGACCGCGTCCGCGTTTTTCGCGGCGGAACTCGACCCGACCCGGCGACGGTCGTGAAGCTCGTGGAGCAGCTTCGCGGCCGTTTCGGGGTCGAGTTCGTCCTCCGGGTACTGGGTGTCGCCTCCTCCACCTACCACGGTTGGGTGGCCCGGCAGTCCGACCCGTCCCGCCGTGAGCGCGAGGACGAGGCGGTCACCGCCGAGATCGTCGACATCCACACCGCCTCCGGTGGGACCTACGGCAGTCCGCGGGTGCACCAGGTCCTGCGCCGCAGGGGCATCCGCGTGTCGCGCAAGCGGGTCGAGCGGCTGATGCGCCAGGCCGGCCTGCAGGGCGCCTTCCTGCGCAAACAGTGGCGGACGTCGTCGACCAGGCGGGATCCGCAGGCCGCACCGGCGCCCGATCGGGTGAACCGGGACTTCACCGCGTCCGCGCCGGACCGGTTGTGGGTGGCCGACGCGACCCGGATCCGCACCGGCGAGGGTGTGTTCTGGCTCGCGGCGGTGCGCGACGCGTTCTCCAACCGGATCGTGGGCTGGAAGACCTCCGACCGCTGCGACACCGACCTGGTGCTCGGTGCCTTGGAGTACGCGATCTGGTCGCGCGACGTGCGCGACGGGCAGTTGATCCACCACAGCGACCGCGGGTCGACCTACACGGCCTTCCGATTCGCGGAACGGTTGGCGGACAACGGGATCCTGCCTTCCATGGGGTCGGTCGGCGACTCGTATGACAACGCCCTGATGGAGAACTTCTTCTCCACGTTGAAGATCGAGTTGGTCTACCGCCGCTCCTGGCGCACCCGTGACGAGGCCGAGAACGAGCTGTTCCGCTATATCGACGGGTTCTACAACACCGAACGCATCCAGAAGGACCTCGGCTGGCTCAGTCCCGACGAGTACGAAGCCGCCTGGCACGCCGCCCAGGCCGAACCGACTACCATCCCGGCATCACCGACCCGATCCAGGTAATAACCACCTCGAGTTATCGGGGGAAGCTCACCTTGACCGGGTGAAGGAACGAGCGCTGTGTCCGGGTGTCCTTGGTGATCACCAGCAGTGCGTTCATGTGCGGTTCCAGGCCGGTCACCTTGTCCAGCGGGGCGCCGATGACGAGTTGGAAGCCCAGCCCCCGCCAGGCCTGCACCGCGCGGCCAGCGAACTCGGCGTCGGCTTTGATGAATCCCTCGTCGAGGAACACCGGGGCGAACCGCGGTCGATCGCGCAGTTCGTCGCCCAGCCGGAACCTCAGCGCCGCGCCGACGATGAACGCGATGAGTTCCTGTGACTCGCCGCCCGACTTGCCGCCCAGCGACGAGTGGGTGGACACCAGTTGGCCGGTCTGCTGGTCGTAGCACTCGGCGGTGACGGTGACGTGTTTGCGCACGTCGAGCAGTTGGTCGCGGTCGCGCTCAACCGCGCCTGTCTTCGTCGTGCCGCCGCGGCCGGGGGTGGCTCGCAGGCCGCGCGGATCGTCCTTGGTTCGGATTTGGTCCATGAAGGCCTGTAGATCCTGGAACCGCTGTTCCAGGGCATGGTCGTCCAGATGTGTGGTTGCCGTGGACGAAAGCTGGGCCAGCTCGCGGCGGAACGTGGTGACGTGCTCGAAGCGTTGTCTGCGCATCCGGATGCGCAGACGGTTGGCGTTCGCGCCGAACGGCAGTGCGCCGAGGATGGCGTTGATCGGTTCCAGGCGCCGTTCGATCTCATCGATCGCGTCGCCCATCGAATGGGCCAGCGGTACGAGGTCCTCGCCGGACCAGTCGGTCAGCCGGCGTCGCCACTGGTCGCGACGGGTGTGCAGGCCGGTGGCCTCGATGTCGTCGTAGAGGCGTGCGTAGTCGGCGTAGGAGTCCAGCGTCTTGCCGAGTTTGGGGTCGTACCAGTTGTGCTGGAATTGCACGAACCGGTCCTCGATGAGACTGGTGAGCTGGGTAATCCGTTGGCCGGACACATCGGCCTGCTCACGTAGTCGTCGGCGGAGCGCGACCAGGTATTTGGGGAAATCGGCGAGGATGTTGTCGCGGTCGGCGGTGACGGTGGCGAAGTGCCGATCCAGTTCCCGTGTCTGCTCGTCGGTGAGCACGACCCGCTGTTCGCGGTCCAGGCGCTGCAGCTCGCCGACCACCTCGTCCTGACGGTCGACCAGCTGGTTCCACAGCTCGTTCAATTCTTTGTGGTGGCGTTGGCAGCCGTACACCTGGTTCCGGGCCTGTTCGACCTGGCCCTCCAGATCCTCGATGTGTTTCTGCAGGGCCTGGAGCCGGGTGTTGTCGTCGAGGATAGCCTGGCGTTGCCGCCGCAGGGCGGCGATGCGTTCGTCCGAGCCGGGCACGTCGATGTCATCCCAGCTCAGCCGGGCCACCGCCTGGCAGGCACCGATGCGTCGCTGCAGTGTGCCCTGCTCGGCTTCGACAGCCTTGACCGCCTGCCCGGTGGATCGCAGGTCGCGTTCGATGTCGGCGAGTTCCTGGTCGATGTCGGCGAGGGTGTCGGTGTTGGAGAAGCCGATGATGTTGTGCCGGTCGGCGCGTCCGTGCGAGCCGCGGCGACCCCGTCGGGTTTGCCCCGCGGGGGTGACCCGGTAGCCGTGCCCTGCCAGGTCGGCCGCGGTCGGCACGCACAGCGCGTTGAGGGACGCGTCGCTGACGTGCTCGAATACCCACGAGGTGAACGGGGTGGCCTTGAATTGCAGTTTTCCGGCGATCCGCTGTGAGTCGGCTGCTGCGATGCGCGTCGGATTCCACGGTTGCAGGGTGACGCCTTCGAACGTGATCCGGCCGGTCAGGTGCAGCGGGTCGATCTTCCGGGAGAAGTCCTCCAACCGGTCGCCGGGCACCAGCAGCAGCCGTGCGCTGGCGCCCAGGACGGTCTCGATCGCCGTGCGCCACTGCTGCTGGCCGTCGACAACGTCGATCAACTCGGCGAGGAACGGCAACTCTTCCGCCGCGAGCCCGGCCGCCTGCGCGACTTGGACGCGCAGTGCGTCGAGCCACGGCGGAACACGACCGCTACGCCCCTCGTAGGACGCCCGCTCTGTCCTCAGTTCGGTTCGCCGCTGTAGAAGAGGGAACTGCCGCTTCTGCAGGATTCTGTCACGACGCTGCTGCAGTTCGACGGCTGTGGAGTCCGCGGCATCGACCAACGCTGTCGCGGCCTCGCGCAGTGCCTGGTAGTCCACCGCCGAGTCCAATCCGCCAGGCAGATGACCGCTCAGGGCGACCGTGTCGCGGGCCAGGACCGTACGGCGCTGGTCACGTTCGTTACGGCGCGCGGTCTCCACCTGAAGGTCGTCGTCGATCCGCCGCAAGGTTCCCCCGCCTGCGGCGTCGTGGTCGGCCTGGGCCTGTGTCAGGGCCCGCTCTTGCTCGGCGCGTGCGAGCTGTGCCGTGGCCAAGGCCTTCTCGGCGTGGTCGCGCTGCTTGCGGTTGGTGTCGACAGCGGCGGTGAGCAGGGCGTCCTCGGTGCGTGACGCCCATAGCGCGACGGGTGAGTCGGCGCCCAGATCCAGGCCGAAACCGTCGATGGCCCCGATCCGGTCGCGTGCCTGACACAGCTCGTCGTACCAGGCTTTCACCGGGGCGAGCGTCTCGGCTTTGAGCTGCTCGGTGTGCATGGTCAGGTAGGCGTCCTCGAGCGCGTTGAAGTGCTCGATGGCTCGGTCGGCGTCGTCGTAGGTAGCGGGCCGTTCGAGGACCATCTCCTTGTACAACTCGTCGACGGTGCGGATCTGCTGGCCAGCCTGCACGCGGGCCAGCAGCCGCAGTGCCTTGCTGCCGTCGCCGCCCGCGCCGATGCCCAGCCGGGTGAACAGTTGCTGGGAGAACGTGGAGTACCGCTCGTGGTGTACGGCGCCGGGGATCCGTGCCTTGACCTGGGCGGGGGCGAACGGCGACGGGCGGGTGGTGGTCAGCGGCGCCAGGTCGGCCAGGTCGAGGGTGCCGTCGAAGGTGAACATGCGACTGAGCACATCGGCGAATCGGGTGACGCGGGCCGCGGCGTAGTAGAGCCGGAAGGCGGTGAAACGCCGCCCACGGTCGTCGACGAAGGTCGCCGCGACCGCACCCCAGGTGTCGGTTCCGTCCCCGCGCAGCACTTTGGGCTTGTCCGCGCCGTCGGCGTCCTCGGTGGTGTCGGTCTGCCCACGCAGGTAGGACAGCAGGTTGCGTTGTTCGGCCGAGCGCGCCCGACCACGCACGGCGTCGTTGGAGGCGCCGTTGAACGGGGTGTCCGACGGCTGCATCAAGGCCAGCCACGCGTCCTGGATGGTGGACTTCCCGGTCCCGGATGCCCCCGACATCAGTGTGGAGTCGCGGTCGAACTCGATCAGCCGGCGTCCCTCGAAGCCGCCCCAGTTGACCAGTTGTATGCTTTCCAGGCGGTGTTGCACGGTGGCCGGTGCCGTCTCCCGGCGCGCATCCGATGCCCGTGTGGCCGGGGCGGGGGCAGGGCCGGTCGCCGTGGACGACCGGGCGGAATCCGCAGGAGCGCCGGGTACGACGTCCTTGGCGGAAGCCGGGGCGATCGAGGGCGCGGCGGTCGGGCCGGGCCGTGGTCGGATGTCCGCCCGCAGGTCGCCCAACTCCAGGGTCATCTCCTCGGTCATCGTCGACTACTTTCATTCACCGCTGTCGGCGGCGTGGTCGGGTGCCGTCGCGGTGACGGAGGCAGCAGGAGAGCGGTCGGCGGGCGTGGTCGGGTCCCCGGCGCCGTCGGTGTTCTGTTGCCGCAGCCAGGCGAGCAGTTCGGTGAGCCTGGACAGCGGCATGAGCGTGTCGATGGCGCGTGCGACCTCGAACCGTTCACCGGTTTTGCGGCCGATCAGCAATCCGGTCTTGAACACCTTCTCGATCGCCCGCTCGACCCTGCCGCGGTCACCGACCTTGTCGGTGGCGTGGGCGGGCCGGAACCGTGTCACGTAGTCGTGGATGTCGTCGCGGTCGACGAACACCCGGCCGGTGCCGGCGGCCTGCTCGGTATGCGACCGGGTGCGCAGGCACAGCAGCACGATGGTCTCCTCGCGGGTCCACGCCTGGTCGTAGAACAGCGTCGGGAATCGTCGTCCGCCACCCTCCGGTGTCGCCTGCCGGGTGAAGGCGACCTCACGCTGGGTGTCCAATTCCAGGACCATGAACAGGTCGTTGAGGCGGGCGCGGATGGGGCGTGGATTGCCGATGAGAGTCCGCCAGTCCCGTGGGTGGGTCTGGGCGCTGATGAACGGATGTTTGATCAGGTGCACCAAAGCTTGCCGTTGGGCGAACAACAACGCGCCCTCGTCGCTTTCGAACAGCGAGAGCGTCGAGGTGCTCTCCGTGTCGCCGTCGTCGTCCAGGTCGGGGAACTCCTCGCCCACACGGCCGTGCACATCGGGTTTCTCCGGCTCAGGCCATGCCGTCGTGTCCTCGACATCGGTATCTGCGGTCGGGTCACCGATCGATGTGGCCTGATCCTGCGTGCTGCGGGATGTCACGACGTGCAGGGACGCGGCGGGCTCGTCGCCGAGGTTGTGGGTCATGCCGATTCCTCCCGTCGCTCGTCCCGGTGCGGGCTGTCGTTCCCGCTGCGTGTCCGCTCGGCGTCTCCGTCGGCCGACACCGCTGCGGTCGTGCCGTCGTCCGCGCCAGCCGTGGCGGGGCCGTGGGCGGGGACGATCTTGGGCACCTCCAGTGATCGACGGCTGCCGTCGGGGCGCACCGTGTCGTACACCTCGGTCTCCTCGGTCACGGCCAGAGCGTCGGTGTTGGTGGCAAGGTGCAACAGGCCGTAGATCTCCACCGGCCGCCGCAACGCATTCGGGAACCCGCGGAACAGGCCACCCGCCGAGTCCGGCGCACCGGATGTGCCCAGCGTCGACAACCGTGCTCGCAGCGCGTCCAGCGAGGGGCCTCCCTGCATCAGCAACTCCCGCATCGACGGCGCGGCGGGCTGGTCGGCCGAGACGTCCACCAGCGGCGGCGGTGGCGCGGACGTTTCGGCGTCGTGGAACCGTTCGCGCAGCAGCGACACCTCGATCTCCGCTGGCAGCAACGACACCGGCACCCGGGTCTTCGGCCCGCCACGCAGCATCCACACGGTGATCTCCGACTCCAGCGCCCGCAACGTCGCGTCCAGTTCACGGTCGCGGGTGCGGTCGTAGGTGGTGATGAACTCCTTGAGCGCCGAGGTCGCCCGCCCTCGTTCCACGATCACCCGACTCATGCCACGCCGGATCATCGACACGGTGCCGCGCAGGTCCGCACGATCGGAGTCGGTGAGGATGTCCCCGGCCAACGGGTGGTCCAGAAGGTCGGCGATGTCCTCACGCAACTGCTCGACCAGGACCTGGTCGCGCAGGAGGTCGAAGGCACCCTTGAACGCCCGACCCTCGGGGGTGGCCTCCTCCAGCGAGTCGGCCTGTCTCAGGTACTCGTCGACGGTCTGCCCCGCGGGTCTGTCCTCACCGCGCAGCGACACGAAGATCTGATCACGCAAAGTGGTGAACGACTCCGACACGCGCGCGAAGTCCGAGGGCAGACCGGCGACCAGTTCGGTCAGCTCGGAGAAGCCCTGCAACATGTAGTCGGCGCCCACCGCGGGCATGTCCCCACCGGCGAGCAGCCGGTCCCGTTCCCGGGTCAGACGCCCGATCTCGGCATCCAGGATGTTCACTCGCGCCGCCCGGTCCGGATTGGCCACCCTGTTGAAGCGGCGGACCTGCTCGAGGATGGTGGCGATCCGGTGCTCCGAGAGGGTGGCGCGTTCCCTGGTCAACTGCTCGACCAGCCGCAACGCGTCCTGGGCGTGCGAGGTGAGCGTGTACTGCTCGGTGCCGTCCTCTGTCGGAGACCGGATGAGCCACTGATCCGACACCCACTTGCGGCACAACCCGCGCCCCGACCCCGCTGGCACCTCCCGGTCGGCCAGCCCCGATAACCGCAACTCGGCGAGGAACGCCTCGACCATCTCGTGTAACCGGGCCGCGGGCACGGCCGGGACCTCACGGGAGAACGCCGAACGGAACACCGCGATCACCACCGGCGCGTGCCCTTGGTGCAACAAGGACAGCGTGGGTTGCTCGAACGCCTCCTTCACCCGAGCACGATCAGCGACGACGCCCGACATCCCCCCACCTCCCACAATCGCGCACGCGCTGGCTGGCACGACATCCCGCCCACCCGCCCGAGCGCGCATGACGGCTCGACAGTCGCCATCGATCTCACCGCCGCGTCGGGCGGCCCGGTGCCCCTCGACGACACCAACCGGCATCGGCATCATCGGGCGATCGTCTCCACCGCGCCGCTGACGGACAGGATCCGGATACGGCAAAGGGCCCGGCACATCCCAGCGCGCGGAGCGTGTCAAGCCCTTCACCCGCCCATCGCCGACGCCCGCGACAGCGTTAGCCACATCGGAGCGGTCGGAACGACCAGTCGGCCCATAAGCCGCAGAAGTACGGAGTACATCGCTTCTGGGATCGGAGCCGACTGGTCTGCCTGGACGCCTATGCACGCCATCTGCCGCCGCGCACCGGCTGTCCAGGGCAGGCTGGACGCACTGAGCCTTTTCCAACCTCATCCAGCGTTGAGGTGAAGTGTGAGGACGGCTCTGGTCAGGTCGGTGATGCGGGTGGTGGAGCAGCGGAGTTTGCGTAGCAGCCGCCAGGCCTTCAGGGTCGAGACGGATCGTTCTCCGAGGGCGCGGATACGGGCATGCGAGCGGTTGACGGCCTGCTGACCGGGCGAGAGGTTGTGCCACTTGCCGCGATAGGGCACGCGGACCGGGCCGCTGGCACCCCGGTATGCCTTGTCCGCCCAGCATGGGATGTCCGCTGCGGTCAGGGCGTCGACGATGCCGTGGGCGCGGGCCGCGGTCAGGTCGTGGGTCGAGCAGGGCAGCGCGGGCGAGGTCCACAGCAGTCGCCCGGCGGGGTCGGCGAGGACTTGGACGTTCATGCCGTGGCGCTTGTGTTTTCCCGAGTAGTACGGCCGGTCGGCGGCGATGCGGTCGATGGGCAGCAGGGTGCGGTCGAGGATGACGTAGGCCTTGCGCGTGGCGACTTTCACCGCGTCGCCAGGTCCGGTGCCAGTGCCACCAGGAGCTGGACGGCTTCGTGGATGTAGCGGCAGACGGTGGCCAGGCCGACGCTGAACCCCGCGGACACGCGGCTGTAGGTGTCGCCGCAGCGTAGGTGCGCCAGCACCAGCAGGGCCTGGCGTCCGGGATCGAGCCTGCGCCACCTGCCGCCGATCCCGACGATGCCGCGGAGTGGGTGCACTCCCGGCAGATTCTGCACCTCCGGCTACGCGGAGTGACACGGGATGAGGACTTCTGGAGACTGGTGCGCAGCCTCCAGACGACCGGCGGCGACCGTAGCGAACGGACCACGCAGCGGCTTGAAGCCGAGGCGCTGCGCGCCATGGTGGACGGCAAGCCGCACGTGGCTGTACCGGTGTTGCGGGCGTATCTGCGCTTCGCTCACGCGACGGGAAATTGGGGACGGGTACAGGACGCACGATCCCTGCTCGCCTCGGCGTACCAGGCTGCTGGCGTACTCGAACCCGCTGCGGCGCTGCTCATCCTGGCGGGGCAGGCCAAGCAGGCGGCCGAGCTCGCGAAGCGCGCCGGTGACCGCTACCTCGATGTCCGCCCTCATCTGGGCGCCTCGGGCGCCTCGGCGCGGGCCGCCGCGTTCCGGGTACTCGCTGTGCAGGGTGACCTGGTCCCCGACGACCAGGTCGACGAGATCGCCGCCACTGCGCTCGATGTTCTGCGACAAGAGCGAGCCGGTGTGCTGCGTGACAATCCCCGTTACGGGCCGTTCGTCCGCTTGGAGGCGCTCAAGGTACTGGCAGAGCTGGCCGATAGGATCACACCTGAAGCAGCTGCGGAGCTGCTCGACTACCTGCTTCCTTGCGTCCCGCGAAAATCTCACAACTCCCACCACACCGACGACAGCCATGTCCGTGCTTGCGTGGGCATCGCCGCCGGTCACCCGGCACTGCGTGTCGATGCAATTGGGCAGTTGCTGGACTTGGTGGCCGCAAATGACTCCGGTGTCTCGCGCAAGGCGGAGTACGAAGCGCACAACCTGTTCTTGGACTACCCCGAACTCGTACGCGACCGCCTCGGCACGCTCGCCTCTGATGGCAACCGCTACGCGGCCTCGCTGCTGTCCCGGATTACCGACGAACCAACGGAAGTGCAACTGAATGCGGCACAAGCCGCGAGCGCCAACCTCAGCGCAACCCTGGACAACACGGCGACTTCCATCGGTCTCGGCACCGACGCCGAACGTCAGGCGCTGCTGGCGATGTCCTTGCCGAAAGAAGACCGCAAGAACCTGGTCCGCATACAACTGGAACGGGTGCGATCACCGTACGAGCCGGGGTGGAACCGCAGTGACTACTTCCTCGCCGCCGGTCACCTCGCCCACGATCTCGACGACGTGGACGAGTTCTTCGAGCAAGCGATGGAGCATGCCGCCGATTCCACGCCGACAGCAGCCGACCTGGCGCTGAACATGAGCAGTGACCCGCTGGGGCCAGTCCAGGTCAGCGGCATGACCCTGGACACCCGCCCGTACGCGCTGGTGCTAGCCGCATCCCTCGCCCGGACACAGGATCAGCGGGACCGGGTCCGCAACCGTGCGATCAACCTGCTCGGCACGAGCGAGAGCAGCGGCCGACTCGTCGTGCGCGCACTGCGCACAGTCAAGCCGGACGACCTGGCCAGAGACGTACCGCTGCTCGCGGTGCAACAGGACTGGGCCGCTCGCGCACTCGCAGGCATCACCTGGGCGGCCGGTGAACCCAACGACGCCATGATCGGCCTGCTCCTCGCCGAGGACCGCGACCAACGAGTCCGGCGCTCCCTCGCAGACGGACTACGCCACGCGGTCACCACACCGACGATCAAGGCGGTCCAGGACAAACTCCGTACCGACCCCCGCTTCAGCGTCCGACGACTCGTGGGGCGCACCCTTGATGTGCTGGCCGGTGCCACGCGGCCACCCGCGGTTACGGACTGCACGCCTTCGGCGCAACGCTGAGTACGACTGGGCAATCAACGAATGACGGTGTCGAGGTCGTCGAGCTGCTGTTGGACGCGTTCGGCATCGGCGGTACGGCCCTGCTGTTGGTAGATCGTCAGGGCTTGCTGCCAGGCTCGCCGAGCCTCGGTGTGTTGACCTAATGCGGCGTGAGGATGGCCAAGTCGGTCGAGGATGTCGGAGAGGTGCGCGCTGAAGCTATGAGCTGCGAGAAGTGCAATGGAGCCCTTGTAGTGCTCGATGGCCTCGTGATGACTACCCGTGCTGTGTGCGATATATCCCAAGCTGTCTAGTGTCGATGCCTCGCCGGTAGCACTTCCGTGCTGTCGGTGCATAGCGAGGGCGGCCAGACAGTTGGCGCGCGCGGTGTCGAAGTCTTTCAAGCGGGCCGCGAACCAGCCAAGGTCATTTAGGGCATTCGCTTCCCTTGTGGGTAGGTTGACTGTGCGATACAACCCAAGCGCGAGTCGGCAGTGTTCCAGCGCTCGACGACCGTCGCCTTGTATTGCCCATACCCAGGCGAGGACGCGCTGGCTATGTGCTTCCTCGGCTCGATCGCCTCGCTGTCGAGCGATGGAGAGGGACTCGTTCAAAAGTCGAATGGCTTCATAGTGTTTTCCTACCTGCGCGTTGGCGAAGCCGAGTCCTCTATGGGTTAGTATGTGGGCATCGATGCTGGGCAAGAGTTCGGCGGCGTTCAAGGCTGCTTTCCATGAAGCGAGATCGTCTAGTATGTGCCCCCGTCGAAAATGGAGCCCACTTAGCGCGCAGGCGAACTGCACCACGATATCGTTCCACTCATAAGTAAAGGCGGTGCGCTGGGAAGCCAAAAGGCAACTATGCTCAGCGTCCAGCCAGGCTATCGCCATGGAGTGGTCGGTCATCGGGTACTGTTGGACACCGGAAGCGGGAGGATTTGGCTGGATTGTCGTACCGTTGGGCTCTAGGATTCGGCTTGCGGTATATGCGGTGTGGAGATAGAAGTCGATGATCCGCCGCAGTGCCGCAAGCTGATCCGTTTGGGGCAGGCTGTTGGCGCGTGTAGCGGCGTAGCTACGTACCAGGTCGTGCATCGAGTAACGGTCGCCGGGAAGATGAGTGACCAGAGAGACATCGGTCAGGGCGCGCAGCATTATACGAGTTTCCCGTGAAGGTTGTCCGGCGAGAGAGGCGACGGCAGGCAGCGAGGCGTCGAGGCCGGGGGCGATGCCAAGCAACTCGAACAGAGCGCGTTGTTGTTTGGTGAGGTAGCGCAACGACCAGGACAGAACGGTAGGCAGACTGGCGTGCGAGTCGCCAGAGTCGAGGGCATCCAGGCCGAGTTCACGTAGTTCGGCGGCGAGGTCGTACAGCAGATGAGGATCGGTGCGGATTCGGGCGGCGATGAGCCCGAGCGCTAGGGGGAACCTCCCACACAAGCCGATCAGTTCGGTGATCACGCGTTCGGTCTCGGGGGTGGTGGGGGTGTTATCGAGGGCGGTCGTGAGCAGGGTGCGAGCATCGGCGTCGGTGAGGGTGTCGAGGTGAACAGGGCGCGCTCCGTGGCGCGCGATGAGGCTATGGAGTCGGTCGCGGCTGGTGATCAAGACGGTGCAGGTGTCGCCGCCGGGCAACAACGGTACGACTTGATCGGCGTGGGCGGCGTTGTCGAGCAGGATGAGCAGGCGTCTGCCGTTGGTACGGGTGCGGTAGAGCCCGATCCGGGCTTCCAGGTCGTTGGGCTGGTTATCGCGGTCAATGCCGAGGGCATCGAGAAAGTCGCCCAGCACGTCGATCGGCGCACGGGGTTGGCCAGGGCTGAAGCCACGCAGGTCGGTGGAGAGTTGCCCGTCGGGGAAGCGGTGTAGGTGGTCGTGGGCCCAGGTTTGGGCGAGCCAGGTCTTGCCGATGCCGCCGGTGCCGCCGATGGACGAGATCACCGCCGCGCCTCCGGTTCGCGATTTATTTATCCCGGTGTGAGGATCGGTGGTGAGAGCGCGGTCGAGCGCGGCGAGCTGGTCGACGCGGCCGACGAACGCTGTCGGTCGGGGACCGAGCTGCCGCGGGGCGGGTATGCGCGGTAGGGGTGGTGACTGGTGTAGGTGTAGGCCGCCGTGGACCGCTCCGACGGCGGTGCTGTTGTCGGTGGCGGTGAGGTCGCCGTGGATCCGTGTGACCGCCTGCGTGCCGGTGGGTGGTGCGACGTCGGGCTCGTGCGCCGACACGGTGTGCCCGTTGCCCGTGTCGGCTACCGGGGGTTTTCCGACTCGCCTGCCGGTGGTGTGCGGAGGGTGAAGTGGTCGCCCGTGGCGGCGCCGATCGTGATGCCCAACCCGGCTCCATTTACCCCGCCCACGATGGTCACGGCACGAGGCCCATGAGCGCCGGGCAGTTCTGCGTCGTCGGCGTCGGGCACGGTCGAGGCGCGTCCATCCCAAACGAGGGTGGACGACGCAGAATCCGACGGTCGCCGATTGAGACCGGCTGAATCGGGCCCGTAGGGGTGATCCAGCACGGTGATCCAAGCAAGGTCCCGGATCTCCCCCACTGTCACTTCGACCGGCCGAAACGTCGCCGCGTCTAACGTGGCGCAGTGCCGAACGACCTTGTCGAACACCACCCGGGAGACGATCATTGCCAGCATACCGGGCGCATCTGCCATGGCCTGCGTCAACGGTTGCGCGTCGACCATCCGGAACGCGGTGGTCAGTGATGTGGAAGCGACGCCGCCTTCGTCGAAGGCCACTTCGCCTTCATGCACCGCCAGCCGTAGCCGCGCCCTGGCGGCGTCGGGGCAGTTGGTGCTGTGCTCGTGCACAGCCCGCGCCAATGCGGCGGGCAGCACTTCCACCAGCGGCGCCTTCGGACACTCCGGCGGGATCAGCAGAAGCAGGCCGTCTCCGCGGTCTTCGCGATAACAAGCGTCCCACGGCACCCCGGCCGCCGCCAACGCCTCGCCGACCATCGCGTACAGGCCTGCGCGGGTGCCCAGCTGGTCAGGCAGCGTCCGGTCGGGGGCGTTGGACCCCTCTACGTCGAGCACGACCATCGTGCGGTGGACCGCGTGCCGACCCGTACCCGCCATGTCGACCCCCGAGGGCAGAACCGCGTGGTGCGCCGATGACCTCCGTTCTACCGGCCGGCGTCGGTGGGTGCCGTGTCGTTTGGCGCACCAATCGCTCATTCGGCTGTACGAGTCCACCTGACTGGTGGGTGTGCTGCCACTCCGGTCCGCTGTTCGGCGGTGATCGTCAGTCATCGATGCGTTCGATGGACATCCGGTGTTTGCGAGATTGCCGATGGTGTTGCGAGTGGCTGCGACGTGGTCTATCTCGCGTGTCGGTCGCACCTTCGGTTGTGCTCCACCACTCGACCGGCTGATATCGGCCGTAGCTTCATGCAGCCGTGGGTTGACAACCGGCGTGCTGTCCGATGCGTCCACATCCTCCTGGCGTCGATCGATCGACGCCAGGAGGCAGCGTGTCGCGGGTGGGTGAGCCGACCGGGTGGACTCCAGTTGATGCGGTGGTGCGGCGGTGCCGGTTGTGGGATCTGTGGTGGGTGGTGGACGGGATGGGTGTGTCGAACTCGTTGGCGGGAATTGCCGTGGCGGGCGCGGTGGTGCAGGCGGGCAGCATCGGGCAGGTGGTGCTGCCGACGCCACGGGCTCCGGTACCTCGGCAGTTGCCGGCTGGTGTCCGGGACTTCACCGGCCGGGCTGGCGAACTCGCGGCAGTGGACAGCGCGCTGGGCGGGGCGTCGGATGAGCCGAGTGGTCCGTCGGTGGTGGTGTTGGAGGGGATGGGTGGGGTCGGGAAGACGTCGCTGGCGGTGCGGTGGGCGCGAGGTTCTGAGTCGCGGTTTCCTGACGGGACGCTGTTCGCCGATCTGAGGGGTTACGGGCCGAGTGCTCCATTGGTTCCGTCAGCGGTGTTGGCAGGGTTTTTGCAGGGGTTGGGGGTTTCGGCGGAGGCTGTGCCGGCGGCTGAGGAGGCGCAGGTCGGGTTGTATCGGTCGCTGACTGCGTCGCGGCGGGTGTTGGTGGTGTTGGACAACGCTGTGTCGGCGGACCAGGTGAGGCCGTTGCTGCCTGCGGGGTCGGGGTGTGTGACGGTGGTGACCGGGCGTGCGGCGTTGACGGGGTTGGCGGTCTCCGATGGTGCGGTACGGCTGCCGGTTGGCGTGCTGCCCGTTGAGGACGCGGTGGCGTTGGTGGAGGGTGTGATCGGTGAGGAGCGTGCTCGGGCGGAGCCGGAGGCGGTCGCGTCGTTGGTTGCCTTGTGTGGTGGGTTGCCGTTGGCGTTGCGGGTTGCGGCGTGCCGGGTCGCAGGGCGTCGGCATGGCAGTGTGGCGGGGTTGGTGGCCGAGATCGCCGGGCAGCGGGGCAGGGTGGAGGGGTTGAGCGTGTCGGGGGACGATTCGACTGCGGTGCGGGCGGTGTTCGACGCGTCGTATGCGCGGTTGTCGCCGGAGCAGGCGCGTCTGTTCCGGCTGCTGGGCCTGCACCCTGCGGCGGAGCTGGGCGAAGGCGCGGCGGCAGCCTTGTCGGACTGGCCGTTGTCGCGGGTCCGTCGGCTGCTGGAGGACTTGGTCGATCTGAATCTGGTGGAGCCGGCCGGGGTGGGGCGGTATCGGCTGCACGACTTGGCGCACGCCTATGCGGCTGGGCGGGCAGATGCCGACGATTCCGGGCCGGAGCGGCGACAGGCTGTGGAACGGGCGATCGGCTGGTACGCGACAGTCGCCGATGTGGCAGACCGGGTGGTGTTTCCCGGCAATTCGCCCTTGGCGCTGCGAGGCAGGGCTCGTGGGGTGCCGGAGTTCGACCGCGCGGCGGCGATGGAGTGGTTGATCTCGGAGTTGCCTACGATGATGTCGGCGGTGCGCATCGCCCACCAGGACCGGTTGTGGGAAGAGACGATCCTGCTGGCTGGCGCGTACCGGTTCGTGACGTTGCGTCCGCAGTCGTGGTGGCCGTTGCGGCTGGAGGCGGAGACGCTGGGATTGTCGGCTGCGCGCGCCTCAGGCGACCACGGCTCGGAGTTGTCGTTGCTGATCCGCCGCGGCAACACCCATCACGACATGGGGATGTGGGCACAGGCTGAAGCCGACTTCACGCAGGTGATGGAGACCGCACGCCTGGTGGACGACACCGTCCGGGAGTTGGAAGCCTGGTGTGGCCTGGGTTACCTGCACAGGGCGCTCAAACGCTACGAGCAGGCGTTGGCCTGCTACACCGAAGCTCTGCCGCTGGCGCGCCGGGCCGGTGAGGTGCGCACCGAGGCGGTGGTGGAGGGCAACCTGGGGGCGATCCACATCGCCGCCGGACGGCCACGGGAGGGACTGGTCCATGCGGAGCGCGAGTTGGTGCTGCGCCGCGAGGCCGATCCCGCGAGCCAGGCTCACGCCCTGCGGACAATGGCCACTGCGTGGCAGGAACTGGGCGAGTACCGCCGTGTGTTGGAGCTGTGCGAACAGGCCTTGCAGTCGTGCCGGGAGGCCGGTGGGATGGAGTACCTGATCGCTCCCCTCTGCGAGGCCGCGGCCGCCTCCCACCAGCACTTGGGGCAGCCTACGCAAGCCCGGCAGATGCTGGAGGAGGCGGTGGCGGTGCTGACCGCGCTGATGGACCCGCGGGCGGAGGAGGTGCTGCTCCGGCTTCGCGAGCTGGAAGCCGGAGCAGCAGGTCAGACCAGCCCGTGACAGGTCGGGCAATCAGACCGGGGTGCGTCCAATCCGACGGTGTGTTCGCGCAGAGTCACCAGGTTCAGCCCGTATTCCCGGTTGACCGGCAGTGCCGGCGCGCCGGTGATCAGGCTGGTCACCGCGTGCGCCGCCAGTAACCCGGTCATCCCTGCGGTCACCGCGTTCGCCGCGTGCGGAGGCGTCTGACCGCGGGCCGGTGCCCATGGGGTCAGCGGCGGCAACGCGGCATCACGCTCTAACCGGACTGTGCGGCCGCAGTCCGCGCACGGCCCGCTTCCTGGCCGGTACAGTCCGATATGGACCTGCGGACCAAAGTAGCCGCCGTGCACCCACGCCGTCCCGGTGGCCAAACACGCCCGGTTTGTCCACGACCGGATCTCACCCGGTGTGTCCGCCGCCAGCAGCAGCACATCACAGTCCGCCGCCAACGCCCGCAGCTGCCCAGGCCGGTCGATCACCAGGTGGTCACCGGTGACCACCACCTCGCAGTTGTGCTGCCGCAGCCGTTGCACCGCGACCTCGACTTTCGATCGACCGAGGTCGTGCTCGGTGTAGAGGACCTGCCGGTTGAGGTTGGACAACTCCACTACGTCGCCGTCCACGCAGTGCACCTGCCCGACACCGGAGGAAGCCAACGCCCACGCCGCTGCGGCACCGACACCGCCGACCCCGACCACGGTCACCCGGGCCTGGTGCAGCAGCAACTGCGCGTCCCAGGCGCTGCGGCCAGGAGTGCGGTCCATCCACCGCAACAGCATCATCCCGCGGTCGTACCGATCCAACCCCGTGCCGATTACCCGTTCTGGTGGAGGTGCGGCGGAGTCGTAGACGTACCCTGCGGTGACCAGGTCGTCGACCGCCTGCCTTATTTGCTCCTGCGGCAGGTCGGGGTAGCGGTGGACCAGGTCGGCGACGACCTGGTCCACCGTGCGCGTGCCGTCGAGGGTGTTGAGCAACGTCCACACCCACCCTTCCGGGTCACCGATCTCCGAGGCGACACCGACTACGTCGCCTCCGATCCTGATCCGGTCCTCGCCGTAGCGGACGGGCCGGTGTTCGAACTTGATTCGTGGACGAAACATCAACACCCTCCTTCTGATCAACCGCCGACCTGCTCGCCGCTGAACGACTCCTGCCACACCACATCCTCGAACTCGATCACCACAGTCACCTCCCTCCCCGCCCAAGGAGCTCGCGCCCAAGCCGCGCACACCCTCGCGGAGCGAGACCCGGCAGCAGAATCGCTTCGCCTGGTACGCATCCGGTAGGTGATGGCCGTAGCCACCCATGCCGCTCATGACGTCGATCTCCGATTCCGACCTCGCATCCCGTGTGCCGGGACTGGAATCAGCATCGGCGAACGCACGCGACAGATCCCCGGACGGCGTCCGCGACACCGAGGCGGACATCGCTACCCCAAACGGGTGGGAATTTTGTCCGCCGTGGTGTCCGCAGTTGTCGGACACCACTCGGCCGAACCCGAAGTGCGAAACCGCCACGCACCGTCGACGGCACCTGCCCCGTCCGGGTGGACCCGCGTTACGGACGAGTGCAGCACCGTCGTATCGGCTGGACGACGGGGCGGATCTCGACAGACTGCGCTCGTCAGCAAGGGCTAAAGCCGGGGGGACGGGTGGAGATCCGGATACTGGGCAACGTCGAGATCCACGACGACCGCAACGTCATCACGTTGACCAGATCCGCCGAACGGGGTCTGTTGGGCCTGCTGGCCGTCGAGGTCGGCCGACCCGTCCCCGTCGCCACGCTGCTCGACCGGATCTGGGTCGAGGAAGGGCGCAGCGAACCCAAACCGGAAACCTTGATCCGCTACGTCGGCTACATTCGCGACGCCATGGAACGAGCGGGAGGAGACGGCACCTGGCTACGCCACGACTCCGGTGCCAATGCCTACCGTCTCGACGTCGACCCCGGCACTGTCGACTACCACCGCTTCCTGCGCGAAACCCGTGCCGCGGGCGAACACCGCGACCCCGACCGCCTCCACGACGCCCTCGCGTTGTGGCGTGGGACGCCGCTGGAGGACGTGCGCAGACGCTGGGTGGACACCTTCCGCCACCATGCCCACGCACACCGCCGCACCGCCCTGTCCACCCTCTGGGAACTGCTGCTCGAACAAGGTCGACACCACGAGATCCCACCTCAGCTCGGCCCGCTGGAAGCCGACATCGTCCACGACGAACGACTCCTGCTCCTGGGCGCCGAGGCACTGGCTCACAGCGGCCGACACGTCGACATCACCGCCTGGGCCGACCACATCGCCACCCGCATGCGCGACCTCAGCGGCGGCACCGGACTCTCGACCCCCACCCGGACCCGCCTGCACCACCTCGTCACCCACCCACCAGGCCCCACACCAACCCCGCACAACAGCACACCCACAGGCACCAACGGCGAATCCAGCGACCTCGGCACCGGGGACATAGCCTCCAGCCACCACGAGGGTGTCAGCGGGGCCGGTGGTCGTAGTACGACTATTCACGGTGGCGTCAACGGCGCGGCATGGGGCATCACCATCGGTGCCGCTACCGGCGACCACCTCACCATCAGCGCACCGCCCCAGACGGGAGAACCGGACAACCCCCCGCTAGCCGACGCGGACCACGGGCACACCGCGTCGGCGGCCGACCCGCCCCACCCCGACACCACCCCGAACGCCCGCACCGCGGTGACAACCAGCATCCACGGTGACCTCGTCGCCACCGATCACGGTGCCGCCGTCGGTGTGGTGCACGGCAACCTGAACCTGCACCCGCCACCACCGCGACCCGCGCCGGTCATCCCGCGGCAGCTGCCCGCCGCACCGGGACTGTTCACCGGCCGGAGGGCGGAACTGGCCCGTCTGGACCGTGCCCTGACCCACGCCGCCACACCGCAGGAACCAGGCACCGAAACGCGGGAACCGACCACCGCAGCCCCAACCACCGGCCCGGCAAGTGCGGGGCAGGGCGCGACGGTGCTGGTCTCGGCGATCGGCGGTGCCGGGGGCATCGGCAAGACCTGGCTCGCCCTAACGTGGGCATACCGTCACCTGGAGCGGTTTCCCGACGGGCAGCTGTTCGTCGACCTGCACGGCTTCAGCCCCACCAGCGACGTGATGGACCCGGCGGCGGCGGTGCGCGGGTTCCTCGACGCCCTCGAAGTCGACCCGAACCGCATCCCCGCCGACCTCGACGCCCAGGCCGCGCTGTACCGCAGCCTGGTGGCCGGGCGGCGGATGCTGATCGTGTTGGACAACGCCGCCACCAGCGAGCAGGTCGTGCCGCTGCTGCCCGGCTCGCCGTCCTGCACGGTACTGGTCACCGGCCGTCACCGGCTGGCCTCGCTGATCGACCGGCACGGCGCCCGACACCTGCCCCTGGACGTCCTTGACCGCGACGAGGCGCGCGGCCTGCTGGCCGCCCGCCTGGGCTCCGACCGCGTCGTTGCGGAACCCGAGGCGGTGGACGAGCTGATCGGGCTGTGCGGGGGCCACCCACTGGCATTGTCGATCATCGCCCGCACCGCCGGGACTCGCCCCGACGTCGCGTTGGCCGAGGCCGCCGCCGAACTGCGCGACCTCGGGCTGGAGGCGCTTGACCACGACACCGACCCGGCCGCCAGCCTGCCCACCGTGCTGTCCTGGTCCCTGCGCCACCTCACCGACCGGCAACGCACAGTGTTCGCACTGCTGGGCATCGCCCCCGGCCCGGACACCACCCCGCCCGCCACCGCCGCCCTCACCGGCCTGCCCGACCGCTCCGCCCGCAGGACGCTGAGCGGGCTGGAGAACGCCTCGCTGCTGGAACGGCGGCCGGGCGGCCGCTACGCGATGCACGACCTGGTCCGCCGCTACGCCGCGGACACCGCCCACACCACCCTGCCCGGGCACGTGCGGGAAGCGGCCCTGACCCGGGTGGGGGACTTCCACCTGCACACCGCCCACACCGCCGAACGCCTCCTGTACCCCCACGGCACGCTCGTGTTGCTCGAGCCGCCCGCACCCGGCGTGCACCCGCACCCGCTGCCCGACACCGCCGCGGCGCTGGCCTGGCTGCAGGCCGAGCACGCCACCCTGCTGGCCACCCAACGCACCGCCGCCACCCTCGGCCACCACCACACCGTCTGGCACCTGGCATGGAACCTGACGACCTTCCACCTCCGACGGGGACACCTGCGTGACGCGGTCACCACGTGGCGGGCCGCGCTGGAGGCCGCCGACCATCTGCCCGACCTCGCCACCCGCAGCCGCGCCCACCGGCTGCTCGGCCTCGCCTGCTCCCGGCTGGGCCTACACGAACAGGTCACCGCACACCTGGAGCAGGCCCTCGACCTGGCCCTGCGCCACCACGACCCCACCGAACAGGCCCTCACCCACCGGGCACTCGCGTTCGCCTGGGAACAGCGGGGGGACGACCGGCAAGCCCTGGAGCACGCCCACCACGCTGTCGCCCTCTTTCGCGCCCTCGACCGGCCGGTGTTGGAAGCCAACGCGCTCAACGCGGTGGGCTGGCACGCCGCGCGGCTGGGCCGGTTCGACACCGCCCGCGAGCACTGCCAGGCCGCCCTCAGCCTGCACCGACACCACCACAACCCCGACGGCGAGGCGGACACCCTGGACAGCCTGGGCTACATCGCCCACCACACCGGCGACCACCACCAGGCCCTCGACCACTACCACCACGCCCTCGCCCTGAACCGCCGCCTCGACAACGCCTACACGGTCGCGGACAACCTCGACGGCGTGGGCCATCCCCACGCCGCCCTAGGCCGGCACGAGCAGGCCCGCACGGTGTGGCAGGAGGCACTGCAGCTGTACCGGGAACAAGGCCGCGACACCGACGCCGAGCGCGTCCAACGGCAGCTCGACGAGCACGACCATTTCACCAGCGCCAATCCGGACAGCGGTTGAGCGGTCGACTTGGGGTAGGTCGGCGTCGGTGCGCGAGAGACTGAAGCCGACGTCAAGCCTACGGCAGCGCGGTTCCGCGCTATCGAGCAGCGACTTGCCGTGGGTATCGACGCCACCAGGCACGGTCAGATACGCGTATGCCGCAGCTGTTTAGACAAGCACAGGCGGCTCGGGCTGCTCCGATTGGGCGTATATTTGGAGTTCCTTGTCATCGTGGCGAAGGTGCCTCGTCACCTCGGCGTCCAACCCCCCGTTCCGATGTCGAGGACCGCGCTATGTCGGTGTCCGCCCTGTCCCGTCCGACCACGCTTGCCGAGTGGATCGCCGCCACGGTCCCGCCGGGCATCCCGGCCATGGATGCGACTCCTGTCGGCAGTCTGCGGTTTCTGTTCTATGGTCGGGCTTCCACTCGTGAGCACCAGGACCCGCGCACGTCGCGGGCGTGGCAGATGGATGTGTCCCGTAGGCTCACCGGCGGGCACGGTGTGATTACGGGGGAGTACTTCGAGGTCGGGTGTTCCCGTCAGGTGCCGTGGCATCTACGGCCTCGGGCTGCGGCGATGCTGCGTTACATCGCGGCGAACGCGGATCGGGTCGACGCGGTGGTGGTCGGTGAGTACGAGCGTGCGTTCCTCGACGGCGCCCAGGTGCGGGAGCTGCGAGCTGTGCTGGAGCGGTACGGGGTGCAGCTGTGGCTGCCAGAAGCCGAAGGGCCGGTGGACTTCGACAACCCCGCCCACGAGGCGTTGCTGTCGCTACTCGCGATGCGCTCACAAACGGAGGTGCTGCGGTCCCGGCACCGGGTCGTCACCGCCATGCGCATGCAGACCGTCGAGCAGGGACGCTACCTCGGCGGCAGACCGCCCTACGGCTACCGGCTGGTCGACGCCGGGCCGCACCCGAATCGGGCGTTGGCGCGTCGCGGGGTGCGGCAGCAGCGGCTCGTGCCGAACTCGGCCACCGCACCCACCGTGAAGCTGATCTTCTCGCTACGTCTGGCCGGGCACAGCGCTGCGGGCATCGCCCGACACCTCAACGAGCAAGCCGTGCCCAGCCCGTCGAACGTGGACGCGCAGCGCAACCGGAGATACGTCGATCCGGGTTGGTCGCTGCGTACAGTGGTGGAAATCCTGGGTAATCCGCGCTACACCGGGCATCAGGTGTGGAATCGCACGAGCGCCGATCGCGCCACCCGTTCGCCGAGCGGGCGTCGGACCAGCGTGCGCAACGAGCAGCATGCATGGGCGATCTCGGCCAGCATCGCCCACGTGCCGCTGGTGTCCGAGCAGGACTTCGTCACCGCCCAGACCATCCAGGCCGCCAGGAACAGCACACGCCAGGCCGATACCGATGGCGGTGAGCACGTCTACCTGTTGGCGGGCCGACTCCAGTGCGGGGTGTGCGGGCGGAAGATGGACTCGCATTGTTCCCACGGCCGTGCCGCGTACCGGTGCCGTCACGGTCACACCAGCGCCCGTACCCGACCGGAGGGCGCACCGGGCAACCTCTATCTGCGCGAGGATCACCTGCTCGGCCGCATCGCCGCACACCTCACCGCCGTGGGCATCGCCGACAACCCCGGCCCGGAGCAGACCGCACGGCTGGTCGACGAGCTCGGACTCGTCCTCCGCTGCGACACCGCCGGGGTCGCGCTGCTCGACCGCGGCGGTACCAGGCGAGCGCGCACACCACGCAGGCGCCTGGCACCGCAGCCCGCCCGTCGCGGGAACGGGACCGGAGATCATGGAAATGCGGGCAAACAACTCCTACTGGCCTTGAGTTGTGCGACGGCCTCGGCGGCCGATCAGCCCGACACGCCCGCGGGCCAGGTCGATGCACCGGCTGACAGAACTCGCCCCGCACGCCGGCCTCTCCGACGACCGCTCCCTCCGGCAGCGCCGCAGGGTCGACACCGGCAGACAGGGTTCCATGTCGCCCTCCGCGCCACGCGTTCGCGGGACGCATCCCGAGCCGGGGGAGCTGAGCACCCGCCACCGGGCGAGCACGGCCGTGACCGCGGGCGACAGGTCGTGAGACGAGCCGGACGCCGCCCACTGCTCCTGCCCTCGCACCGGCAGATACCCTACGAGCAGCGACCATCGGGTAGGCTCGAAGCAGCGTCGGGAAACACAATGCCCCACGAGGATCCCAGCTGACCTGGAAATATCTCGCGGGGCAAATTATGTGTCCGAGCCCGAACACGCATCTGTGGGGAATCTCCCACTCCCTTCGAAGGGGAGTGGCTCATAAGTCCAGCTTAGCAGCGGTTTCGGACTCCTGTGAAGAAGTGGGAAATTTCCCACTCAGGCTTTCGTTCAGTGAAATTACCTTTCCGAGAACCGATCACAGAAAGTAACCGCCAGTCGCGTCAGATGGCACTTGCTGTACTCGTCAAACCTTCCTCATTCGGTTTCCTCATTCGGTTGTGCCAAGAACCCTGAAGCACCTGGTAACCAAGGGTGAGAGCAGCAGGTCTCCCTCGGGCGTGGAGGACAACAACCCGAACCAGCCAGCCACCCGCCTGAACACCTCCACCTCGGACGGTCCGCGTCCCGTCAGCTCCGAGAGATCCTTCGGCGCGCACGGCCCGTCGTACTCGACGAGGACGTCGGTCAGCTGCTTCGCTTCGTCCCACCAGCCGAGCCCGGCGCCCGTCTGCTCCAGGAAGCTTCTGCACCACGAGGGATCCGACTGCGCTTCGCGGAGTCCATCCAGTGCGGTGACCACGGCACGGTCGGGGTTTTCCCCACTCGCCATGACCTCGGAAGCGATCAGCTCCACCAGCAGCGGCCAGCCGTCGGTGAGTCCGAGCACCTGGTCGACGTACTCGTCGTCCGCGAGCCGCTCCAGAACCCCGTCACCACGCCAGTGAAGAGGCAAAGTGTAGGGGTCGTACCGCTGCAGCGACATGACGTGGTTCTCCGCCTCCGGTGAGGCCGCCAGTTCGCGCAGCCACTCCAGGTTGGGCAGACCCGCGACGAGCACTGCTGCGCGGGACGCGCCCCGGGACTGGGGGATTCCGATCCCCGCCTGACCGCCTACCGCGTACCCGTATGCGCGCAGACACGTGTCCACCGCGGTATGCGGGCGCAGGTCTCCGATGACCAGCGAGCGGTGGTTACCGTCGGAGCCGGTTTCGAGCTTCGTCTTGAACTCCTTCAGGGTCTTCATGTCGATGAGATCCACGTTGACGAGCTGGGACTGGAGCTCGTGAAGCGTAGGCACCACCTGGTCGATCCAGGTCGCCTCACTGCCGACCACCACCTTCGCGATGTTGCCCTTGCGGAGGAGTTGAGCGAGCTGGGCGTTGACCAGCGGGCGGCGGCGGTCGCCGGTCGCACGCACGGGCCGGTGCAGTTCCCTGGCCTGCCGCACGGGCAGCGCGGACCTCGGCAGCAATTCTAGGCTTTGCGCCAGTTCATCTCTCGTGCCCAAAGCACGCAGAACGGTCTCGTTGCGAATTCCCCGGCGATCGTGGTCGACACTTGCGTCCGCGAGGATGCCCAGCCCCGCCAGTTCGTCGAGCAGTTGGCGGAAGGCGTCGAAATCGGTCTTCTCGAAACCACGCGGCCACGCCTCACGGCACCTGGTGAACAGATGGGGATCGGGCATCCGCGCTTCCTGCCCGTACTCGTAGGCGTGCAGTGCGAGCACGTTGGTGATCACCTTCGTCCGCACGTCCAGATCCAGGGTCAGCTTCAGCGCCCTGCGCAGTTCACGCCGCGTCTCCGCGTCCGAAAGCACATCGACGACCTGGGACGTGGTGATCCGCCAAGGTGGGGGTGCGAGCGCGACCCGTGAGTTGCCCCGCGACGCGAACTGGCGGTTGAGCAGTTTCTCCGCGACCAGTTGGATCAAGTAAGGCTGGTAGCTGCAGTGGAGCAGGATCTGCTGTGCGTCGTCCACATCCAGCCGGTAGCCGAGGGCGGCGAGGGGTTGGGTAACCAGGTCGTAGGCGGGCTGCGATCCCAGCGGCCCGATCCTCAAGTGGCCGGTGGGGCTGAGCGGGCTGTTGCCCACCGAGTAGTGCTGGACGGAGTGGAGACCGGCGAAGACGACCTGGCAGCGGGACTTCGTTCTGGTCTTGAGGTCGAGCAGCCTGCTTACGTTGGAGAACTTCGGTGCGTCCCCGTCGACGAACCCCTCGGCTTCGTCGAGCAGGATCAGCAGCCGCCTGTTCGACCTCTCGTCCAACCAGCGCTGGATCGAGCGGGGAACCGCGTCCTTCAGGTTTCCCTGCTGGGAGCCGAGGCTCTTGCCGACGCCCTTGTCGGTCAGGCGCTGGGCGAGTTCGGCCCACACGAGGTCCGGGTTCTCGTCGATCCCCGGCAAGCGGTCGACCTCGAACCACACCACTACAAGGGTCTTCCCGTCTGCTTCGCTCTCGACCTCGTGCATGAGGGCGCTCTTGCCCATGCCGCGCCCGCCGTAAATGATCGAAGGAGCCTTACCCGGTTGGAGCAACCGCCCCTTCTCCTGTTCCCTGCCGTAGAACATCTCGGCGGGGACGTCCGCCGTCTTCTCCGACCTGAACGGCTGCGTCGCGCTGAACGGCAAGCTCAGCCTGACGAACGCGTCGTACTTCTCCCGGCGGGTCGCGATCCAGGTGAGCAGTGCGTCGTCGAGCAGCACGGCGGCACGGCGGGACGGGTCCCACCACAGGGCTGCCAGCTCAAGCCTGCTCTCAGCCGAGAGGGTCCCCAGGTAGCAGATGATGAGGGGGAGCGAGGACTGGTCCGCTTCGCGCCACTCGTCCAGTTCTTTCGTGGTCGGTTCATTCCAGACCACCAGGAGCCTGTAGCGGCCTTTCGCGATCGACCCGAGCGCCGGGACCGGGGAATCACCCGTGATCGACGCCTCGACTTCGAGGTAGCGCCGCCCTCGGGCCCACACCTTGAAGGAGGTGGTGCCCGTCAACTGGTCGACGTTGACCGCCCGGATGTCCAGGCCCACGAGTCGGAGTGAGGGCAGGAGGGTGTCGGGTACCAGGCTTGGCTGCCACCCGCCTGTGAATGCCGCACGCAACCGGACCCAACCCTGGAGCCCATTCGCGACCTCATCGCGGACAGCCTCCGAAAGCGGCTCGACGGGCAGCGCGGGGTGCGCCGAGCCGTTGCGCACGGCTGAGATCAGATCGTCGTCGATGCCTCCCGCGAGCACGTCGACACCTGCGGGGTAGAACGCCTCGAAGCCGCTTTCCTTCCGCTCGTGGAAGAAGTAGTCACCGCTTTCCAGGTGCGCGAGGTCGTCATCGGCGAGGTCTGTCCTTCCCCGGGCGATGCGGTCGCGAATCTGGAAGGCTTTCTCCTCCGGGCACCGGTCGGCGAGGTCATCCAACCGCTCGTGCAAGCGCTGTGCCTCCGCCTGCCTCAGCCGGACGATCCGGCTCTCGACTGCGCTGAGCGCCTGGGACGCCGTTCGCACATCGCCGTCAGGCTCGTCCAGGATGCTCAATGCGCTGTCCACCACGCCGACCAGCTGGGCTTCGGTCACCGCGTCGAGCGACATCGGGACCTGGACCGCGGTAGTCGTGGTGGCGAAACCGCCGATGCCCGCCCTGAGCAGCTGGCGCCGTGTTTCCCTCAGGTCCGACTTGAGCCGGGTAACGCGCTCCGTCCGGATCTCCGCGAGTCTGGTACGTGCCGCACCGCGCTGTGGCTCTTGGACGAGGGCGACCAAAGCTGCACCGGTCGCGAAGTCGTCCGCATCGGCTTTCGCCAGAGCGATGGCCACCAGGTCGCAGCCGGTGTCAGGGACGTCCAGGAGTTCGGTGGCCCGTTCCAGGGAGGTGCGCCCAGGGGAGATGATCCGTCCAGCGGTGCTGTCCCAGGAGGCGCCGGACAGCGAGAGGAGCGGGAAGTCCAGAACAGGGAACGGCAGCCGTTCCACCTCGGACGCGGCCACGTTCCCGCCGATGAGGTCGGCAAGTCGGGTGAGAGCGGCTCGCGCGGCACGTGCGGCAGCCGCAGCCAGTGGTTCCGAGTTGTCCTCGTGCCCCGCCATCAGGCCGGCCACGGCCGTGACCCCGGTGAGCAGCGTCGCCTTGAGTTCACCGAGCTGGAGTTCGTCGTGATTGTTCGCGCTAGAGATGCTGTGCCGTTCGCGGGCTTCGACCCACCGCTCCACCGCAGCGACGTCCTCCCGCAAGGTCGACAGCATCTCTTGCCGGACCGCGCCTGAGATCACCTTTCCGGCAGGCTGTCGGTGGGCCTTGGCGTCGGCGTCGATGAGCCGTTCGAGGGCGGACGTCTTGTTCAGCTTTCCCAACACCGTCTTGACGGCTTGGACGTGTGCACGACGGTCATCCGCCGCGGCGAGCAGGACGTCGCCGAGAGTGCGCGGTTCTTCGGTCGGGAGAGCGGCCGGCGCTCGTAGGCGCGCCAGGACGGCGGCGCCTCGGGGAAGGCGCACCTGCCGTTGGGCACCCGCGCGTTCGCGGGCGTACGCGGCGGCGGTCAGCACCTCATCATCTGCTCCCGCCGACGCCAGGGCAGTCACTCCTCTGCCCGCGAGCATTCCCCTGCGGACCAATTCGCCTGCGGCACGGGCGAGCGAGCCGGTTCGGTCATCCATGTGGTCGGCCAGGTCGACGAGGAGGTTCCCCGCGTTGAAGCTCCCCGTCATCACAGCGGCGGTGAGCGCAGCCCCGGTGGTCAGTGACCTCGCCGCGTTCCCCTCGACGAGCAGGCTGGCCTTCACGGTCCTCAAAAACTCGTCGAGTTCCGGTTCGTGGGCATCCCCAGGACCGATCACCGAGAAGGCCAGCGCGGCCAGTCCTGCGGCTTCGGCCAAGGCCGGGTCGTGCGGCTGGAGGAGGTGGTGCGCCAGGGCGAACTGCCCGTGGTCGAACCAGGCCACCGCTTTCGCGACGACGTTGGGATCGAGGCAATCGGCGGAGGTGGTTGCCGGACGCTCGTGACCCTGCGGTTCCGCCACAGGGGGTGGAACGGGGGGCTGCGTAGACCTCACCGCACGGCCCTTGACAGCCTTGGCAGGCAACGTGGTGCTCGGTGCTAGAGGTTCCTCCAGCACCGACGACCTGGGTTTCGGTGACGACTCTGGTATGGCGGGAGCGACAACCTCCTCCTGCGCGCTTGGCGCGTCCTCGGCCGGCGTCGGTGCTGCCGCGCCAACTGCAGCGGTCGCGTCCGCTTCAGGGGGAATGACGACCCGGCCCCGCACTGCGGCCGTCAGCAGAGGCAGGATCTCCTTGGGCGCTGTATCCCTGAGCTGCTCGTAGCGGACCTCGACCTCCGAGTCGTCACCGTCGTCCCCTGCAGCGTCGAGTGCAAGGCGAACGACCGCAGTCAGAAGCTCAGCATCGGCTCGGTCTTGCGCCGTGGCGGGTGGCCAACGGTCGAGCACACCGTTGACCAGACCCAGCACGACCTCCAACGCCTTGGCCGCACCGCCAGGAACTTCCGCGCCCAGCAGCATCCGGATCACAGTCGCCTCGTCCGAGGATCGGGTTATCCGCTGCACGGCCGCGTCGATGGAGTCGAGCGCGGGCTCGACCTCGTGAGCGGACCGTTCCTCCAGCGCGGACGCCACCTCAAGCAACTTGTGCCTGACGGCTGTGAGCTCGGCCAAGTCGGACTCGGTAGGAGCCAGTCCGCGTTCCGACCCGCTGAGGACGCTGCGGCAGGTCACGACTGCCCGTTCCACGGCCTGGTGAGCGGCCTCCGCGAGTTGGGCGGGTGCGCCATCCGCTTCCTCGGGACCGCCTGCTACGGCTTCCCAGAACTCTCGGATTGCAGCACGCGAGATGTCTTTGACGAGCAAGAGGTCGAGCGCGGCTGCGTCGTGCTCCTCCAACCAGGTCAGCGAGACGGCCAAGAACGGGGACTCGGGTTGCGGGCACAGGGCGACGGCGAGGGCGCGAACCAACGAGGTCATCCCGTCTTTCCCCAGCCACCCGGTCCCCTTGCTCGCCGACTCGAGCAGTAGGTCCCGTACGGGTCGGGTGAGGTCGTGCGCGACTCGTCCCGCGAGGTCCTTTGACGTGTTCAGCCCACCCCGGAGCTTCACGGCGAAGTGGGCCTGCTGCTGGAGCGTCGGTCTGCGCTTGCTGTCGCCGGGAAGTCCGAGGCTTTTGAACAGGCGGCGCTGCTCGGTGATCGGCAGGTCGACCAGCAGCGTCTTCCAGGTGTCGTCGTCCACCTCGTGGAGCAGCCGGTCGCACTGCTCCAGCACGTCCGGCATGACCGCTTCCGCGAGTGCGCGCACCGCTTGGACAATGGTCTCATCCGACGCTGCGGAATCCACATCGACGCCTCTGAGCCGGACAGCCTTGATCAGACGGTCGCTCCGCTCTTCACCGGACACGGTGGAACTCCTCACGCGATGCCCGTGCACCGCACTCGACAGGTTGTTGCTGGTGGACGCCGGTCAGGATCAGCAGACTTCGGACGTTCTTCCACGGTGCTTGCGCTTCCCGGAGGACTCCCTCACGAAGGTGATCCGAGGGGACAGGGTCGTGGGGTCCAGTCCCATCTTCCGTGCGTAGAGGACCGCGAGTTCCCGCTGCTGTGGCTGCTGCCCCATCGGTACCGAACGCAGGTGGCCACGGCGCAGGAAATCCTCCCCAGACGACGAGACACCGCTGTCGGCTGTTGGCGCCCGGCTCGGACGATTGGCAGGCGTGGGGTGCAGGCCGAGCACGAGTGCGAGGTCGCTCGACGCGGGTTTCCCGCGAGCACAGGACTCCGCTTTCCACTCCGCGTCCGCCTGGTCCGTCTTCCTCGGTGTCAACCAGTCACCCTGGACATCGTCCTGGTGCAGCAGTACACCCCAGTTCAGGCGTACCGCCCCTTGGTCGGTGATGAACTCTTCCAACGCGTCGCACACATCGAGGGGGGACGGAGGTCCCGAACCGTCCACGCGGTTCTCCGACAACACCTTCTCCACGAATGTCGTCAGAGGGATGAAGAGTTCCGGCTTGCCGGGGCCGACGCGCAGGCCGAACGTCCGGAAGAGCTGTCGCACCAAGGACATGGTGAGCACGCCCTCCCCGGTTTCCTCGTCGGCCGGGTCGATCAGGTAGCGCAGCAGCACAACCGAGTCGAACAGGTAGTCGATGGGGATGCCCTCGACGTCCACCGGCTCGTCCAAAGCCGTGCTGGTCACCCTCACCTGGAAGCTGTCCGTGCACCAAGAAGCCGTCAGGCGAATGCCGGAGAACATGCCGTCGGGCCACGAGATGCCATGGAGCTTGGCACCGTCCAAGCGCGTTCGCTGACGACGCTGCCTCGGGTCGAGCTCCGTCCCGGGATGGCTGACGTCCAGTTGGAGGTTGGCGTCAACGGGGAGTTCGGAACGCATGGCTTCCGCGACCTTCGGCGTGAGCGGCAGGGTACCGGCCTCCAGATGCCTGGGACCGAGGACGAACTTCCAGCACAGCGTCGTGTCGTCCACGTGGTGATCGCGCACCGCGACCCCGTCAGCGTATTCGTGCTCCTCTTCGATCTGTTCCACAGCATGGACTTCCTCGGGCGTGCTGTCGCCAACGATGAGGGCTTCTGGTTGCTGCGCTTCGCTTTCCATCGGACTTCCACCGCGAGCAGGCTCGTCGGCAGATACCGGTACGCCCTCTTCGCCGCGCTCGTCCTCGACGTGACCGGTGGTTTCCAGCCATCCGAGTGCCAGTGGCAAGTCGACCTCCTCCAGCAGTTCCTCCGCAACGGATTCAGCGACCGCCCCACGCCAGACTCCACCGCCCTGCCAGGCGTCGTCCAAACGGACGTGGACAGCGGTGCCGCCGATGGCCATGGCACCCCCGTGTTCCTGCGTCAGGTATTCGACCAGGTGGAGCTGGGCGCAGACCAGGGTGGTCGCGTAGCGCGGTCCCCGCAGCGCGTCGGCGGGCAAGTGCGAATCCTCGGGATCAGGGATGTCGGCGCGAAGAGCAGGACCGATGGCGAGGTAAGCAGGTCGGGCAACCGGAAGGCCGAACCGGCGTTCACGGGCAGGCAGGCAAGCGCGTGCGATGGCGCGGGAGAAGCGTTCTACATCGGCAGGATCGACACCGCGGGTGTCCTCCTCACCTGCCAACCAGCGCTCGTAGACCTCCGGGTGCAGGTACGTCTCGCGCCAGCGGCGCATGCAGGTCGCGTCCAGCAAAGCCGTCAGCACGTCGAAAACGGAGTGCAGGGTCTTCGCCAGTTCTTGCGCGTCGTCGACCGGACCCAGTTCGCGCAACGCCTCGCGCACTTCTGCTGTCCGCTGCCGAAGGAGGTGGGAGACGTAGAGCCTCGTGTCATCGAGCTCGGCCTGCTCGTCGTTGGCGTATGAGACGCGCACGACGAGGTGCCCTTCGTTGGTCAGCGTCTTTCCGAGGAGTCTGCGCAGATTGCTGGGTTCTCCTGTGCCGAGGGCCGTGGCGTCGACCACCAGTCGCTCGGTGAGCACCACACCGCCCTCTCCGTCGCTCCGCGAAGTGGACAGCGCAGGATTCTCTGCGCCGGCGGGAGCTCCGGACAGCCACGGGGGACAGGTACCGCTTATGCTGAGTGCCGGGTGCTCACCGTGCCGGAACACGACCTCGCACAGCTGCGGCTTACCGCCGGTCGCGAGGCGTGCCAAGGAGCCGGCGGGCAGTGGGTCGACCACCGCGTTCACCGCGACGACCGGGAGCGTCTCCAGATCGAGCAGTTCGGGGCTGTACCGCCCGCTGTCGAGGTCGTAACCGAAGGCCAAGGCGTTGAAAGCGAGCGGGACGCTCAGGGGGAGGCGTCGCGCTCTCGCCAGTTCGCGCAGGAAGAGGACGGTATCCGGGAACGAGTCGAGATCGCCGGTGAGGAGGTCCAGCGGAAGAACTCCGGTGCGCGGCACCGACGTGGTCGTCATGCTCTTCCCCTCCTGCTCTGCCCACTACGAGCACCTCGGGTGGAATTGGTGGTCGTCCTGGCCAACTGCTGCTCGCGCACGGCGGTCCCCGCCGCCACCAACCTGTCGATCGCCAGGTCCACCTCGCGTGCGGTCACGTCGGGGTGCGCGCCGAACTGGGGCACCTCTCGGAGCCACCGCGGCAGCGGTCGGTAGGTGGAGAGACGTGCCACCCACTCGCGGTCCTTACCCGTGAGGACTGATGTGATCCGGCGCGGGGTCAGCCCTCTGAACGCCGCGGCCAACAGCCTTGCCACACTCGCGTCCAGCCGCGCCGCCCTCGTCGCGCTGTCGACCGGAGCGGGACGGGTGCTCCCGTGGACCAACGCGTTCAGCGGCGTTCCCTCCACGGTGCCCGGGCCGCCTTCGGCGCCTGCGCACACCGAGCAGCGGACCCGGTCAGTCGCGCAGCACCCATCGGGCACCTCGACGTTGAAGTACTGGGCCAGGCGAACGTTCAGGCACGTGCGCTCCCGTCCGAAGAACCTGTGCAGGTGGTCGGCTTCGGCTCGTGCTCGCGCGATCTTCCCCTGCACCCTGGCCGCGTACGCGGCGGGCAGCACCGGTTCGGCCTCGTTCACCAGGGTGCGCTCCGCCAATCGGACCGCGATGAGCATCCTGTCGTTGGGGCGCTGCGAGACGTCCAGAGCTGCGCTGTCGTGCAAGTCGCACAACATCAACCACAACTCCGCAAGCCCCGGAACCGCCTCGGCGATCCCGTTGTGGGCGCAGGCGTGATCAGCCAGGAGATAGCCGCGTAGCGCCTCCAGGGGAGCGGCTGCCTGGGACACGTCGCTCTCGCGCAGGGGCATGCGCATGACCGCGTTCACGACGGCTTGTGCCAACCCTTCCTCCGGAAGTCTGGTCCCCGGCCGCACCGAGACGATCGCGGGGACGTCACCTCCGTCGAGAACCACTCCCAGGTCCGCGAGAGCGGCGACCGCTCGGGTGAGACCAACCGTCCACTCCTGGATCAAACGCGTTTCCCGAGCTTGAGCGGGGGAGAGCACGCCTCTGTCGACGTCCTGCTCCAGCAGGTGCCGCACCACCGACCGCACGTCCAGGCGTCCCGTCCTCGCGATGCGCAGCACGGTGATGCCGAAGCGTCTCAACAGCGCGGGGTCGAGGTCGAGCTGAGCCATCCACTCGGCGGTCCCCAAAGTTCGACTGGTGGCGTACGCTAGGGCGTGCGTGGTCACCTCCAGTTGGCCCGGTTCCTCCCCGCCACGTCGCGACCACCACGTCCGAGTTGCTGGTAGAGCGCGGCGAGGTCGGTGGGCGGGCTGGCGCAGAACACGGTGCGCACGTCGTCCCGGTCGACGCCGAGCCCGAAGGCGGACGTGGCCACTACGACCATCCGCGCAGCGCCGTCCTGGACCCTGCCCGCCTCCTTGAACTCGAGGCTGACCGCGGCTTTGTCGATCTCGGCGAGCCTGCCGTGGAACTTGCGCAGCAGAACGGGGCGACCGTCCAGGTGGTCGCGCAAGTGTGCGTGGAGCCAATCGGTCTGCCGGACGGTCAGGCAGTAGACGATGGTGTGGCCGCTCTCGGCGTCGATGATCTGCTCGGCGAGCGCCGCCATCGATCGACTGGAGCCGTTCCTGATCGCGCGACGGCCCAAGGTCAGCTCCGGGCGGATCGGGTTCGCCCGCACCACCACGAGGTCCGCGGGAGAACCGACGGCCGCGCGGTCGGCACCGGGAACCAGACCGATTAGGACCTCCTCGCGCAGCGTGTCCTCGATGGTCGGCGTGGCGGTGGCGGTGAGGGCCTGGAGAACGAGTTCTCCAGGTCCGGCCATGGCACGCAGCTCCCGCAGGAGGGCACCTGCGCGCCGGAAGCTGGGCCTGAAGTCCTCGCCCCACTGCACGTAGGTGTGTGCCTCGTCGATGGCGACCCGGCGGAGGGCACCTGAGCTGACCCCTCGTTGGAGCGCCTGCCTGAACCTGGCCTGCGCGAGCCGTTCGGGACTCACGTAGACGATCTTGATCCCGTGTCGGGTGTCGCCGCTGAGCGCTTCCACCACCTCGGTGCGACCGGTCCGGCTGACCGACTCGGGGAGGCTCGCCACCAGCGCGCGGACCGCACCGCCGATGGTGTGGTTCAGACCGAGCGCCTGGTCGTGCATCAGGCTAATCAGTGGACTGACCACGACCGTGACGCCGGGGAGCACGAGTGCAGGCAGTTGGTAACAGTAGCTCTTGCCGTACCCGGTTGGCAGGAGGGCGAGGCTGTCACGACCAGCGGCGACGGCCCTGATGACATCGCGCTGCTGTTCTTTGAGCGTGCGGGGCTCACCGGCGAGCAAGCTCGCCACCCGCTCGCAGCGGCGGACGACCTCGGCTTCGAGCGTGCCCGCGAGCCGGTGTGCGGAGACTTCCTCCTCGGTCAGCTCCAAGGCGCGGATCGCGAGCGTGGCGGGCAGGAGCGTGTGCTCGTCCAGGGCACGGGTGGTGGTCAGCTCCGCGACCCGGTTCCGGGGGAGGACACCTACCTCGGCCAGGAACGGCCAGATCCGCGCCCATGCCTGTCGCATCGTGACCACGTTGCCCCCGGTGGGCTCCCCGGTGTCGGGGTCGGGTAGGAGCAGCCCTTCGTCCAGGCTGCCGAGGAAGACCTGCCGGTAGAGCCTGCGCAGTGGCAGGTCTCCGGCCAGCTTGCGGTCGCTGATGACCACGACTCCTCGCCCGAGGTGGTTGCGGATCAACCGTCCGACCGCCTGGCGGAGGTCGAGCGCGGCCAGCGGCAGGTAGTAGGTCGCGTTCGCGTGCTGGTCCGGATCGTCGAGTTCTTGCTCCTCGGCGGCCCTGCGCACCGATTCGCGCCGGGCGGCGATCACGGGGTCGGTGAAGACGGGGAAGGGCAGCTTGTTGATCCACACCAGGTTGTTGCGCCCTGGCTCGCTCACGTCAACGCCGGTCCACAGACCGCGGGTTCCGACCAGCACGCCGCCGTGGTGCGGCTCGTCGCCGGTGAACTCGGCGACGGCGCGCGCTGTGCCGAGAACGACCTGGTTGTGCACGGGCACCAGACGGCCGTCCTCGGCGTGCAGCAGGCCCAGCTCGTCCGCAATACCGCCTGCGGCGTTGCGGCTCGTTGTCAGCACCATCGCGCCGTGCATCCACGGTCCGGCGCTTCCCACGTGTTGTTCCCCGTCGTCCGCGAGCCTGGTCACCTCCCTGGTGAAGCCCGCTATCTGGTGCGCGACCGTGCGCATGGCCTGTCGCGGTTGCTCCGCCCAGGAGGGGAAGTCGGACAGCGCCACCAGACGGGCCTGGGTCCGGTAGTCGAATGGACCGGCCAATTCCAGGACGTCCGCGTCGGGCAGTCCGAGTCGGGCACGGGTGTAGGCCCACCGGTCCGCTCCCGGTGTCGCGACCGTCAAGGTTGCCGAGAGCAGCGCCATCCGCTTGAACGACGACAGGAAGCTCTGCCACGTCGGGTCGTTCGGCAGCTCGATCGGACTGGCGGCGACGCGGACCCGGTAGTAGGCGAGGCCGCGACGATCGAGCTGGCCGGTCTCCGCTGCGAAGACGACGCGGTCCGGAACCACCGGCGACGCCTCGACCCCAGGCAGACCGACGATGGTCAGCTGCACCGCGTCGACCTCGTCGGTTGCGCTGTCCTCGGCTTCGTCCAAGCCCGCGTCCGGGGCGTCGGAGCCACTGGGGGACTCCTGGGGTTCCCGGTGGTGGACGACGTCGGCGGGGAGCAGCCCGAGCAACGTGTCTTGGAGCTGTTCTGCGTTGCCACGCAGTGAGGACAACCGCTGGAGGGCGGCGGAGATCCTCTGGAGGTCGAAGACGTCGACCACGGTCCTGGCCACGTCGACCAGGTCACCGAGGCGGGCGAGCACCCGTCCGGATTGGCCGACGAACTCACCCATGATCCGCCCCACGACACGTGCGTCGCGTGCCGCCCTCTCACCGGTGTGGGGACTGGCCAGGGTGAGCGTGCGACTGCCGATCTGCGACTGCCCGGCTCGGGTGTCCATGATCCGGGACAGGGTCCGGCGCAGCCGCCCCTCCCTCCACCACTGGGACAGCTCCGCCAGCTCGGTTTCGGTCGGTGCGGTGAGCTGGGGCTGGTGCAGGTCGACGAGGAGGTGTTTGAGGGAGGCGAGTACGTCGTCGACTTCGTCGGCGGTCAGCTCGGCGGACAGTGCGTCCGTCGCAGCGTTCTCCAGCGCGTGCGCCTCGTCCGCGATGAGCAGCGTGGCGTCGGCGCGTGATGCCAGCTCCTCCCAGTGCGTCAGCAGGAGCGCATGGTTGGCGATGACGAGCCGGTGCGCGGACAAGGCTTCCCACACCTCGTCGGTGTGCGCGGCGAGTGGTGTGTTCTTCGGGTCGCGCCACTCGCCGTGAGCGGACTGGCTGAGGCTGGCAGCCCACACCGGCAGGAGTGAGCCGCAGTAGACCTGGAAGAACGCCGGGAGGTCGACGGGATCGATGCTGTGCGCCGCCCAGCGGTAGGTCTTGCTGCGTTCCGGGTGGACGAGGCGGAGAAGGACGAAGACGAGCAGTTCGCGGAAGCGGGTGAACTCGGCGAAGCGAACAGGCTGCCCGGCGCCTTCCGTATCGGTACTGGCCGCGTCGGCGAGGGTATGGACCAGTCCGCGCAGGCTCAGCCGGTTGCTCGAGCCCTTGACCACGTCGGTGGTCTCCAGGAGACCTCCGATCTTCTTCGCCAGCTTGGCCAGCTCGTTCGCAAGCTGACTCTGCAACTGCTTGGTGTGGGTGGAGATGATTGCGCGGTGCTCCGGATCGGTCGCGAGCCAGTTGAGGGCCGCGGCCAACGCCGAGAGGCTCTTGCCCGTGCCGGTGGGTGCTTCCACGAGAACCGGACGGCCCGCATGCGCGGCGTCCGTGATGGCCTGGGCGACCTGTTCCTGCGCGGGGCGGGGTTCCATCCGGCGCTCGTGCAGCACTTGGGCCAATACCGAAGGGGTGAGGCCGTGCTGGTGGTCGATCAGCTCGGCGGGCAGCGCGAGTGGCCTCCGCACAGCTCCACGGCGGGGGCGTTGTTCTGCGAGCAGGATGTTCAGCAGCTCACTGATCTCGGCTACGCCAGGGCGCGCGCCGGTCCTCGGTGGGGCGGGGAGGAGCGCGAAGATGAGTCGCCACGTCGGGCTGTCCTTGCCGATCAGCAGAAGCAGGTCCAGCAATCGTGGGTCGAGTTCCACGACCTCACGAGCGCAGGCGGCCAGCAGGTCGGCGAGCAGAGCCGCGTCGTCCAGCGCGTCGTGGGCCACGCCGCGGCGTTCGATCCCGATCGCGTCGGCGAGCTGGGTCAACTGGTAGCTGCGCGCAGTGGGCCACAGGCAGTTCGCCAGGTACAGGCCATCCACGCGCGCCGCGTCGAGCGGCTTGAGGTTCGTCGAGGCGAACGCCTCGTCCAGAACAGGAAAGTCGAGCTGTTCGCCGTTGTAGGCGACCAGGACGTCAGCGCCTTCTGCCCACTGCGCGAATTGGGACAGCGCGTCTTCGGCTGGGATCACCTTGACGGCGTGCCGCGCCCGGCGGTGGGGCGGCACCTCATGGCCGTCGGACAGCTTCAAGAACCTCTCGAAACTTCGACTTTCTGCCACCCAGTCGACATCGTCGCCGGTCTTCACCGCGCCGATCTGCCAGATCTGTCGCGTCAGCGCTCCGCCGTCATCGATCTTGGCGCGGACGGAGGTCTCCAGATCGACCACGACAACGCGCACAGCGGCGTTCTCGTGCCCGCGAGGCGTCTGCGCTCGGTAGCCGGGCTCAGCGCTCGTGCTTACGGTCGAGGCCGCGGTAGGGGTCTGTGGCTTGTGTGCGGCTCCAGAGACTCCCAGCAGGGTGAAACTGCCATCTGGCTCCACGAGTAGCTCACCAGCTTCGCTGGCTCGGCGCAGCATCGCCCGAGCTGCCTTGGGGGCCGAGGGGAGGTGCGCCTTGGTGAGAACGCCGCAAACGTCTTCCAGCCTTCCTCGCACGAGTCCCGCCTTGCGGAGCAGTCCCGTCAAGCGCGTCGCCAAGTGGGTTCAGCCAGCCCTTCGTTCACATTTACAGCGGGTAACTGGTAGGTGACTCAACGAACGGGGCGGCCGCGATAGAACGCATGGATCGCGACCGCGCAACTCATAGCCGCCTGCCTTCTCAAAGCGCCGTTACCCAGTAGAACTGGGGTACACCTACGGTGGAACCGGGTGTGTGCGAATGATCGTGAACCCTCTGCAGGTCGTTACCTTCTGTCGAAGGTGGTCTGTAAAGACCACCCGAATGGCCCATTTGGGCCTCGACTTCGACGCGATTGCGCTAAAGGCATTCCTGTTCGGTGTCTCGCCGACCGGTCCGCCTCGAACCGGCTATGATGACCGGCATCCAAGCACCTCGGGACGGATGTTCTTGGGCTGCCCGCAGTAGCCCTTTTCATCGTCCGCCGCGCTCCTGCCCGATGGTCGGCTCACGTTGAACCGGCTCACGTTGAACCGGATGGGTTCAGTGGACCGTTGATCCACCGGGCAGAAGCTGGAAGTGACCTGTACTTCGGAGGTTCGGTGAGTTTCCCGGTCAGGTGGAGTCGCCGGAGTCGGAATGGCTGAGGCTGGCGCCGCACCCGGTAGGCGCCCCAACCCGGTGCTCGGCGACGAACCCGCCGTCTCCTACCTGACGGCCCTGCGCAGGTGGCCTGACGAGGTCGCCGCCATCACCCGGACCGCCTTGGCGGCGCGGATGGGTGTTCAGCCGAACGTCGTGACCAACGCGCTCAACCATTCCCGGGGTTGGAGGGCGACGCCGGGGCGGCTCCGCCGTGCACTGGAGATCATCGAGAAGTGCTCTGGCACGAGCGAGGACCTCGATCGGTGGACCCGCTACCACGCCGAGGTCCAGGCGTACGAAGTGCGTGGTCGCCGAGGGTCGCTGCCGGTGCCTCCCGAGCCGTCGGTGTCGGGATGGTCGGTCGACGCGCGTGTCGGTGGTGCGCGGCGAGAACCGCCTGGGGCCGGCGTGCCGGCGGAGCTGGTGCCGGCCTCGATGGCAACCCGCCTGATCGAGCCCTCGTCCGCGTTGGGGCCGGTGCGTGCTCCCAGCGGACTGCTGCGTGCCGAGCGCGGCGTCGTCGAGTTCCGGCACCGCGACGCGGTGCTGGCGGAGCTACGGTCTTGGCTGGAAGGGCCCGCTGCCGTGTCCGTCCGCGTGTTGACCGGTCCGGGCGGTCAGGGCAAGACCCGGCTCGCCGCGGAGCTCGTGGCACAACGGCGGACCGCGGGATGGGTAGCGGGACCGCTGGCACCGGAACTCTCGGCGGACGAGGTGGCGGTTGCCTGCCAGGCCGCGATTCCTTTGCTGCTGGTGGTGGACTACGCCGAGGGCCGGATCGACGATGTGGTGCAGCTGCTGGCCGCCTTGGTGCCGGACCGCCTCCACCCCGCACGCGTCCTGCTGGTGAGCCGATCGGCGGGCGACTGGCTCGACGAGGCGCGCGAGCACGAGGACGACGCGGTGGCAGACCTGTTGGCCGGAGACGTCGAGGTGCCGCTTCCCCCCATCCTGCCGCGTCCGGTCGACCGCCCGACCGAGTTCGTCCGCGCGCTGGCCGCGTTCGCGCGCGAGTTGGGCACGACGACGGCTGGCGTCGTGGTTCCCGACAACTTCGACGACGATCGCTACGGTTGCGCGCTGGACCTGCACGCGGCCGCTCTCGCCGCACTGCTCGACCGTGACGACAGTGCTGGTCCCCTTGGTGATCCGCTGGCCCGGGTGTTGCACCACGAGCGGCGGTTCTGGCGCCGCACACTACCGGGATTCGACCTGCCGGATCCGCATGCGGCGCGGCTGGGCGCGCTGGTGGCCACTGCCACCGCTTTCGGTGCCGACGACCAGGACCGGGCGGCGGCGGTGCTCGGTGCGACGTCCACCCTGCGCGGCCAACTCCAAGACGTGCTCGACCGCTACCTTGCCTGGTTCCGCGATGTCTACCCCGGTCAGACCGCACTAGGAGCGCTGCGGCCGGACCGGCTGGGCGAGGACCACGTGGCGGACGTACTCCGCACGCGACCGGACGTGCTTACGGGCCCGATGGCCGTCGCGGACGCACGTCAGCGGGAGCGGGCGTTGACCGTGCTGGGCCGGGCGGTGGCCCGGCACGCCGACGTCGCTATCCCGCTCGCCCGGCTGCTCGCCACCGACCCCGGTCCGCTGCTCGCCCTGGGCGCCAGGGTGGCCGCGGGGCTGGCGGACCCGGTGCGCTTCACCGCGGTGATGGGCGAGGTCGCGGGTGAGATCGGTGATGTCGACGTGCTCTGGACGTTGGCTGCGGGCCTGCCCGAGACGAGCCTGTTCCTGGCCGACTACACGGCGGTCGTGGCCGAAGGGCTTCGGCAGGCGTGCGAGGACAACGGCGCCCCGCTCGACGAGTTGGCGGT